>NZ_CP017754.1:3757700-4383984 GCF_001854325.1 Cupriavidus malaysiensis
CCGCAATCAGCAGCACCAGCGGAAACCACCTGGCAACGACCGCCAGATCGCGCCCAAGCTGCCGCCCCCAAAGCGTCCAGACGACCAACGGACCAACAAGCAGCACCTGTGTCGCTTTGAACGCCATCAGGGTGGCGCACAGGAGGACAACTGCGACGATCGAACGATGGCGTCCCGTTCCCTGCTTGAGATACAGTACCGCCGCAACGGCCGCAGCACTGGCCGCGGTGAGGGACGTCTCTGCTTGCATGCTGCCCAGCAGAGGCAAGATCAGTGGCTGGCTGGCAAAGGCAGCGACCGAGAGCCAGCGCAATCGGCTGGAAAGGCCCAGGCTCCGGCCGATATCCCACAGAAAGTACGCTGCCAAGACAAACCAAACCGCATTGACCAGGCCACGGGCCTCCTGAGTGGCTACCACGGCCACCATTGCCTGGACAATGTCGGCCACCCAGGGGGTCATTGCCCAGACCTGAGTGGCGGCGTCCATTCTGTAGTAGCCGAGTTGACGCAACTGGTCCGTCAAGGACAGATGCAGCACCATATCGTCATATTGCACGGTCGGCAGCCAAAGGCTGGTTGACGAGATACAAAGCACGACGACAGCAAAAAATGACGCATGGGGCGCATCGCGAACCGCAAGTTGCCAGCCGGCCAGGGAATCGCGCACAGCGCGGGCGATCACGCGGTATCGCAGTAGGCAGATTGACAGCATTGCGGCCACATAGATCAGTGGCTTGTGGATCGGGAAGGGCAGGAGCCAACCTGCGGCTCCGCCCAATACGACCATGCCGATGAGCAAGGCAAGCGCCCAGCGCCTCCGCCCCATGGTCGGCACCAGCGCAGAACCGACACCCAGCGCCGCACCACCGAACAGCATCATGGCAGCTGCCGGACCAAAGCCAGCATGCGTGCACAGCAGGACGACGGCAATCCCGGCCAGCGCCGTGCTAGCCGAGCAGCGCTTCACCTTGGTCAGAACCGCTGCAATTGCCAGCAAAGTGCCGGCAATTGCAAGGAATTCCACAATGCGATTGCCCTGCCATTCCGTTCTCACGGTGGTCGTGGCAAATCCTGCCACGATCAGGACCGGCCCCAACCAAAGCAGAAACCTGGCTGGCAGATAGCGGGCGATTGAAGTCATGTCAAGGAAGTCAAATGGATAGCGCCCCAGTCAGGCCAGACTGGGCGCGGCACGGCAGCATGCCGCAATACTTGCACGCCAGCGACGCCCTCGCTCGCTATGGGTTGATCGTCATTGCCAGGACGATCGGCCCTGAGCAGCAAGGACCTGTCGATTCAAACGGGATCGCGAATGCAGACTTGGGCTACTCGCCGATCGACATGTTGGCCACGTCAGCCGCTTGCCCAGATCGCTTGCGCAGCGCCCTGCGTATCGTGAACAAGCGATGAATGGGCCGCCTGGGTACGCTGGCAATGTCATATCCGACGAACGCCAGCAACAGTTGCAGACCGAACAACAGCGACAGGGCAACGATCATCAAGGTGCCCATCGGCGTTGCGATGCCCGTCGACGTCGAGTGTTGCCAATGGTAGGCACCGAATATCAGGCCAAAGCAGAAGATCAGCACCCCGAATACCAGTTCCAGCGACGCCAGCGAAACATCTCGCAGAAAATAATTGTAGAAGAGGCGTTTCCCGAAATTTCTCAGATGCTTGCGAAGGAATTCACCCAGGATGCGCGAGATCTTCAGGTTGCTGACCTCCTCCCCGTATACAGCATCCATCGGGACGTCTACCACCACGGCACGGTAGGTGCAAAGACGAAACAGGATATCGGTCTCGAAGAAATAGCGCTCGCTAATCTTGTCGAACGGCAGTTTCGCTGCCACGTCAGCGTGAATCGCAGTATAGCCATTGGTCGGGTCAAAGATGTTCCAGTATCCCGTCGAGAGCTTGGCCAGGAACGACAAACCTGCGTTGCCGAACAACCGCACCGCCGGCATGCGGCTGATATTGGATAGATCGTAAAAGCGGTTACCCTTGGTGTAGTCGGCCTCGCCGCCTAGGATCGGCATTACAAATTCGCGCAACAGCGACGGATCCATCTGGCCGTCACCATCGATCTTGACGATTACCTTAGCACCGTCCGCAATCGCTGCGCGATAGCCGGTCATCACGGCACCGCCAACACCCTTGTTCTTCTCATGCTTGACAACGATCACACGCGGATCGGTGCAATGCTCCCTCACGTAGTCGCCGGACCCCTCTGGGCAGGCGTCGTCGACAACATAGATAGCCGACACCAGACCATCGATACGCTCGATGACGGACAAGATGAACCTCTTCACCTTGAAGCAAGGAATGACGACGGCTATACCAGATTCATCGCCAGCGATATTAAAATTTCTGTCAATCATGCCGCGAATCTCTTAAATTTATTCAGCGATAAATCCAATACCTGGATACTAAGAAACCTGCCGCAGCCAGCAATCCATCGGCAACCGGCTTTACCAGCCAGGCCAGCTGAATCCCCCGCATCAAATCTACCGAGGCAATAATCAAGGTACTGATCAGCGCAGTACCCAACCACAGCACAACATATCTAAAAAAATGCCTAAACCCAAGCTCGCTCTCGATTTGGGCAGAGAAAGTATTTCTGCCATTCAACCAAAAACCCAGCAATGCCCCAAGTATTCTGCCAGCAATATTGGCCTTCACCGCACCTATACCGGACGAGGTCAACAAAAAGAAGCAGAGCCAGTCCACTCCTAACTGAATGCCTCCGATGACTCCATACGAAGCACCCTGTCTTATCAAGCTCATCTCGCCTCTCCACGGCGACTCCCTGTATCCGGTGCCGCACTACACAACTCACCCCACAACCCAGCCAGAGGCGCCTACATCACAATCGATGTTGAGCTTCCAGGGCTACATCGGCCGAAATCTTGTGGATACGGGAAAAACGCATCGGAAGAAGCGGCGCATCGCCCTATTGGGCAACCCGTGATTCTAGCGTATCTGATGTCCCGCTGGCCCTTGACATGCGTCGAATCCAACATCGAGCCGGTCTAGCAGGCAATGCGCGGCTCACCCGAGGACAAGGTTCGGAAGCGACCGGGGCCTAATTGGGAATTAGGTGCTCTCAAGCGCCAAGGACAGCACTTCGGCAACGCTACCCTTTCGGCTCCTGGACCATCGTTTCCTCATGAGCATTCCGCTCGGGACCCGAAGGACCCAACCGTTATACGATTGGGTAATGCTATTGAGTTGAATCCAGACGATGATCAGATCAGAAACGGGAAGCAACAGAAAGAATATTGGCATTCCTTTATTGCTGTGCAGCCAATGCACATGCTGATCGGCAATGCAGAGCTATCGTGGGGGGCGCCACGGGACAGGATGACTACAGCCCTCCCATCACATACCCCGATGCAGCACCGAGATCCACGGGCACTCATCCGGGAAGCCCGTCAAAAATAGGTTATCGATTGAGTACTCCGCCTACAGCACTCACTGCCACCATCAGACCCGCATAACCCAACTCTTTCAAGTTGCGTGCGCATCAGCTTGATTTTGACACTGACCGCTACCCGCGGAGATCAATGCAAATTCGACAAAATCGCGCGCGTCGACGCTGCCTTGACCACCTTAGCTAGTGCCCTGCAGCGCAAATCGCTGCCAAGAGGATGGCGCCGGCTTCCTGCGTAGCGCACACACAAACGAAATTGCATCCCCTGACCACGATCCCTGCTAATCAGTGCGCCGGCGCTGCGCCACTAGCCTGCGACCACGCCGCAGGAATCGCGCGGCATTGTGCATGATCATCATATGAATCACCGCCACCACCAGAAAACCAAGGAACAGCCAATTATCGGGAACACCCGCCTTCCATGCGACCACACCGATGAGTCCGAGCAACGCATTGCTGGCAAGAATGATCCACACGACCAGCACCGGCGGCAAATCCATGCGAATCAGTACATGGTGCAAATGCGTGCGATCGGCCGACAACGGATTGCGACCTGAAACCATACGCCGTGTCACCACTGCCAGCAGATCGATCAGTAGGAATCCAGCGATCCACAGCATCAACACCGGCGGGACATGACGGCCTGCATTGTAGACGGGCTGCGACAACTCGACCGCAAACCAGACAATGCCGAAGCCCAGCATCAGACTGCCAGCATCGCCAAGAAAAACACGCTTCCGACCACGCAGCGGGTTCGGCATATTGAACAAGAGGAAGCCCAGCAGCGCACCGCACAGCACCACGCATAGCCGCTGCGCGGAGTTACTGCCGATTTCGCCCGCAAGATAGCCAAACCACGCGAAAATGATAAATGCCAGACCGCCCGCCAGGCCGTCAAGGCCATCCATCATATTCATGGCATTAATGACGGCAACGACGGCGAACAGGGTCAGCGGGATCCCCCAGTTAGCCAGCTCGATCTCACGCTTGCCCATCAGATCGCCCAGGGACATCAGGAACACGCCCCCCCACGACGTCATCAGGATGGCGGCGAAGATCTGGAATCCGAGCTTGGTCAATGGCGTCATGCCCTTCAGATCGTCGACCACGCCGACCATCGCCAGCACGGTCAGGCCGCCCAGCAAGGCGATGTAGTGCCCCTGTTCCCGCATAAAGACGATGGCACCCACCCAGACCGCAAAAGTGATTGCAATGCCCCCCACCAGAGGCACATCGCCATCGTGTCGCTTGCGGCCACCCGGCCGGTCAAGCAAGCCGCCTCGCAGAGCCAGCGGCCGCAGGCTCAGCGTCGCCACGGCGCTGACCAGCGCCACCATCAGCGGCACCCAGAAGAAATCGAACATTGCGCGCTCTACGAATACCTGCTCGTGGGAAAAAGACGGAAACTCCAATAGCTTGCCGATGTCATCAGCCGAACCAGGCTTTTGACATGCCAATGGAGATAGCGGAGGTCGCGATGGCTCTGCCTCTGCGCATCGTGAATCACGCGGGCAGATTGTACCCATGCGACGCTGCGCCCCAGGCGATGCAAGCGCAGGCAGACGTCGATATCCTCGCAATAGAGGTGGTAGCGCTCATCGAAGCCGGACACGGCCGCGAAGCTCGGGCTATCGAACAACATGCACATGCCGGCGATCCAGTCTACCTGCTGCACCGGCGTGCCGACCGCGTAGTCGGGCTCGGAAACCCCGCGCAGGCGGCGCAACACCAGGCGCAGCAGCCCGGGAACGCGCCGCGCGCTGTCCTCTACCCGTCCATCCGGCGACAGCACGCGCGGGCCCGCCACGCCAGGGTGGGCCGCGACCTGTGCCATCAGGGCTTCGAGTCCCGCATCCGGAGGGAAGCGCACGTCGGGATTCAGCACCATGAACAAAGGCGTCGTGCATTCGCGGAACGCAGCATTATGGTTGGCGCCGAATCCTTTCGGCTGCTCGTTCACCTTCCACTGGATCGGGCAACTCGGGCAGTCGGGCAGTCCGGGCCGGCTGTCCGGGATGTTCTCAGTGACGATGACCCGCAGCGACACCGTTGCCGAGAGCACTTGCAACTGCTCCAGCAACGGAGGCAGCAGTGCCGACTGGCCGTGGCTGACGATGGAGAAAGTGATCTGCATTCCGTAATACGCGCACAAGCGCAGCGGGCACCCTTGCGCGCTGCGCGACTTCCCGTCGGTTGGCGGCGAGAGACGCTCGCGCACCAGTGTGTTTCGCTTGGAGACTCAGGGCCGCCGAGCCAGCGCGATGGCCGGATCGATCTCCTCCAGGGCGCTGACAACCGTGCAGCTTACCTCAGCCTCCCCCGGCGCAGCAGTACCGCCGGCGTGGCGAAAAAACCAGCGCTGGCCTATCCCGGCAGCAGCAGCGGCCTGCATGTCCGTCGCCGTGTCGCCGACCATCGCCGAATTGCCCATCTCCAGCCCGTAGGCATCACGCGCAGCCAACAGCATGCCCGCAGCGGGCTTGCGGCAATCACAGACCCGCAGATAGTCGCCGAGTCCGGCGGTCGGGTGATGCGGGCAGTGGTAAACCCGCTCGATCCTGGCGCCCTGCTCCGCGAAACGCTGCAGCATCCAGCCCGTGAACGCCTGGTACTGTTCCTCGTCGTAGTAGCCACGCGCGATCCCGGCCTGGTTCGTTACCACGAACACCAGCATGCCGGCCGCATTGGCGCGCCGAACCAGCTCGAAGATACCACTGACGAACACACAGTCTTGCGGGCGGTGCACGTAGCCCGTGTCCACATTGATGACTCCGTCCCGGTCCAGAAACAAAGCCGGTACGCCCATCACATCTCCGCAATCAGCGCAGGCACCTTGGTCTGAGCCGCCGCATAGTCATCGGGTACGCCAATATCGATGAAATCCCTGACACCGGGGAAGGCACCGAGGTATATCTCATCGATGAAGCGGCCGAGGAAATCCTGCTCGAACGAGAAGCGCTGCGGCAGGTCGGCCCGATCGGCCAAGGCTGCCTTGCGCAGGTGGTAGACGCCCGCGTTGATCAGACCCGGGCCCTCGCGGCCTTTCTCGATGAAGGCGCGAATGCGCCTGTCCTCGTCAATTTCCACGGTGCCGTAGCGGGTAGCATCCGGCACGCTGGCTGCTGCCAGTGCGACATCCGTCCCCCTCGCTTCCGCGTCCGCGACGAAGGCGGCCAGGTCGACGACCGCCAGCGTGTCGCCATTGAACACCAGCACGTCCTCACCGGGAATGCCGGAAATCGCCTTCCGGATCGCCCCTCCCGTGCCGAGCGGTTCGTCCTCGATGATGTAGTGCAGCCGCATTTCGCCGAAGCGCTCACCCATGCCTGCGCGAACCTGCTCGTGCCGGTATCCGACGGAGAGATAGACGTCGCGCAGCCCCTGGTTTTCGAGTTGCTTCAGCAGCCACCACAGGAACGGCTTGCCGGCGACATCGGCCATCGGCTTGGGCAGGTCGCCCACCACGGGACGCAGACGGGTGCCGAGTCCACCGGCAAGGATGATGGCAGGCTTCATAAACGTGGGAAGATAGCGGCTTCGACAAGACCGCAGATGATATGGCCCAGCAGCAGGTGCCCCTCCTGGATCTTCGGCGTCGCGGCGGCCGGAATCTCGATCGAGAGATCGCACAACTCGGGCCGGGCCCAGCCATTCTGACCGGTGAAGCCGATCACCAGCAAGCCGGCCTTGCGCGCCTCCTCCATGGCCAGCAGCACATTGGGTGACTTGCCGGACGTCGAGTAGGCCCAAAAGACGTCCCCCTTGGCACCGACGGCCTGAACCTGGCGGGCAAACAGCTTCTCGTAGCCGTAGTCGTTGCCGATCGCGGTCATCACCGAGGAGTCCACGGTCAGCGCGAACGCGCACAGGCCGGGCCGGTCATAGTTGAAACGGCTGACGAACTCGCCGGCAATATGCTGGGCATCGGCGGCGCTGCCACCGTTGCCGGCCAGCAGCACCTTGTTGCCTCGCTTGAGCGCCTCGCAGATCTGTAGTGCGCATTGCTCGGCGCGCGAAATCAGCTCCTCATCCGCCCGGATCCTGGCAAAAGTGCTGATCGTCTTATCGATTTCCTGCTCAATGAATGCTCTCACGCCATCCTCCAGGATTGAGCACCGCTTTCAGTGAAGTTGCAGGTGAAGACCTGCCCACTGAATTCTGCCAGGGTTCGCATCACGTCCGGTCTTCGGGCCGGATCGACGAAGAACATCATGAAGCCGCCGCCGCCGGCACCGGAGACCTTGCCGGCCAGCGCACCAGCGGCTATCGCCGCATCGTAGATTTCGTCGATGAAGGCATTGCTGATACTGTCCGCCATCTTCTTCTTCGACGCCCAACCAGTGCGCATCGAGTCCGCGAACCCATCGAAGTCCGCCTTCAGGATCGCCTCCTTCATGCGCACAGCCTCTTCTTTTACCGCATGCAGCGCGTTCAGCGATTTCTGCTCGCCGCTCTTCACATGCGCGGTCTGCTGGGCAATGATCTTCGCCGACTCGCGGGAGACGCCGGTGTAGAACAGCACCAGCGACGACTCCAGCTCAGCCTTGATATTGGCCTTTATGCGCAGCGGGTTCACGATGACCCGGTCACCGTAGAACTCCATGAAGTTCAGACCGCCGAAGGCCGCCGCGTACTGGTCCTGCTTACCGCCGGCCATGTCGAGATCCACGCGCTCGATCTGGTAGGCCAGGTGCGCGATCTCGTACTCGCCCAGCGGCAGGGACAGCAATTCACAGAATGCATGGACCAGGGCAACCACCATGGTCGACGAGGAGCCGAGGCCGGACCCCGGGGGCGCTTCCGAGTGTGTCGTGATGGACACGGGAATCGGCTGCCCCTGGTTGAAGTCCTTGACGATGCGGTTGTAGACGCCGACGTGCAGGTCGAGCCCGTCGACGCGCTGGAGTACCGGAGAGCACTGGCCGGTCCACCTACGCTTGCTGTCGGCCGCTATCAGTTCGACCCGGCCATCGTCGCGCGGCGCGATGGTCGCATAGGCGAACTTATCAATGGTGACATTCAGCACCAGGCCGCCGAAATCGTCGGAGTAAGGAGAAACGTCAGTGCCGCCGCCAGCAAGGCCGAGACGGAGCGGTGCGCGAGCGCGGACGAGAGAGAATTGCGACATCGTTGAGCTCATCTTGCAGGATTGTGTACAGCGGGGCCCGGGTCGATGTCGAGCCGGAAGACATCCTCCATCGCCTGCGCGGAAAAACGACCGGAGATGTAGGCGCTGCCCTTCTCCGCGACGTCACGCCAGCGATCGTCGTTTCCAAGCAATGCCACGACCTCCATGGCCACCTTGCAAGGATCGTCGGAAACGGGCACGGCGTCCGTCAGGCCATCCAGGCCCTGCGCACCCACGGGCGTCGTCACCAGCGGCAAGCCATAGTTCATCGCTTCCACAACCTTGCTCTTCACGCCTGCGCCGAAACGCAGCGGAACGATCGCAACGCGCGCGATGCGGTAGTACTCCAGCAATTGCTCGTCGGTCACGTATCCCGTTACGGTGATGTCATCCGCGGCCAGTCGCTGGACTTCCGCGGTCGGGTTGGAACCGACCAGCCAGAGATGGACACCCGGCATGCTTGCCCTGATCAGCGGCATGATGTCGTGCACCAGCCATTTCGCCGCATCGACATTGGGCGGATGGCCGAATCCCGCGACGAACAGGATGCCGCTGCGCCCTTGCGGCGACCGCTCGGACAGGCCGGCCGGCGCCGCGTCAAAGAAATATGGCGGTACCGTGTGCGCCTTTGCCCCCGGCAAGGCTTCCAGCACCGTCTGGGTCTCGGTGGGCGACGGATAGTAAACCACGTCCACGCTCTTCCACAGCGTCAGCTCCAGCTCGCGCATGGCGGCAGCCTCCCTGCGAGCAGCCTCCGAGCCCGTCAGTTCTGCTTCATTCAGCAGGCGCGCATAGTGCAGGTCATGGCCGTAGAACAGGACCTTGGCACGGCTGCAGGCGCGCACCGCAGACAAAAACTCCTTGGCGACGGAAGGCCGGCTCAGCAGCACATAGTCGAGCAGCGAGCCATGCTCCGCGATCCAGCCACCGAAGTCGTTCTGGAACTCCCCGCCATAGAACACTTCAATGCCTGCCTGCTGCAGGGCCGAGACATAGTCGGGGTCGTACCAGAGATTCTGAGGCCAGAACTTCACGTTCAGGCCCATGCCTTGTAGCACACGCAGAAAACACCACATCGAACGGGACCCGGCATCGCGATCCGGCTGCGGCACATAGTGGTCAATGACCAGGATGGTCTTCTTACCGGCCGAGCGTTCGTGGGCATGGAACACATTGGTGCCGTTGTCGAAATGCTCGCGGTTCAGCACCTCGCGCCAGCGCTCGTGGAACTTCTTCTGGTTCTCCACCTGGTAGGCCTTGATGCCGCCACCGGTATCGGTGCCATGCGAAATGCCTTCATAGTGGACGATCACCGACCTCGGTTGGTAGAGTACACGCTTGCCGGCCGCTCGCACGCGGAACGCCAGATCCGAGTCTTCACAATAGGCGGGAACATACCATTCGTCGAAGCCGTTCAGTTCGCGGAACAATGCCGTCGGGATCAGCAGCGATGCGCCAGAGCAGTAATCGGTGTCCTTGACGTAGTTGTAGACACTGCGGGTCGGCTCGTCGAGGCGACCGAAATTCCAGGCGGAACCATCACGCCACAGGATGCCTCCGGCTTCCTGCAAGCGGCCGTCCGGATACACCAGCTTGGAGCCGACCATGCCGCAGTCCGGCTCCTTGTCGAACAGCGCCAGCATGGTGTCGAGCCATCCCGGCGTCACCTCTGTGTCGTTGTTCAGGAAATACAGGTATTTTCCGCGCGCCAGGCTTGCGGCATGGTTGCACGAGCGGATAAAGCCGAGATTCACCTCGTTCATCACGAAGCGCAGGCCGGGGATTTCCTGCATGCGCAGGATTTCCTGGTCGCCGGAAACGTCTTCGGCAACGATGACCTCGATCGGCACGCTCGGCATATGCGCGCAGATGGAGCGCACGCACGATAGGGTGTGGCTGATATTGCCGTAGGTCGGGATGATCACCGACACCACCGGCTCCGCCACCTCTTCCAGCTTCAGGCTGGCGAGCACCTCGTCGACATCACCGGCCGCGACCGGACCCAGCCCGACCGGAGTCAGCGCCATGCCGGCGCGATGGCGCCGCCACACCTCATAGTGGACCATGCCCTTGAATAACGGGCCGGCGACGCGGTAGGCAACACCGACGCTACGATCCTTCCACTTCTTGGACAGCGGAGCGCGCTGGTAGACCTCGCGACCGATCCGGATCAGCGAGGAACGCAGGTTGTCGAGCACTGCGGGGAAGTCGCCCCGCGCGAGCCGCGAAGCAAACCGCAGCGGACCCGTCATCCGCCAGGAAAGCGAGCGGCGCATGGCTTTCAGTTCGGTCTCTCCGGCCGCGATCTTGCCGAGCAGCCGGTCGTGCTCCAGACGCGCCAGCTCGAGCTCGTGCTTGAAATAGGCCGCCGCATCCAACGCCTCCACCGGCCACGACAGGCCGCCCGATTGCGGAGCCGGCATGGCGGGAGCTGGAGCGGAGTCAGACACACTCGGGCCGGCCGCCGCCGCACGGCGGCGGAACCGCTTTTGCAACCGCCGCAGGCCCGTATTCTCATACTTGGCCCGAAGCGACGAAACTTGCTGGTCGAGCGACAACGCCCAAGCCGTGCGCTCGTCGAACTCGGCCTGCAGCTCGCCAAGGCGCTTGCGCACCGAGGCTTCCTCCTCGCTGAGGCGCCCCGCCCACCTGGCGACCTCCTCCCGCTCGGCGTAGAGATCCACGCCCTCCTCGAAGAACACCGAAGCCGGGCCTGCCGGCAACTCCACCTCCGCGGCGGAGCAGATGGCGACGAAGTACATCATATCGTCGGCCGACACCGTGGTTGCCTTGACCACGTCGCCGCGCATCGTCAGCGCCTGGTACGCTGCCTGGCTCCCATCCAGCGGCAGCAGCACCGAGCTGGTGGCAAGCCGCTGGCCATAGTAGCTGACCTTGGCAAAACACGAGCGCAGCAAGGCATCGAACTCGTCGAAGTAGAGTTCCTTGACGTGATACTCGTTGTGGTAATCGCGGTCGTCGGAATAGACCTTCTTGTTCGGTGAAGACATGACCAGCACGCCGTCGGGACGAAGCACCCGGCGGACCTCCTTGATCATCTCCTCGTGCCCGAGCAGATGCTCGATCGTCTCGAACGACACCACCACATCCACACTGGCATCGGGCAGGGGAATCGCCGTGGCGCTGCCCGCCACAAAACGCAGGTTCTGGTGCTGCTGGTAGCGTTCGCGCGCGTGCGCGACCGCCTCATCGGAAATGTCCACGCCAACAACCGACTTCGCGCGGGTCGCCATGAGGGCGGATCCATATCCCTCGCCGCAGGCGATGTCGAGCACGTCCTTGCCGGCAGCTATATCCAGCGACCAGCTGTAGCGGTGCATATGCTCGTAGCGGATCGCCCCTTCTTCGGTGGGAACGAATCGTTCGCCGGTAAAGTTAAGCACTGACTATTCTTCCTCAGAAATTGCGATGTCGAGCATCGGGATACCGACCAGTCCATGCCGCATGGAGCTGTCCACCGCGCGCAGGGTCAGAGCGTCGTGCACCCAATGCTGCTGTGTATGGTCTTGCTGCGTGCCCGAAGCGACGGCTGCATCCACGGAATAGGCACCGACCGGCAAGGTCGGCATACGGAAGAGGAAGGACGCGCGATAACGCTTGCCGGCCTCACCTGACAGGGCGTCTTCGAGCGTGGCCAGGAAGGTGTTGTCGCCGAACAGACGCTGGCCCAGCCGGTCCTTCAGGTAGAAGCCGAAAATGAGGCCATCCAGCGCGGCATGGAGCTCGGCAGTGATGCGCAGCTCGACCAGCTCGCCGCCGTGGACCAGCTTCAGTTGCTCGCCATGCTCGTCCACCAGCACGGCATCGACGATGGACGCACCGCGTGCGCCGAACTCGCTGTCAGCCTGCTCGGGATCAAACTCGAATACTTCGATCTGCGTGCCGCCCCCTTGCGCGCGGAGCTTCTCCCAGCGGGCGTCCACCACATCGAGCTCGGTCTTCTTGCGTGGCTTCCTCTGCTTGGCGGCTCCGACCTTGACGGACACGCCAAGCGCACCGCGGTCCAGCGCATGCTGCTCCGCCAGGTATGCCTCGACGGTTTCCTTGGCGTTGCCGTCCATCTTCAGCTCGCCATGGTCGAGCCAAATCGCGCGCGAACACAGGCTGGTCACCGCCCCCACGTCATGACTGACGAACAGCAGCGTGCCGGTCTTCTGGAACTCCCGCAGGAAACGCATGCACTTCTGCGTAAAGCGCACGTCCCCCACCGAGAGCGCTTCGTCCACCACCAGCACATCGGCATCGACGTGCGCGGCGATGGCAAATGCCAGCCGCACATACATGCCACTGGAATAGGTTTTCACCGGCTGGTTGATAAAGTCACCGATCTCGGCGAAAGCAACGATGGAATCGAAGCGCTTGGCGAGTTCGTCCTGCTCGATGCCATATAGCAGCCCGCTCAGGTAAACATTCTCCTCACCGGTGAACTCCGGGTTGAAGCCGGCCCCCAGTTCGAGCAGCGCGGCGATGCGGCCGCTGACGCTGACCTCGCCCGAGGTTGGGAAAAGCGTGCCGCACACCAGTTGTAGCAGGGTCGATTTGCCCGAGCCGTTCTGGCCGATGATCGCAACGGTCTCGCCCTGCTGGACGTCGAAGCTGACGCCGCGCAGAGCCCAGAATTCACGGAAATACTCCGGCGGATGCATGCCGACCATGCGCTTGAGGCGCGGCACGACCATCTGTTTGAGGCGGTCCTTGGGCTGCGCGTAGATCTCGTAGCGCTTGCCCAGCTTGTCGACGCGAATCACGGACTTAGAGGACATCGGAGAACCCCTTGCGCGTCTTCTGGAACCAGGCCAGTCCGCCCCATGCCACGCAGTAGCCGACGGCCAGGTAGAGCAGCCAGCCCAGCCAGTCGATGCCGTTTCCCCAGATCGCGGCGTTGCGGATCTGCTCGACGATGAAGGTGATCGGATTCAGGTACAAGAGCGGGCGCAACCGCTCCGGCACCGATTGCAGCGGATAGAACACCGGTGCCATGAACATCAGCAGCGACGTGACGATGCCCATCACCTGCCCGAGATCGCGCAGGTAAACGCCAAGCGAAGCGAGCAGCCACACCAGGCCGGCAATCAGGATCACGAAGGGCAGCAGCACCACCGGCACCAGTAGCGCGGTCAGCGGCAGGTGGCCCTGCCAGATGAAGATCGCGCCGATCAGGATCACCGATGCCACCAGCGTATGGAACAGTGCCGAGCCGATGGCAATCCAGGGCAATGTCTCAAGCGGAAATACCACCTTCTTGACGAAGTTCGGGTTGTTCACCACCAGGGTCGGCGCGCGCTGCAGGCACTCGGCGATCAGGCCGTGCACCAGCACCCCGGCGAACATGACCACGGCGAACTCCAGGTGATCGGTCGAAGTCGGGCGCCAGCGCGACTTGAACACCACGCCGAAGACGAAGGTGTAGATCAGCAGCATCAGCAGCGGATTGATGAAGGTCCACAGCAGTCCCAGGAACGATCCCTTGTAACGGCCGGCGACCTCGCGCTTGACGAACTGGGTGATGATGCTGCGGTTCGCCACAACGGACTGCACCACGATCAGCGGGTGCAGGCTGGGTTTCTCCTTCATGAGCGGTGCCCCCGCCGGCTCGTCATCGGGACCTGGCGGCAGTCACCGGCGCCACGTGCTCGGGATGGCAGGATCATGCGAATACCTCGGCATCGGGCAGGCGCTTTCCGGCCGCGTCCTTGGCCGCAAGCACGGGCTCGCCGCCAGCCAGCGGCCATTGGATCCCCAGCGCGGGATCGTTCCAGGCCAGGCTGCGCTCATGCTCCGGGTACCAATAGTCAGTGGTCTTGTACAGGAACTCTGCCGATTCCGAGGTCACCACGAAACCATGGGCGAAACCCTCCGGCACCCACAGCTGCCGTTTGTTCTCGGCCGACAGCATCGCGCCGACCCATTTGCCGAAGGTAGGCGAGCTCTTGCGCAGGTCGACGGCCACATCGAAAACCTCGCCGGCGACCACGCGCACCAGCTTTCCTTGCGGATGCTGGATCTGATAATGCAGGCCACGCAATACGTTGCGCACGGAACGAGAATGATTGTCCTGGACGAATTCGCGCTTGAGGCCGGTAGCGGCTTCAAACGCCTTGGAATTGAAACTCTCGAAAAAAAACCCGCGGTCGTCGCCGAATACTCTCGGCTCGAGGACCAGCACCTCGGGTATCGCGGTGGCGATGGCTTTCAGGTTCATGACGTGGCTTACTTGATCGTTTCCGAGACTATGCGCTGCAGATACTTCCCATATCCGTTCTTCGCCAGCGGCGCCGCCAGCGCCGCCACCTGCTCGGCGCTGATCCATTTGCTGCGGTACGCGATCTCCTCCGGGCAAGCCACCATCAGCCCCTGGCGGTTCTGCAGCGTGGCGATGAAGCTGGCCGCCTCCAGCAGCGAGTCGTGCGTGCCGGTGTCCAGCCAGGCATAGCCACGGCCCATGATCTCCACGTCGAGTTGCCCCAGCGCCAGGTAGTGCTTATTGACATCGGTGATCTCGAGCTCGCCGCGGGCTGACGGCTTGATATCGGCAGCAATGTCACAAACCTGTCGATCATAGAAGTAAAGTCCGGTAACCGCGTAGTTCGAACGCGGCTTCTGCGGCTTTTCTTCAAGCGAAAGCGCACGGAAACCCTCGTCGAACTCCACCACGCCATAGCGCTCCGGATCGTGCACGTGATAGGCGAACACGGTGGCGCCTGCCTGCTGGCCGGCGGCACTCTCCAGCTGGCGCACCAGGTCATGCCCATGGAAGATGTTATCGCCCAGGATCAGCGTGGACGGATCGTTGCCGATGAAGTCACGGCCGATGATGAAGGCCTGCGCCAGCCCGTCGGGACTGGGCTGCACCGCGTACTGCAGGTTGATGCCCCACTTGCTGCCATCGCCCAGCATGTCCGCAAAGCGCGGCGTGTCTTCCGGCGTGGAAATCACCAGGATGTCACGGATCCCTGCCAGCATCAGCGTGGACAGCGGATAGTAGATCATCGGCTTGTCGTACACCGGCAGCAGTTGCTTGGAGACAGACCGCGTGATGGGGTAAAGCCGGGTGCCGGAGCCACCGGCCAGGATAATGCCTTTGCGCATGGTGTTCTGGTCAGGTAAGGATCTGATCGAGCAGGAGATGGACACCCTGCTGCCAATCCGGAAGATAGATGCCGAAGGTCTCGCGCAGCTTGCCCGTATCCAGCCGCGAGTTGGACGGGCGCGGCGCCGGCAGCGGGTAGGCGGTCGCCGGGATCGCCTCGATGGCCGCCGGGTCCACCTTGAGTTCGACGCCCTTGGCGGCGGCATAGCGGACCACCTCGCTGGCGTAGCCATGCCAGCTCGTCTCTCCGGCCGCGGCCAGGTGGTAGATGCCGCCGGCAAACTCTGCGCGCTCGCCGAACAGCCAGTGCCGCGCGATGATCTGCGCGGTCACGTCGGCAATCAATGCGGCCGTGGTGGGCGCGCCGAACTGGTCGGCGATCACGCGCAGGCTGTCGCGCTCGCGCGCCAGCTTGAGCATGGTCTTGGCGAAGTTGCCGCCATGCGCGCCGGCCACCCAGCAGGTGCGCAGCACCAGCGCCGCCGCGCCGGTCGCCGCGACGGCCAGTTCACCGGCCAGCTTGCTCTTGCCGTAGACGGACTGCGGCGCTACCGCATCGGTCTCGACGTAGGGGCCTTCCTTGCGGCCGTCGAAGACGTAGTCGGTCGAGTAGTGCACCAGCAGGCTGCCGAGCGCCTTGGCTTCCTCGGCCAGCACGCCGGCCGCGGTCGCATTGATGGCGAAGGCCGTCTCGGCGTCGGCTTCGGCCTTGTCCACCGCCGTGTAGGCCGCCGGGTTGACGATCACGTCCGGCCGCAGTTCGCGCACGCGCCGGCGGATCTCGTCCGGACGCGACAGGTCGCAGCCGGAGCGGTCCAGTGCGACCACCCGGCCCAGCGGCGCGAGGCTGCGGCGCAGCTCGAATCCGACCTGGCCGTTACAACCGGTGACAAGGAGTGTGGGGATGCGGGAAGCCTTAAGCTGCATATTGCTTGGCTACCCAGTTGCGGTATTCCCCCGACATCACATCCTGCACCCAGGCCTGGTTGTCCAGATACCACTGCACGGTCTTGCGCAGGCCGGTCTCGAAGGTCTCGGCCGGCTTCCAGCCCAGCTCGCGCTCGAGCTTGCGGGCGTCGATGGCGTAGCGCCGGTCATGGCCCGGGCGGTCCTTGACGAAGGTGATCTGATCCCGGTAGGAGCCGGCCGCGCGCGGCTTGAGCTCGTCCAGCAGGTCGCACAGGGTGTGCACCACGTCGAGGTTGGTCTTCTCGTTCCAGCCGCCGACGTTGTAGGTCTCGCCCAGGCGGCCGCGTGCCAGCACTTCGCGGATGGCCGCGCAGTGGTCGCCCACATAGAGCCAGTCGCGCACGTTGAGCCCGTCGCCGTACACCGGCAGGGGCTTGCCCGCGAGCGCGTTGGCGATCATCAGCGGGATCAGCTTCTCGGGGAAGTGGTACGGGCCGTAGTTGTTCGAGCAGTTGGTGGTCAGCACCGGCAGCCCGTAGGTGTGGTGGTAGGCGCGCACCAGATGGTCTGAGGCCGCCTTGGAGGCCGAGTACGGGCTGTTGGGCGCGTAGGCCGTGGTCTCCGAGAACTGCGGGTCGGTGGGGCTCAGCGAGCCGAACACCTCGTCGGTGGAGACATGCAGGAAGCGGAAGGCCGCCTTGGCATCGGCATCGAGCGCGCCCCAGTAGGCGCGCGTGGCCTCCAGCAGCGTGAAGGTGCCGACGATATTGGTCTGGATGAACTCGGCCGGGCCATGGATGGAGCGGTCCACATGGCTCTCGGCGGCGAAATGCACGACCGCGCGCGGACGGTAGGCAGCAAACAGGCGGTCGATCGCCTCGCGATCGCAGATATCGGTCTGCGAGAACACATGGCGTGCGTCGCCTTCCAGCGAGGCGAGCGTCTTGCGGTTGCCTGCGTAGGTCAGCTTGTCGATGTTGACGACGGCATCCGCGCCTGCGTCACGCAGCCAGCCGAGCACGAAGTTCGCACCGATGAACCCCGCCCCGCCCGTTACGAAGATATAGGACAACTCTTTTGCTCCCTGCCTATCGATATATATGTTCGAGAACCCGGCCAAAGCCGGGCGTCCGCCATATTCCATTGTGGGTTGGCGGGGATCCGTTTGTGCTTGGAAGTGGCGGTATTCTATCTGACAGGCAGTCCCCTCCTGCTGTACCCCCCTAACTTTTTGTACCATGTTGTAACGCAACACTGACTTATTGTCGCTACATCCAAACAATAACCCGCTCTATTCTGGCCTTTCTCGATGCCCGCCTCGCCCACCCCAACCGGCCGCCCCTTCGCCATCGGCGACCTCCAGGGATGCCTGCCTTCCCTCAATGTGCTGCTCAACCGACTTCCGGAGGATGCTCCCCTGCGCTTCGTCGGCGACCTCGTCAACCGCGGCCCCGCCTCCCTGCAGACCCTAAGGGCCATCCAGGGCTTCGGCGCGCGCGCCCGCACTGTGCTCGGCAACCACGATATCCACCTGTTGGCGGTCGCCGCCGGCGTGCGCAAGAAGGGACGCAGTGACACCCTGGATGACATCCTGGCGGCGCCCGACCGCGACGCCCTGCTGGACTGGCTGCGCCATCAGCCGCTCGCCCTGGAAGAGGATGGCTTCCTGCTGGTGCATGCGGGCGTGCTGCCCCAGTGGACGGCCACGCAGGTGCTGGAACTGGCCCGCGAGGTCGAGAAGCAGCTGCAGGGCCCGGGCTGGCAGGATTTCCTCGCCAACGTGTTCGGCAACACGGCGGATCGCTGGCAGGACGGCCTGCGCGGCATCGAACGGCAGCGGGTGGTGGTCAACGCCTTGACACGCCTGCGCTTCTGCAGCGCGGAGGGCGTGATGGACTTCAAGACCAAGGAAGGCGCCGACGGTGCGCCGCAGGGCTTCATGCCCTGGTTCGAGGTGCCAGGGCGGCGCAGCAGCGATGTGACCGTCGTCTGCGGCCACTGGTCGACACTGGGACTGGTGATGCGGCCGAACCTGCTGGCGCTGGACACCGGCTGCGTCTGGGGAGGCCGGCTCAGCGCCGTGCGCCTGGCGCACGACCCGTCGGCACGCGACCTCGTGCAGGTGGACTGCCCGCCTTACTGCGACCCGCTGGCGTAAGTCCCGGCACGGTGGCGCCGGGCGGAGCGGCGGGCCCTCGCAGTCCGCTTCAGCGCGCTGGCGCCGGCACGGCCTCGCCGTCGGGCGTGGTGCCCGCCGCAGTCATGCCATTGACCCGTGCGGCCACGCCATGGGCCTGCTCGTGCGCGCCCTGGGTCAGGTGCATGACCACCTCGCGCGCGGCTTCACCGAGCTCGCGCCGGCTGGCCGAGGCGGCATGCAGGGCCGGGGCGAACGACAGGCGCGCGACGATGGGGGGCGCGGACAACACCGCGTTCAGGCACTGCAGCAGGCTGAGGTCGCCGATATAGGCCGGCGCCAGGGTCGGCTGCCGCGTGGCGCCATCGAGATAAGCCAGCCCCAGGGGCTGCACCGGCAAGCCGGCCGAGAGCGGGGCCTGCATCAGGTTGGCGTGGAAAGGCAGCACGCTGCTGCCGTCGCTGGTGGTGCCCTCGGGGAACACGCACACCAGGTCGCCCTGCCGCATCACCCCGGTGATGTCGTGCAGCACGCGATGTGCGTCGCGCTTGCGCCCGCGCTCGATAAAGATGGTACCGGTCTGCTGGCACAGCCAGCCGATCAGCGGCCAGCTGCGGATCTCCGACTTGGCGACGAAGCGCACCGGCTGCCAGCAGTTGATCACGTAGATGTCCAGCCACGAGATATGGTTGCACACCACCATCGCGCCATGGCCCGCGCCGGTCGCAGGCGGCTCGCCCTGCAGCTCGACCGTGATGCCGCACAGGCGCAGCAGGCGCCGCGACCAGCGCCGGATGTGCCATTGGCGCGCGGCCGGCCCCAACCAGGGGAACAGCAGCGCGCAGGTCAGTGCCCCCCGCACCAGGTGCAGCACCAGTCCCAGCTTGCGCAGCCAGACCATGATCGTCGCCCGTCAGTGCGCGTCGTGCACGATGTGGCCGCCGACCAGCGTCGTGCGCACCTTGCCCTGCATCTCGTAGCCCAGCCACGGCGAGTTCTTGCCCTGGCTCTTGAGCGAGCGTCGCTCCACCTTCCAGGCCTGCTCGGGATCGAACAGGCACACGTCGGCGGCGGCACCGACGGCCAGCGTGCCGGCCGGCAGGCCGACCGCGCGCGCCGGCTCGCTGGTGATGCGGGCCAGCGCCTGCGCCAGCGGCACCTTGTGCTCGCGCGCCCAGCGCAGCGTCAGCGGCAGCAGCAGTTCGAGGCCGGTGGCGCCCGGCGTTGCCTCGGCGAAGGGCAGCAGCTTCTCGTCGTCGTCCACCGGGGTGTGGTCCGAGCACAGCGCGTCGATGGTGCCGTCGGCCAGGGCGGCGACGATGGCGTCGCGGTCGCGCGCGCTGCGCAGCGGCGGCGTGAAACGCATCTGCGCGTTGAAGTAGCCGATGTCCACATCGGTCAGCGAGACGTGGTGGATATTGACGTCGCAGCTCACGCGCAGGCCTTCGCGCTTGGCCTGGCGTACCAGTTCCAGGCCCGCCGCGGTGGACAGGCGGCAAAGGTGCACGCGGGCGCCGGTGGCGCGCAGCAGTTCGAAGATGGTGTGCAGGCGCACCGTTTCCGCGAACACCGACACGCCCGACAGGCCCAGGCGCGAGGCGACCGCCCCGCTGGCCGCCACGCCGCCGCCCAGGAAGGGGTCCTCCGGGCGCAGCCAGACCGTGAAGCCGAAGGTCTGTGCGTATTGCAGTGCGCGCAGCAGCACCTGGGTGTTGTGGATGGGTGCCTCGGCCTGGCTGAAGCCGACGCAGCCGGCCTCGGTCAGCTGCGACATCTCGGTCAGCACTTCGCCCTTCAGGCCCAGGGTCAGCGCGCCGAGCGGGTAGACATGGGTCTGGTTCAGCGTACGGGCGCGGAACTTGAGCATTTCCACCAGGCCAGGCTCGTCGAGCACGGGATCGGTATCGGGCGGGCACACCAGGCTGGTGACGCCGCCCGCGGCGGCGGCGGCCACCTCGGATTCCAGCGTGGCCTTGTATTCGTAGCCCGGCTCACGCAGGCGCGCCGACAGGTCGACCAGTCCGGGGCAAACGACCAGGCCGCTGGCGTCGATGGTCTTGTTGGCATGGAAATCGGCCGGGGCATCGCCCACGCCGACGATCTTGCCGGCGGCGATGTACAGGTCCTGGCGGGCATCGATGTTGCCGGCCGGGTCGATCAGGCGGCCACCCTTGATGTGAATCTTCATATCGCGTCGCTTGCTGTGTTCGCTATGTTCGCTTTGCGCCTCGCGCCCTGTGCGGCGCGGCCTCGCTGCTGCTTCAGTCGTTGTTGCCCGCCACGATGCCCATCACGGCCATGCGTACGGCGATGCCGAAGGTGACCTGGTTCAGGATCACCGACTGCGGGCCGTCGGCCACGGCGGAATCGATCTCGACGCCGCGGTTCATCGGACCGGGGTGCATCACGATGGCGTCCGGCTTGGCCAGCGCCAGGCGTTCCGGGGTCAGGCCGTAGGCCTTGAAGTACTCCTGCGCCGAGGGCAGCAGCGCGCCGCTCATGCGTTCGTTCTGCAGCCGCAGCATGATCACCACGTCGACGCCCTTGAGGCCTGCCTCCATGTCGTGGAAGACCTTCACGCCCATCTGCTCCAGCCCCGAGGGCAGCAGTGTGCGCGGGCCGATGGCGCGCAGCTCGGGCACGCCAAGCGTGGTCAGCGCGTGGATGTCGGAGCGGGCCACGCGCGAATGGAGGATGTCGCCCACGATCGCCACCGTCAGCTGCGTGAAGTCCTTCTTGTAGTGACGGATGGTGTACATGTCGAGCAGCCCCTGCGTCGGGTGCGCATGGCGGCCGTCGCCCGCGTTGATCACGTGCACATGGGGCGCGACGTGCTCGGCGATCAGGTAGGGCGCACCCGAACTGGCGTGGCGCACCACGAACATGTCGGCGGACATCGCCGACAGGTTGTTGATGGTGTCCAGCAGCGATTCGCCCTTGCTGGTCGACGAAGCGTTGATGTTCAGGTTGAGCACGTCGGCCGACAGGCGCTTGGCGGCGATCTCGAAGGTCGTGCGGGTGCGCGTCGAGTTCTCGAAGAACAGGTTGAACACGCTCTTGCCCCGCAGCAGCGGCACCTTCTTGACCTCACGGTCGGAATCGGAGAGGGAGACGAACTGGCTGGCGGTGTCGAGGATGTGGGTGATCATCTCGCGCGACAGCCCCTCGATCGACAAGAGGTGCTTCAGTTCACCATTCTTGGTCAGCTGCGGGTTGCGGAACATCTTGGTCATGGCGGGTCGGACCTGGGCAGGAATCGGGTCGGGTTCTTCTTCGGCGCACCGGCAGCGTCGGCCGGGCGCGGTGGGACATCAGCTGGCGGCAGCCTCGGTGGCGAAGGCGAAGCGCATGCCGGCGCCCTCGCCCTGGCGCGACAGCACCAGCGTGCGTTCGCGCGGCAGTTCCAGGCGCTCGGCCACGATGTCGGCGGCGATCGGCAGCTCGCGACCGCCGCGGTCGACCAGCGCGGCCAGCACCACACGGGCCGGCCGGCCGTAGTCGAACAGTTCATTGACGGCCGCGCGGATGGTGCGGCCGGTCGCCAGCACGTCGTCGATCAGCAATACGTTGCGGTCCTGCACCTCGAACGGCAGCGTGGTTGGCTGGGCCTGGCTGTGCAGGCCCTTCTTGGCGTAGTCGTCGCGGTGGAAGGCGACATTGACCACGCCGTGGCCCGCCAGCCCGAGGTCGGCGGCGAGGCGCTCGGCGATCCAGGCGCCACCGGAGTGGATGCCGGCCACGCCCCATTGCGCGCGGGCCTCGGGGGCCGCGGGCAGCAGGGCCTGGACCTGGTCGCGCAGCGAACGATAGAGCACTTCGGCGTCGGGGGTGGAGGACTGGGTCATGGCGGGATGGTTGTCGGTATTCGGATCGGCGGGTCAGGCGCAGATTCGGCAGGCAGCGGCGCGCGACCGTCAGGCGCCGCCCCGGTCGGGCGGCATGTCAGGCCGCTCGCATGCCTCCGGCTGGTCGAAATATTGCTGCAGGATGATGCGGGCGGCCTCCGCGTCGAGGGCACCCGGACGCGCGCCGGCCATCTGCGCCAGGCGCGATGTGTAGCGTTCGTCGACCCAGCTCACCGGCAGCCCGAAGCGGCCGTTCAACTGGTTGCCGAAGCGGCGCGCCAGCCGCATCGACGGCTGCTCGCCGCCGTCGGGATTGAGCGGCATGCCCACCACCAGCTGGACCGGCGACCACTCCGCGATCAGTGCGGCGACGGCCGCAAAGCGGCCGTCCACGGTCAGATTCGGGAGGATGGTCAGGGCGCGCGCCTCGCGCGTGACGAAATTCCCCAGGGCAACGCCGATCTTGCGCTCGCCGTAGTCGAAAGCCAGCACGGTACCGTCGCGGGGCCGGCCAAGGCCCGGCTGCTCAGGCATGCCCGGCCTCACCCGAGAGCATGGTCAGGTCGATGCCCAGCAGGCGGATGGCGGCGGCGAAGCGTTCCTCGGGAGGAATGCTGAAGATGATTTCGGGATCGGAGTGGACGGTCAGCCAGCCATTGCGGGACAACTCTTCCTCGAGCTGGCCGGCGCCCCAGCCGGAATAGCCCAGCGTCAGCAGGAAGCGCCTTGGCCCGTCGCCATTGGCGACAGCTTCCAGCACGTCCTTGGAGGTGGTCATTTCCAGGCCGCCGGGCACGGTCAGCGAAGAGACATAGCGGCCGACCGGGTCGTGCAGCACGAAGCCACGCTCGGTCTGCACCGGCCCGCCGAAATAGACGGGCTGGCTGGCGACCGGCTGGATCTCGAGCTTGAGGTCGATCTTGTCGAACAGCGTGCCCATGTCGATATCGATGGGCCGGTTGATCACCAGGCCCAGGGCGCCACGTTCGTTGTGCTCGCACACATAGACGACGGAACCCGCAAAGGTCGGATCGGCCATGCCTGGCATGGCAATCAGGAACTGATTGGTCAGATTGATCTGGGCTTCGGGCTTCGCCATGCCTTGCATTTTATCAAATCGCCGCGCTTGTTCTGTAAAACTTTGGCGTCAATGCCGCCGCGCGGCCGGGTTCGGTTCCGGGATGGAGTGGGTTGCGCAAGGGCGGGACGCGCCCTCAATCCTTGCGCGTCAGCTGCGCGACTTCTTCGGCGTGCAGCCAGCGCCAGCCGCCCGGCGCCAGGCCGGGATCGAGGCTGACCGGCCCGACCGCGCTGCGGTGCAGGGCGGTCACGTGATTCCCGGCGGCCACCACCATGCGCTTGACCTGATGGTACTTACCCTGCACCAGCGTCAGGCGCATGCTGTGCTCGCCGGTGCCCATGCAGTCGGCCGCCGCCAGCGGCGCCGGTTCGTCATCGAGCTGCACGCCGTTGCGCAGCGCCTCGATCTGCGCCAGCGTCACCGGCTCGGCGGTGGTCACCTCGTAGACCTTGGGCACCTTGCGCTTGGGCGAGGTCTGGGCATGGATGAACTGGCCATCGTCGGACAGCAGCAGCAGGCCGGTGGTGTCCTGGTCGAGCCGGCCCACGGCCTGCACGCCGCGCTCGCGCAAGGGCACCGGCAGCAGCGTGTAGACGCTGGGATGGTGCAGCGGCCGCTGCGAGCACTCGTAGCCAGCCGGCTTGTTCAGCATCAGGTAGGCCTTGACGTGGCAGATCCAGGCCTCGCCGTCCACCACCAGGCGCAGTCCCTCCGGCTCGAAGCGCGCGCGCGGGTCGTCGCAGGCCTCGCCGTCGACCTCGACCAGGCCGGCATAGACCAGGTCGCCGCAGTAGCGGCGCGTGCCGAAGCCTTGGGATTGGAGAATACGGTCGAGTGTCATCATGTCGTCATGCGGGAGCCATCGCCCCCAGGGAAAAGCCAACCGCGGCGCACCTCGGCGCCAACGGCACTATGGTAGGTTATCGGGCCCATCGCCGACAGCCTGGCGTCCTGAATCCCAAATTCGTTGACTCAGTCCGCCGATCAGTCGCGCGATGCGTTGTCACGAAACACTAGCTGCCACCGACCATGTCCACCACACGACAGCCCTATCGGATCGGCCGCCGCTTTGCGCGCGGCCTGGTCTGGTTTCGCCGTGACCTGCGCCTCGACGACCATGCGGCGCTGCATTATGCCCTCAAGCACTGCGCGCGGGTATGGTGCGTGTTCGTGCTCGACCGGGACATCCTCGATCCCCTGCTCGCCCGCGGCCTGCAGGCCGACCGGCGCGTGGCGTTCATCCTGGCCTCGCTGCGCGCGCTGGATGCCGCGCTGCGGGCCGCAGGCGGCGGCCTGATCGTGCGCCATGCGCGCGCGGCCGAGGCGCTGCCGGCACTGGCCCGCGAACTGGATGCCGAAGCGGTCTTCGCCAACCACGACTACGAACCTTCCGCCCGCGCGCGTGACGCGGCGGTCGCCGCGGCGCTGGCCGCGCAATCGCGCGCCCTCTTCCACTTCAAGGACCAGGTGGTATTCGAGGAGGACGAGATCCTGAACGGTCAGGGCAGGCCGTTCGGGGTCTTCACACCGTACAAGAACGCCTGGCTCAAGACCCTGCAGCCGTTCGACCTGCGGCCCTACCCGGTTGCGCCCTACCTGGGCGCGCTGGCGCCGGCGGACGGGCATGCCGGCCCGCTGCCATCGCTGGCAGCGCTGGGCTTCGCCCCGACCAACCTGGCCGCCCTGCCGCTGCCCCCCGGCAGCGAGGGGGCCCATGCCCTGTTCGACGACTTTCTCGCCCGCCTCGGCGACTACGGCCGCCGCCGCGACTTTCCCGCCCTGCGCGGCCCCAGCTACTTGTCGGTGCACCTGCGCTTCGGCACCATCTCCATCCGCACCCTGGCGCGCGCCGCACACGAGGCAGCGCTGCGCGGCGGCGCCGATGCCGACGGCGCCGCTGTGTGGCTGTCGGAACTGATCTGGCGCGAGTTCTACTTCATGATCCTGCACCACCATCCGCAGGTGGCGCAGGGCCGCAGCTTCCATCCGGCCTACGACGCCATCCGCTGGCTCGACGGCCCGCTCGCCGACGACTACTTCGCTGCCTGGCGCGATGGCCGCACCGGCTACCCGCTCGTCGATGCCGCCATGCTCCAGCTCGCGCAGAGTGGCTACATGCACAACCGCCTGCGCATGGTCAGCGCCAGCTTCCTGTGCAAGGACCTGGGGATCGACTGGCGGCGCGGCGAGCAGCTGTTCGCCGACCGGCTCAATGACTTCGACCTGGCGGCCAACAACGGCGGCTGGCAATGGGCGTCGTCGAGCGGCTGCGATGCGCAGCCCTACTTCCGCATCTTCAACCCGGTCACGCAATCGCAGAAGTTCGACCCGCAGGGCCGCTTCATCCGCAAGTACCTGCCCCAGCTGGCGGCGCTGCCGGACAAGTACCTGCATGCACCGTGGACCGCGCCGGACGACGTGTTGGCCGCGGCGCGCGTGCGCCTGGGCGAGACCTATCCGCGCCCCATCGTGCAGCACGATGTCGCGCGCAGGCAGACGCTGGAGCGCTATGCGGTGGTCAAGGCCCGCGCGGCCGGCACCGGCGCGCAGGCATGAAGCGGATGGCGCTCAGGCCGCCAGCATCGCGCTTTCGCGGTAGTGGCGCTGCGCTTCCTCGAGCCGGTCGGTTTCTTCGAACAGACGCCCCAGCGCCAGGTGGGAACGCACGCGCAGCCGCACCTGCTGCGCCGTATCGGCATATTTCAGCGCGCGCTCGAAGTTGGATTGCGCCTTGCCCCACAGTTGCTCGCCCAGGCACAGCACGCCCAGCGTGTAGTACAGGTCGGCGTCGGCCGGATGCTGGACCAGCCATTTCTCCGCCTGCTGGATCAGCGGCAGGGCCTGGCCAGGCGCCGCACACTCGGCGTAGCGCTGCACCAGGCGCGCATCCCAGTTCACCTTGAGCGCTTCCTCGACGATCTTGCGCGCCTCGTCCTGCTTGCCCAGCGCGGCGAAATAGCGCGCCGCCGGCTCGGCGATGCGCACCGCGCGGCGCTCGTCGGCCGACAGGGTACGCCAGAAGTCCTGCAGCGCCTCGGCATCCTGGCGCCGTTCCTCCAGCATCGCTTCGCAGGCCATCTGCTTGAGCCGCAGCGCCAGCACCGGGTGCAGGGCGTTGCGCTTCTCCAGAGCGCGCGCCAGGCGCAGCACTTCGGACCAGTTCTTCAGGTGCTGGTGGGCGCGCAGCGCGATGCGCTGCACGTGGATCTGCCGCCCGCCCTGGGCCTGCAGCTGCGCGATGGTCTCCAGCGCGCCCTCGGCATCGCGCGCGTCGACCAGCAGCTCGGCCATCGACACCAGCCGGGCCTGCTCGCGCTCCGGATCGGTGACCTGCTCCATCCACTTGTCGCGCCGCTCCGACTCCTGCATGCGGTGCGCCGCGCGCGCGCCGATCAGTGCCGCCGTCTGTGCCTGCGCGGGCCATGCCTGGGCTTCCCGTGCCGCGCGCTCGGCGCGGGCGAAGCGGCCCGCGAACAGGTTCTCGATGGCCTCGCGCAGCGCCGCCTGGGCGCCCGACATGCGCTTGCGCTCACGGTAGGCAGCGGCACGGCGCGGCATTTCCGAGAGGTGCCGCGCCGCCGAGAACAGCGTCCACAGCACGAAGAAGACCAGCAGCAGCAGTGCCAGCGCCAGGTTCAGCGACAGCTCGACCCGGTACGGCGGGTAGAACAGCACCACATTGCTTTGGTTGAACTGCGTGAACAACGCCAGGCCGACCGCGCCGCCGAACAGCAGCGCCACCCAGAACAGAAGCCGCATGCGCTACTCCTTCTTGAGCGCGTGCAGCGCGCCGAGGCTGTCGGCCATGGTCGGCAGCTGTACCGTGACGGCGCCGGCCTGCGCCTGCTTGAGCAGGGTCTGCACACCCTGGACACGGCGCGCGTGGCCGTCGAAGTAGCGTGCGATCATGGCCTGCGCCGCCGCCAGGTCGTTGCGGAACACCGGTTCGTTGCGCGACAGCAGGGCCAGGCGCGCGTTGAGCAGGCGCAGCTTGACGTTCTCGCGCAGGAACCAGCCCTGGTCGCCGGACAGCAGCAGGGCCTCAGCGTCGTCCACGCGGCGCACCCGCACCACGCTGGCGAGTTCCTCGCGCAGGTCGCCCCACAGGCCGCCGAACCAGCCGGCGATCGCATGGCCGGCCTGCTGGGCCGGCGTCGCCGGGCCGCCCGGGCCGCCGTCCTTCGCTGCCTTGCGGGCAGCCTTGCGCGCGTCGGCTTCGCTGCGCTCGAGCATGCGCTCGCTCGACAGCAGCGGCAGCGCGTCGACCTGGTTGATGGCTTCGTCGAGCTTGATCGCGGCGCCGGTCAGGTCGGTATCGGGCACCGCCTTCATGCGGGCGATATCGCGCGCGAGGGCCCGGCGCAGCAGGTTGTACTGCGGCTTGTCGGTACGCGCCAGGCGCGCGTCGGCGCTCTGCAGCGCGGCCAGCGCGACCTGCACGTTGCCCGTGAACTGCAGTTGCTGACCGGCATTGGTCAGCAACTGCTGGATCTCAGCGATCTCCCAGTCGTCGCGGTTGCGCATCAGGTCCTGGTAGACCTGCTCGAGGGCGGCCTGCTTGTCACGCGTCTCGGCGACCTCGCCTTCCAACCCGCCCACCTTGCCCTGCAGGTCCTTGACGGTGTCCTGCGCATTGCGCGTCAGCACGCGCGACTCCTGCACCAGCGCGTCGTTGCTCTGCTGGCGTCGCGCCAGTTCCTGGGTCAGGTGGTCGATGCGCTGCTGAAGCCACCAGAAGCCGCCGCCGGTAGCCAGCAGCAGCACCACGAGCAGCAGCCACCAGGGATTGGCCCGGGAACTGCCGGCGGCCGGCGGCGCGGCCGCGGAGCCGGGAACGGATGCGGTGGAGGACGGGTTGTCTTGCGTCACGCGTTCGACCTTGATGGAGGTTGCCGACAGCGGCTGCGCTGCCGGCGCGGGCTGGGGCGGGCCCGCATAGGATTCGGCCCACTGCCGGCAGGCGGCCAGCAGGCCGTCGTCCCCGGGCGCCGCGCGCAGCAGCCGTGCGAAGCCCAGTGCGCCGGCCTGTTCGGCAATTCTCGCATGCGGCGCGATGCACTGCACCTGGTGCAGGCAGGCAAGTTCCTGCGGCGACAGGTGCTGGCGCGCCAGGGCATCGAGGTTGCGCACCGCTTCCGAGCTGGTCAGCAGCCAGGCCTGCGGCGGCGCACCGGGACGCAGGCCGTCCCGCACCGCTTGCCATTGCAGGGGGCCGGGCTCGGGCACGGCCCGCCGGTAGGCTTCGACCGCTTGCACCTCGGCGCCGGCCTCGCGCAAGCGCTCGGCCAGCCAGTCGCGCCCGCCGTTGCCGCGCACCAGCAGCACCTCGCGCCCGGCCAGCGCCGCCAGGTCGAGCGCGCTGCCGAGCTGCGCCCACAGTGCCTCGGAATCGAAGCGCGGCGCGTCGGCGGCCTCGCCGCCCTGGGCCGCGTGCTCGCCCGGGCCATTGTCGTCCGCGCCGCCGTCGGCGGCGCCCGCCGGCGCGATCACCTGCTCGCGCGGCGCGCCGATGCCACGCTGCGCCAGTGCCGCGACGCTGGCGGGCCCGACCACCGCGATGGGCACGCCCACCGGCCATTGCGGCACGGCCGCGCCCTGCACTTCGGCCAGCGCGTCCAGCGCATGGCTGATCGCGTTCGGACTGACGAAGACCACCAGCGCGAAGTCGGCCAGCCGGGCCAGTGCGGCGCGCAGCGGTGCCGGGTCGGCGGCCGGCCCGATCGCCAGCAGCGGGAAGCCCAGCACGTCCAGGCCCGCGGCCTGCAAGGCCTCGGTCAGGTGCCGGGACTGCCCGGCGGGTCGTGTCACGACGACGGTCGGGCGAGGCATGCGACGAACCTCAGGTGGGGGAATCGGAAGGGGCAGGGGCAGCGGCGGAACCGGCCGGGCCGGCCGGATCGGCCAGCGCGGCCAGGATGTCGCCGGCCCCCTGCGCCAGCAGTTCATCGCCCACGCCGGCGCCGAGGCGCTCGGCCTCCGCTGCGCTGGCGGCCGGACCGGCCGCGCTCGCCCGCAGGCAGCGCGTGCCGTCCGGCAGCGCGACGAAGGCATCGAGGCGCAGCTGCGTGCCGTCCCAGCGTGCATGGGCGGCCAGCGGCACCTGGCAGGAGCCGCCGAGCGCGCGCGAGACGGCCCGCTCGGCCGTCACCGCCAGGAACGTGGGTTTGTCGTTGAGCGGTGCCAGCCAGGCGGCCAGCCCGGGCCGGTCGGCGCGGATCTCGATGCCCAGCGCCCCCTGCCCGGCGGCGGGCAGCGAATCTTCCGGTGCCAGCAGCGCACGGATGCGTGCCCCCAGGCCGAGCCGCTTGAGGCCTGCCGCGGCCAGGATGATGGCGCCGTAGTCGCCGCGGTCCAGCTTGGCCAGGCGCGTGTCGAGATTGCCGCGCAGCGGCCGGATCTCCAGATGCGGGTAGCGCGCGCGCAGGGCCGCTTCGCGGCGCAGGCTGGAGGTGCCGACCACGGTGCCCGGCGGCATCTCTGCGAGCGAGGCGAAGCGCTCGCTGACCAGCGCGTCGCGCGGATCCTCGCGTGTCATCACCGCCGCCAGGGTGAAGCCCGCCGGCAGTTCCATCGGTACGTCCTTGAGCGAATGCACCGCCAGGTCGGCACGGCCCTCGGCCATCGCCACCTCCAGCTCCTTGACGAACAGGCCCTTGCCGCCGACCTTGGACAGAGTCCGGTCTAGAATCTGGTCGCCGCGCGTGGTCATGCCCAGAATGGACACATCGCACGCGGGGTAGTATTGTTGCAACGCAGCACGCACATGTTCGGCCTGCCAGAGTGCCAGACGGCTTTCACGGGAGGCGATCACGAGCTTGCGCGGCACAGCAGTTGCGGTATCGGTGGTAGACGGCGGGGTGGCGGATGCATGCATCCGGCAATGGTAGCACGCACCCCCTGCGCCACCCGGCGCCGACAGATCACAGAAGACCACGAGGAGATTGCATGACGCAGCCCGCTGCGCGCCCCGCCGGCCGAGGAGCCGCCTCGGCCGCCCGTAGCCCCGCCCCCGCTTCCGGCCAACCCGCCGACCCCCAGGAATCCAAACCCTCCCCGCGCCGCAGGACAGCGAAATCCGCCAAGGCAAGCGGCACGGCGACCACCGCCAAGGTGACCGGTAAGACACCCGCCGCCAATGCGGCGTCGATCGGCAAGGCTGCCGGCGCGACCCGTGCCGCAGTGGAAGGCACCACCGGCTCCGCTGCGCGCCGCAGCGCCGACAAGGACCTGCCGCTGCGCGAGGACATCCGCTTCCTCGGCCGCCTGCTCGGCGACTGCCTGCGCGAGCAGGAAGGCGAGGCGGCCTTCGACGTGGTCGAAACCATCCGCCAGACCGCGGTGCGCTTCCGCCGCGAGAACGACCGCGCCGCGGGTGCCGAACTCGACCGCCTGCTCAAGCGGCTGTCGCGCGACCAGACCAACTCGGTGGTACGCGCCTTCAGCTACTTCTCGCACCTGGCCAATATCGCCGAGGACCAGCACCACAACCGCCGCCGCCGCGTGCACGCGCTGGCCGGCTCGCCACCGCAGCCGGGCAGCCTGGAGCGCGCGCTGGCCGATATCGATGCCGCCGGAGTGACCGGGAAGGCACTGCGCAAGTTCTTCGACGAGGCACTGATCGTGCCGGTGCTGACCGCCCACCCGACCGAGGTGCAGCGCAAGAGCATCCTCGACGCCGAACGCGAGATCGCCCGCCTGCTGGCCGAGCGCGACCTGCCCATGACCGCGCGTGAGCGCGAACAGAACACGGCGCGCCTGCGCGCCTGCGTGACCACGCTGTGGCAGACCCGCATGCTGCGCAACACGCGCCTGATGGTGGTCGACGAGATCGAGAACGCGCTGTCGTACTACCGCACGACCTTCCTGCGCGGCATCCCGCAACTCGTCAGCGAGCTGGAGGACGATATCGCCAAGGCCTTCCCGGCCGCCCGCAAGGGCCAGGGCAATGTCCCCGCGCGCCGGCTGCCGCCCTTCTTCCAGATGGGCACGTGGATCGGCGGCGACCGCGACGGCAATCCCAACGTCACCGCCGAGACGCTGAATTACGCGGCGCGGCAGCAGTCGATGCTGATCCTGGAGTGGTATCTCGACGAGCTGCACGCGCTGGGCGCCGAACTGTCGATGTCGAGCCTGATGGTGGAGGCCAGCCCCGCCTTGCTGGCCCTGGCCGAAGCCTCGCCCGACCGCTCCGAACACCGCGCCGACGAGCCCTACCGCCGCGCGCTGATCGGCATCTACGCGCGCCTTGCCGCCACCAGCCAGGCCCTGACAGGCCACGCCGCGCCGCGCCACCCGGTGGCCGACGCCGAACCATACGCCAATGCCGAGGCGCTGGCCGCCGACGTGCAGGTGGTGATCGATTCGCTGCGCGCCCACCACGGCGAGGCACTGGCGCGCACCCGCATCGACGCGCTGGCGCGCGCCATCGACATCTTCGGCTTCCATCTGGCCTCGATCGACATGCGCCAGGTCTCCGACGTGCACGAGGCGGTGGTTGCCGAGCTGTTCGCCACCTCCGGGGTGGAGGCCGATTACGCCGCCCTGCCCGAGGCGCGCAAGCTCGAGCTGCTGCTCGCCGAACTGCGCCAGCCGCGCCTGCTGACCCTGCCCTGGCACGCTTATTCCGAGCAGACCCGCAACGAGCTGGCCATCTTCGCCAAGGCGCGCGAACTGCGTGCCCGCTACGGCAAGCGCGTGGCGCGCAACTACATCATCTCGCACACCGAGACGCTGTCCGACCTGATCGAGGTGATGCTGCTGCAGAAGGAAACCGGCCTGCTGACCGGCGCACTGGGCGACCGGCGCGACCCGGCGCGCATGGAACTGATGGTGATCCCCCTGTTCGAGACCATCGAGGACTTGCGCAATGCCGCCGGCATCATGCAGTCGCTGCTGGACCTGCCGGGCTTCGCCTCGGTGCTGGCCCACCACGGCGGCGAGCAGGAAGTGATGCTGGGCTATTCGGATTCCAACAAGGACGGCGGCTTCCTCACCTCGAACTGGGAGCTCTACCAGGCCGAGCTGGCCCTGGTCCAGCTGTTCGAGGCGCGCAAGGTCAAGCTGCGCCTGTTCCACGGCCGCGGCGGCACCGTCGGACGCGGCGGTGGCCCGACCTACCAGGCCATCCTGTCGCAGCCGCCAGGCACGGTCAACGGCCAGATCCGCCTGACCGAGCAGGGCGAGATCATCAACAGCAAGTTCGCCAACGCCGAGATCGGCCGGCGCAACCTGGAGACGGTGATCGCCGCCACGCTGGAGGCCTCGCTGCTGCCGACACAGAACGCTCCCAAGGACCTGGCCGCCTTCGAGGCGGCAATGCAGCAGTTGTCCGACCACGCCTTCCGCGCCTACCGCGACCTGGTCTACGAGACGCCGGGCTTCAAGGACTACTTCTTCTCCACCACGCCGATCACCGAGATCGCCGACCTGAACCTGGGTTCGCGGCCGGCTTCGCGCAAGCTGATGGACAAGAAAGGCCGCCGCATCGAAGACCTGCGCGCCATTCCCTGGGGCTTCTCCTGGGGCCAGTGCCGCCTGCTGCTGCCTGGCTGGTACGGCTTCGGCAGCGCGGTCAAGGCCATGCTCGACGGCTGCGCCGACGAGCGCGCCCACAAGGCTGCGCTGGGTACCCTGCGGCGCATGGTCAAGCAATGGCCGTTCTTCTCCACGCTGCTGTCCAATATGGACATGGTGCTGTCCAAGACGGACCTGGCGGTGGCCTCGCGCTACGCCCAGCTGTGCGATGACGCGGCGCTGCGCAAGAAAGTGTTCTCGCGCATCAGCGCCGAATGGCACCTGACCTGCGAGATGCTGGCGCTGATCACGGGCCGCCAGGAACGGCTGGCGGAGAACCCGCTGCTGGCGCGCTCGATCAAGAACCGCTTCGCCTACCTCGATCCGCTGAACCACCTGCAGGTCGAGCTGCTCAAGCGCTTCCGCTCGGGCAAGGACGGCGACGATATCCGCGTCCGGCGCGGCATCCACCTGACCATCAACGGCGTCGCGGCCGGCCTGCGCAACACAGGCTGACGCAAGATCCCCGGCCCGCCCCCGCCCCGGCAAGGAAGCGGACCGGGGGCGCCGGGCCCTGCCCCATGCGCCTTGCAGCCCCCCCCGGCGGCGGGCGCGCCCTCAATCCACGAAAGCCCCTGGCACCGGGTCCTCGCCCAGCGCGGACAGCAGGATGGCCCGGTGCATGGCTTCGTCGCCCAGGATGCTGCCGGCCGCCTTGGCCAGGTGCCGGCTGTGGAAGCTGGGCAGCACCCCCAGCTAGGCCGCGGTCGCGCCTTTTTCCAGCCGGCGGCAAAGCGCAGCACATCGGCCGGCGTCTTGAGCTGCGAACGCCCGTGCCGGGGAAACCGTGGTGAGGCGCCTGGAGCACCTTTCCCTGGATCCCGCGCGGGCCCTGCAGCTCTGGGCGCTGCCTGCCCTGGAGCGCCCGCCCGCGCTGGCCGTCAGCATCGAGCCGCCGGCAGGCTCGCCCAGCCCCGATGATCCGAGCGGCCCGATCGTCTTCCAGGGCCAGGTGATCGACAGCGCGCTCTGAGCGCGCGCGGCTGGCCTTCGCTGCATCTCCTTTCTCCGGTGGGCGCGATGGCGGCCGGCCACGGCGATATAATCGCGCTTTCCGCAATTTCCGCCGCCTGCCGGGCTTCGTGCCGGCGCCGCGGCGACATTCCGCACCGACCGCCCATGACCTCCCAACTTGCCAAGAAAGGCGAAGCCTGGTCCGCCCGCTTCTCCGAACCGATGTCCGACCTGGTGAAGCGCTACACCGCCTCGGTGTTCTTCGACAAGCGCCTGGCGCTGTTCGACATCCAGGGCTCGCTCGCGCACGCGGCCATGCTGGCCAGGCAGGGGATCATCGCCGAGGCGGACCGCGCCGCCATCGAGCGCGGCATGACGCAGATCCGCGGCGAGATCGAGGCGGGCAGCTTCGAGTGGAAGCTGGACCTGGAGGACGTGCACCTGAACATCGAGGCACGCCTGACCGCACTGGTCGGCGACGCCGGCAAGCGCCTGCACACCGGCCGCTCGCGCAACGACCAGGTGGCGACCGATATCCGCCTGTGGCTGCGCAGCGAGATCGACACCATCATCGGCCTGCTGGGCGCGCTGCGCGGCGCGCTGCTGGACCTGGCCGAGAAGAACGCCGATACCATCCTGCCGGGCTTCACCCATCTGCAGGTGGCCCAGCCCGTGACATTCGGCCACCACCTGCTGGCCTACGTGGAAATGTTCACGCGCGACGCCGAGCGCATGGCCGACTGCCGCCGTCGCGTCAATCGCCTGCCGCTGGGCGCGGCCGCGCTGGCCGGCACCAGCTACCCGATCGACCGCGAGTTCGTCGCGCAGCAGCTCGGCTTCGAGGGCGTGTGCCGCAACTCGCTGGACGCCGTCTCGGATCGCGACTTCGCCATCGAGTTCTGCGCCGCCGCCGCGCTGGTGATGACCCACGTGTCGCGCTTCTCGGAGGAACTGGTGCTGTGGATGAGCCCGCGCGTCGGCTTCATCGACATCGCCGACCGCTTCTGCACCGGCAGCTCGATCATGCCGCAGAAGAAGAACCCGGACGTGCCCGAGCTGGCGCGCGGCAAGACCGGCCGCGTCAACGGCCACCTGATCGGCCTGCTGACCCTGATGAAGGGTCAGCCGCTGGCCTACAACAAGGACAACCAGGAAGACAAGGAGCCGCTGTTCGACACGGTCGACACCGTGGTCGATACGCTGCGCATCTTCGCCGACATGGTGCCTGGCATCACGGTCAAGCCCGAAGCCATGCGCGCCGCCGCGCTGCAAGGCTACGCCACCGCCACCGACCTGGCCGACTACCTGGTCAAGCGCGGCCTGCCCTTCCGCGATGCCCACGAAGCCGTGGCGCACGCGGTGCGCGCCTGCGACGGGCGCGGCTGCGACCTGGCCGACCTGAGCGTGGCCGAGCTGCGCGAAGTCTCCGGCCTGGGCGACAAGGCCGCGCTGATCGGCGACGACGTGCACGCCGTGCTGACGCTGGAAGGCTCGGTCGCCGCGCGCGACCACATCGGCGGCACCGCCCCCGCCCAGGTGCGCGCGGCCATCGCCGCGGCGCGCGCCGCCCTGCAGTAAGGCCGCGCGGCCGGGCCGGGCCCGGCCATGCCGCCCCGGCCCGCGGGCTGGATGGCGGGGGCAATGCAGCCGGCCCGCGTAGGTTTCACATAAGTTGTCTGCAAGAAAAAAGCCGCCGAGGCAATCGCCCGGCGGCTTTTTTCTTGCGCGCAATTCTTGCGCATTGCGGTAGGTATTAGCCCCAAGCGCCGATAGATTTTGTTACAGATAAACTAATCGGCGCAAAAAAACCCCGGGGAGACAACCCATGCAATACTTGCTTGGTCTGTCACGACAGATCGACAGGTTAAACCAGCACACGGGCAGGCTTGCAAACATCATGATCCTGCTGTCGTGCCTGGTAAGCGCCGGCAACGCCCTGCTGCGCTACGGCTTCAACCTCAGTGACAACTGGCCGCTCGAGCTGCAGTGGTATATGTTCGCCGTGGCCGTGATGTTCGGTGCCGCCTATACCTTCCAGCGCAATGAACACGTACGCGTGGACCTGATCTACGGCAACGTTTCGGAGCGCGCCCAGCACTGGATCGACATCTTCGGCATCCTGGTCTTCCTGCTGCCGTCCTGCGTCCTCTTCGCCTGGCTTTCCTGGGAATCGCTGTTCCTGCCCTCGTGGCGCATCCTCGAGCAATCGGGCAATTCCGGCGGCCTGCCGCGCTACCCGATCAAGCTGGTGGTGCCCGTCGGCTTCGCCCTGCTTGCGCTGCAGGGCGTGTCCGAGCTGATCAAGCGCGTCGCCGCCCTCAAGGGCCTGGTGCGCATCGAATCGAAATACGAGAGGCCGGTGCAATGATTCCCGTCGAGTATATGCCGCCGCTGATGTTCGGCGGCCTGGTGGTATTCATGCTCATCGGCTTCCCGGTGGCATTTTCGCTGTCGGCGGTGGGCCTGGCCTTCGGCTTCCTCGCCATCGAATGGGGCTATTTTCCCGTCAGCTTCCTGCAGGCAGTGCCGAGCCGGGTGTTCGGCAGCGTGCTGGCCAACGAACTGCTGCTGGCCATTCCCTTCTTCACCTTCATGGGAGCCATCCTGGAGAAGTGCGGGCTGGCCGAGGACATGCTGGACTCGATGGGCCAGCTGTTCGGCCCCGTGCGCGGCGGCCTGGGCTACTCCGTGATCATCGTCGGCTTCATCCTGGGCGCGATCACCGGCACGGTGGCCGCGCAGGTGATCGCCATGGCGATGATCTCGCTGCCGGTGATGATGCGCTACCGCTACAACATGAAGTACGCCACCGGCGTGCTGGCGGCCTCGGGCACCATCACCCAGCTGGTGCCGCCGTCGCTGGTGCTGGTGGTGCTGGCCGACCAGCTCAAGACCCCCGCCGGCAGCGCCGACGTGGGCAGCATGTACCTGGGCGCCTGGGGCCCCTCGGTGGTGCAGATCGCGCTGTTCGCCCTCTACACCTTCGTGCTGGCCCGCATCAAGCCCGACTGGCTGCCGCCGGTCCCGCCCGAGGCGCGCACGCTGCAAGGCTGGGCCCTGTGGAAGAAGTGCCTGCGCGGCATCATTCCCTGCGCCGTGCTGATCTTCCTGGTGCTGGGCACCATCATGCTGGGCATCGCCACCCCGACCGAGTCGGGTGCCATGGGCGCGGTCGGCGCCCTGGTGCTGGCCGTGCTCCGCGACAAGGGCTTCAACCGCATCGACCGCAACATCTATCGCCTCGGCCTGGCCGCGACCGGCATCACCGTGATCGCCGGCATCGTCGCCTTCGGCTCGCACGCCTTCCGCATCCCGCTGGCGCTGGTCTACCTGGTGATCGTCTGGCTGCTGCTGCGTGCGGGCCAGCTGAGCGAACTGCGCGGACTGATCGTCGAGGCCTACCAGTCGACCTCCCGCATCACCGCCATGGTGGTCTTCATCCTGATCGGCTCCACCTGCTTCTCGGTGGTGTTCCAGGGCGTCGACGGGGGCGCCTGGGTCGAGCACCTGTTCAGCTCGCTGCCCGGCGGCTGGATCGGCTTCCTGATCGTCGTCAACCTGTTCATCTTCTTCCTGGCCTTCTTCCTCGACTTCTTCGAGATCGCCTTCATCGTGGTCCCGATGCTGGCGCCGGTAGCGGTCAAGGTGCTGGCACCGGTGGTAGCCGACTCGATGGGCGGCAACCCGGAAGCAGCGGCCACCGCCGCGCTGGTGTGGTTCGGCGTGATGCTGTGCGTGAACATGCAGACGTCCTTCATGCATCCGCCGTTCGGCTTCGCGCTGTTCTACCTGCGCGGCATCGCCCCCAAGGAGGTCAAGAGTTCGGACATCTACTGGGGCGCCCTGCCCTGGGTGGTGCTGCAGCTGGTGATGGTGCTGCTGGTGATGTTCTGGCCCGGCATGGTGACGGGCCTGCTCGACAAGGGTTCGCTGCACCATAGCAATTCGGCGGAGGTCAGTATTCCGTTGGGCAATGACGCGGACAAGGGCGGCGGCTCGGGGGCGGCGTCTGCACCGGGCTCGCTCGAGTTACCTGCGGCGCCGACGCAGGAGGAACCGGCTGCGCCGCAGTTCGATTTCGAGAAGAAGAAATGACGGTGCGGGTGTCGCCGGGTTGCGGCGATGCCGGGGATTTGAGCTGTTGAGGAAAATGCCGCCCGGTTTGGACTGGGCGGCATTTTTCTTTTTGGGGGTGGTGCTTACTGCGGGCTTGCGCGTTTGTGTGGGCGGCTTTGGTCTGCGGGGCAACGGCCTGTTTCGGCTCCCCCTGCGGGGAGCCGGCCAACCATCGTGGCTCGGTGCTTGCGGCATGAGTTCGAGCGATGTCGGTCTGCGAGGGAACGGCCTGTTTCGGCTCTCGTGACTTGGTGCTTTGGTTGGGGCGATGTCGGTGTGCGAGGCAAAAGCCTGTTTCGACTCCCCTGCGGGGAGCCGACCTACTTTCTTGGTCTTGCTGTATAGACCGGGGACATAGGTGACACCTGTGCGAGGACATGGTTGACACATATTAAGCCGCCTGGTGGTCGTTCAAATCGATGTAGCCGAAGCAGTGATCGACGAAATACAGATCGAATCGTCCATCGTGGTTGGGTTGTGGGCGCAAGGCGACCGGGAAATCTCGTAGGGCATTGGACACTTTGAAGGTTTGCCCGCGAAAGCGCAGTTGTCCGTCCCATTTGATCTTCACCACCAGATCGTCAGGGCCGTATTCGATCTCCGGTAGCACCTCCGGATAGGAGCGAGGACTGGGCTGATAGCGTGTCACCGGCGTCGCCAGGCCGAGTGCCTCGTGTGGGCGCTGCAAGTTGTAGATATCGCGCCAGGCATCAAACGCATGCTGGGCTTGCAGGCTGGAGGCAAAGCCACGGGCATTGATCACTTCGGCTTTGAGGGTGCGGTGAAAGCGTTCGTCCTTGCCATTGGTTTGAGGATGGGCCGGACGGCTATGGGTCAGGCGCACGCCCAGCCGGATGAGCCAGACCCCCAGGCCGGTGAGCTGCCCCGGTTGTGAAGGACTGCCCCACGGCGCCCCATTGTCGGCGTTGATACGCCAAGGCAGTCCGAAGTGGCGAAAGGCCTGGGCCAGGTGCTCCTGGACCACAGCGGTGTGGGTCTGCGTACAGGCGGCCAGCGTGACGGCGAAGCGGGAATGATCGTCCAGTACCGTCAATGGTGAGCACATCTGGCCATCGTGCGTGCGAAAGCCGCCCTTGAAATCCATTTGCCACAGCTGATTGGGCGCCGCATGTTCAAAGCGTTGCCAGGGCTGGGCCTTGACCGAGGCTTCGGGTGAGATCAGGCCATGTCGATGCAGGATGGACGTCACGGTGCTCGGAGCCGGCACCGGTGTGTGGCCCAGATCCTGAAGCCGCCGGCTGATCTTGCGTCCGCCCCAAGCCGGGTGCTGCAGGCGCAGGGCGACGACCAACCGCTCCAGTTCCTCCGCCGTTCGGGTCGGACTGGTCGCGGGCCGGCGCGACCGCTCGACCAAACCAGCCATCTCCTGTTCGGTGTACCGAGCAATCCACTTATAGCCGGTCTGCGGGGAGATGCCGTAGCGTTGGCATAGCTGGCGGCGATTGCAGCCCTCTTGCTGGGCGAGCAGGACGAATTCGTGGCGCAGGCTCATGGTGTCGCGTGGGCTCCAGGGCATGACGGACTCCGGCAGAAACTCTGCCGTGAAGTGTCAACCATGTCCTCGCACACCTGTCCACCATGTCCCCGGTCTATACAGCGAGACAAAGAAAGTAGGTCGGCTCCCCGCAGGGGAGTCGAAACAGGCTGTTGTCTCGCACACCAAAGCCGCCCACACAAACGCGCTAGCCCGCACCAAGCGCCAGCCCCAGAAAAGAAAAATGCCACCCAGCCCGAACTGAGTGGCACCCTCCGGTCAATACCATCACGCCCGCCGCCTGCAGCAAACAGGCAAACGACCGTCTTACTTCACGCAGTCAACGAAATAAGCCTTCTGCCCATCGACCACTTCTTCCACCAACCCGTGGATATCGGTCTCAAAGCCAGGGAACAGCTTATTGAATTCTCGCGCGAACTGCAGGTACTGCACGATCGTGCGGTTGAAACGCTCACCCGGGATCAGCAGCGGAATGCCCGGCGGATACGGCGTCAGCAGGATGGCAGTGACGCGGCCTTCCAGCTCGTCGACCGGCACACGCTCGATCTCGCGATGCGCCATCATGGCCCATGCGTCCGACGGCTTCATCGCCGGCTCCATGTCCGACAGGTACATCTCGGTGGTCACGCGGGCCACGTCATTGGCCTTGTAGACACTGTGGATGGCATCGCACAGGTCGCGCAGGCCCATGCGCTCGTACTGCGGATGCTTGCCGACGAACTCCGGCAGCACGCGCCACAGCGGCTGGTTCTGGTCGTAGTCGTCCTTGAACTGCTGCAACTCGGTCACCAGCGAGTTCCAGCGGCCCTTGGTGATGCCGATGGTGAACATGATGAAGAAGGAATACAGTCCCGTCTTCTCGATGATGATGCCGTGCTCGGCCAGGTACTTGGTGACGATGGCCGCGGGGATGCCGCGCTCACTGAACTCGCCGTCCACGTCCAGGCCCGGGGTGATGAGGGTGGCCTTGATCGGGTCCAGCAGATTGAAGCCGTCGGCGAGGTCGCCGAAGCCGTGCCAGCGATCATTGGCCTGCAGCATCCACTCTTCGCGGTCGCCGATACCATCTTCGATCAGCGCGTCCGGGCCCCACACCTTGAACCACCAGTCGCCGTTCTTGCCGGCGACATAGTCGCCTTCGACCTTGCGCATGGCGCGGCGGAAGTCCAGCGCTTCCTGGATGCTTTCCTCCACCAGCGCGGTGCCGCCGGGCGCTTCCATCATCGCCGCGGCCACGTCGCAGGAGGCGATGATCGAGTACTGCGGGCTGGTCGAGGTGTGCATCAGGTACGCCTCGTTGAAGCGATGGCGGTCCAGCTTGCGCGTCTCGGAATCCTGCACGAGGATCTGCGAGGCCTGCGACAGGCCGGCCAGCAGCTTGTGCGTGGACTGCGTGGCGAATACCAGCGCGTCCTGGCTGCGCGGGCGATCACGGCCGATCGCGTGCATGTCGCGGTAGAAATCGTGGAAAGCGGCGTGCGGCAGCCAGGCCTCGTCGAAGTGCAGCGTGTCGATCTCCGTGGCCAGCATCTGCTTGATCTGCTCGGCGTTGTACAGCACGCCGTCGTAGGTGCCCTGGGTGATGGTCAGGATGCGCGGCTTCTGGTTCTTGGCCTTGCTGGCGAACGGGTGCGCGGCGATCTTCCGGCGGATCGTCTCCGGGTCGAACTCGCTCTTCGGAATCGGGCCGATGATGCCGTAGTGGTTGCGCGTGGGCATCAGGAAGACCGGGATCGCGCCGGTCATCATGATGGCGTGCAGGATGGACTTGTGGCAGTTGCGGTCCACCACCACGATGTCGCCGGGCGCCACATTGGCGTGCCAGACCATCTTGTTCGAGGTCGAGGTGCCGTTGGTGACGAAGAACATGTGGTCGGAATTGAAGATGCGCGCGGCATTGCGCTCCGAAGCCGCCACCGGGCCGGTGTGGTCGAGCAGCTGGCCGAGTTCGTCCACCGCATTGCAGACGTCGGCGCGCAGCATGTTCTCGCCGAAGAACTGGTGGAAGACCTGGCCGACCGGGCTCTTCAGGAAGGCCACGCCGCCGGAGTGGCCGGGGCAGTGCCAGGAATAGGAGCTGTCCTGCGCATAGTCGATCAGCGCCTTGAAGAACGGCGGCGCCAGCGAGTCGAGGTAGACCTTGGCCTCGCGGATGATGTGGCGCGCGACGAATTCCGGCGTGTCCTCGAACATGTGGATGAAGCCGTGCAGTTCGCGCAGGATATCGTTGGGGATATGGCGGGAGGTGCGGGTCTCGCCATACAGGAAGATCGGCAGGTCGGTGTTGCGGCGGCGCACTTCGCTGACGAAGGCACGCAGCTTCTCGATGGCATCCGCTTCGGGACGGTCGTCCTCGCTGACGAACTCGTCATCGTCGATCGAGACGATGAAGGTCGAGGCGCGGCTCGACTGCTGGGCGAAGGAAGTCAGGTCGCCGTAGCTGGTCAGCCCCATGACCTCCATGCCTTCCGCCTCGATGGCCTGGGCCAGCGCCCGGATGCCCGAGCCGGAGATGTTCTCGGAGCGGAAGTCTTCGTCGATGATGATGACGGGAAAGCGGAATTTCATCGGGGCATCCTTGCTAGACGTAAAGCACAAAGGACTTGAGCCACATGGCCGCGGGGTGGTTCCCGCCAGCGGCTGCATGTGGCTCCTGAGTCAGGTCGCGCCGGCTGCCCGGGGATCTCCCGGACCGGCACCGCCGGCATGAGCGCCGGCATTGTATGCGATCAGGTTTTCGGCAGTGTGACACCGTGCTGGCCCTGATACTTGCCGCCACGGTCTCGGTAGGAGGTCTCGCAGACCTCGTCGCTCTCGAAGAACAGCACCTGGGCACAGCCTTCGCCGGCATAGATCTTGGCCGGCAGCGGCGTCGTGTTGGAGAACTCCAGGGTCACATAGCCTTCCCACTCGGGCTCGAACGGCGTCACGTTGACGATGATGCCGCAGCGCGCGTAGGTGCTCTTGCCCAGGCAGATCGTCAGCACGCTGCGCGGGATGCGGAAATACTCCATGGTGCGCGCCAGCGCGAACGAGTTCGGCGGGATGATGCAGACGTCGCCCTTGAAATCGACGAAGGATTTCTCGTCAAAGTTCTTGGGATCGACGATGGTGCTGTTGATATTGGTGAAGATCTTGAATTCGTCGGCACAGCGGATGTCGTAGCCGTAGCTCGAGGTGCCGTAGGAGACGATCTTGCGCCCGTCGGCCTCACGGACCTGGCCGGGCTCGAACGGCTCGATCATGCCGTGCTGCTCCGCCATGCGGCGGATCCATTTGTCGGATTTGATGCTCATCGAAGGTGGGCGATCTGCGGGTGGGAGGCAGCGCCGCGCAAGGGCGGCGGGCCGGCGATGGGGCGCATTGTACAACCAATCGGTGCGCGCTCCGCGCGGGTTCCGGCGCCCGGCCGGCCCGGTTGCCGGGCACCACCCGGCCAGGCTGCGCCGGCCTCAGGAGGCCGCGATCACGCCGCAGGCGATGCGCGCGCCGGAATTGCCGGCGGGCTGCGACTTGTAGTCGTCCGGATCCTTGTGCACCACCACCGCGCGCCCGATGACACCGTCCTTGCCGGTCCCGACCGACATGCCGTGCAGCATGAATTCCGCGCGCGCGGTGCCGTTGGCATCGGCCTTCAGGTTGGGGATGTCGCCGGCGTGGTGGTCCGGCGAGGCGGTCGAGCCGTGCGGACGGCCTTCCGGATTGAAATGGCCGCCCGCGCTCATGGCATCGGGCGCCGAGCAGTCGCCCTTCTCGTGCACGTGGAAGCCGTGCTCGCTGCCGGGTGCCAGGCCTGTCACCACGGCCTTGACCATCACCATGTCGCCTTGTTGGGTAAAGGTGACCGTACCCCCGGTCTGGGTACCGCTTTTCGCCGCCAGCGTCGCCGCTGCGGTGGAGGGTCCGATCAGATTGCCGGTGCTGCAGGCGGCCAGTGCCGCCGCGGCGCCTGCCATGGCCAGGCCGAAGAATACACGGGTCATGCGTCGCCTCCTTGCGCAGAAATGGAGCGGGAAATGATGCGGTGATCGAGCAGCCGAATTGTAACGCGGGAATCCCCCCGCCTTGGCCGGCCGCGGAAAAAACGGCACGGCCGGACAGCGGCGGAATCAGGTGTTCTGCACCACGATGCTGGGAAACTTACTGCTCATGTCGCGCGCCTTGTCGGCGACCTTGATCGCCACCTTGCGCGCGATCGCACGATAGATGCCGGCCACCTGGCCGTCGGGATCGGCCACCACGGTGGGCCGGCCGGAATCGGCCTGCTCGCGGATGGACAGGTTCAGCGGCAGGCTGCCGAGCAGCTCGACGCCGTACTCGGCGCACATGCGCTCGCCGCCGCCCTGGCCGAAGATGTGCTCGACGTGGCCGCAGTTCGGGCAGCAGTAGACCGCCATGTTCTCGACGATGCCGAGGATCGGGATGCCGACCTTCTCGAACATCTTCAGGCCTTTCTTGGCATCGAGCAGGGCGATGTCCTGCGGCGTGGTGACGATCACCGCGCCGGTGACCGGCACCTTCTGCGACAGCGTCAGCTGGATGTCGCCGGTACCCGGCGGCATGTCGACGATCAGGTAGTCGAGGTCATGCCAGTTGGTCTGGCGCAGCAGTTGCTCGAGCGCCGAGGTCACCATCGGGCCGCGCCACACCATCGGATTGTCCTGCTCGATCAGGAAACCGATCGAGTTCGCCTGCAGGCCGTGGCCCTCCAGCGGCTCCATGGTCTGGCCGTCGGTCGATTGCGGACGGCCATCGATGCCCAGCATCATCGGCAGGCTGGGCCCGTAGATGTCGGCATCCAGCATGCCCACGCGCGCGCCCTCGGCTGCCAGCGCCAGTGCCAGGTTGACGGCCGTGGTCGACTTGCCCACTCCGCCCTTGCCCGAGGCCACCGCGATCACGTTCTTGACGCCCGGCAGCAGCTTGACCCCGCGCTGCACGGTGTGGGCGACGATCTTCATCGTCACCGCCACGCTGGCATTGCCCAGGCCGGGAATTTGCCGCAGCGCAGCAAGCACCATCTGCCGGATCGGTTCCATCTGGCTCTTGCCCGGGTAGCCCAGCTCGACCTCGAGCGACACGTCGGCGCCGTCGACCCGCACATTGCGGACCGCTCGCGTCGACACCAGATCCTTGCCCGTATTGGGGTCGATGACGCTGCGCAGGACTTCGGTAACCTGGTCGAGGGTGAGGCTCAAGGCAATCTCCGCTTCGGAAATGGGGAAAGGCGCGTACTGTATCAAAGTCTCCGCGCGCCTTCCTGGCACGCCGCGCACCGGGCGATCAACCCCGGCGGCACCAGGGAATTACAGACACTTACAACTGTCACAGGCTTAGGCTTGTGCCGACACAGCCATCTCCCTATTGTAGTTCGGCCTGGGGGATGTGCGGTCCGGCTCGCCCGGCGCCACGGCCACCGCATTCGGATACGGCCGGCGCACAGGTTTGGGCTAGGATGGCAATGTTGGCAAACCGCCGCATCCATCGGCTTTTTCACGGGAAACAATCAGAAGGAGAGAACATGAACTTTAAGATCCACGTCGTCTCGCTCGCGGCTGTCGCCGTGCTGGCAGCCGGCTGCGCCACCGAACAAGGCACGCACACCGCCGTGGGCAGCGGCGTGGGCGCGGCGGTCGGCGCCGGCCTGGGCAGCCTGATCGGCGGCAACCGCACCGGCGCGCTGGTCGGCGCGGCAGTAGGCGCGGCGGCAGGCGGCGCGGTCGGCTACAACTGGAACGCGATCCGCGGCAAGCTGGACCAGGATACGGCAGGCACGGGCACGCAGATCACGGAACAGCCGGACGGCTCGCTGAAGGTCAACATTCCCAGCCAGGTCACCTTCGACACCGACAGCTCCGCCATCAAGCCGAGCTTCCGCTCGGTGCTGGACAAAGTCGCCCAGACCCTGTCGCAGCACCCGGACGTCGCCGCCACGGTGGTCGGCCATACCGATAGCACCGGCAACCCGAACTACAACCTGCAACTGTCGCAGCGCCGGGCCCAGAGCGTGGCCGGCTACCTGGGTGACCGCGGCATCCCGCGGGCCCGCCTGGCAGCCGAGGGACGGGGCCAGACCCAGCCCGTCGCGGACAACGCCACCGAGGCCGGACGCGCCCAGAATCGACGGGTCGAAATTTTTTTGAAACCAATTCAAGGATAAGGGAGTCATAGAAAACAGGTACCGCTTGCCACCGTTGCTGGCTCGCGATGGGTGGCTGACCTCCCGGGCGGTGCCTGATTTCTCCTCCTTTTCCGTTGTGGAAAGCTGCGCCGGTCTTGACCGGCGCTTTTTTTTGCCCACGCGGCCTGCAACATTTCATCATGTGCAATCGAGTGGCCGATGGTGGGGCCGGCGCCGCACCCCCGGTTCTTGGCGCTTGCTAGAATAGCCGGTCCAAGGTGCCAGGCCGCCCACCGCCGGCGGCACTGGCGCGCCGACCTCGATTCCCGCTCCTCACCGGCTCTTTCCCATGACAGCACGTCGTATCCTCGTCACATCTGCCCTGCCATACGCCAACGGCCAGATCCATATCGGCCACCTGGTGGAGTACATCCAGACCGACGTCTGGGTGCGCTTCCAGCGCATGATGGGCAACGAGGTCTACTACGTCGGCGCCGACGACACCCACGGCACCCCGGTGATGCTGCGGGCCGAGAAGGAAGGCATCACCCCGAAACAGCTGATCGACCGCGTGTGGGCCGAGCACAAGCGCGATTTCGACAGTTTCCTGGTTTCGTTCGACAACTACTACAGCACCGACTCCGATGAGAACAAGCAGCTCTCGGAGCAGATCTACCTGGCCTTGAAGGCCCAGGACCTGATCGCCGAGCGCGAGGTCGAGCAGTTCTACGACCCGGTCAAGAACATGTTCCTGCCGGACCGCTTCATCAAGGGCGAATGCCCGAAGTGCGGCGCCAAGGACCAGTACGGCGACTCCTGCGAGGTCTGCGGCACCACCTATGCGCCGACCGACCTGAAGAACCCGTACTCCGTGGTATCGGGCGCCACTCCGGTGCGCAAGAGCTCCACCCACTACTTCTTCAAGCTGTCCGACCCGCGCTGCGAAACCTTCCTGCGCGAGTGGGTGGCCGACCTGGCGCAGCCCGAGGCCGCCAACAAGATGCAGGAGTGGCTGGGCGCCGAAGGCGAGGCCTCGACCCTGTCGGACTGGGACATCTCGCGCGACGCGCCCTACTTCGGCTTCGAGATCCCCGGCGCCCCCGGCAAGTATTTCTACGTCTGGCTGGATGCTCCGATCGGCTACTACGCCAGCTTCAAGAACCTGGCCGAAAAGAAGGGCCTGGATTTCGACGCCTGGGTCGGCCCGCACTCCACCACCGAGCAGTACCACTTCATCGGTAAGGACATCCTCTATTTCCACACGCTGTTCTGGCCGGCCATGCTGCGCTTCTCGGGCCACCGCACGCCGACCAACGTCTTCGCCCACGGCTTCCTGACTGTCGACGGCGCCAAGATGAGCAAGTCGCGCGGCACCTTCATCACCGCGCAGAGCTATATCGACACCGGCATGAACCCGGAATGGCTGCGCTATTACTTCGCCGCCAAGCTCAACGCCAGCATGGAAGACCTCGACCTGAACCTCGAGGACTTCATCGCCCGCGTCAACAGCGACCTGATCGGCAAGTACGTCAACATCGCCAGCCGCGCGGCCGGTTTCCTGGTCAAGCGCTTCGACGGCGTGGTCGACGAGGCCGCCCTGGCCCACCCGCTGCTGGCCCAGCTGCGCCAGGCCGCGGCCCAGGTCGCCCATTTCTACGAGCACCGCGAGTACAGCAAGGCGGTGCGCCTGGTGATGGAGCTGACCGACGCGGTCAATGCCTTCGTCGACACGCAGAAGCCGTGGGAACTGGCCAAGGACGAGAGCAAGCGCGCGGCGCTGCACGCGGCCTGCTCGGTCTCGCTGGAAGCCTTCCGCCTGCTGACCATCTTCCTGAAGCCGGTGGTGCCGCAAATGGCGGCCGGCGTCGAGCGCTTCCTCAACATCGAAGCGCTCGACTGGCGCGCCGTCGACCAGCAACTGTCGGCCGCGCGCCCGGTGCAGCCCTACGCCCACCTGATGACGCGCGTCGACGCCAAGCAGGTCGAGGCCCTGCTGGCGGCCAACCGCGACTCGCTGCAGGCTGCCGCCGCGCCCCAGGCCGCCGCCGACACGCCCGCCATCGAGCCGATCGCCGACACCATCACCATCGACGACTTCGCCAAGATCGACCTGCGCGTGGCAAAGATCGTCCAGTGCGAGAAAGTGGAAGGCTCGAACAAGCTGCTGCAGCTCACGCTGGACCTGGGCGAAGGCCGCACCCGCAACGTCTTCTCGGGCATCCAGTCGGCCTACACGCCCGAGCAGCTGGTCGGCAAGCTGACCGTGGTGGTCGCCAACCTGGCGCCGCGCAAGATGAAGTTCGGCGTGTCCGAAGGCATGGTGCTGGCAGCCTCGGCGGCCGACGAGAAGAAGGCGCCTGGCCTTTACATCCTGGAGCCGCATTCGGGGGCGGTGCCGGGGATGAGGATCGGTTGAGCGCGGGGGGGTCGCGCGCCATCGTGCGATGCCGGTCGGGTGATGCCGATCGGCATTTTTGTTTCTGGGCGTTCGGCGTTCGGGGCTGCTGGACTTGTTTTGAGCGGCTTTGGTGTGCGAGACAACGGCCTGTTTCGGCTCCCCCGCAGGGGGGAGTCGAAACGGTTGTTGTCACGCAGACCGATGCGGCCCAGTCCAGCCCCCAGCCCCCCCTACCCTCCCTGCACCCTAGCCGGATCATCACTCCGCGAAGTCGTCGTCACCATCCCGCTCCCCTGGTCGAAGTGCACATTGAAAAAAGCCTTCTCCTGCGGCTGCTCCCACCAGCGATAACCCCACACCTCTTCCTTCTTCAGCGCGAAGGCCTCGACCTTGGTCGGCTTGCCCAACAGGCGCCGCACCGCATCGCGGCTCATGCCAGGACGCACGCGCGCGAAGTTCTCGGCGGTCAGTACCTGCTCGATCTTCGCCACCTTGCCGTCGGCGCCGACGCTGACCATCCAGGTGGTGGCGCCCTCCGGCCCGCGCGGATACTCGAGCCGCCGGCTGCCGTCCTCTTCCTCCCAGACGATGTCCGGGCGGCCCGCCTGCTCGCGCAGCTCGGCCTCGGTCGAGACACCGGGCTGGATGCCCTGGAACAGCTGGCTGTCCGGCTTGATGGTGTTCCAGGCCGCGCGCGCCTTGTCGCCGGCCTGCTTCATGGCCTGGTCGACCTTCTGCTGGTCGCAGCCGAACAAGGCGAGGAGCGAGGAGATCAGTCCCATGGCGGCAAGGTGTCGGGCCGACGCGCGGTGGCGGGTATTGGCATGCGGGATGGCGTCAGGATGCCGGCGCGCTGGCACCGGCGGCAGGCTCGCCGTCGCTTTCCGTTGCTTCATTCTGCTGGCTCTCCCTGGTGCCGCGTCGATTGGAACGACCCAGGAACAGGTCGGACCAACGGTCGAAGCGGCGGTTGAACAAGACGGACAGGCCGTTGATGGACCCTCCGCGGGCAATCAGCGACCAGCGCCGCGACAGGGCCCAGGTCAGCTTGACCACGTTGCTGGCCGAAGTCAGGCTCTGTTCGTAGCCGACCGAGATCTTCTCCGTCACGGACCTGCCGATGCTGACCACCTGCTGGTCGTTCAGGCCGGCCGTGCTCGGGCCGATGGAAAACTCGTCGAAGCCGAAATGCTGCACGATGTTCTTGCCCACGCGCCCACCGATCATGCCGAGCGCGGCCCCGCCGAGCGCGCCACCGCTGAGCTGGCTCTGCTGCCCGGCGCTGGCGCTGTCCGCGCCGTAGCCGAACATCAGCCACGACAGCTTGTCCTCCTGCGGCACATCAGGCTCGGAGACCAGTTGCACGCGCGGCAGCCGTACGGTACCGGTCACCTCCACACCGGCCGAGACCTCCTGGTTGCGCCGCATCGCGCGGATATTGAGGTTGGGGTTGTCGATCGGCCCGTTGAAATTGACGATGCCGCGGTCGATTTCCAGCCTGCGCCCGAACGCCTCGTAGGTGCCTTCGGCGACGCGGATGGTGCCGTTGGCGCGCAGCGGCGTCAGCGGCGCGCTCTTGACCTCGAGTTGCCCGGTCAGGCGCAGGTCGGCGCCGCCGCCGCGGAAGCGGAAATCGTTGCCCAGGTCCAGCGTCAGCTCGACGAGCGGACTGAAGCGGCTGGCCGGCCGGCTTTCCGGCGGCGGCGTGGCAGCGGTACGCAGCGCGCGCTGGTCCTTGCGGCGCACCACCACCACGTCGTCGCCCAGTTCGGGAGCACCGGCCTTAGGCAGGTCGAAGAGGCCACGGTCGACCTTGAACTTGCCGCGGATCACGATCTGCCGGTTCTCGTTCAGGATGGCCGCGTCGCCCGACACGATCAGCGTACGCTCCGGGCTGGAGAACAGCTCCAACTTGTCGGCGACGATCCTGCCGCGCAGGTTGGGGTTGGCATCGCCCAGCTGGACGCTGCCGCTGGCCGTCAGCTTGCCGTCGCCACCGTGGAATTCCACCTGGCGCAGCTCGACCGAGTTCTGGTCCAGGGCGATCCGCACCTTGCCATCGGTCAGGCGGATGCCCAGGTCGTACAGCGTCACGCCCAGGCCGTCGCCGTTGAGCTCGCCGGTCAGCAGTGGCGCAGCCACGCTGCCGGCCAGGCGCATCCTGGCGTCGGCACGGCCCTCGAATGCGTACTGCGGTCCGGCCAGCGCCTCGATTGCCTTGAGGCGGGGCACCTCCAGCGCCACCTGGCCTGCCAGCTTCGAGGCGGGGCCGATGGTCGCCAGGCCCTGCTCCTGCAGCAGGCCGGCCGAGGCATCGACCGACAGCTTGCCGACGCGCCCTGAGACGATGCCGCCGCGCAGTGCCAGCCGGCGGCCTTCGAATTCCGCGCGCAGCGCGGTCTGCCCGAGCTCGAGCGTGGTGAAGCCGCGCCCCGCGCTGACCGACAGGTCGCCGCTGCGCCGGCTCAGCTCGGCGAAGCCGGTGGCGTTTTCGGCCAGCACCACGTTCCAGCGGCCGTCGATCACCAGGTCGGAACGCAGCGGCAGCTTGTCGCCGCTGAAGGCCTCGGCCAGGTCCAGCACATGACCGATCTGCACGCCGTCCAGCCGCCCCTGGCTGCGGAGCCGGCCGTGGTCCCAGTCGAACGACTCGATCGCCACCGTGGCGCGCTGGACCTGAAGACGCGTGCTGCCGAGCGCAATATGCTGGTCGGCCACCGCCAGCGGGGCCGGCGCCAGCAGCCGCAGGCTGATCGTGCCGCGCTCCTCGAGCCGGTCGATGGTGCCGCGCCAGCCCTTGTCGCCCTGCCAGGCGCCGTGCCCGGCCAGCGTGGCGTCGAGCGCCCGCCCGTTGACAGCGCCGGTGCTGTTGAGCGCGAAGCGGTGGCTGGCCTGGGTGCCGTCGAGACTGGCGTCGATGGTGTGCAGCGTCGCCTCGGGCCCGTGGAAGTCGCGTGCGGCAAGCTTGAAGGAGAGCGGTCCGTCGAGGGTACCGCCGGCGCCCGGCCGCAGGTGTGCCTCGCCTGCAGCGCTGGCCAGCCGGCGCGGACCGAAGACCAGTGCGCGCGCCTGGTAGCTGGCGTCGATCTCGGGACGCTTCAGCGTGCCGGCAATGTCGGCGTCCAGCTTGAGCGCGCCGGCCAGCCCGAAGCGCAGCCGCTCGAGCTGCGGCGCGTCGACGGCCAGTTTGAGCCGGTCGCCGCGCGCGCCGAAGCTGCCGCGCAGTTCGGCGCGGTTGCCGGCCATCTCGAGCGTGGCGCTGCTGGGCAGCAGGCGCTCGCCGGCCACCTGCACCTTGCCGCCACCGCGCATCGGCAAACCCGCGTATTCGCTGTCGCGCACGGTGAAGTCGACGGCGGCACGCACGGTGCCGGCCAGGCTGCCAGCGGCCCTGAACTCGGCGTTGATGCGGCCCGCCGCCACCTTGGCCAGGCGCGCCGGATCGAAGTTGGCCAGGCGCCCCTGGAAACGGAACGCCTGCTCGCCGGCCAGGCCGAGCTCACCTTCGGCGGTCAGCTGCCCGGGCCCGACGCCGGCGCGCAGCGTGCTCAGCGTCAGCTTGTCCTGGGTCAGGCTGGCGTCGGCAAACAACTTGAGCGGACCGTCGGCGAGATCGAGGGCCACGCTCTGCCGGCCCGGCTCCAGCCGCACGGCCAGCGGCCCGGACAGCCTGGCGCTTTGCAGGGCCCCATGCAGGGCGCGCGGATCGAGCCGGCGCACGTCGAGGTCGAAGCCGCCGCGGCCGTCGTGCAAGGATCCGCCACCGACGATCTGGCCCTGGCCCGCGAGCACCACGCGCAGGTCGCTGACGGCCTGCTCGGCGCTGCTCAGGCGCACGCGGGCCTGTACCGACTCCACCGGCAGGCGCTCGGCATCGAGCGCGCCTGCCAGGCCGTTGCGGATCGTCACCTCGCCTGCCACGGTCAGGGACGGCGGCACGCCCGCCGGCGGGCCGGCCGTGACAGCGGAAGCCGGGACGGATGAGCCCCCCGGCCGCGCCGCCGAGGCAGCCACGGCTGGCGGCTCCGCCGCGCGCTCCTGCACCGGTTTCAGCGCCGCCTGCACCGACAGGTCGGCACTCGGCGCCGACGGGCTGAACAGGCGGGGGTTGATGTGCTCGCCCTGCACGTCGAGATGGCTGAACGGCACCTTGCCGAAGAGCGTCAGGCCGGCGCTGGCGCGGCCGCGCATGCGGTCGCCGCTCGCCTGCAGGCTGGCATCGATGGTCTCCAGCGTACCGCCCGCGCTGGCCGTGACGTTATAGGCCTCTTTTTCCCAGCGCCCCTCGAGCAGGGCCCGTGCACTCAGCGGGAACGGTGCCTGCGCGCCGAGCTGCGCATCGGCGGCCAGCTTGCCATACGGCGTGACGAGCCGGTCGATACCGAGGCGATGGTGCAGGCCATCGGTATGCAGCGACGCCGACAGGTCCGAGAACACCATCGGCTCGGCGGAGACCTGGCCGCCCTCGTGCAGCGCCAGCCGCCGCAGCGTCAGCGCGTCGATATCGACGGCCAGCGGCAGCGCCAGCGAGGTCGGCAGCGTGAGGGGCTTGTTCGACGGCTCGGAGGGGCCGAGGCGGACGTCGACGGCGCCCACGCTCAGCCACTGCACATGCAGCCGCGCCGGCGACCAGGAAAAGGACCATTGGCCGTCCAGGTTGTCGAGCGCGACGCGCGTCTGCCCGCTGGCGAACACCACCTGGCGCAGGCGCAGGCCGCTGGCGAGCGTACCGCCTTCCAGCCGGCCCGACAGCATGCCGGCCGACAGCCGCGTGGCCAGCGCCCACAGCTGGCGCGTACCGGCCTCGCTGTGCAGCGCCGCCGCCAGCAGGCCGGCCAGCATGATCGCCAGCGCCAGCAGCCCGGCCAGGCTCCAGCCCAGCGCGCGCCGCAACCGGCGCCAGGCGCCGTCCGCGCGCGGCGGCGGTGCATCGGGCCCGGGCGCGGGAACCGGGGGCATGTCGGGGCGGCTCATTTCGGCTGCTCGGGCAGGTGCGGGGACAGGAGGGGCGGGAGCAGAGTCGGCACGCGCATCAGAATGCCACCCCCAGGGAAACATGCGGACGGAACTGCTGCTTCTGGATGCCGTAGCCGAGGTCGAGCTGGACCGGGCCGACCGGGCTGCGCCAGCGCGCGCCGATGCCCACGCCATGGAAGATGGTGATGCCGTGCAGGTCGTTGGTGGCGGTGCCGGCATCCCAGAACAGCGCCACGCCCCACTCGGGACGGAACCAGTGCTGGTACTCGAGACCCGTCGTGCCGAGGTAGCGCGCCGGCAGCACGCTGGCGCCGCTGGGCGTGCCGATCGACTGGTAGCCGTAACCGCGCACCGAGTCCGTGCCGCCGGCACGGAAGCGCAGCGTGGCGGGCACGTTCTGCGGGCTGGCGCCGGTCATGTCCGCGCCCAGTTCCAGGCGGGCCACCACGAGGTCGCGCGAGCCCACCGGGATGTACTGGCGGATACGCCCGTACAGCCGCAGGAAGGTGGCGTCCGACATCAGGTTCTTGACCGCCACGCCGACCTGGGTGTTGATCACATTACCGCGGCGCGGGAAGACGGGATTGTCGACGTCGCGCCGTGTCCAGGCGAAGGCCGGCACCAGCGCGCGCGCGATCTGCTGCTGTTCCCCGAGCGGCATCAGCCGATCGTAGTAATAGTCGAGCGAGAAGGTGACGTCGTAGTTCTCGCGCGAGCGCGAGCGCTTGAGGCCGGTGCGCAGGCTGGTGGTGTCGGTGCTTTCGACGTCGATGGTGCGCTCATAGCTGCCATAGACGCTGTTGCGGTACGACTTGCCGTCGGGCGGCATCGCCACCTCGCCCAGTGCGTACTGCCGCTTCTGTTCGAGGCTGAGCTGGGAGTCGAAGGTCCAGGCGCGGTTGAACAGGTTCAGATAGGTATAGCGCCCGGTGGCCTGGGCGCCGGTGTCGGTGGTATAGCCCACGCCGGCGCCGAGCCGGTTCTCCGGGTACTCGCGCACATGCACGTTGACCGGCGCGGTCACGCTGTCCGCGCCTTCGGCCGGCGGCGCGTCCTCCAGATCGACCTGCACGTTCGAGAAGTAGGGCTGGCGCTGGATCGCGCGCTGCAGCTCCAGCAGCCGTTCCACGCGATAGGGTTCGCCCACGCTGAGCGGGTTGACGTTGCGGACGATGCCCTCCGGATAGCGGCTGGTGCCGGTGATGCGCAGGGGGCCGAGCAGGTAGGCCGGCCCGCTGTCGTAGCGCACCGACAGGTCGGCGGCCTGTTCATCGGGCTCGATGTACGCCTGCGAATGCCCGAGCCTGGCGCCGTAGTAGCGGTTGGACTGCAGTTGCGCCAGCGCGTCGCCCTTGGCCTTGTCCCAGTCAGACTGGCGGAAAGGCTGGCCGGCCGGGAGCTCCCAGCCATTGCGCAATGCCTCCACCTGCGCGGGCGCCTGGCTGGCTGCCGGCCCCTGTACCGCCACGTCGACGCGGCGGATCAGCGTGCGCGCCCCGGCGTCCACCGTCAGTCGGACCACGCGCTTGTCGCCTTCGCCGTCCACCCGCGCGGTGGCGGTGGCATCGAAATAGCCTTCGGTCGAGGCCAGCTGGCGCACCTGGTCGCCCACGGTCTCGACCATGTACGCGAACTGGTCCTGGGACAGGTCGGTGCGATCCGCATAGCGGGTCAGGTCGAGGTGGGCCTTGAGCAGGTCGCGCAGCGCTCCGGGTGCCTCAACCTCCACTTTATAGACGGCACCGGCCGGCAGCGGCGCCAGCAACAGGGCCAGGCCTGCCGGAGCCAGGCCGCGCAGTGCCAGCGCATGGGATAGCCGCCACCAGGCGCCGCGTCCGTGCTTGCTTCGGAAACGCATCCTCATCCGTCGTCAGCGATTTCGCAAAGTTGACATTTGACCACAACCGGCGGACATCTCTGGCATCCGCCGCAGGAATGCCGCGCATTTCCGACGGCACCGGGCTCCGATACGGTAAAATCGCGCCGGTTCCCGCCTTACCTGATAGACAATCCCCGCCATGGCACTCTACGAATCGGACATCACCCAGTTCCTGAAGACCCTCAAGAAAGAGCAGCCCTCGCTCGAGGCCGAGCAGCGCGAAGGCCGCGCCCTGCTGTGGGACAAGGCACCGATCGACCTGGACGAACGCGCGCGCGCCGATGCCTCGCGCGTGGCGCAGAAGCCCTACGTCTACTCGCTGGACTGAACACGGCACTGCCCGGCCGCCGGCCCATGAGCCCTGACGACCAGGACAAGCTCGCGCCTCCGACCGAGCTGCCCAGCGTCGCGCCAGAGCGCGACGCCACCCCCGACACCATCGACGGGATGGCGTTCGCGCGCCTGTACGGCGAGCCGCTGTTCCAGGTCCCGAACGACCTCTATATCCCGCCCGATGCGCTCGAGGTCTTCCTCGAGGCCTTCGAGGGTCCGCTCGACCTGCTGCTGTACCTGATCCGCAAGCAGAACTTCAACGTCCTCGACATCCCGATGGCGCAGGTGACGCGCCAGTACCTGAGCTACGTCGAAGAGATCCGCAAGCGCAATCTGGAGCTGGCGGCGGAGTACCTGCTGATGGCGGCCATGCTGATCGAGATCAAGTCGCGCATGCTGCTGCCGGTGAAGAAGGCCGACAGCGAGGAAGAAGTCGAGGATCCGCGCGCCGAACTGGTACGCCGCCTGCTCGAATACGAGCAGATGAAGCTTGCCGCGCAGCGCCTGGACCAGTTGCCGCAGCTCGGCCGCGACTTCCTGCGCACGCAGGTATATATCGAGCAGAGCCTGACGCCGCGCTTCCCCGACGTCGACTGCGGCGACCTGCAGGCCGCCTGGGCCGACGTGCTCAGGCGCGCCAAGCTGAACCAGAATCACAAGATCTCGCGCGAAACCCTCTCGGTGCGCGAGCACATGAGCCAGATCCTGCGGCGGCTGCAGCATGCCCGCTTCATGGAGTTCTCCGAACTGTTCGAGGACGCGATCCGCTCGGGCCAGGGCGCCCCGGTGGTGGTGGTCAACTTCATCGCCATCCTCGAGCTGGCGCGCGAATCCCTGCTCGAGATCACGCAGGCCGAGCCGTTCGCGCCGATCTACGTCCGCCTCGCCTATACGCCAACCTGAGCGCCAACCTGAGCGCCGGCCTGAGCACCCATTCCGCGGCGGCAAAGGGGCCCTTCCCCAATCGCGAACGGATTCCGGCGCCGCCATGCCGCCGCGGCGAGGGTCCATCGGCCCGCACCGCGCCCACATGCTCTACAATCCGCCGACAGCCGGCACTCAGACCGGCCTGCCCGGCGGCTCCGGCCCGGGCACTAGGGTCTCTCCGATCACGACCAGCACGCCAAGTTCATGAAAGTCATTTCCTCCATCCACGAGCTGCGCGATCAGTTGCGCGGCCAGAACCGCGTCGCCTTCGTGCCCACCATGGGCAACCTGCACGAAGGCCATCTGTCGCTGATGCGGCTGGCGCGGCAGCACGGCGACCCGGTGGTGGCGTCGATCTTCGTCAACCGCCTGCAGTTCGGCCCCAACGAGGACTTCGACAAGTACCCGCGCACGCTGCAGGAGGACATCGAAAAGCTGCAGAAGGAAGGCGTCTACGTACTGTTCGCGCCCACCGAGCGCGACATGTACCCCGAGCCGCAGGAATACCGCGTCGAGCCGCCGCACGACCTGGGCGACATCCTCGAGGGCGAGTTCCGTCCGGGCTTCTTCAAGGGCGTGTGCACGGTGGTGATGAAGCTGTTCTCCTGCGCGCAGCCGCGCGTGGCGGTGTTCGGCAAGAAGGACTACCAGCAGCTGATGATCGTGCGCCGCATGGCCCACCAGTTCGCGCTGCCGATCGACATCGTGCCGGCCGAGACGGTGCGGGCCGAGGACGGCCTGGCGTTGTCCTCCCGCAACCGCTACCTGGCGCCGGACGAGCGCGCCGAGGCACCGGTGCTCTATCGCACGCTGCATGAGGTGCGCGATACCGTGCTGGCGAGCAATCCCGCTGCCACCGACCTGGCGGCAGTCGAGGCCCAGGCGCAGGCCAGCCTGGCCGCGCGCGGCTGGAAGCCCGACTACGTGGCCATCCGCAAGCGCAGCAACCTGCAGGCGCCGACCCGCGAGGAATTCGTCGCGGGCGAGCCGCTGGTGGTGCTGACCGCCGCCAAGCTGGGTGCGACCCGGCTGATCGACAACCTCGAGATCTGACGCAGCGCGCGCGCCGGCGGCTCCGCCCGGCGCACGCCGCAAGGCAGAACGCAAAACGCCCGGCATCAGCCGGGCGTTTTCTTGCCTCCCTGGCGCGCAGCCAGCCGCGTCAGGCCAGGCGCACGCCGGCGCGCTGGCGCTCGCGCGCGAGATGGCGCCGCTGCCCGCGCCGGCGCTTGAGCCAGATCAGCAGGCCGGTCACGGCGAAGGCCAGCGGCGCCAGGCCGAAGACCGTGATCAGGATCCTCCCCGGCAGCCCGAAGGCCTCGCCGGTATGCAGCGGATACAGCCAGTTCAGCAGGGTATCGCCGGCCGGCGCGCGCAGCGGGTCGCGCAGCCTCAGCACGGTGCCGCGGCGGGCATCGATCCAGACCCGGGTCGAGCCGCCGCCCTGGCGCACCTCGCCCGGCTGGCGCAGGCGCACCTCGTAGGCATCGTCCGGCTTGCGCGGCGGGCTGACGCGGGTCACGCGCGCCTGCGGAAAGGCGGCCAGAGCCGCTGCCATCGCCTGCCCGATCCCCAGCGGCACCGCACCGTCGGCACCGTCCACGGCGGGTGCCGAGAGCGGTTTCGCTCCGGGCGGCGTCACCGTCATCACCGCCCCCACCAGCGGCGTCACCCACTTGGGCAGGTTGAGATACCAGCCGGAAAAGGCCACCACCAGCACGATCGGTGCGACAAAGACGCCGCCGGCGCGGTGCAGCGAGTAGTTGAAGCGCGACCAGGAGCCGCCGTGGCGGATCGTGAGCGCCTGCCGCAGGGCGCCCCAGCGCAGCTTGGGCAGCCACAGCAGCAGCCCGCCCAGCGTGGTCAGCAGCATCAGCATGCCGGTGATGCCGGTGATGGTCTTGCCGGTCTCGCCCGCCAGCAGATAGCGGTGCAGGTGGAACAGCGTGGGCATCAGCAAGGGACGCGACAGGCCGGGCTGGCCCCAGATGCGTTCGCCCTGGATCGCCAGCGTGGCCGGATCGACCATGACCTGGCGCGAGCGTCCCGGCACGGCGCCGTCCGCGCCCTTGACCGCATACGAGGCGACGAAGACGCCGGACGGCCCGTCGGGCAGCATCAACAGGCGCGGCTTGCCATAGCGCGGATCCGCCGCGAGCCTGGCGGCCACCGCCTCCGCCTGGGCCGGCGTGACCGGCCCCGCGGCGGGTGCCGAAGCGCGCAGCAGCTCGGGATTGAGTACCGCATCCAGCTCATCGCGCCAGGCGATCACCGTGCCGGTCAGGCCCAGCAGCACGAAAACCAGCCCGAAGCTCAGGCCGAGGTAGAGATGGATCTTTTGCAGGACGGTACGGAGGCGGCCGGTGACCATGATGGAAAGGCGGCCGCCTGGCGTACCGCGAATGAGAATGCGAAGGATTTGCGATTCTAGCAGCAGCCCGGGACCGCGCGGGACCGCTGCGTGCGCAGGCTAGCCGTGCAGCGGCGCCAGCAGCCGGTCCAGGTCGAGATGGGCGGCCAGGGTATCGGCCAGCCGTTCGATGGAAGCCTCGCGCAGCGCCGCCAGGTCCACGCCCTCGGCCCCCGCCAGGCCGGCCCAGCGCAGCAGCGCGGCGCAGCCGGAGGGGTCGTCGAACAGGCCGTGCACATAGGTGGCCAGTACCTGCCCGTCGGCCGACAGGGCGCCGTCGGCGCGCCCGTCGTCCAGCGCCAGCGCGGGCCGCGCCAGGCCGGCCCCGGCGCTGACGCCCATGTGGATCTCGTAGCCCGTCACCGCGGCGGCGCCCCCCGGTGGCGCGCCCGGCTCGAGCAGCAGGCGGCCACCGACACGGCGCAGCTGCTTGCGCGCGGCCAGCGTGGTCTCGTAGTCGAGCAGGCCCAGGCCCGGACTGCTGCCCGCGCGCCCCTCGCGGCCGTCGGGATCGTGCAGGGCCCGGCCCAGCATCTGCATGCCCCCGCAGATGCCGATCACCTTGCCGCCATAGCGCAGGTGGCGCAGGATCGCCGCCTCCCAGCCTTCGGCGCGCAGATGCTCCAGGTCGGCGCGCACGCTCTTGCTGCCGGGCAGCACGATCAGGTCGGCCGGCGGCACCGGCATGCCCGGCCCGACGAAGCGCAGGTCGACCTGCGGATGGGCGCGCAGCGCATCGAAATCGGTATGGTTGGAGATGCGCGGCAGCACCGGCACGATCACGCGCAGCAAAGCCGTGCCGGTGCCGCGCTTGGCTCCCTGCGCGCTGGCGATGGCATCCTCGGCATCCAGGTGCAGGCCGTGCAGGTAGGGCAGCACGCCCAGCACCGGCTTGCCGGTGCGCGCCTCCAGCCAGTCCAGCCCTGGCTGCAGCAGCCCGATATCGCCGCGGAAGCGATTGATGACGAAGCCGGTCACGCGCGCGCGTTCGCTCTCCGACAGGCAGTCGAGCGTGCCGACCAGGTGAGCGAACACGCCGCCCCGGTCGATGTCGGCCACCAGCACCACCGGGCAGTCGACCGCCTCGGCAAATCCCATGTTCGCGATGTCGCGGTCACGCAGGTTGATCTCGGCCGGGCTGCCGGCGCCTTCCACCACCACCACCGCATAGGCCGTGCGCAAGCGCGCGTGCGAGGCCAGCACGGCCTTCATGGCCTCGGGCTTGTAGGCATGGTAGGCGCGCGCGTCGAGATCGAGGCGGGCACGGCCGTGGATGATGACCTGGGCGCCGGTGTCGCTGTTGGGCTTGAGCAGCACCGGATTCATGTCGGTGTGCGGCGCCAGTCCGGCGGCCTGGGCCTGCAGCGCCTGGGCCCGGCCGATCTCGCCGCCGTCGGCCGTGACCGCGCTGTTGAGCGCCATGTTCTGCGGCTTGAAGGGCGCCACCCGGATGCCGCGGCGCGCCAGCACGCGGCACAGCCCGGCCACCAGCGTGCTCTTGCCGGCGTCGGAGGTGGTGCCCTGCACCATCAGGGTGCCGTGCAAGGCGCCCGCCTTGATCGGAGCGGCTGCATCGGCTGCAACGTCGTCTGGGGAGTCTGGATCTCGCATGGCGCGGATTATCGCACCGGCCCCTCCCGCCGCGCGGCCGGACGGCCGCGTGCCGGCCGCGTGCCGGCCGGATAGGCGGCGGCTACAATACCCGGATGGAAACCCCGGCAACCGCTCTCGATGTCCCGCCCCAAGCCGCCGCGTCCCCTGCCACGGAGAACGGCCGCGCCGCGCGCGAGCTGACACTGGTACTGGGCGGCGCGCGCTCGGGCAAGAGCCACTTCGCCGAGCAGTTGGCCAGCGACCATGCGGCGCGCCACGGCGGCCCGGTCACCTACATCGCTACCGCCCGCCACGAAAGCGCCGGTGGCGACGAGGAAATGGAGTTGCGCATCGCGTTGCACCGTGCCCGCCGCCCCGCCAGCTGGAAGCTGGTGGAAGAGCCGCTGCACCTGGCCGACGCGCTCTACGCGCACGCCCGGCACGACGGCTGCATCCTGGTCGACTGCGCCACGCTGTGGCTGAACAACCTGCTCTTCCTCGACGCGCGCGGCTATCCCGAGCACGGCCTGATCACGCCGCCGGCCGCCTTCAGCGAGGAAATCGAGGCACTGCTGTCCGCCCTGCCCACACTGCCGGGCCACACCATCCTGGTCTCCAACGAGATCGGCTTCGGCGTGGTGCCGATGGGAGCGATCACCCGCTTCTATGTCGACGAGCTGGGCCGGCTCAACCAGAAGCTGGCTGCCGCCGCCGACCGCGTGCGGCTGCTGGTGGCCGGTATCCCGGTGGCGGTGAAAGGCGCGGACCCGGCATGATCCTGTTGTCCTGGCCGGCCTGCGTGGCCGCCGCGCTGGCAGGCGTCTGGCTGGACCGCCTGCTGGGCGAACCGCCGCGCTGGCACCCGCTGGTGGGCTTCGGCCGCCTCGCCGCCGCGCTCGAGTCCCGCCTGAACCGCCCCGCGCCGCCGCTGCGCCAGCGCCTGGCAGGGTTGGTGGCCTGGAGCCTGCTGGTGCTCGGGCCGGCCGCGCTGGCCTGGCTGCTGGTGGCTGCCGCGCAACGCGCCAGTCCCTGGCTGGCGCTGGCGCTGCACGCGCTGGCCCTGTATGCCGCGCTGGGCGCGCGCAGCCTGCAGCAGCATATCGCGCCGATCGCCGACGCCCTGAGCGCGCGGCACCTGGACGAGGCACGCCGCCTGACCGCCCGCATCGTCTCACGCGACACAGCCGACGCCGATACCGAGGCGCTCGCGCGCGCGGCCTGCGAATCGGCGCTGGAAAACGGCAACGATGCCATCTTCGGCGCGCTGTTCTGGTTCCTGGTAGGCGGCGCGCCCGCCGTGGTGCTGTTCCGCCTGGCCAATACGCTCGATGCCATGTGGGGCTACCGCACGCCGCGCCTGCTGCATTTCGGCTGGGCTGCCGCCCGCCTCGACGACCTGCTGAACCTGCTGCCGGCGCGCCTGACGGCGCTGTCCTACGCGCTGCTGGGTGCCACCGGCCCGGCGCTGCGCTGCTGGCGCACACAGGCGCCGGCCTGGTCCTCGCCCAATGCCGGCCCGGTGATGGCGGCCGGCGCAGGCGCGGTGGGCGTCGCCCTGGGCGGCCCGGCGCGCTACCACGGCGCCTGGGAGGACCGTCCGCCGCTCGGCGCCGGCGTCGCCCCCGGCGCCGCCGAAGTGCGCGCCTGCCTGCGCCTGGTGCGGCACACGCTGTGGCTGTGGCTGGCCCTCGCCGCGGCAGGCGCGCTCGCCTGCCTCGCGGTGGATCTCCGCGCCACGCTGGCCGCCACCTCCTGCCCTGCCGCCCACGCGTTCGCGCCGGCCCGCGCATGAAGACCGCATGAACACCAACACGACCGCACCGATCCGCCACGGCGGCGACCTGCGCGCCGCGTCACAGCGCTACGGCCGTCCGCTGCCGGACTGGCTCGACCTGTCGACCGGCATCAATCCCGACGGCTATCCGGTGCCGCCGCTGCCGGCCGACGCCTGGCAGCGCCTGCCCGAGGAGGATGACGGACTGGCCGAGGCCGCCGCACGCGCCTACGGCGCGCCGCTGGCGCTGCCGGTGGCCGGCTCGCAGGCCGCCATCCGCGCGCTGCCCGCGCTGCTGCCACCGGGCCGGGTCGGCATCGCCGCGCTCGGCTACAGCGAGTACGCCCCCGCCTTCGCCTTCGCCGGCCACACCGTGGTGCCGCTCGACGAAGCGACCCTGCACGACCCCGGCCTCGGCGGCACCCTGGCGGCGCTCGATCACCTCGTCGTGGTCAATCCCAACAATCCGACCGGGCGCCTGCTGCCACCCGCCACGCTGGCCGCCTGGCACGCGGCGCTGGCCGCGCGCGGCGGCACGCTGCTGCTGGACGAGGCCTTCATGGACTGCCTCGGGCACGGCTCGCTGGCCGCGCAGGCGCATCTGCCGGGCCTGGTGGTACTGCGCTCGCTGGGCAAGTTCTATGGGCTGGCCGGCCTGCGCTGCGGCTTCGTGCTGGCGGCGCCCGCCCTGCTGGCGGCGCTGCGCGAGCGGCTCGGGCACTGGAGCGTGTCGGGCCCGGCGCGGGCCGTCGCTCGGCTGGCGCTGCAAGACAGCGCCTGGCAGGCCGCCACGCGCCTGCGGCTGGCCCAGGCCGGCGCGCGCCTGGGCAGCGTGCTGTGCGCAGCCGGCCTGGCGCCGGTCGGCCAGCCCTTGTTCCAATGGGTACCCTGCCAGCAGGCCGGCGCCCTGCACGTGGCGCTGGCCCGGCAAGGCATCTGGACCCGCCTGTTCGACGCCGCCGGTGGCTGTCCGCCGAGCCTGCGCCTGGGCCTGCCGCCCGATCGCGCGCAGGACTGGGCGCGCCTGCGCCAGGGCCTGGACGTGGCCCTGGCCGACACCGGCAGCACCGGCCATGTCGATTCCCTGCCGCCCGCCGCCGGCGCGGCGGACTGAACCCTCCCGCCCCTCCGCATGCCCAAGCCCCCGCTCCTTGTCCTGCCGCGCGCCCGCGCGCCACGCCGTCTTGCCGCCGCGCTGCTGGCGCTGTCCCTGTACCAGGCGGCGCCGGCCGCCCGGGCCGCGCTCAGCGTGGTCGACGACGCCGGCCAGACCGTGACGCTGGCCGCGCCCGCCAGGCGCGTGGTATCGCTGGCGCCGCACGTCACCGAGCTGCTGTACGCGGCCGGCGGCGGCGAGCGCATTGTCGGCACGGTCAGCTACAGCGACTACCCGCCGACCGCGCGGGACATCCCGCGCGTGGGCGACAACAAGGCGCTCGACCTGGAGCGCATCGCCGCGCTCAAGCCCGACCTGATCGTGGTCTGGCGCCACGGCAATGCCCAGCAGCAGATCGACCGGCTGCGCGCGCTCGGCCTGCCGCTGTTCTTCAGCGAGCCGCGCCGCCTCGACACCATCGCCGAGGACATCGAGAAACTCGGCACCCTGCTCGGTACCGCGCCGGTGGCGGCGCGCGCCGCCACCGACTTCCGCGGACGCATCGAGAGCCTGCGCAAGACCTATGCGGCCCGGCCGCCGGTGACGGTGTTCTACCAGGTATGGCAGCGCCCTCTGATGACGCTCAACGGCCGCCACCTGGTCAGCGACATGCTGGCCCTGTGCGGCGGCCGCAATCTCTTCGCCGACGCCACGCCGCTGGTGCCGACGGTGACCGAGGAGGCCGTGGTAGCCGGCAATCCCGAGGCCATGGTCACGGCCGGCATGGGCGCAACCCGTGCCGACCGGCCGCTGGCCGACTTCTCGATGTGGGAGCGCTGGAAGCAGGTGACGGCGGTCGCGCGCGGCAACCTCTTCGTGATCGACGGCGACCTGATCAACCGCGCCGGCCCGCGCGTGGCGCAGGGGGCGGAAATCCTCTGCAAGGACCTGGAGCAGGCGCGCGCCCGGCGGCCCGCGCGCTGAGCGCGCTCAACTCTCCGAGCGCGCCCGGGCTTCAGCCGGCGGGCAGGCGGTTCCACCACCCGAGCACCGGCGCGCCGGCGCCGAGCCGGAAGCCGGCGCTGGCGCCGAAGCCGATCGGCCAGCCCAGCGTGCGCGCCAGCGGCAGGCCGAGCCAGTGGGCCGCCAGCATGCGCATGGGCCCGGCGTGGCAGACCACCCAGATGCAGCCCTGCCCTGCACCGTCCGCCGCCAGCGCGTCGGCCCAGCCGGCCACGCGCGCCAGCGCGTTCCCGGCGCTTTCGCCGCCGTGCGGCCGCGCGCCGAGCAGGTCGGCCGCCCACGCATCGAGCTGCGCGCGGGCAATGCCATCCCAGGGGCGGCCCTCCCAGGCACCGAAATCCATCTCGCGCAAGGCGGGCTCCAGCTCGACGGCAGGCAGCGCCGTGGCCTCGGGCCACCCCGCCGGCCACGCTTCGCGCAGCAGGGCCGCGGTCTGCGCGGCGCGCGCCAGCGGGCTGGCGATGATGCGCACGGGCGCCCGCCCGCCCAGCGCCGCCGCCATGCCGGCGGGGGCCGGCGTGGTCGGCTGCGCCAGTTCGAGGTCGAGGCTGCCATAGCAGATGCCTTCGGCCACGGCGGGACGCGCGTGGCGGATCAGGACCACGTCCATGCAGCCGCCAGCAGGTAGATCAGTAGTTCGGCGAGTTGCTGGGCCATGCCCAGGCAATCGCCGGTATAGCCGCCGATGCGACGTACGAAATAGCGCCCCAGGCTCCAGCGCAGCGCCAGCAAGGCCAGCAGCGCGGCCGCGGCGAAGGCCGGCGCCAGGGCCAGCAGCGGCAGCACCCCGCAGGCCAGCGCGAAGGCCAGACCGAAGCCGGCCAGCCGCTGCGCCACCGGCTTGGCCTTGCCTTCGGCGCGCACATAGTCGAGCGTGGCCAGGTAGCTGGCGGCGAGCGCGCGGCTGGCGCCATGCGCAGCCACCAGCACGGCGAGCAGCACCGGCGTGCCGCCGCGCGCGTGGACCGCCAGCAGCAACTGCCACTTGAGCAGCAGCGCGAGCACCAGCGCGATCGCGCCGAAGGCACCGATGCGCGAATCGTGCATGATGCGCAGCACGTCTTCGCGCGCGAAGGCTCCGCCGAAGGCATCGACGCAATCGGCCAGGCCGTCCTCGTGGAAGGCGCCGGTCAGCAGCAACGTCAGCGCCATGCCGAGCAGCACGGCCACCGCGGGCGGCCACCACTGCAGGGCTCCCCAGGTCGTGAGCGCGCCCAGCGCGCCGACCAGCAGGCCGACCAGCGGAAAGTAGCGCGCAGCCGCGTTCAGGTAGTGCGGCGCGAAACCGACCCAGCGCGCCAGCGGCGCCGGCAGCGGCAAGCGCGTGAAGTAGCCCAGCGCGGTGAGGAAATAGCGCAGTTCATCAGCCATCGGCACCTGCCTTCCCGGCATGCCCGGGCACCGTCGCCGGGCCGCACGGCGGCTGCAGCGCGACGGTCCCCGCGGCGCTCATCCCGCGGTGCTCACGCCGGCGCTGCCGAAGGTGGCCATCTCGCGCAGGAAGGCCGTGGCCGAGACCAGCAGCGGCCACGCCAGCGCAGCGCCGGTGCCCTCGCCCAGGCGCAGGTCGAGCGCCAGCAGCGGCTGGGCACCGAAGTGCGCCAGCAGCGCGCGATGGCCCTGCTCATGCGAGCAATGCGAGAACACGCAATAGTCCAGCACCGCGGGCTCGAGGCGCTGCGCCACCAGCAGCGCGGCCGAAGCGATGAAGCCGTCGACCACGATCACCATGCGGCTGGCGGCGGCGGCCAGGAAGGCGCCGGTCATCATGGCGATCTCGAAGCCGCCGAAGGCCGCCAGCGCATCGAGCGGCTCGACCGCGTCGGCATGCCGCGCCAGCGCGCCGGCCAGCACTTCGCGCTTGTGCGCCAGCCCGGCGTCGTCCAGGCCGGTGCCGCGCCCGATGCACTGCTCGATCGGCGTCCCCGTCAGCCGGCTCATCAGGCAGGCGGCGGAGGAGGTATTGCCGATGCCCATCTCACCGAAGGCGATGGCGTTGCTGCCCAGGCGTGCGTGGCTCAGCACGCGTGCCATGCCGGTGGTCAAGGCCAGCTCCAGCTGGCCCGGGTCCATGGCGCGCACCTCGGCGAAATTGCGCGTGCCGTTGGCGATGCGCGCATTGACCAGGCCCGGCGCCGGCGGCAGCGGCGCGCGCACGCCGGCATCGACCACCTCCAGCGCGATGCCGTGCTGGCGCGTGAAGACGTTGATGGCCGCGCCGCCGGCGACGAAGTTGCGCACCATCTGCGCCGTGACCTCGGGCGGATAGGCGCTGACGCCGGCGGCGGCGATGCCGTGGTCGGCAGCGAACACGAGCAATGCCGGACGCTTGAGCTCGGGCTTGGCGCCGCCCAGGATCATGCCGAGGCGCAGCGCCAGCGTCTCGAGCTGTCCGAGGGCGCCGAGCGGCTTGGTCTTGTCGTCGATGGCGGCCTGCAGCACGGGGCGCAGCGAGGCGTCGAGCGGGGCGATGTGGGGAAGCTGCATGGGTAAGGCTCTTGCTATGGCTCTTGCGGAAAAGGTTGCCGGCGCCCGGGCTACATCTCGATGCCCTTCTGCGCCTTGATGCCTTGCTGGAAGGCGTGCTTGACCGGCGCCATCTCGGTCACCGTGTCGGCCGCCTCGATCAGCGCCGGCGGCGCACCGCGCCCGGTGATGACGACGTGCTGCATGGGCGGGCGCGCACGCAGGTCGGCGATCACGCGGTCCACGTCAAGATAGTGCAGCTTGAGGGCGATGTTCAACTCGTCGAGCAGGACCAGGCTGATGGCGGGGTCGCGCAGCATGCCGCGCGCGATCTCCCAGGCGGCCTCGGCCTTGGCCACGTCGCGCGCTCGGTCCTGCGTCTCCCAGGTATAGCCCTCGCCCATCACGTGGAAGGCGCAGACATCCGGGAAGCGGCGCAGGAACATCTCCTCGCCGCTGGGAAAAGCGCCCTTGATGAACTGCACCACGCCGGCGCGCATGCCATGGCCCAGCGCCCGCACCACCATGCCGAAGCCCGAGCTGGACTTGCCCTTGCCATTGCCGGTGGTGATGACGATGACCCCGCGTTCGGCCTGGGCGGCGGCGATCTTGGCATCCACCACCTCCTTCTTGCGCACCATGCGTGCCTTGTGGCGCGCATCGCGGCCCGCGTCGTCGGGGGTGTCGGGGGTGCCTGGCGTGTTCTCTTCGTGTTCTGCTTGCGTCATATCGGTTCTGCGGAATCCAGGTAGTCTAGCGGGTGCCGTGGCCGTCCGGCGCGGCGTCGGGGTGGCCGTCGGCAACCAGCGCGGTGCGGTATCCATCGCTCACCGCGACGATCGGCGTGCGCAGTGCGGTGGAACAATGTCCGGGCGTCAGCACTTCGGCCGCCGGGCCGTGCAGCGCGCGGCCATCCTCGGCCATCAGCAGCGCGTGGCTGGCATAGCGCCGTGCCAGGTTGAGGTCATGCAGGATCACCAAGACGGCGTGGCTGCCGGCGCGCGCCAGCGCGGCCAGCGTGTCGAGCACGAGGATCTGGTGGCGCAGGTCGAGATGGGACACCGGCTCATCGAGCAGCAGCAGCGGCGCCTGCTGCGCCAGCACCGCGGCCAGCGCCACGCGCTGGCGCTCGCCGCCCGACAGGGTCAGCACGTCGCGCGCGGCCAGGCCGGACAGGTCGAGCGCGGCGAGCGCCGCCTCGACCACCAGCTCGTCTTCGCGCCGGGCGAAGCCCCAGCCGGCCAGGTGCGGGTAGCGGCCCACCCGCACGGCGTCGCGCACGCGCATCGAAAATGTGTCATGCACGGTCTGCGGCAGGTAGGCGCGCTGCCTGGCCAGCACGGCCGGCGACACCTCGCCCAGTGCCTGGCCGTCGATCGCCACCGCGCCGCCGTCGGGCCGGCGCAGGCCGGCCAGCACGGCCATCAGGGTGGACTTGCCGACGCCGTTGGGCCCAACCAGGCACCACAGCTCGCCCGGCCGGATCTCCAGGTCGAGCGCCGGCAGCAGCTCGCGCGCCCCGGCCCGCAGGGACAGGCCGCGCGCCGTCAGCACCGGGCAGGCAGCCAGCGGCTGCCGCCAGGGCGTGTCGGCGGCCCCGGCCGGGGCATGGCTCGGGTGCGTCATCGCGGCCTCCGCAGCAGCAGGAAGAGGAAGGTCGGCACGCCCAGCAAGGCCGTGATCACGCCCACCGGCAGTTGCGCCGGCGCGATCACCGTGCGCGCGGCCAGGTCGGCCGCCATCAGCAAGGTACCGCCCAGCAGCGCCGAAGCCGGCAACAGCAGGCGCTGGTCGTTGCCCCAGGCCAGCCGCACCAGGTGCGGCACGACCAGCCCGATGAAGCCGATCGAGCCGGCCGTGGTGATGGCCGCGGCGATCGCCAGCGAGGCCACCAGGAAGGCGCCCAGGCGCACCAGGCCGACACGCACGCCGAGCGACTGCGCCACGGTCTCGCCGAGCAGCATCACATTGAGCGCGCGCGCCATCGGCATGGCCAGCAGCAGTCCCGCCGCCAGCGCCAGCAGCGCCGGCCAGAACACCGCCGCGCCGCCCAGGTCGCCGGTCAGCCAGAACAGCATGCCGCGCAAGCGCGATTCCGGCGCCACCGACAGGATCAGCGTGATCAGCGCACCCCAGCCGGCGGCCAGGATGACCCCCGTCAGCAACAGCCGCGTACCCGCCTCCTGGTGGCCGCCCTGGACTTGCGGATGCAGCAGGTCGCGGCGCGCCAGCGCCGCCACCAGCAGCATCGAGCCGAGCGCGCCGGCGGCGGCGCCGGCCTGCACCATCCACCAGGGCAGCATCAGCAGCATGGCCAGCAGCGCGCCGGTGGAGGCCCCGCCGGACACGCCCAGCACATAAGGCTCGGCCAGCGGATTGCGCAGCAGCACCTGCATCAGCGCGCCGGCCAGCGCCAGCAGGCCGCCGCAGGCGAAGGCCGCAGCCGCGCGCGGCAGGCGCAGCTCGCGCACGATGGCACCGGCGGTGCCGGCGCCATCGGCCAGCGCGTGCCACAGTTCGGCGGGCGCCAGCGAGACGCTGCCGAGCGCCAGCGACAGCGCGAACACGGCCGCGCCGGCCAGCGCCAGCACGCCCCAGATCCGCAGGGCGCGGCGCAGCTCAGGCATGCGCCCCCCGGGCGGCCGCGTTCACTGGCGCCAGCCCAGCGTGATAAAGCCGGCCCGGCCCTGCGTGTTGTAGGGATAGGCAAGCTGGTAGTTCTTGTCGAACAGGTTTTCCACGCGGGCGGCGACGAACCATTGCTTGTTGATGTTGTAGCGGGCGTTGAGGTTGACGATACCGTATCCGCCCAGCGTGCGCGAGCCGGTATCCAGGCGCGCGGACGACAACAGCCATTCCCCACCGAAACGCCAGTTGCCGAAGTTGCGGCCCAGGTCCAACGCGACGTGGCGGCGCGCGCGGCGCAACAATTGCGCATTTGCCTGCTCGTCGACCGGGTTCTGGAAGGTGACGCTGGCCCCCACGTCGGTGCCCCACAGCGTAGCGCGCCACGATGCCTCTACACCCTGCACCTTGGCCTTGTTCACGTTCAGCGGCGCAAGCAGGCCGCCGGGCAGCGTGGTGTTGACGATCAGGTTGTCGTAGCGGGTCTCGAAAGCGGTCACGCGCACAAGCCCTGCGTTCGCCGTGCTGTATTGCAAGCCGGCCTCGGCAGATTTCGCGCGCTCAGGCCGCAGGTTCGGATTGCCGAAACCAGGGTAGTACAGTTCATTGAAGGTCGGCGCGCGGAAGGCATTGCTCACGCTGGCAATCAGCTTGAGCGCCTCGGTCAGCTGGAAACCGTAGCCGACGCGGAAACTCGCCTGATTGCCAAAGTCCGAGTAATGGTCATTGCGTGCGTTGAACTGCAACTGGTGCCTGCCGATGCGCCCGTCATAGCCGCCGAACACAGAGAACACATTACGCGAAGGACTGAATGAGCTGCCGTAGGCGCTGGCGTCGAGCGCCTGCTGCAGGTAGTCCGTACCGAACATCAAGGTGTGCGCGGCCGCGAGCGCGTACTCGTTCTGCCAATTGAACTGGCGGTTACGCGTATAGAAGGCGCCGTTTTGAACGCCATTTAGGAAAGTGTCACTACGGTCTTCGCTCTGCGCCAGCCTGAAATGTGTCGCCCAGTCCGGCGTCAACTTACCGTTGACGAAGGCCTGTGCGGTGTACAACTCGCTGTTGGTGCGGTTGTCGTCGGTGGGACGCCCGGATGCGCTGTCGAAGGACAGCTTGCTCTTGGAGTAGTAGCCGCTGAGGCCGGCATCCCAGTCAGGCGTGAAGCGATGCTTCACCTGACCCGACACGCTCTGGTTCTCATACGGATTGTCGTTTGGATTCGCGCGCGGCGCCTGGCGCGTATTGATGGCCGAGAAGCCATCGGTCTTGAAAGCGGAACCGGCCAGGTTGAACGAGGTATCGCCCACCTGCCCTCCGTAGCCCACGGCGCCCTGCCTCGTATTGTTGCTACCGTATTCCACTTGCGCATTGGCCGCCGGCGCTTGGCCCGCACCGCTCTTCGTGAAGATCTGTACCACGCCGCCAATGGCGTCTGATCCATAGAGCGCTGACACGTTGCCCCGCACAACTTCGATGTGGTCAATCTGGTCGGGCAGGATGTTGGCGAGTTGAGCAGTACCCGTGCTGGACGAGGACACCCGCACGCCATCGATCAGGATGAGCACCTGGTTGGAATTGGCACCACGCAGATAGAGCGAGGTGTTGGCCCCCATGCCGCCGTTGGTAGCAAACTCAACGCCGGCCTGACTGCGCAGCAGCGTACGCAGATCCGGCGCCTGTGAGTTGATGATGTCGTCCCGCGTCACGACTGTGGTATGCGCGAGCGCGTCGGTAATGGGCTGCGCGGTGCGCGTCGAGGTGACAACCACCGGTGCGAGCTGGGTGGCAGGCTGCTCGCTTGCAGACTGCGCGTAAGCATGCGCAGAAGTCAGGGCGGACGTGGCAAGGGTCGCGAATACGATGGCGAAGGACGATCGCGCCGGAGGCAGTGCCGGGCGATTCAACCTGTAAAGCGATGAACGCATAACGTAGGGGCAGGAAAGACGGCCGGGCCCGTTCCCCCGCGGGCCGAATGGCGATGAAGCGTGCCGCACAAGGGCGGCCGCCCGCGTCCAGGCCGGTATCCGGGCTGGCGACCTCAGCACGGCCGCCTTCCCGGGCCCATGTGGACCCAGTGGCTGGTTGACCGGCCTTGCGAAACCGGGATGCGGATTCGCGTCGCTTACCGTTGCGGGGGCAGCACAGGTTGGCCCGTCCCGACCTGGCGTCGGTGCGGCTCCCTGTTTCCCGTTGAACTGCCCCCGCGTGGCGACGAGGGGGCGAGCACCTGAAGCGTGCGCGAGTGTAGGCAGTTTCCCCGCCAGCGTCAATGCGCGCCGCGGAACCGCCGCCACGGTGGCGGTTGGCCGACGTTGCAAGGGCGATGCCAATACAATGCTGGCAACTTCGCCGCGGTTGCGGGGTCACAACGGCGCCTCGCGCATCGCTGGCATGGCGGCGCTTGGGCTAGAATCCGGATACTCCGACACCATGCACCCGACAGGCACTATGCTCAACGAACTCGAACAACTCGCCGCCAAGATCGGCCGCGTGCTGCATCACGCGGACACCCTGGCGGCGGAAAACCAGCGGCTGCGCGAGGAGATCGGACGCCTGCGTGCCGAAGCCGACCAACTGCGCGGCGAGCGCGAGGCCATGGCGGCCGACCGCGAGCTGCTGAACATCAAGATCGAGGAAGCGCAGTTGCGCATCCAGTCCATCCTCGACAAGCTGCCCACGGCAGGCGATGCGCGCCAGCTCGACCTGCTCGGCGAGGGCGAAGCCGCCCAGCCCCGGCAGCAAGCCTCCGGAGAACATGCATGAGCAACAAGCAAGTCGAAGTCAATATCGCCGGCCAGGCTTACCGCTTCGCCATCGCGGCAGAAAACGAGGCCGCGCTGCTGGAGGCGGTTTCGCTGGTCGATGGGCGCATGACCCGCCTCAAGTCCGGCGGCGGCGCCAAGGGTGTGGAGCGTGTGGCAGTGATGGCGGCCATCAGCCTCGCCTCCGACCTGCTGGCGGCGCAGCGCAAGCAGCAGGAGGAAGGCGCGATCCCGGTGGACGCCGTACGTGCCCGCATCCGCGAACTCAACGAGCGTGCCGACGAGGCACTGCGGCAGTACGCACACGTGGGAACCGACGCGCCGGCCGCGCGGAGCTGAAGCCGGCCGCGGCGGGATGTGGAGCGGATGTCGCGCACCGTGCGCAAAATGTAACGGTCCGGTACGACGGGCTTGGTCTGCGAGACAGTGCGGTGTATAGTGTAGCCAGACTGCACGACGCCACACAGGTGCAGCAAAATGGTCGGGTTACCGCGCCTGGCCGCCGTTCTCATCCCATCCTAGTTAGAAACGGCAAACGTCTGACATCGCACTTGGTGCTCCGCTCCGGGTGATCTTCGAAAGTCAGACGTTTGACAGTTTCCCTGCCTGGTTCGTAAGGGTCATAAACTCCTTGAACCGATATGCATTGCATGGTGCGGGATCATGTCGCGTGGGCGAGCGCGTCACAACATTCATAGTCCGGGCCGAGCCTGGACTCCCTGAGTGGGTGATGTACCCGAAATGCGACTTCCGCAGCCACTCTGAACCTCACTTGGGTTCAGGATGCCGACCCAGCGGCCGAGGCGGGGACCCCCTTCAACAAGGCGGTGGTGCAGACCACCGCCTTTTTTCTTGCCTGCGTTCTTGCCTGCGGCCGGCTCGGCGGTCGTCACTTGCGGCCCGCCGCCGCGCCACCAGAGGATCTGCTGATGAGCCGTTCCGCCACGCCCGCCGCCGAAACCCGCGCCCGCCAGTACTGGCTGATGAAATCGGAGCCAGACGAGGCCAGCATCGACACGCTCGCCGAACGGGGCACCCTGCCCTGGACCGGCGTGCGCAACTACCAGGCGCGCAACTTCATGCGCGATGCCATGCGCGTCGGCGACGGCGTGCTGTTCTATCACTCCTCGTGCCCGGAGCCCGGCATTGCCGGCCTGGCCGAGGTCTGCTCGACGCCCTACCCTGACCCGACGCAGTTCGAGCGGGCCAGCCACTACTACGACGCCGCCTCCAAGCCGGAAGCGCCACGCTGGATGCTGGTGGACGTGCGCTTCGTGCAGAAGAGCGCGCTGATCTCCCTGCCCGAGCTGCGCGCGCACGAGGCGCTGGCCGACATGGTCGTGCTCCGGCGCGGCAACCGGCTCTCGATCACGCCGGTGACCCCGGCCGAATGGCGCTACATCACCACGCGCCTGATGCGCTGACGCCCGCCGCATGGCGCCCCTTCCGCCGAGCCCCCGCTCCCGGCCATGAGCCTAGCCGACCTGCCCGTCCTGATTCCCGCCCTGCTGCTGCTCGGCGCCTTCACCGGCTTCTGCGCCGGACTGCTCGGCGTGGGTGGCGGCATGATGATGGTGCCCTTCCTGACGCTGCTCTTCACCGTGCTGCGCTTTCCCGCCGAGGTCATCGTGCACATGGCCATCGCCACTGCGATGTCGACCATCCTGTTCACCTCGCTGTCGTCGGTACGGGCCCACCATCGGCGCGGCGCCGTACGCTGGCCGTTAGCCTGTGCGCTCGCGCCGGGCATCCTGGTGGGCGGCCTGATCGGCAGCGGCAAGGTCTTCGCCGCGCTCAAGACCGGCTGGCTGTCGCTGCTGTTCGCCGGCTTCGTCGGTTTCTCGGCGCTGCAGATGCTGCGCGCGCGCAAGCCGGCGCCCTCGCGCCAGTTGCCCGGGCCCGGCGGCATGGTCGGCGCCGGCACGGTGATCGGCTTCGTGTCGAGCCTGGTCGGCGCGGGCGGCGGCTTCGTCTCGGTGCCCTTCATGACCTGGTGCAACGTGCCGATCCACAATGCGGTGGCCACCTCCGCCGCGCTCGGCTTCCCCATCGCGGTGGCGAGCGTGATCGGCTACGTGTGGAGCGGCCTCGGCCTGGCAGGCATGCCGGCGGGATCGTTCGGCTACGTCTACCTGCCGGCCCTGGCGGTGGTGGCGACGGCCAGCGTGCTGACCGCGCCGCTGGGCGCGCGCGCCGCGCACCGCATGGACGTGGCGCAGCTGCGCCGCGCCTTCGCTGTATTGCTTGCCTGCCTGGCCGGCTACATGCTGTGGAAGGGGCTGCAGGCCCTGCAGGCATAGCGCCCGCGTGACGGCTGCATGACGGCCGCCTCGGTCCGCCCGGATACAAGTCGATACAAGGTGGGGATGGCCGGCACGGAACGTTGGCCGCCATCCCGCGTCTGAACACGCGTGACTTCGAACGGGAGAACAAGATGAAGAAAATGATCGCCGCCACCCTGCTGGGTTCCACGGCCATGGTCGCCGCCGCCCAGGGCGGACCGGTCCATGCGGAGGGCCTGCCGGCCCCTGCGGGCGTGCTGTCGCTGTCCGCCGATGCCGCCACCGATGTGCCGACCGACACCGTGCGCATGACGCTCGCAGCCGAACAGGAAGGCAGCGAGCCGGCCGCAATCTCGTCCGCGCTGTCGGCGCGCGCGCAGGAGGTGATCGCGCAGGCCAAGCGCACCGCGGGCGTGCAGGCGGAATCGGGCGGATTCACCATCCACCCGACCACCGACCGCAACGGCCGCATCAATGCCTGGCGCGGACGTGCCGAGGTCGTGCTGCAATCGCGGGATTTCGCCGCCGTGTCCAAGCTGGCCGGCCAGCTGGCCAGCCAGATGCAGGTGCAGAGCATCGCCTTCTCGCTGTCGCGCGAAGCACGCCAGGCCGCCGAGACCAAGCTGGTCGAACAGGCCGTGTCCAGCTTCCGCGACAAGGCGCAGGCCACCGCCAGGCTGTTCGGCTACGGCAGCTACACCATCCGCGAGGTCTCGCTCAACGAAGGCGGCGCGGTCATGCCGATGCCGCGCATGTACGCAGCCAAGGCCATGGTCTCGGATGCGGCGCCGGTACCGGTCGAGGGCGGCAAGGCCCAGGTCACGGTGACCGTCAGCGGCACCGTGCAGATGCTCAAGTAAGGCGCCCCCCGGCCCCGCCGCCACCATGGCGGGGCCGGGAGGCCGTCTGGCGCGGCCTTACAGCGCGGCGAACTGCTGCCGCAGCACGTTCTTCTGCACCTTGCCCATGGTATTGCGCGGCAGCTCCTCGACCACGTGCACGCGCTTGGGCACCTTGAAGTTCGCGATACGCGCCTTGAGCGTGCCGATCATGGCCGCCTCGTCGATCTGCGCACCGGGCCTGCCCACCACCACCGCCACCACCGCTTCGCCGAAGTCCGCGTGCGGCACGCCGATCACGGCGCTCTCCACCACGCCGGGCATCTCGTCGATGAAGCTCTCGATTTCCTTCGGGTAGACGTTGTAGCCCCCCGAGATGATCAGGTCCTTGCTGCGCCCGACGATGGTCAGGTAGTTGTCCGGCACCACGCGCTCGCCGGCCTGGCTGACGATGGCGCCGCCGAAGCGCCCGACGTCGCCGGTCTTGAACCAGCCGTCCGCGGTGAATTCCTCACGGGTCTTCTCCGGCATGCGCCAGTAACCGTGGAACACATTGGGACCCCGCACTTCCACATTGCCGATCTCGCCGGCGGCGCAGGGCCTGCCTTCGCCGTCGACCACGCGCACCGACACGCCGGGCAGCGGCATGCCGACGGTGCCGCCGATGCGCTCGCCGAGGGCGGGGTCATAGGGATTGGAGACCAGCATCACGGTCTCGCTCATGCCGTAGCGCTCGAGGATGGTGTGGCCGGTGCGCTCGCGGAAACTGTCGAAGGTCTCCAGCAGCAGCGGCGCCGAGCCCGACACGAACAGGCGCATGCGGCGGCAGGTATCGTCATCGAAGCGCGGCTCCTGCAGCAGGCGCACGTAGTAGGTCGGCACGCCCATCATCACGGTCGAGCGCGGCAGGTGCCTGAGCGCCTGGGCTATGTCCAGCTTCGGCAGCCAGATCATCTTGGCGCCTGCCAGCAAGGCACCGTGCGAAGCGACGAAGAGGCCGTGCACGTGGAAGATCGGCAGCATGTGCAGCAGCACGTCGTCGGCGCGCCAGCCCCAGTACTCGTGCAGCGTCTGCGCGTTCGATGACAGGTTGCCGTGGCTCAGCATGGCGCCCTTGCTGCGTCCGGTCGTGCCCGAGGTGTAGAGGATGGCCGCCAGATCGTCCGGCGCGCGCTGCACGGTCTCGAAGGTGTCGGGTTGGGCGGCGGCGCGATCCAGCAGCGAACCCGAGCGGTGCTCGTCGAGCGTGAAGACCTTGGCGCTGCCATGGCGGAAGGCCAGCTTGGAGACCCAGTGGAAATTCGCGCTGCTGCACACCACCACGGCAGGCTCGGCATTGCCGAGGAAATAGTCGATCTCCGCCTCCTGGTACGCCGTATTCAACGGCAGGTAGACGTAGCCGGCGCGCAGCGTGGCGAGGTAGAGGAAGAGGGCCTCGGGCGACTTCTCCACTTGCACGGCGACGCGCGAGCCCTCTGGCAACTGCAGCGAGGCCAGCAGGTTGGCCAGCTTGGCGGTGGCCCGGTCGAGGTCATCCCAACTGTAGTAGAGGCCGTCGTGGGTCTCGATGCAGCAGGCGCTGCGGTCCGCCGGGAAGCGGGATTCGAACAGGGCGAACAGGTTGGCGTTCATGGTGCGATCGGATGCAAAAGGACGTGCGAAAGGAGGTGCGGAAGAAGAACGGGAAGCGGAAAAGGACAATAGCAGATGACTCCCCTGCGCGGCGCGCGGCGCTGTCAGTCGCCGGTGAAGCGCGGCGGCCGGCGCGCCAGGAAGGCGGCCACGCCCTCGGCATGGTCGTGCCCCGGCACATAGGCGAAATGCGCCGCCAGCTCGGCTTCGGAGAGCGGCTCCGGCTGTGGCGCCAGGCGCCGGATGGTAGCCTTGTTGATGCGGGCCGCTGCCGGCGCGCCGGCAGCGATGCGGGCCACCGTGGCCTCGACCTCGGCGGCCAGTGCGTCCGCTGCCACCACGCGCGTCAGCAGCCCCTTGGCCTGGGCCTCGGCCGCGCCGAACACCCGTCCCTCGAGCAGGATCTCCAGAGTGACCGCACGCCCCGCCAGGGCCAGCAATCCCTGCAGCTCGCCCGGCGCCATGGGGAAGCCGAGCCGGTTGATGGGCACGCCGAAGCGCGCGTCGGCAGCGGCCACGCGCAGGTCGCAATGGCAGGCGATCTCGAGGCCGCCGCCGACGCAGACGCCTTCGATCATCGCCACGGTGGGCAACGGACAATGCGCCACGGCAGCCAGGGCCGGGGCGATGATGTCCATATGGTAGCGGCGCACGGCGGCGGTGTCGGCGCGTTCCACCGGGAACTCGGCGATGTCGGCACCGGCGGCGAAATGGCCGCCGTCGCCACGCACCACCACGCAGCGCAGCGCGCGCTCCCCGGCCAGCGTGGCAAAGGCCGCGGCCAGCTCGCGCCACATCGCGGCCGAGATCGCGTTGAGCCTGCCAGGATGAGACAGCGTGACGGTCGCGACCTGCCCGGCGCGCCCCAGGGTGACATGGCCGCTCATCGGCGCTCTCCCGCCTGCGTTACGGGACGGCATGCGATGCACGGCAAGAGCGGTTTCTGCATGGTAGCCACCGGCATCAGTCGATGGTGGCGCCGGACTGCTGTACCACCTGGGCCCAGCGCGCCACCTCGGCATGCAGGAACTTGCCGAACTGCTCCGGCGTGTAGGCCGGCGTCTCGGAGCCGTTGTTGAGCCAGATCTGCTTCAGTTCAGGGGTATTCAAGGCCTTCTCCACTTCGGCATGGAGCCGCTCGACGACTTCGCGCGGCGTTCCCTTCGGCGCCCACAGCGCGTACCAGGTCGAGACATCATAGTTCGCCACGCCCGCCTCGGCCGCGGTGGGCACGTTGGGGAAGGCTGCCGAGCGCTTGCTCGCGGCCACCGCCAGCGCCTTGATGCGGCCGGAGCGGATGTGCTGCGCGGAGGAGCCGAGCCCGTCGAACATCATGTCGACCTGGCCCGCCATCAGGTCGGACAGCGCGGGGCCGGCTCCCTTGTAGGGCACGTGCGCGATATCGGTCTTGGTCTGCAGCTTGAACAGCTCGCCCGCCAGGTGGTGGGCGGAACCGTTGCCCGCCGAACCGTAGTTCAGCTTGCCGGGATTCTTGCGCGCGAAATCGACCAGCTCGGCCAGCGTGCCGGCACGCACCTTGGCGGGATTCACCACGATCACCTGCGGCGGCTGCGCGATCAGCGTGACCGGCACGAAGTCGCGCTCGATGTCGTAGTCGAGCTTCTTGTAGAAGGACGGCGCGATCGCATGGTGGGCACCGCCGATGAACAAGGTGTAGCCGTCCGGCGCGGCCTTGGCCGCCAGGCTGGCGCCGACGGTACCGCCCGCGCCGCCGCGGTTGTCGATCACGAACTGCTTGCCGAGCTGCTTGGACAACTGTGCGGTCAGCGGCCGCGCGAAGGCATCGGTGCCGCCTCCGGCGGGGAATGGCACGATCACCGTGACCGGCCTGGCCGGCCACGCTTCGGCCTGTGCCGCCGGCGCGGCCAGGCCCAGGCAGGCGGCCCCCGCGGCGGCGAGCGCGGCCACGCGCGCGCCCAGTCTCGACTGGCGTTGCATCATCTTGTCTCCTCGCATCGTTATGGTCGTTCTTGTCGTTGCACTGCGGACTACCGATTACCGACTGCCAACTGCCAACCGCGAACCGCGAACCGCCAAAACCAAAACCAGCTGCAGACACCGGTGGGCACGCCCGAGACGGGCCGCGACCCGTCTCAGGCCCCTTGCCGGCCTACAACAGCTTGGCCACCGCGCGGCTCATGCGCGGGTTGCCCTCGCCCAGGCGCGCCAGATTGTCGTCGAGCGCGTCGGGCACGTAGAGATAATTGACCATCATGCCGCAGGACTGGGCCCGCCCTTTCTTGGAGAGATCGGCGGCCCAGTTGAGGCGCTCCACGCAAGCGCCGTTGCCCAGGTGAAAGCGTGCCACCGGATCGGCCGGCGCCTCGCGGCTGCGCTCGCGCACGAGGAAATGTGCGGCCAGTGCCATGCCCGCCTCCCGTGCCGGCGCTTCGTCTCCGGCGGCGGCGCACTCAGTCAGCGCGGCCACCCAGCCTGCGCCGTCGGCGGGCGTGCCGCCATGGCGCTCGCGCCAGCGCGCCAGGCGCTTCTCGCCCAGCACGGTGGCCACGGCGGCGCTGTCCTGCTTGCGCAGCCAGTCGGCAAAGCCCGGGATCGGCGACAGCGTGGCGAACTGCTTGAGCTTGGGAAACTCGCGCTGCAACTCCTCGATCACGCGCTTGAGCAGGAAGTTGCCGAAGCTGACGCCGCGCAGACCCGCCTGCGTGTTCGAGATCGAGTAGAAGATGGCCCACTTGACGCGGCGCAGGTCCTCCAGGGGCGCCGCCTCGTCGAGCAGCGCCTGCACATTGGCCGACATCTCGGGCGCGAAGGCCACTTCGACGAAGATCAACGGCTCACGCGGGATACGCGGGTGGAAGAAGGCGTAGCAGCGGCGATCGGAATCGAGACGGTTGCGCAGGTCGGCCCACGAGGCGATCTCGTGTACGGCCTCATAACGGATCAGCTTTTCCAGCAGCGACGCGGGAGAGTCCCAGGTGATGGGCTGCAGCTCGAGCAGGCCGACGTCGAACCAGTTGGAGAACATCGCCTCCAGGTCCTCGTCGAGCGCGCGCAGGCCGGGCATGCGCTTATGCCAGCGCAGCATGTCGGCGCGCAGTGCGATGAGGAAATGCAGCCCGCACGCCGAGCCGTCCGGCCCCGGCTGGCCATGCAGCGCGGCCATGCGCTTGAAGAAGCGGATGCGCGCGTTCGACAGGGCCTGCGACAGCGCCGTGCCCCCCTTGCCACCTTCGGGCTCTGCGGTGCTGCCGCTGGCCGCCACCTCCGCCAGCACCGCGAGCATGGCCTGGCGCAACGCTTCCGAGGCCGCCTCGTACACGGCACGCCAGGATTGTGCCGCCGCGTTGGCGGCACTGTCGGTGAGGCGGGCGTCGAAGCACAGGCGCAACTGCTCGCGCTGACGGCGCTGCGCGCGCGTGGACAGCAGCTCCGGCTGAGCCTCGGCCGGCGCCGTGCGCGCCGGCGCGTCCTTGCGCTGCCACCAGCGCCCGAAGCGCGAAAGCAGGGAGGCGGACGGGGCGCCTCCTTCACTGAGCGGCGCGCTGACCGTGGTGCCGCCGATATCCTTGTCGCCAGTATCGAGAGAGCTCATGGAATGCCTGTCGTCGGTGCGTTGCAGGAAATGAAGGAAGGGGAGGAATGGAAACCTCGCGGCAGGGCAGCTAGGCCTGCGCCGCCCGGGCCGGCGGCACGTGCGGCGCCTCCGCGTCGAGGGTCTTGAGCGCGGCGCGCTGGCGCAGCAGGTGGGTCTTCATCAGCGCCTCGGCGCCTTCGGGATCGTGTGCCTTGAGCGCTGAAAAGACCGACAGGTGCTCCGCGCAGGATTCCTGGATGCGGCCCGGCAATTTCAGGCTCTTGTGACGGGACAGGCGCAGCACCTTGCGCAGGTCGCTGATCAGTCCGCTCAGCCAGCGGTTGCCGGCGAGGCGCTGGATGGCCTCGTGGATCTGGTAGTTGGTTTCATAGTAGGCATCGATGCGCCCGGCACACGCGTGATCTGCGAGTTCAGCGTGCAGGCCCTCAAGCGCGTCGAGATCGGCGGCGCTGGCCTTGCGCGCCGCCTCATAGGCGCAGCGCCCTTCGAGCAGCGCCATCAGCGGGAAGATCTCGTCCAGATCCTGCTCGGACAGTTCGTTGACCACGCAGCCGCGGCGCGGCTCCAGGCGCACCAGACCTTCGGCCGCCAGCACCTTGAGCGCTTCCCGCAGCGGCGTGCGCGAGATGCCCAGTTCGCCCGCCAGCGCCACTTCGTCGATCCAGGCGCCCGAGGGCAAGGCGTGTTCGCCGATCATGGCGCGCAGCCGCTCGGCGACTTCGAGATACAGGGCTTGCTGCACGATGCGCACGGATTTTCCCCCGGTGTCGCGCCAGGCTGCGCGGGCCGGCATGCCCGCGTGCGGCTCTGCCCGCCGCACCGCATCGATGCGGTGCCTCAGGCGCAATAATTCATAATTATGAATAACGCCAGACATCCGGCAAGCGATTTCGATGATGCAGCGCACCAGGATCCGGACAGCTCCGCGCCGCGGGCGCAAGCTGGATGGCGGATTCGAGCCAAGATGGAAGAAGGCGGGAAGAGACGGTAAAAGAAAGTGATGCGAAGCAGGGTGGCCAGACAAGCACAGCGAACAGACGGCGGGACGGATACCGCCTCCCGGCGGCATCCGCCCGCGCCCACAAGTGCTCGCCCGTTCATCGCTGCCCGGCTCGGCGGCCGGACCTGGCGTGGGCCGTGCAATGCGATGCCGGCCCGGCACCTACCCCCGTCATACCGCAATGCGCTCCGTTGCCGGGGCGCGTCCCCGTTCCAATGATGATGAGTGTGGACGCGGTCTGCTCCCTGCGCGTCTCGTTTGGTTTGTTGTAGCGGTAACTTAGCGATTCGCGTGCCAGGGTGCATAAGCCCCTGATTTCCTTGGGGGAAGGCCGCGCCAAGTTGTTACAAACAGATAAATATGTAACAGCATGTATCTATGCTGCAACGCCCGCGGACGCGGCAAGTGAGAAGTTTCCAACAGCGGAAACGACTGTTTTCCGTCCCGCACCGTCCACCGGGTGCGACAATGTGCGCGCACCGGCGCTCCTGCAGCGATCCAATCGGTTGCATCCATGCAACCCTTGCCGCCCGGCTGCGCCCATTTCCCGAAACCGCCAGTCAGGCAGAGGAACGCACCATGTCATCCAGCCCCGACACGATCGCCGCGGACCACGAGACGCCCGCAACATCGCATGCCCTGCCCCTGCGCTTTACCGGGTCCGGCTCCGAGTACTTCCGCATCTGGATCGTCAATGCGCTGCTCAGCGTGGTCACGCTGGGCATCTACTCGGCCTGGGCCAAGGTCCGCACGCTGCAGTACTTCTATCGGAACACCGAGCTCGACGGCGCCACCTTCGACTATCACGGCCGCCCGCTGGCGATCCTGAAAGGCCGCGCCATCGTCCTCGTGCTGATGCTGGCCTTCAATATGGCCGGCCAGTTCTCCGTGTGGCTGCCGCTGCTGCTGGGCCTGGCCCTGGTCCTGGTATTCCCGCCGCTGCTGGTGCGCTCGCTGCGCTTCCGCCTGGCCAATTCGAGCTACCGCGGCCTGCGCTTCGCCTTCACCGGCGGCGATGCCGGCGGCTACCGGGTCTTCCTGCTGTGGCCGCTCGCAACGGCGGCCACGCTCGGCATGCTGGCGCCGCTGGCCCACCAGCGCTTCAAGCAGTACCAGCACGAGCATACCCGCTACGGCACCGTACCCTTTGCCTTCTCGGCCCATGCGGGCGCGTTCTACGGCGTGTACCTGCGCACTTTTGCCATGATGCTGGGCCTGGTCGTGATCGCCGCGCTATGCGGCATCGCCATCGGCGTCGGCCTCGGTTCGCTGCTGGGTCATGGGCCCCAGCGTGCCATGCTCGCTACGGCGCTGTCAGTGGGCGCCTTCTACGTTGCCTCGCTGGCGATAGGTCCTTTCTTCCTGGCACGGCTGCAGAACCTGGTGTGGAACCACACCACGCTCGGCCCGCACCGCTTCCGCAGCGAAGTCGGTGCGTTCCGCTATTTCTGCCTCGTGCTGAGCAACCTGGTCGGCATCGTGCTGACGCTCGGGCTGTTCGCGCCCTTCGCCCGCGTGCGCGCGCTGCGCTACCGCCTGGCCTGCGTCACCCTGCTGGCAGCCGGGCCGCTTGACAGCTTCGTCGCCGGCGAGGCCGAGCAGGTCGGCGCGCTGGGCGATGCGGCGGTGGACTGGTACGACATCGACATCGCCCTCTGAGCCCGCCGCCGCCGCCATGGTCGCCGCCACCTATTTCGATGGGCGCTCCTCCCGCGCGCAGCCTGCCAGCCTGACGGTGGACGGGAAGCAGGCCGTGCTGCGCGACAGCGAGGGCACGGAACTGCGCCGCGAGCCGCTGTCCGCCCTGCGCGTGTCGGAGCGAGTGCGGCGCGCCCCGCGCCTGGTCACCTTCGCCGACGGCGCGCACTGCGAGATCGCCGACCACGCCGCCTTCGACGCGCTTCTGGCCGCCACCGGCCACCGCGAGGGCTGGGTGGTGCGGGCGCAGAACAGCTGGCGCCTGGCCACGGCAGCGCTGCTGGGCCTGCTTGCCGTGCTGGTGCTGTCCTACACCCTGCTGCTGCCCTGGGCCGCGGCCCGGCTGGCAAGGTCGGTCCCGGTCGCGCTCGAGGACAGCATCGGCCAGGCCGCGCTGCGCAGCCTCGATGAAGGATGGGTTGCACCGTCGAAACTGCCGGCGGCCGAACAACAGCGCATCCGCGACGACTTTGCCGCCCTGCGCCTGCCGGCCGACCCCGGCCACCGCTATCGCATCCTGTTCCGCCAGGGCGGGCGGCTGGGGGCCAACGCCCTGGCATTGCCGGGCGGCACCATCGTGGTCACCGACGAACTGGTGCGCCTGGCCGGCACCGGTCCGGGCCTGATGGGCGTGCTGGCGCACGAGGCCGGACATGTGGCACGCCGGCACGGCCTGCAGCAACTGATCCAGGCTTCGGCGGTGGGCGCGGTGGCGGCCTATTTCCTCGGTGATTTCTCTTCGGTGCTGGCCAGCGCGCCGGCGGCGTTGCTGACACTGCGCTACTCGCGCACGCATGAGCGCGAGGCCGACGCCTACGCGGTCGAGGTCATGCGCGCGAACCAGCTGCGGGTGGCTGCGCTCGCCGACGTGCTGCAGGCCCTGGAAGATGCGCACGGCGCCCGTTCCGCCACATCTTCCGCCTCCGCTGCGACCGGCACCGCCGACGAAGGCGGCAGCGATTTCTTCTCCTCGCACCCGCTTACGCGCGAGCGTATCGCCGCGCTGCGCGAGGCGCGTTAGCGTCCTGCTTCTTGAATTCGCTGGACAACTGAGTCTATCGAGACGTCACGCGCGGCCGGGAACGAAGCGCCGCAAGGCTGGGGCCTTGCGAGCGCTCATGACAACGCATGGCGCGGGCCTGCCCGCGAACTCAGGACGAACTTAATACGAACTAGGGCGGACTTCGGGTGGGCCGGCTCCGCGCACGATTGAGGCAGGGCAACGCGGGCTTGCCGAGGAGGCACGAAGGACGCGGCCCGAGCCCCCGCCTTCAGCCGCGCGACACCCCGGCCGCCTCCGCGCGCGCCTGGCGGCGATAGGCCCAGACCATCATCAGGAGGCCGGCGACGATCATCGGCAGGCTCAGCCACTGGCCCATGGACAGGTGCAGCGCCAGCAGGCCGAGGAAGCTGTCGGGCTCGCGTGCGAATTCAGCCAGGAAGCGGAAACTGCCATAGCCGACCAGGAACAGGCCGGACACCGCGCCCATCGGCCGCGGCTTGCGCGCGAACAGCCACAGGATGATGAACAACGCCACGCCTTCGCCGGCGAACTGGTAGAGCTGCGAAGGATGGCGCGGGATGCTGTCGCCGGCCTGCGGGAAGACCATGCCCCAGGGCAGCGTGGTCGGCCGGCCCCACAATTCACCGTTGATGAAGTTGCCGATGCGGCCGGCCGCCAGGCCGCAGGGGATCATCGGCGCGATGAAGTCGGTCACCTCCATCCAGTGGCGGTGCCTCAGCTTCGCAAACAGCCACATCGCGATGATCACGCCGAGGAAGCCGCCGTGGAAGGCCATGCCCCCTTCCCACACGCGCACGATCTCCAGCGGATGGCTCAGGTAGTACTCGGGCTTGTAGAACAGCACATAGCCCAGCCGCCCGCCCAGGATCACGCCGAGCACGCCGAAGAACAGCATGTCGTCGAGATCCTTGGCGTTCCAGCCCTGCGCCGCCATCTGCGGCTGCTGGATGCGCCGCCGCCCGAACACCAGGAACAGGATGAAGCCGACCAGGTACATCAGGCCGTACCAGCGGATGGCCAGCGGGCCCAGGTGGATGGCGACCGGGTCGAATTGCGGATGAATCAGCATGGTGGGTTCAGGATTGTCGCGGGAAGTTGGCGGGGTCGGTGGAATGGGTCTGCGGCCGCGCGGGCGCCGTCTTTGCGCTGCTTATGCCATCCCCGTGCGACACGCCGATGGCAGGCGAGGTCGCGATCTCGATGAAAGCACGCAGCACCGGACCGATGCCGGCGCCACTCGCGCGCCACGCCAGGCCGGTCTCGATCGGCGGCAGGTCGCCGTGCAGCGGCAGGTAGGACACACCGGTACGGCGAAGGTTGCACAAGGAGGCCGGTACCAGCGCCACGCCCATGCCGGCCGACACGAGGCTGACGATGGTCTGCATCTGGATGGCTTCCTGCGCGATCGCTGGATGGATACCTTCGCGCGCATAGCAGCCCGTAATGATGTCATAAAACGCCGGCGCGCTGCGGCGCGGAAAGATGATCAGTGGCTCGTCCGCCACCTCGCGCAAGGACACGGGCGCCTCGCCCCCGAGGCTGTCGCGCCGGCCGCGCCAGCCTTCGGGCACCGCCAGCACCAGGGGCTCGCGCATCAGCGGCACATAGGACAGGCCGGCCGGCAGGGCCGCCATCTGGGGGCGGATCACCAGGCCGGCATCGATGCTGCCCTCGGCCAGCGCTTCGAACTGGACGTCGCTGGTGGCCTCGCGCAGTTGCAGCTGCACCTCGGGATGGCGGGCACGGAAGCGGCGCAGCAGGTCCGGCAGGATGCCGTAGTCGGCCGTGCTGACGAAGGCCAGCGCCAGCGAGCCGAGCTCGCCGCGCGCGAGCCGCTGCGCCAGGCCGGGCAGTGCCGCGGCATCGGCCAGAACGCGCCGCACCTCCGGCAGCCATTGCTGCCCGACCGGCGTCAGCGCCACCGAACGCCGCGTGCGCTGGAACAGCGGCACCCCGATCTCCTCCTCGAGTGCCTGGATCTGCTGCGACAGCGGCGGCTGGGTCATCGCCAGGCGACGGGCGGCACGGCCGAAGTGCAGCTCCTCCGCCACCGTCACGAAATAGCGCAACTGGCGCAGGTCCACCTCGCGTGCTCCTTCCGATCCTCGATCATTGATATGGATTTCGACTCAATAGGGATCGAATAATATATTTGACAGGCAAAAATGCAAGTCGCATGCTGTCTGCCACACAACATCCCCGTGCGCCCCGCGCAGAGCCTTACGTCCCCGGAGATCCCCGCCATGGCAGACAACAAACGCTCGCAGCACATCACGCAAGGCGTGGCGCGCTCGCCCAACCGCTCGATGTACTACGCGCTGGGTTACAGGAAGGAAGACTTCGACAAGCCGATGGTGGGCATCGCCAACGGCCATTCCACCATCACGCCGTGCAATGCCGGCCTGCAGCGCCTGGCCGACGCCGCCATCGGCGCGCTCAAGGAGGCCGGCGCCAACCCGCAGGTGTTCGGCACGCCGACCATCTCGGACGGCATGTCGATGGGCACCGAGGGCATGAAGTACTCGCTGATCTCGCGCGAGGTCATCGCCGACTGCATCGAAACGGCCGCCCAGGGCCAGTGGATGGACGGCGTGGTGGTGATCGGCGGCTGCGACAAGAACATGCCGGGCGGCATGATGGCGCTGGCGCGCACCAACGTGCCGGGCATCTATGTCTATGGCGGCACGATCAGGCCAGGCCACTGGAAAGGCAAGGACCTGACCATCGTCTCGTCCTTCGAGGCGGTGGGCGAGTTCACCGCGGGGCGCATGAGCGAGGAGGACTTCGAAGGCATCGAGCGCAATGCCTGTCCGAGCACCGGCTCCTGCGGCGGCATGTACACAGCCAACACCATGAGCTCCTCCTTCGAAGCGCTCGGCATGTCGCTGCTGTATTCCTCCACCATGGCCAATCCCGACCAGGAGAAGGTCGACAGCGCTGCGGCATCGGCGCGCGTGCTGGTAGAGGCCATCCGCCGCGACATCAAGCCGCGCGACATCATCACGCGCCGCTCGATCGAGAACGCCGTCTCGCTGATCATGGCCACCGGCGGCTCGACCAATGCGGTCCTGCATTACCTGGCCATCGCCCATTCGGCCGAGGTGGAATGGAGCATCGACGACTTCGAGCGCATCCGCCGCCGCGTGCCCGTGATCTGCAACCTGAAGCCCTCCGGCCAGTACGTGGCGACCGACCTGCACCGTGCCGGCGGTATTCCGCAGGTGATGAAGATCCTGCTCAAGGCGGGCCTGCTGCACGGTGATTGCCTGACCATCACCGGGCGCACGCTGGCGGAGGAACTGGAACACGTGCCGGACACCCCGCGCGCGGACCAGGACGTGATCCTGCCGATCGAGAAGGCGCTGTACCGGGAAGGCCACCTTGCCATCCTCAAGGGCAACCTCGCCGAAGAGGGGGCGGTGGCCAAGATCACCGGCCTGAAGAATCCGGTCATCACCGGCCCGGCGCGCGTCTTCGAGGACGAGCAGAGCGCGATGGACGCCATCCTGGGCGACCGCATCCAGGCCGGCGACGTGCTGGTGCTGCGCTATCTCGGCCCCAAGGGCGGCCCCGGCATGCCGGAGATGCTGGCACCGACCTCGGCCATCATCGGCAAAGGCCTGGGCGAGTCGGTCGGCTTCATCACCGACGGTCGCTTCTCGGGCGGAACCTGGGGCATGGTGGTCGGCCACGTCGCGCCGGAGGCCTACGTGGGCGGCACCATCGCGCTGGTGCGCGAGGGCGATTCCATTACCATCGATGCGCACAAGCTGGTGCTGCAGCTGAACGTCAGCGACGAGGAACTGGCGCGCCGCCGCGCCGCCTGGCAGCCGCCCACGCCCCGCTATACGCGTGGCGTGCTGGCCAAGTTCGCCCGCCTGGCCTCCACCGCCAGCAAGGGGGCGGTAACGGACTGAACCGGGGTGCCGCAACGAAGAAAAAGCCCGCATGCGGGCTTTTTCTTTCTTCGTCTGCTACCTGCCACCGCCTGCTGCCGGCTCGATCGACTCAGGCTCAATGGACTCCGGTTCAATAGGTTCAGTAGGCTCAGTAGCCGCCCGGATCGCCTTCGATCTCCTCCAGCGTGGCATCCAGCCACTCCACCAGCCTGGCCTCGAGCGAACGGGTCAGCTCGGCGGCGAGCTGGGCGGTCAGGGGAGCCAGGCGCGCGTGCAGCGTGGCTTCGGTGTGCGCCTCCACCACCTGTGGCCACTCGGCACGGAAGCGCATCATCACGCGCGTCAGCAGTTCGCTGCGCATGGCGCGCAGCTCTTCGTCCCCCGCCGGCCCGGCCGCTACCTGCTGTTGCGCGGCGTACGCTCCGGCAATCGCCTCCACCGGCGCATGCACCGGCTGCGAAAGCGGCGGGACCGCCTCGCCATCGTCCTCGGCCCCCGTATCGCCGACCTGCGTGACCAGTCCGGACGGCGCCATGCCCGAGGTGTCGACCACGCCGGCCGACGGCGCCGCCTGCCGCGACGAGCGCAGCGGGATGTCGGGCGGCAGCTCGATCACCTCGGTCAGCAGCGGAATGCTGTCGTGGGCGCTGGCGGGAGGGATCACCCGCGAGGTGGTGCGTTCGCTCATGCGGACTCCTGCCCCTTGGGCTGGCCGACATCGTGGTGGGTGAGCGCATAGCCGCGCTCACGGTAGAAGCGGTAGCGCTCGCGCCCGGCGGCGCGGTCGGCGGAATCGGTCCCGACTACCTCGATCAGGCGCTCGAAGCTGGCGAACTGCTCCGGCGCCTGCGCCGTCAGGTTGATCAGCACCTGGTGGTGCGGCACGCGCTCCAGGCCGGCGGCCAGCACGATCGGCGTGACTGCCGCGCGCGGGTGCTCGGCGCCACAGTGCGGCAGGAAGTCGAGCTGGGAGAAGGTCCACAGGCGCGCGTCCAGTTCGGCCAGCTGTGTCGGCGCGCCATGCACCACCAGTTTGAGCCCCGCGCCGTAGGCCTTGCGCACCAGCCGGCAGACGTAGCCCAGCTTGTCGGGCACGTTGCTATGGAAGTCGATGCGCGTCATCGGCCCCTGCCTCAGCCGGCCCGATCCATCAGGAACTGCGCCAGCAGCGGCACCGGTCGCCCGGTCGCGCCCTTGGCCGCGCCGCTCTTCCAGGCGGTGCCGGCGATGTCCAGGTGCGCCCAGTCATACTTCTCGGTGAAGCGCGACAGGTAGCAGGCGGCGGTGACGCTGCCGGCCGGGCGGCCGCCGATATTGGCCATGTCGGCGAAGTTGGACTTGAGCTGGTCCTGGTACTCGTCGTCGAGCGGCAGGCGCCACGCGCTGTCCAGCGCCTTGCGCCCGGCCGCCAGCAGCTGGTCGGCCAGCGCGTCGCTGCGCGAGAACAGGCCCGAATTGACGTGGCCGAGGGCGATGATGCAGGCGCCGGTCAAGGTCGCCACGTCGACCACCGCGGCTGGCTTGAAGCGCTCGACATAGGTCAGCGCGTCGCACAGGATCAGGCGGCCCTCGGCGTCGGTGTTGAGGATCTCGACGGTCTGCCCCGACATCGTGGTGACCACGTCGCCCGGCTTGGTGGCGATGCCGCTGGGCATGTTCTCGCAGGTCGGCACCACCGCGATCACATTGAGCTTCAGGCCCATCTCGGCGACCGCCTGCAGCGTGCCCAGCACCGAAGCGGCGCCGCACATGTCGTACTTCATCTCGTCCATGCCCTCGCCCGGCTTCAGCGAGATGCCGCCGGTATCGAAGGTGATGCCCTTGCCGACCAGAACCACCGGCGCCTGGCGCGCGCCGGCGCCTTCGTAGCGCAACACGATGAACTGGGGCGGCTCGACCGAACCCTTGGTCACAGCCAGGAAGGCGCCCATGTTCAGCGCCTCGATCTGCTTGCGGCCCAGTACCTCGACCTTCAGCTTGAAACGCTTGGCGATGCCACGCGCGGTATTGGCGAGATAGGTCGGAGTGCACACATTGGAAGGCAGATTGCCGAGGTCGCGCGCCAGCTCGACGCCGTTGGCGATGGCGGCGCCGCGCAGCACGGCGGCGGCGGCCGCCTTGGCGTCGCCGGCATCGACGGCGATGACCACCTTGCGCAGCGCGGACTTGCCGTTACCGTTGCCGCCGGCGCCCTTGACCGCGGCCGGCTTGAGCTCGGGGTGGCGGTCCAGCAGGCGGTAGGTCGCCTCGCGCAGCAGCGTGACGGTGGTGACCAGGCCCCAGGCCAGGTCGCGGCCCGGCGGCAGGTGCTGGGTGTGCAGGCACCACAGCGCCGAGGCCGAGCGCGTGTCGGAGACGGCACGCACGGCGGCGCGCACCGCGTCGACGTAGGCCTTGTCGCTGAAGGCGGATTCCTTGCCCAGGCCGACCAGCAGCACGCGCGCCGCGCCCACGCCGGCCACCTCGTGCAGCATCAGGTGGGTACCGCGCTTGCCTTCGAAATCGCCCTGCTTGAGCAGGCGCGCCACCAAGCCCTTGGTCGCCACGTCCAGCGCCTTGGCCGCGCCGTCCAGGCTCTGGCCCTCGAACAGGCCGACCACCAGGCAGTCGGTCTTGGTCGCCAGGAAACCATTTTGGCCGGCTTTGCTCCAATCCAGGGCTTTTGTGCTAAATTCCATCGCGCTTCCTTCCAGGGGCTGGTCCAAGATAGAAAGCCCCTATTATCCGCGATTTTTGACCGCGACCTGCCGCCGCCCCGCGCTGCGGACCGCCGGCGCGCCGCGCTCGCCGGCGCCAGGTGGCATCGCCCGCGCCGGCCGGCAGCCCGGAACCGACACCGCATGATCTTTCAACAAGCCTTGCGACGCGAGCTCGCCTACACCGCCGGCGCGGTGTTCCTGGTCATGCTGACCTTCATGCTGACCTCGCTCGTGATCCGCATCCTCGGCATGGCCGCGAACGGGCAGGCCAGCCCCAACGACGTGCTGATGCTGATCGGGCTGGCCACCGTGGGCTACCTGTCCATCCTGTTGTCCGCCACGCTGTTCATCTCCATCCTGATCGTGCTGACACGCTGGTACAAGGATTCGGAGATGGTGGTGTGGTTCTCGGCCGGCATCTCGCTGCGCGACCTCGTCAAGCCGGTGCTGCAGTTCGCCGCCCCCTTCATCGTGATGGCGCTGCTGCTGGGCCTGTTCGCGTGGCCCTGGGCCAACCAGCAGAGCGCGCTGTTCCGCGACCGCTTCGAGCAGCGCGGCGTGCTGTCGATGATTGCCGCGGGCCGCTTCATCGAACCCACCAACGCCAATTACGTGCTGTTCATCGAAGGCATCGACGGCGACATGAAGAACGCGCGCAACGTGTTTGTCGCCAGCGCCGAGTCCGACAAGATCGGCGTGGCCCTGGCCCACCAGGGCCGCTTCGAGTCCATGCCCAACGGCGACCGCCTGGTGGTGATGGAGAACGGGCGCCGCTATACCGGCACGCCCGGCCAGCTCGACTACCGCATCGTCGAGTTCGACCGCTATGCGGTCAAGGTGGACAACAAGCCTCCCGAGGCCGACGCCAACCTGCCGACCAAGAGCCGCGACACCATGGACCTGGTGCACAACCCGACCCGCGAGAACCTCGGCGAGCTGCTGTGGCGCCTGTCGCTGCCGATCCTGGCCTTCAACTTCGCCATGATCGCCATTCCGCTCGCCTACGTGAATCCGCGCCTGGGCCGCTACACCCCCCTCGTCTTCGCCGTGCTGATCTACCTGACCTATAGCAACCTGATCAACCTGGCACAGTCCTGGGTGCGCTCCGGCAGCCTGTCCTTCGGCATGGCCCTGTGGCCTTTCCACCTGGCCGCCTTCCTGGGCGCGCTGCTGCTGTTCCGCTATCGCCAGAACCGCAGCCTGGGTGGCTGGCGCGCGGTGTTCGGCCTGGGCCGTGCCCGCAAGGGAGGCCAGGCATGACGGTGCTGCGCGTCTATGAACGCTATCTCGGCCGGCTGATCTACGGCGTCTTCGTCTTCATCCTGTTCGCGGTGCTGGCGCTGTTCATCTTCTTCGACATGCTCAGCGAACTGGAGAGCGTGAGCGGCAAGTACACCACGCTGGTCGCCTTCATCCACGTGATGCTGGAGGCACCGACGCGCATCTACGAGGTGCTGCCGATCGCCGTACTGATCAGCGCCATCTACGTGCTGTCCCAGCTCGCCAGCCAGTCCGAGTTCACCATCCTGCGCGTGGCCGGCCTGAACACCCGGCAGGCCTTGTTCTCGCTGTTCAAGCTGGCCGTGCCCCTGGTGCTCGTCACCTTCGTCTTCGGCGAGTTCATCGGCCCGCGCGCCGAGGAATTCGCGCAGAAGGTCAAGCTCGAGGCGATCGGCGCCACCGTCTCCTCCGGCTTCCGCTCCGGTGTCTGGGTCAAGGACCGCGACAAAGAACCGGAGGGCGAGGTGACCCGCTTTGTCAACGTGGCGGGGCTGCGCCCGGACCAGAGCATCACCGGCGTCACCATCTACGAGTTCGACCCCAGCTATCGCCTCAGCGTGATCCGCGTGGCCAAGGAAGGGCGCTACCAGGGATCCCAGTCCTGGCAGCTCAGCGACGTCAGCGAGACACGCTTCATCGAGCTGCCGCGCGCCGCCGGCAACGGGGCCGATGCCCTGGTGCCGCATTTCCGCGCGCAGAAGGTCTCCTTCCCCACGCAGACGATGCGCTCCGAACTGACGCCGCAGATCCTCGCGGTGCTGCTGGTCAGCCCGGAACGCATGTCCACGCTGGACCTGTTCCGCTACATCCGCCACCTGCGCGACAACAAGCAGGACACGCAGCGCTACGAGATCGCCTTCTGGAAGAAGGTGGTGTATCCGCTCACGCTGTTCGTCATGGTGGCGCTGGCCCTGCCCTTCGCCTACCTGCACGCGCGCGCCGGCGCGGTCGGCATCAAGGTGTTCGGCGGCATCATGCTCGGCCTGTCCTTCCACCTGGCCAACACACTGTTCTCGCACGTCGGCCTGCTGCACACCTGGCCGCCGATCGTCTCGGCCCTGGTGCCCGGCACGCTCTACCTGCTGATCGCCCTCGGCGCGCTGCGCTGGGTGGACCGCCACTGACGGGACGGCAAGGCATGGTCTCAGCCGCCCAGGAACAGCCCCGCCAGGCCCTCGTGCTGTTCGCCCACGGTGCGCGCGACGCCCGCTGGCGCGAGCCCTTCGACCGCCTGCAAGCCAAGCTGGCAGCGGCGCTGCCCCAGGGCACGGTGCGCCTGGCCTTTCTCGAACTGATGCAGCCGTCGCTGCCCGACACGCTGGACGCGCTGGCGGCGGAGGGCATCACCGGCGTGACCGTGGTGCCGGTCTTCTTCGGCCAGGGCGGCCATCTGCGCCGGGATCTGCCGCTGCTGATCGAGCAATGCCGCCAGCGGCACCCTGGACTCCGTATCGGCTGCGCGGATGCCGTCGGCGAATCCGACCGCGTGCTGGACGCGATCGCCGCTTATTGCCTGGCCAGCCTGGCCAGCCTGGCCAGCCTGCCGGCCGCCCCCGGCGCCTGAGGCCGGGCGCCCCGCGACTTCCGCCCGCCCACCCCTCACCCTCACCCGCGTGTAGCGCCGCAATGAAAAACGCCGGGCGATGCCCGGCGTTGCCTCGATGCAAGGATGAAAACGGCCGCGGGCCGCTCAGGCGGCCCTCGCCTGCTCGCCCGCCGGCGCCTGCGGCGCGGCTTGCGTGGCGCGCGCGGCCAGTGCCTCACCGATCATCAGCAGGCTGGGCTGCGCCGCATCGATCCAGGACGCGGCCTCGCCCGCTGCCATCTGGGCCAGCGTGAAGGCCCGGCTGCGTTGCCGCGGCGTGCTGACGGACTCGACCACCCAGGCCGGCGTGGCGGCAGGCTTGCCATGCGCGATCAGCTGCGCGGCGATCGTGGCGGCCTGGTCGCGGCCCATGTAGTAGACCAGGGTATCGGCCTTGACATCGGCTTCGATGCGGGCCGCCAGTCCGGGATCCAGGTCTTCGGCCGCCTTGGCCTGCGTGGCAAAGGCCACGCTGCGCGCGACCCCGCGCTTGGTCAGCGGCTTGCCGATGGCCGAGGCGGCCGCCAGCGCGGCGGTGATGCCCGGCACGATCTCGAAGTCGATGCCGGCCGCCTCCAGCGCCTGCAGTTCCTCGTCGGCACGGCCGAACAGCATCGGGTCGCCGCCCTTGAGGCGCACCACGCGCTGGTACTTGCCGGCCAGGTCGACGATCTGGCGATTGATGAAGAGCTGGGCGGTGGAGCGCTGGCCGCAGCGCTTGCCCACCTCGACCAGGCGGGCCTGCGGACACCAGGCCAGCATCTCGGGTGCGACCAGCGCATCGTGCAGCACGACTTCGGCTTCACCCAGAAGCCGTGCACCGCGCACCGTGATGAGGTCCGCGGCGCCGGGACCCGCGCCGATCAGGTAGACCTTGCCCATGCCATGCTCCTTACTTGCCATTCGGCGAATGCCGGTTCCAGACAACCTCAAGCATAAGCACGGATCATGCCCGCCGCCACCGTATGGTTGCTGGCCTCATCGATCAGCACGAAGGCGCCGGTCGCCGGATTATCGCCATAGGTGTCGCACACCACCGGTTTCTGCAGCGAGATCTGCACCGAGCCGATATCGTTCAGGCGGATCTCGTGGCGGCCGGTTTCGTGCGACAGAGTGTGCACGTCGAGCACGCGCTCGACCGCGGCCACGCGCGCGAACACGCTGGCAGTGGTGTGCTTCAGCACATACTTGCGCGCCGGATTCAGCGCTTCGTCGTCGAACCAGCACAGGTCGGCCTGCAGCTTGCGGGCCGGCTGGGCGGTCGCTTCGGCGGCCACGAACATGTCGCCACGCGACACGTCCACGTCCTCGGCGAGGCGCACCGTGATGGTCTCGCCCGCACCGGCGGACTCGGCCGCGCCGTTGGGGGTCAGCACCTCGGCCACCACCGCTTCGCGGTTGGCCGGCAGCACGCGCAGCTTCTGGCCGACGCGCACGGTGCCGGCTTCCACGCGGCCGGCATAGCCGCGGAAGTCGTCCGACTGCGAACCGTCCTGGCGGATCACCAACTGCACCGGGAAGCGCAGCGCGGCTTCGCCTTCGGGCGCCGCTTCTTCCACCGGCAACGCTTCCAGCAGCGGCAGCAGCGCTTCGCCCTGGTACCAGGGCATGGTCTCGCTGGCATGGACGATGTTGTCGCCACGCAGCGCCGACACCGGCACATAGCGCACGTCCTTCAGGCCGAGCTGGGCTGCCAGCTCGGTGTAGGCGGCACGGATCTCGTTGAAGCGCTGTTCGCTGTAGTCGACCAGGTCCATCTTGTTGACGGCGACGATCACGTGCTGCAGCTCCAGCAGCTTGAGGATGGCCGAGTGGCGCTTGGTCTGCGCCAGCAGTTCGGCGCGGCCGTTCTCGATCGTCACGCGGGTGGCATCCACCAGCACGATGGCAGCGTGCGCGGTCGATGCGCCGGTCACCATATTGCGGGTGTACTGTTCGTGGCCGGGCGTGTCGGCGATGATGAACTTGCGGCGCGCCGTGGAGAAGTAGCGGTAGGCCACGTCGATGGTGATGCCCTGCTCGCGCTCGGCCTCGAGGCCGTCGGTCAGCAGCGAGAAGTCGATCTCCTCGCCGGCGGTGCGCTTGTGCTTGGCGTTGGCCAGCGCGGTCAGCTGGTCCGACAGCACGGCCTTGCTGTCGAACAGCAGGCGGCCGATCAGCGTGCTCTTGCCGTCATCGACCGAGCCGGCGGTGATGAAGCGCAGCAGGCCTTGGTGGTTGGCTTGGTGGGTGGTCATGGTGCAAATCCTGTCTGGTGGGTCGCGCGGGCAAGCGGAACGGGCGGCTTAGAAATAGCCTTCCTTCTTGCGGCGCTCCATCGACGCCTCGCTGGTCTGGTCGTCCATGCGGGTGGCGCCGCGCTCGGTGATCTCGGTCACCGCAGTCTCGGCGATGATCTCGTCGGGCGTGGCCGCGGTGCTGGCCACCGGGCAGGTGCAGCTGATGTCGCCGACCGTGCGGAAGCGCACCGACAGCACCTCGCTGACGTCGCCGTCCTGCTTGGGGGTGATCGGCGTGACCGGCACCAGCAGGCCGTTCTTGCGCACCACTTCGCGCTGGTGCGCGTAATAGATCGGGGGCAGTGCCAGGTTCTCGCGGGCGATGTACTGCCACACGTCCAGCTCGGTCCAGTTCGAGATGGGGAACACGCGCATCTGCTCGCCCTGGGCCATGCGGCCGTTGTACAGGCTCCACAGCTCGGGGCGCTGGGCCTTCGGGTCCCATTGGCCGAACTCGTCGCGGAAGGAGAAGATGCGTTCCTTGGCGCGCGCCTTCTCTTCGTCGCGGCGGGCACCGCCCATCAGCGCGTCGAACTGGTGCTCGGCGATGGTTTCCAGCAGCGTGACGGCCTGCGCGGCGTTGCGCGAATCGGTTTCCTTGCGCAGGCGCACGGTACCGCGCCGGATCGAGTCCTCGACATGGCCGACCACCAGGCGCGCGCCGAGCTCGGCCACGCGCTGGTCACGGAAGTCGATCACTTCCGGATAGTTGTGGCCGGTGTCGATGTGCACCAGCGGGAACGGCAGTTCGATCTTGCGCTCGCCCAGGCGGAAGGCCTTCAGCGCGAGGTGCAGCATCACGATCGAATCCTTGCCGCCGGAGAACAGCAGTGCCGGGTTGCGGCACTCGGCCACCACCTCGCGGATGATGTAGATCGACTCGGCTTCCAGCTTGTCCAGGTGGTCGTTCTGCACTTGCAGCAGATGCGCGACGTCGGCGCCTGCGATTTCGTTCATGATGCCCATGTCGTGTGGCCTCGATGTCAATGCTTCAATGCTTGATGTTCTGTTCGTGGAGCCCGCACTCTTTCGAGTCCTTGCTCTCCCACCACCAGCGCCCGGCGCGCACATCCTCGCCGGCACGCACGGCGCGCGTACAGGGTTCGCAACCGATGCTGGGATAGCCCTTGGCATGCAGCGCGTTGACCGGTACCCGGTGGCGCTTCAGGTAGGCCCAGACCTCGGCCTCGCTCCAGTCCGCCAGCGGATTGAACTTGGGGATGCCGCGCCCTTCGTCGACTTCCTCGAAGGGCAGGTCGGCGCGCGTCACCGCCTGCTCGCGGCGCTGGCCGGTCAGCCAGGCGTCGGCGTGCGAAAGTGCGCGGTTGAGCGGCTCCACCTTGCGGATGCCGCAGCACAGCTTGCGCGCGTCCAGGCTGTCGTAGAAGCCGTTCAGGCCATGCTTGCGCACGTAGTTCTCGACCGCCTCGGGATCGGGCGTGAACTGCTCGATCTTGTAGCCGTAGTGCTTGTCGACCGCCTCCAGCACCGCCATCGTCTCGGCGTGCAGGCGGCCGGTCTGCAGCGTGAAGACCCGGATGCCGGCCCGCACGGCGGGGGAACCGCGCAGGATGGCATCGGTCACGACCATGTCCTCGGCCGCCAGGCTGGAGGCGAAGCGCGCGCGGAAGAAGCGCGCCGCGATGCCGGCCAGCCGTTCCGACAGCTCGGCCTCCTTGGCTTGCAGGGCCTCCAGGCTGCCGCTGTATTCCGGCGGCGCCCACAGTGCGGGCGGGCGCAGCGAGGACAGTTCGCCCTCGGCCAGCACCGGGATCTCGTTCAGCAGCGCGCTCATACCGCTTCCTTGTGCACGATGCCGGCCTCGGCACGCGCGCGGCGGAACAGCGGCAGCGGCTCGTCGACCGAGGCCTGGTAGGCCACGGTGAACTCGGTGAAGCCCTTGAGCGCGTCGTCGACGCTCTTGTCGGCGCGCACCGCATAGGTATCGAAGCCGCAGCGCTTCATGAAGTTGAGCTGGTCGCGCAGCACATCGCCGATGGCGCGCAGCTGGCCCTTCCACTGGTAGCGGGTGCGCAGCAGGTAGGCCGTGGAGAAGCCGCGGCCATCGCGGAACACCGGGAAGTCCACCGCCACCACGGCCACGTGGGCGAGCGCGGCCTGCGCGTCGGCGGGCTCGTCTTCGGGCGCCAGCCAGATACCGGTGACGTCGGCTGCACGGCCGGCCAGCAGGCCGTCCTTGTGCGCCAGCCAGGCCGACAGCGGGAACAGCACCGGTGCCTGGCCCTGGGCGGCCTCGGCGACCTGCGCCTCGCTCACCGGCTGGCCCTCGGCACCGCGCAGCACGGTCCAGGCGTCGTCGACGATGACCGGAACGCCGGCCTGCAGTTGGATGATCTTTGCCATGTTTTTTCCTCCCAGGCCTCAGGCTTCGGCGCGCTCGCGCTGCTTGTCGGCGTAGACGCGCTCCTTGAACGGCGCGATGCCGATGCGGGCGAAGGTCTCGATGAAGCGTTCGTCATCGTGGCGGTTGGCCACGAAGGTGTCGATGACGCGGCTGACCACGTCGGGCATTTCCTCGGCCTTGAACGAGGGGCCGATCACTTTGCCCAGCGCGGTGTCGTTGCCCTGCGCGCCGCCCAGCGTGACCTGGTACCACTCCTCGCCGTCCTTGTCGACGCCGAGCACGCCGATATTGCCGACGTGGTGGTGGCCGCAGGCGTTGATGCAGCCCGAGATGTTCAGCGAGATCTCGCCCAGGTCGTGCACGTAGTCGAGATCCTCGAAGCGCTGCTGGATGGCCTGCGCGATCGGGATCGACTTGGCGTTGGCCAGCGAGCAGAAGTCGCCGCCGGGGCAGGCGATGATGTCGGTCAGCAGGCCGATGTTCGCGGTGGCCAGGCCGGCAGCGCGGGCTTCCTGCCACAGCGCGTAGAGGTCGCGCTTCTTCACGTCGGGCAGCACCAGGTTCTGCTCGTGCGCCACGCGCAGCTCGCCGAAGCCGTAGCGGTCGGCGAAGCCGGCCACGGCCTCCATCTGCTCGGCGGTGGCGTCGCCCGGGGGCGACACGATGCCGGGCTTGGTCGACAGCGTCACGGCGGCATAGCCCGGCACCTTGTGCGCGTGCACGCTGCGGCTGACCCAGCGCGCGAAGGCCTTGTCCTCAAGCAGGTGCTTTTCGTAGCCGGCGTCGGTGTCGGCCAGCTTCTCGTAGACGGGCGGGGCGAAGTACTGCGCGACGCGATCGAACTCGGCCTGCGTCAGCGTGGCGGGGCCGTCCTTGCTGAACTGCCACTCCTCTTCGACTTCCTGCGCGAAGGTCTCCACGCCGATGGCCTTGACCAGGATCTTGATGCGCGCCTTGTACTTGTTGTCGCGGCGGCCGTAGCGGTTGTAGACGCGGATGGCCGATTCGACATAGGTCAGCAGGTGCTGCCAGGGCAGGTCTTCCTTGATCACCGAGCCCAGGATCGGCGTGCGGCCCAGGCCGCCGCCGGCCAGGATGCGCAGGCGCGTCTCGCCGGCTTCGTTCTGGTAGGCATAGATGCCGATATCGTGCATCTGCACCACGGCGCGGTCGTCGGCCGAGGCGGAGATGGCGATCTTGAACTTGCGCGGCAGGAAGGCGAACTCGGGCTGGAAGGTGCTCCACTGGCGCAGCAGTTCGGCCAGCACGCGCGGATCGACGGCCTCGTCCGGCGCCACGCCGGCGAAGTGGTCGGTGGTGATGTTGCGCACGCAGTTGCCCGAGGTCTGGATGCCGTGCATCTCCACGCTGGCCAGTTCGGCCAGCGCGTCGGGCACGCGTTCCAGCTCCATCCAGTTGAACTGGATGTTCTGGCGGGTCGAGAAGTGGCCATAGCCGCGGTCGAACTCGCGCGCGATATGGGCCAGCTTGCGCAGCTGCCGGCTGGCCAGCAGGCCGTAGGGAATGGCTACGCGCAGCATGTAGGCGTGACGCTGCATGTACAGGCCGTTCTGCAGCCGCAGCGGCAGGAATTCCTCTTCGCTCAGCTCGCCGCTGAGGCGGCGGCGCACCTGGTCGCGGAACTGGGCCACGCGCTCGTTGACGATGCGCTGGTCGTATTGGTCGTACTGATACATGGTGTGGGTCCGTTCAGTATGCGTTGAATGCGTCAGGAAACGAGCTTGATGGCCACCAGCGTCAGCGTGGTGGCCAGCGCGGCGCGCGTCAGGCGTTCGGGCAGCGCCCGCGACAGTTGCGCGCCCGCCCAGATGCCGGGGATCGAGCCCACCAGCAGCGAGACAAGCAGAGTCCAGTCCACGGTGCCGAGCCAGACATGGCCCAGACCGGCCAGCGCCGTCAGCGGGACGGCGTAGGCGATGTCGGTGCCGGCCACCTCGGCCGGCTTCAGGCGGGGGTAGAGCAGCAGGATCAGGGTGGCGCCGACCGCGCCCGCGCCGATCGACGAGACCGTCACCAGCACGCCCAGCAAGGCGCCGACCACCACGGTGGCGACGGCCTGCGTACGCCCCTCCAGCTGGAAACGCGGATGGCGTTCCAGCCAGGCCAGCATCTGCTTGCGCAGCAGCAGCGAAGCGACCGTCAGCAGCACGGAGACGCCGATGGTCACGCGGATGGCATGCAGCCATCCGGCATCCAGCTCGCCGGCACTCTTGAGCACCAGGATGGTGGCGGCCGCCGCCGGCAGGCTGCCCAGGCACAGGCGGCGCACCACCTGCCAGTGCACATGGCCGTGGGCGCGGTGCGCCAGCGTGCCGAAACTCTTCGTGATGGCGGCGAAGGCCAGGTCCGTGCCGACCGCGGTGGCCGGCGAGAAGCCGAACAGCAGGGTCAGCAGCGGCGTCATCAGCGACCCCCCTCCCACGCCGGTCAGGCCGACGAGGACGCCTACGAGCAGACCGGATACGGTATAGGCAAGGGACATGGGGAGCGCACCGCCTCGAGGCCTTGCCCGTCCGCTGGGCACCACGCGCGCGGGAGGGTCTGGCCGTTCATTAACAAAGTCCGCAAATCGTAATAAACTGGCCTCATATCTCAAACTAATAAGAAGTTGTTTGTTTATACGAGCCGAGTTATATGAATCTGCACCAGTTCCGCTTTGTGCGTGAGGCGGTCCGGCAGAACTTCAATCTGACCGAGGCCGCGAAAGCGCTCTATACATCACAACCAGGCGTCTCCAAAGCCATCATCGAGCTGGAAGAGGAGCTGGGTGTCGATATCTTCACCCGCCATGGCAAGCGCATCCGCAGCCTGACGGAGCCGGGCCGGCGCATCCTCGCCTCGGTGGAGAAGATCCTGCAGGAGGTGGAAAGCCTGAAGCGCGTCGGCAAGGACTACGCTGCCCAGGACCAGGGCAACTTCACCATCGCGACCACCCATACCCAGGCCCGCTACGCCCTGCCGCGCGTGATCGCCGAGTTCACCAAGCGCTACCCCAAGGTGCGGCTGTCGATCCAGCAGGGCAACCCGGCCCAGATCGCCGACATGGTGCTGCACGACCAGGCCGACCTGGCCATCGCCACCGAGGGCATCTCGGCCGACAAGAACCTGGTCTCGCTGCCCGGCTACCAGTGGCAGCACATCGTGGTGACGCCGCCGGACCATCCGCTGCTGGAGAAGAAACACCTGGCGCTGGAAGACCTGATGGCCTACCCGCTGATCACCTACGACCCCAACTTCGCCGGCCGGCCCAAGATCGACAAGGCCTTCGAGCTGCGCCACCTGCAGCCGGACATCGTGCTCGAAGCGATCGATGCCGACGTGATCAAGACCTATGTGGAGGTCGGGCTCGGCGTGGGCATCGTGGCGGGCGTCGCCTTCGACCCCGAGCGCGACCGTAACCTGCGCGGCATCCCGGCCGGCCACCTGTTCGGCACCAATGTGACGCACCTGGCAGTCAAGCAGGGCGCCTACCTGCGCAGCTTCGTCTATACCTTCATCGAACTGTTCTCACCGACGCTGAACCGCAAGCTGGTGGAACAGGCCATGTCGGGCGAGCACGAGGCCTACGAGCTCTGATTCCACCGGGCGGCGGCCGCCCGGCCCGCCCCTGGTTTTTGCGCACACTTCATCACTTCATGACCCAACGCATTTCCCTACGCATTCACACCGGCGCGCCCGCAGGCCGCCTGCAGGAGTCCCGCCGATGAACACGCCGCAGCTGATCCACTGGACCGAGGACGGCGCCGAACACAACGCCCGCTGGCGTTCGGAGGCCGGCATGCCGGCGCCGCGCCGCGTGGTCGTCGCCGACGACACCACCAGTGCCGATACCGCCTACCAGCTGGCCTGCGAAGGCACCGCCCTGCTCTGGCGCGGCGACTTCCAGAATGCGCGCCAGCTGTTGCAGGCCATGGCGCGCCGCGCCGACAAACCCAAGAAGGCGCATCGCACCCGGGCCGCCAAGTCGGCCCGGGCGGACACGCCGCCCGCGCCTGCCGAAGCCTTCCACCTGCATCGCCTGGCACAATCGCAGCGGGCACGCACGCTGGGCATGCTGCTGCTGCCCTTCGAGGCCGGCCACGTGCTGCCGCTGCGGCGCGCGCCCGATGTGCGCCAGGCGTGCAGCGAGGCCTACGGTGAGGCGGATGCTCCCTACGTTGCTTCGCTGCGCGAGCTGCAGGGCCTGATCGGCGCCCACGAGTGGCGCAAGAAGGGGGTCGAGATCCCGGCGCTGGGCGCGCGCATCCATCCGTACTACGGGGTGTTCTCGCCGGTACGCGGCGAGTACATCGACCTGGCCGCCAAGGCACCGCTGCCGGCCGGCGCCGAGGCGCTGGCCTTCGACATCGGCGCCGGCACCGGGGTGCTGGCGGCCCTGCTGGCCCAACGCGGCGTGCGCCGCGTGGTGGCCACCGACCAGGATGCGCGGGCGCTGGCCTGCGCCCGCGACAATATCACCCGGCTGGGCCTGGGCAAGCAGGTGGAAGTGATCGAGGCCGACCTGTTCCCGCCGGGGCGCGCGCCGCTGGTGGTATGCAATCCGCCCTGGGTACCGGCGCGGCCCAGTTCGGCCATCGAACATGCCGTCTACGATCCCGACAGCCGCATGCTCAAGGGCTTCCTGGCCGGGCTGGCGGCTCATCTCGAAGCGGGCGGCGAAGGCTGGCTGCTGCTGTCGGACCTGGCCGAGCACCTGGGACTGCGCACGCGCGAAGAACTGCTGGGCTGGATCGACGCCGCCGGACTGCAGGTACTGGGCCGGCTGGAGATCCGACCGCGCCACCCCAAGGCGGCCGACCAGGCCGATGCGCTGCACGCGGCACGCAGCGCCGAAGTCACCTCGCTCTGGCGCCTGGGCGCGCGCTAGCGGCGTAGCCGCGGCCGATGGCCAGGCCCGGGCCCAGCCTGCCGGGATCCTGCCCGGTGGGGTGACGAAACCGCCCCGCCCGCTCCTCGCCGGCATGGGGCACCGCTGCGCGCCCTATCCTGGAGATTCCTCCCCCGACCGAATGGAGCGCGACATGAGCTATATCGAAGGATTCGTCGTCCCCGTCCCCACCGCCAACCGCGAGATCTACCGCAAGATGGCCGAGGATGCCGCCGTGGTGTTCAAGGACCACGGCGCGCTGGGCCTGGTCGAATGCTGGGGCGATGACGTGCCGGAAGGCAAGCTGACCTCCTTCCCGCTGGCGGTGCAGCGCAAGGCGGACGAGACCGTGGTGTTCTCGTGGATCACCTGGCCCTCGCGCGAGGCGCGCGACCGGGGCATGCGCGCGGCCATGGAGGATCCCCGCCTCAAGCAGCAGCAATCCATGCCATTTGATGGCCGGCGCATGATCTTCGGCGGCTTCGAGGTGATCGTCGACGCCTAGCCGTCGGCGACTGCCAGCGACGACCGCCGGCTCCCCCGGCACGCCCCGGATGGCGTGCAAGGCCCACCCTCGGCTATCCTCTTCCGGCAGCAACGCGCAGCCACAAGCAACCACAAGCGCCCGCCGCGCCGGCCCGCGGCGCACGGGCCGACAAAACAGACCGAAGAGGAGACCCGCATGCCCCGTCCCGCCGTCCGCCGCGCCCTGCTCGCGGCTGCCCTGAGCCTGGCCGCCGCCGTGCCCGCCCGCGCCGACATCCGCGTCGGCATCGACGTGTCCACCACCGGCCCGGCCGCCTCCATCGGCATCCCGTCCAAGAACACGGTGCTGATGTGGCCGGCCACCCTGGGCGGGCAGAAGGCGCAGTACATCGTGCTGGACGATGCCTCCGATCCCGCCGGCGCGGTACGCAATGTGCGCAAACTCATCTCCGAGGACAAGGTCGACGTGATCGTCGGCCCCAACATCACGCCGACCGCGCTGGCGGCCCTGGACGCGGTCTCGGAAGGCGAGACGCCGATGGTGGCGCTGGCGGCGTCGGCCGCCATCGTCGAACCGCAGAGCGATCCCAAGCGGCGCTGGGCGTTCAAGATGCCGCAGAACGACTCCCACATGGCCACCGTGCTCACCGAATACATGAGTAACCACGGCATCAGGACGGTCGGCTTCATCGGCTTCAACGACGCCTACGGCGAAAGCTGGTGGCGCGAGTTCTCCAAGCTGGCCGAGGTGCGCAAGATCAAGGTGGTGGCCAACGAGCGCTTCTCGCGCAACGACACCTCGGTAACCGGCCAGGTGCTCAAGCTGATGGCGGCCAATCCCGACGCCATCCTGATCGCCGGCGCCGGCACGCCCTCGGTGCTGCCGCAGAAGACGCTGGGCGAGCGCGGCTACAAGGGCCGCGTCTACCAGACCCACGGCATCGCCACCTGGGACTTCCTGCGCGTGGGCGGCAAGGACGTCGAGGGCACGCTGTTCCCCACCGGCCCGGTGGTGGTCGCGCGCCAGCTGCCCGACAGCCATCCGGTCAAGAAGGTGGCGCTCGATTTCGCCAAGCGCTACGAGGCCCGCTACGGCGCCGACAGCGTGACCCAGTTCGCCGGCGACGCCTGGGGCGCCTGGATGCTGCTGGACGACGCCGCGCGCCGCGCCCTCAAGAGCGGCGCCCAGCCGGGCACGCGCGAGTTCCGCCAGGCCATGCGCGATGCCATCGAAAGCACCGCCGGCCTGACCATCCCCAACGGCGTGATGAACATGAGCGCCAAGGACCACCAGGGCTTCGACCAGCGCTCGCGCGTGATGGGCGTGATCCGCGACGGCAAGTTCGCCTACGCCGCCGGGCAATGAGCCGGCCGCGCCGCCGGGCGCGCGGCACATGCCACAATGCGGCACCGCAGGCGCTGCGGGCGGCCGTGCGGGCCGCCGCGCACCCTTCCCGCAACCCCCGGATCAAGGATTTCCCGACATGACCACCGTCGCCTTCATCGGCCTCGGCGCCATGGGCACGCCCATGGTGCGCCACCTGCTCGCCGCCGGCCACTCCGTGCGCGCCTTCGTGCGCCGTCCCGAGGCCGCCGAAGCGGCCCGCGCACTTGGCGCCGAGCCGTTCTTCACACCGGCCGAGGCCGCCCGGGGCGCCGCCGTCGTCTTCACCAACGTGACCTCGTCCGAGGACGTGCGCGCCGTACTGCTCGGCGCGCAGGGTGTTGTCGAAGGTGCGTCCGCCGGCACCATCTGCGTCGACCACAGCACCATCTCGCCGATCGTCACGCGCGAGATCGCCGTGCAGCTCGCCGAACGCTGCATCGAGGCGCTCGACTGCCCGGTCTCGGGCGGCACCGCCGGCGCCGAGGCGGCCAGCCTGACCATCATGGTGGGTGGCAAGGCCGAGGTCCTGGAACGCGTGCGCCCGTTGCTGGCGCTGCTGGGCAAGACCATCACCCATATCGGCGACCATGGCGCAGGCCAGGTGGCCAAGCTGTGCAACCAGATCGCCCAGGTGGTCAATATCGAGGGCATCGCCGAAGCCATGCGCTTCGCGCGGGCCCAGCAGGTCGACACCGGCCGCGTGCTGCAGGCGATGGCCACCGGCATGGCGGGCAGCCGCATGCTCGACCTGTGCGGCCCCAAGATGGTCGCGCAGGACTTCCGCGCCGGCATCGAGGCCAGGCTGCACGACAAGGACTTCGGCCTGGCCGGCGACATCGCCGCCGAGCTGGGGCTGGCCCTGCCGGCCATGCAGGCCACCGCCGGGCAGCTCGCCAGGTTGATGGACAGCGGCTGGGGCAAGGATGACACCTCGTCGCTGCTGCGCGTGCTCGAACTGGACACGGCGCCGAAGCGGGGCTGAGTGGCACGCGGAAGCGCAGCGTGCGGCGGTATCCGGCGCGATAATCCGCCCATGTCCCCTCCTTCGCCCCGCTTCCGCCCATGGTAGTCAAGCGACACCTGCGCGCCGGGCACGACGCGCAGCAGGGCCCGCCGCTTGCGGCGGCGCCGGCGGCGCCGGCCAGCTGTCCGCTGTGCGGCCGGCTGCTGGTGCCCGGCCCCAGCACCGACCTGCACCACCCGGTGCCGCGCAGCCAGGGCGGGCGCGAGGTGGTCGAGATGCACCGGGTCTGCCACCAGAAGATCCACTCCGTCTTCAGCGAAGCCGAGCTCGCCGCCACCTACCACGACTGGAGGCGCCTGCGCAGCCACCCCGCCATCGCCGACTTCATCCGCTGGATCGCCCGCAAGCCGCCGGAGTTCTACGACCGCAGCCGCACCACGCTGGCACGGCGCGGGCGCTAGGCCCGCCCCCGGCTTCTGTTGTGGGTCCAGGCGAAATCGGGCATAATCCCCGGCTCGGCATGGCACCAGCGTGGTGCCGACAGCCACCGCCCGGGTGGTGAAACAGGTAGACGCAGGGGACTCAAAATCCCCCGCCGCAAGGCGTGCCGGTTCGAGTCCGGCCCCGGGCACCAGAATCCAGGCCCTTCCGCAAGGAAGGGCCTTTTCATTGGCGCCCTCATCATTGGCGGCCTCATCATTGGTGCCTTGATCGGCACGCCGGCCGCCTCACAGCGGCCCGGGCAAGGCCTTCAGGCCGATCCACATGGCGCCGATGACCACGTTGATCGGCACGCTCAGGACGCCCGGCACGTAGAAGACGGCCGACAGCCCCGGCGCGCTCAACATCAGTTCGACGAAGCCACCCAGGGCGTAGCACAGCAGCCCGCAGCCCAGCCATCGCCGCATATAGGTCGGCAGCCAGCGTGACTGCGACTGGTTGAAGCGCCAGGCCGCGGAGCGCTCGAGCAGGTTGCCGCGGCTGGCGTCCTTGAACAGCCAGCTGAAGAAGAAATAGCGATACAGCAGGGTGCGGAAGGCAAGGTCTTGCATGATGGCTCCTTGGGGCCGGACACCCATGGCGTTGCCGCCACGCATCCGCACCCGCGCCGACACGCCGCCCGGCCGTGCAGGGCCCGGGGGGCGGCCCCTGGAGATGGCGCGGACGCGCCCATCCCGATCGCTTGCAGGATCGCGGCGGCCCGTGCATCCCGCCGCTTGCCGCAAGACGATGGCAGCGTGCCCGCGCCAGGCTCCGGCGGGCCCGAGCCTGGCCACCGCGGGCATGCCGCTGCCTCGTATGCTTCAGCCTATCAAGGATTTGCCGCCTCGGCGGGCTTGGTTACAGGATGCGGGGCACGCCCCCCGGCCTGCACCACGAGCGCGCATGAAAAAGGCCCTTGCCAGGCAAGGGCCCTGCTCCGGCCTGGCGCGCAGCGGCCGCGCCGGCGCCCTCAGCGCGCCCGGCCCGGCTCGGTGATGGCGCTGTAGACCAGCGTGCGCAACTGACGCCGCACCGGATAGGCGGACGAAGGCAGCAACTGGGTCAGGAACAGGCCGATCAGGTCCTCCTTGGGGTCCACCCAGAAGAAGGTGCTGGCCGCTCCGCCCCAGAAGAAATCGCCCTCGCTGCCCGGGATCAGCGTGGTGGCCGGGGTCACCGTGGTGGCGAAACCGAGGCCGAAGCCGACGCCGTCATAGGTGGCTTCGCTGAACATCGAGCGCGACATGCTCGGCAGGTCGGCGCCGCCGGGCAGGTGGTTGGCCGTCATCAGGGCCAGCGTCTTCGGTCCCAGCAGGCGCACCCCATCCAGTTCGCCACCCTGCAGCAGCATGCGGGCGAAGCGCATATAGTCGGCCGCGGTCGAAACCAGGCCACCGCCGCCGGAGACGAAGCCGGGTGGCTTCAGATAAGGACTGGTGCGGGGATCGTCCTGCAGCACCGGCCCCTTGTCCGACAACACCTTCGAGCCCAGCGCGCCGACCGCGTAACAGGCGCAGAAGCGCGCGGCCTTCTCTTCCGGCACGTGGAACGCGGTGTCGATCATGCCCAGGGGATCGAAGATGCGCTCCTTCAGGAAGGTCTCGAACGGCATGCCGCTGACCTTGCCGACCAGGTAGCCCAGCACGTCGGTGGAGACCGAGTAGTTCCAGGCTTCGCCGGGCGAGAATTCGAGCGGCAGCGTGGCCAGCTTCTCGATCATCTCGTCGAGGGTACCGGCGGTGGCCAGCTCGCCCAGCTTGAGCTTGCGGTAGGCGGCATCGACGTTGGAGTTCTGCTGGAAGCCATAGGTCAGGCCGGAGGTGTGGCGCAGCAGGTCCACCACCAGCATGGGACGGGCCACCGGGCGCGTCTGGAAGCTCTCCATGAAGCCGCCCGCGTACACGCCCAGGTTCGCCCACGCGGGAATGTACTTGCTGACGGGATCGTCCAGGGCGATCTTGCACTCCTCGACCAGCATCATGATCGCCACCGAGGTGACGGGCTTGCTCATCGAATAGATGCGGAAGATGGAATCCTCGGCCAGCGGCACCTGGCGCTCGCGATCAGCCAGCCCCAGCACCGAATTCAGCGCCAGTTCACCGCGCCGCCATACCTGGACCAGGGCGCCGGGGAGCTTGCCGCTGGCGACATAGGCGTCGTCGATGAAACGTTCGATCCGGCCCAGCCGCTCGCGGGACATCCCTTGCGTTTCCCTGCCTTGCATATCCATGTCTCCTCCATATCCTTGCCTTCACGCCCTCGCCGCCGGCACCGGCGCGGGTGCCGGCGTGGTACGGGCCGCCCCTTGCGGTGCACGCGGCGGCCCGTCCCGCGTGCATGGCACGCAGTCGCGAGGACACCGTTGATGCGAATGTGAATGCGAGCGGGCGGATCGCCGGCCGTTGCGCACCCCGCCATCATGACATCGGCAGCCCTCCCGCGCCAAGCGCGGCGCGAGCGGCACCGCGACGGTGCATGCGCGCGGCCTGGGAGGCGGAGGGGAATCGCCCGTTGGGCTGCCGCGGGACAGTGGCGGCAGGCGGCCCGCCGATGCGGTCGAAAGGGCTGACCCAGGCAATGCAGCCGATGGAGCCGATGGAGCCGATGCGCCGGGATGCCGCCGCCGGCAGGTGAAGGACCGCTCAACCCCGCAAATTCTCGACAGTCCTCCGGGCTGCCCCGGCGGCCGGCTCTCGGGCCGGCTCACCGGCCCCGCCTGCCTTGACGGCGGCGGAACCGCAACCTGTCCGACCTGCCTTGCCCGATGTCGGCATCCCGGCGCGTTGCCAGTATGCGCAGGGCCGGTCCTCAGGTAAAGCAAGGAAAGCTGATGACATGCACAAGACCTCCTTATGCGAGGGGACGGCAACGCGCGCCCTGCGCGGTCGCCGCCCCGCCCGCAGGGCAGGGTCCCGGCGCGATCTCCGGCCTTACTTGCCTTCGACGAAGGCCAGCATGGTGCCGAGCATGTCGCGCAGCACCGGCTGCAGCGCAGTGGCGCGCGGCGCGTCGTAGGCGAAGGGGTATTGCTCGCTCATATAGGCACACTGCGCCAGTTCGAGCTGCACGGCATGCACGCCTTGCTGCGGCTGGCCGTAGAAGCGCGTGATGTGGCCGCCCTTGTAGCGGCCGTTGAGCACTGCGGTGTGGCCCGGCACGGCCTGTGCGATGGCCAGCAGGCGATCGGCCAGGCCCTTGTCGCAACTGGCGCCGTTGGCGCTGCCCAGGTTGAAGTCGGGCAGCCTGCCCTCGAAGAAGCGCGGCAGCACCGAGCGGATCGAGTGCGCTTCCCACAACGCCACGGTGCCATGCTCGGCGCGCAGGCGGGCCAGTTCTCCGGCCAGCGCGGCATGATAGGGATGCCAGACCGCATCGCGGCGCGCGGCGATCTCGGCGTCGTCCGGGCCGGCGCCCGTACCGGCGTAGACCGGCGTCTTGTCGAAAGTATCGACCGGGCACAGGCCGGTGGTGTCCTGCCCGGGATAGAGATTGGCGTTGTCGGGCGGACGGTTCAGGTCGATCACATAGCGCGAGTGCGTGGCGGCCAGGATGGAGGCGCCCATCTCGCGCGCGAAGTCGTACAGGCGTTCCAGGTGCCAGTCGGTATCCGGCACGGTGCGCGCCTCGTCGGTGAAGCGCTCGGCCAGCGCAGCCGGCACGTAGGTGCCGACGTGCGGCATCGACACCAGCAGCGGACGCGTGCCACGGTGCAGCGTGAAAGCGGGCTTGTCGGTGGAAAAGAGAGGCTGGGTGGACATCTTGTTCTCGGTGGAGTGCGGCGGCCCGGAGGCCGCCGCGGCCGGTTTCAGTCGGTCAGCAGGCCGGCGCGCGCGGCGGCGAAGGCACGGCCGGCCTCCGCCTGCAGCGGGTGGACGCCGTGCCGCACGCGGCTGCGGCCGGCGGTGCGGACGTCCGCTAGTGTCTCATGACCGTGGTTGGCGAACACATGGGCCGCCAGTGCCTGCGCCCCGCCCAGCCCGGCCAGCGCCGGGTGCGCGCCATCCAGCACGACGAAATCGGCGCGCTGGCCCGGAGCCAGCCCCGCCACGGAGCGGCCGGCCGCCCGCGCGCCGCCGGCGACGGCCTCCAGGTAGAGGCGGTCCGCCACCTGGGGATGGGTCTCCGATGCGAGCACGTTGCGCCGCTGCAGCGCCAGGCGCTGGCCATACTCGAACAGGCGCAGTTCCTCGGCCACGCTGACGCTGGCATGGCTGTCCGAGCCGATGCCCCAGGCGCCGCCCTGCGACAGGTAGGGGGCCGCGTCGAACACACCGTCGCCCAGGTTGGCCTCCGTGGTGGGGCAGATGCCGGCCACCGCGCCGCTGTGGGCCAGCCGGCGGCGCTCGTCCCAGTCCATGTGGGTAGCGTGCACCAGGCACCAGCGCGCATCGACCTGGGCATGCTCGAACAGCCAGTCGACCGGACGCGCGCCGGTGGTGGCCAGGCATTCATCGACCTCGCGCTGCTGCTCGGCGATATGGATGTGGACCGGCGCTTGCGCATCCAGCGCATGCAGGCCCGCCACGGCCTCGGCCAGCGCCTGCGGCGGCACCGCGCGCAGCGAATGCGGCGCCAGCCCCAGGCGCGCGCGGTCGCCATCGCACTCGCCTGCCAGCCGCTGCAGCAAGCCCATCATGGCATCGGTGCCAAGCAGGAAGCGGCGCTGCTCCGGCAGCGCCGGCCTGCCGCCGAAGCCGGCGGTCTGGTACAGCACCGGCAGCAGCGTGATGCCGATGCCGGCGCGCTCGGCCGCGCGCAGCAGGCGCAACGACATCTCGGCTGGGTCGGCATAGGGCTGCCCGTCCGGATCATGATGAACGTAGTGGAACTCGCAGACGCTGGTGTAGCCGGCGCGCAGCATCTCGACATAGAGCTGGGTGGCGATGGCCTCCAGCGCCTCGGGTGTCAGGCGCAGCGCGAAGCGGTACATCAGCGTGCGCCAGCTCCAGAAGGAATCGTCGCTGCCGGTGCGGTGCTCGGTCAGTCCGGCGAAAGCGCGCTGGAAGGCGTGCGAATGCAGGTTGGCCATGCCGGGCAGGACCGCGCCCGCAGCGAGCGGCACGCCGGCCGGCGCGGCCACGCCGGCCTGCACCGTGCTCAGGCGGCCGGCCTCGTCCCAGGCCAGCAGCACATCGCGCGCCCAGCCGGACGGCAGCAGGGCGTCGGCGGCGAACAGCCGCTGTTGCGCGACCTGGCTCATGGGCGGCCTCCGTTGAAGTCGGCGCCCGCGGCCGGGAACACACGGCCCTGGCGCACCACTGCCGCCAGCGGGTTGCGGCCGAACCAGTAGGCCAGTTCGGCCGGCGTGCCGATGCGCCACAAGGCGAAATCGGCCACGCGCCCGGGCGCCAGCAGGCCGTGGCGGTCTGCGGCGCCGAGCGCGCGGGCCGCGTGGACGGTCACGCCGGCCAGGGCCTCGGGCACCGTCATGCGGAACAGGGTGCAGGCCATGTTCATCATCAGCAGCAGCGAAGTGACCGGCGAAGTGCCGGGGTTGTGGTCGGTGGAAACCGCGATCGGGACACCGTGGCGGCGCAGGGCATCGATCGGCGGCAGGTGGGTGTCGCGCAGGAAATAGTAGGCGCCCGGCAGCAGCACGGCCACCGTGCCGGCCTCGGCCATGGCGGCCACGCCCGCCTCGTCCAGATGCTCGAGATGGTCCGCCGACAGCGCGCGATGACGCGCGGCCAGCGCGGCGCCACCGAGGTTGCTGAGCTGTTCCGCGTGCAGCTTGACCGGCAGGCCGTGGCGCGCCGCGGCCGCGAACACGCGCTCGGTCTGTGCCGGCGAGAAGCCGATCGATTCGCAGAAGGCATCGACCGCGTCGACCAGGCCCTCTGCGGCCAGCGCCGGCAGCATGGTGTCGCAGACCAGGGCGATGTAGTCGTCGGCACGCCCGGCATACTCGGGCGGCAAGGCATGGGCGCCGAGGAAGGTGGTATGCACGCTGACGCCGCAGGCCTCGCCCAGGCGGCGCGCCACGCGCAGCTGCTTGCGCTCGGCCTCCAGCGACAGGCCGTAGCCCGACTTGATCTCGAGCGCGGTGACGCCTTCGGCCAGCAGAGGCTGCAGGCGCGCGGCGGACTGGGCGAACAGTTCGTCCTCGGTGGCCTCGCGGGTGGCGCGCACCGTGGAGACGATGCCGCCGCCGGCGCGGGCGATCTCGGCATAGTCGGCGCCGGCCAGCCGCATGGCGAACTCGTCGGCGCGCTGGCCGCCGTAGACCAGGTGGGTGTGGCAGTCGACCAGGCCGGGCGTGATCCAGGCCTGCCCGGCATCATGCCGGGTCAGTCCGGCGAAGGCCCGCGGCAGCGCCGCGGCCGTACCCAGCCAGGCGATGCGCCCGTCCTGCACCACCAGCGCGCCATCGCGGATGGCGTGCGCGGGATCGCCGTCGGGCAGCAGGTGGCAACTGTGCCAGACGCCGTCCGCGGACGGCGCCGTGCGGATGCTGGGCAGGATCATGTTCAGCTCTCCGTCTCCGGTTCGGGTTCCATTGTCAATTGCAGGCACAGCGGCACGCCGGGCGCCTGCGCCGGGTCGGCAGGGTCAGGGCGCAGGGCGAGACGGCCTGACCGGCTGCCGCCGGCGAGAAGCCAGCCGGAACCGGCCGCCAGCTCGAACGCGGCGGTCGACGCCTGCGGCGCGGCGCCGTCTTCACCGGCGGCAAGCCAGCGGCCGGCCACGGCCAGCAGCAACACTGCCTGCGGGCCGCCGTCCAGCGCAAAGGGCCCCCGCCGCGGCACGAGGCGCGCGCGGCAACGGCCGCGCCGGGTCATCACATTGAAGTCGCGCGTGGCGCCGTCGACCAGGGTGGCCTGCACGCCGGTCTCGCCGCAAAAAGCGAAGGGCTCGCCGGCGTCGGTCAGCGCATGGTCGAAGCTGCCGTCGTCGGCGCACAGGCGCACGCCGGCGCCGGACAGCAGCACGATCTGGCGGTCGATGCCGGGGAAGGCCGAGAACGGACCGTCGGCGGCGATATCGGCCACGCTGACGCGCCAGTCGAAGTCGTCCATGCCGGCCCCGGGCGGCCACACGGCGATCTCGCGCGTGAGGCCGCCGCCGTTCTTCCACGGCGTCGCGGCAATGTCCGCCAGCGCGAAGACGCGCGGCGGCGCGGCCCCGGGCATGCTCATGCGCCCTTCACCATCGGCAGGTCGAGGCCCTTCTCGTGCGCGCAGTCGATGGCGATGTCGTAGCCGGCGTCCGCATGGCGCATCACGCCGGTGGCCGGATCGTTCCACAGCACGCGCGCCAGGCGGCGGTCGGCGGCCTCGCTGCCGTCGCAGACGATGACCACGCCGGAATGCTGGGAGAAGCCCATGCCGACGCCGCCGCCGTGGTGCAGGCTGACCCAGGTGGCGCCGCCGGCGGTGTTGAGCAGGGCATTGAGCAGCGGCCAGTCGGAGACGGCGTCGGAACCGTCGCGCATGGCCTCGGTCTCGCGGTTGGGGCTGGCCACCGAACCGCAGTCGAGATGGTCGCGGCCGATCACCACGGGCGCCTTCAGCTCACCCTTGCGCACCATCTCGTTGAAGGCCAGGCCGGCGCGGTGGCGCTCGTCCAGGCCGACCCAGCAGATGCGCGCCGGCAGGCCCTGGAAGGCGATGCGCTCGCGCGCCATGTCGAGCCAGCGGTGCAGGTGCGTGTCCTCGGGGAACAGCTCCTTCATCTTCGCGTCGGTCTTGTAGATATCCTCGGGATCGCCGGACAGCGCCACCCAGCGGAACGGGCCCTTGCCGCGGCAGAACAGGGGACGGATGTAGGCCGGCACGAAGCCGGGGAAGTCGAAGGCATTCTCGACGCCTTCGTCGAAGGCGACCTGGCGGATGTTGTTGCCATAGTCCAGCGTGGGCACGCCCATCTGCTGGAAGGCCAGCATGGCCTTCACGTGGGCGACGATGGAAGGCCGCGCGGCCGCCTCCACCGACTTGGGATCGGCCTTGCGTGCCGCCTCCCACTGCGCCACCGTCCAGCCGACGGGGAGGTAGCCGTTGACCAGGTCGTGCGCCGAGGTCTGGTCGGTGACGATGTCGGGGCGCATGCCGCCGGCCTGGGCACGTTTGACCAGTTCGGGCAGCACCTCGGCGGCATTGCCCAGCAGGCCCACGGAGATGGCTTGCTTGTTGCGGGTGGCCTCGGCGATCATGGCCAGCGCCTCGTCGATGCTGGTGGCCTTCTTGTCCAGGTAGCGGGTGCGCAGGCGGAAGTCGATGCTCGACTCCTGGCACTCGACGGCCAGCACGCTGGCACCGGCCAGCACGCCGGCCAGCGGCTGCGCGCCGCCCATGCCGCCCAGGCCGGCGGTCAGGATCCACTTGCCCGACAGGTCGCCGCCGAAATGCTGGCGGCCGGCCTCGACGAAAGTCTCGTAGGTGCCCTGCACGATGCCCTGCGAGCCGATGTAGATCCACGAGCCGGCGGTCATCTGGCCGTACATCATCAGGCCGGCGCGGTCGAGCTCGTTGAATTTGTCCCAGGTGGCCCAGTGCGGCACCAGGTTGGAGTTGGCGATCAGCACGCGCGGCGCGTCGGCATGGGTCTTGAACACGCCGACCGGCTTGCCCGACTGCACCAGCAGCGACTCGTCCTCGCCCAGGCGGCGCAGGGTGTCCAGGATGGCGTCGAAGCACTCCCAGTTGCGCGCGGCCTTGCCGATGCCGCCATAGACGACCAGGTCCTGCGGCCGTTCCGCCACTTCGGGATCGAGGTTGTTCTGGATCATGCGGTAGGCGGCTTCGATCAGCCAGTTGCGGCAGTGCAGCTGGCTGCCATGCGGCGCGCGGATCTCACGGGGTCCGCGCTGGGTGACGGCATGCTGGAAGAGTTGCTCGTTGGCGTTCATCTGGGGCTCCTTTGATAGGGCGGCCGCGACAGCCTCGCGGTACCTGTATGTTCCTGTATATACAGGTTAAACCAAATCGTCCGGTGAATCCATGCCACCGGCGGAAAATCCGTCTAGGGGTCTACCCGGAGTCTGGCGTCCTGGATCGCAAATTCGTCACAAATCCGCGGAATCGGGACACCGGCCGGGCATCACCCGAAGGCCGGGTTGCCCTCGGCGCGGAAACGGCTGCCCAGGCGGTAGCGGTTGCCGGGATGCAGGCAGCGCACGAAGGTCACCGGCGTGCCATGGGTCCAGGTGCGCCGCGTCAGCAGCAGGCAGGGCTGGGCCGGCGGCATGTCCAGCAGGGCCGCCTGCTCGGGGGTGGCCGAAATCGCGTCGACCACATGCTCCACTTCATCGTAGGGCACGTGCCGCAGCAGGTACTCGCCCGGCTGGGTCTGGCTGAAATCCTGGCTGATGAAGGCCGGCGCCAGGCGCGGATTGACATAGCGGTCCTCCAGCTGCACCGGCACGCCGTCCTCGCGATGCACGCAGACCGAGTGGAAAACGGATTCGCCGGTGTGCAGCTCGAGCGCCGCCGCCACCTCGATCGAGGCCGCCACCCGTTCGACCAGCACCACGTCGCAGGCGTAGTCGTGGCCGCGCATGCGGATCTCGTCCTGCAGGTTGACCACTGACAGCAGCGTCGACTGCGGCCGGTGCTCGGCCACGAAGGTGCCCACGCCGGCCACCCGCACCACCCTGCCCTGCTCGGCCAGTTCGCGCAGCGCGCGGTTGGCCGTCATGCGCGACACATTGAACTGGTTGACCAGTTCCTGTTCGGAAGGCACGCGGTCGCCCGGCCGCCACGCGCCGCTCTGGATCTGGCGCGCGATGTATTCCTTGACCTGCTGGTAGCGGGCGGCGGGCGCGGCTTCGTGCTGCGCGCGCGACGGGCGCGCATTGGCGCCGGCGGTTTGGTTCATACGTTCAATGCTCGGCCGCGGCCAGGGCCTCGGCACGGATTTCCTCGGTTAGCCGGGCCTTCAGGGTAGAGAACTCCGGCGAGGTCTTGATGGTGTAGTGGCGCGGATGGGGGAAATCCACCGCGATCTCGCTCTTGATCCGACCCGGCCGCGCGGAGAAGACCGCTACCCGGTTGGCCATGAAGATGGCCTCGTCGATATCGTGCGTGACGAATAATACCGTCTTGCGCGAGGCCTCCCATATCCCGAGCAGCAGTTCCTGCATCAGCACGCGCGTCTGGTTGTCGAGCGCGCCGAAGGGTTCGTCGAGCAGCAGGATCTTGGGGTCGTTGGCCAGCGCCCGCGCAATCGCAGTGCGCTGCTGCATGCCGCCCGAGAGCTGCTTGGGGAAGTGCTGCTCGAAGCCGCGCAGGCCGACGCGCTGGATGAAGAAGTCGCTACGCTCGCGCTGCTCGGCCTCGCTCATGCCGCGCTCACGCAGGCCGAAGCGCACGTTCTGCTCGATGGTCAGCCAGGGAAACAGCGTGTAGGACTGGAACACCATGCCGCGGTCGGCGCCCGGGCCCACCACCGGCTGGCCGTCGAGCAGCACGCGCCCGCCGGAAGGCGAGTCCAGGCCTGCCACGATGCGCAGCAGGGTCGACTTGCCGCAGCCCGAAGGCCCGAGGATGGTGACGAAATCGTTGTCGCGCACTTCGAAATCGACCGGCTGCAGCGCCTGCAGCGGCGCGTGGCCGGCGCCGCGCGGGCTCGGGAAACTGCGCGAGACCTGCTGGATGGACAAGGCGCTCATTGGATCGCACTCCAGGGAAAGAGGCGCTGGTTGGCCTGCTTGAAGAACAGGTCCGATACCAGGCCGATGCAGCCGATCACGATGATGCCGAAGATGATCTGGCCGGTATTGAGCAGCGCCTGGCTGTCGGTGATCATGTGGCCGATGCCCGAGGACGAGCCGATCAGTTCGGCCACGATCACGTAGGTCCAGGCCCAGCCCAGCACCAGGCGCAGGATCTCCGCGATCTCCGGCGCGGCGCCGGGAATCAGCACCCGGCGTACGATGCCGCGGCTGTTGGCGCCGAGCGTGTAGGCCGCCTCGACCAGGTCGCGGCGGGCCCCGCCCACCGCCACCGCCACCATCAGCACGATCTGGAAGAAGGAGCCGATGAAGATGACCAGCAGCTTCTGTGTCTCGCCGATGCCCGCCCACAGGATCAGCAGCGGAATGAAGGCCGAGGCCGGCAGGTAGCGGCAGAAGGAGACGAAAGGCTCGAAGAAGGCTTCGGCCGCCTTGTAGGCGCCCATCAGGATGCCCAGCGGCACCGCCAGCACCGCGGCCAGCGCGAAGCCGCCGAGCACGCGCCACACGGTCATGCCGATGTCGCCCAGGAAGCCGTACTGCGTGAACAGCAGCCAGCCCTCGTGCGCCATCGCCAGGGGGTCGGCGAGGAAGGTGCGCGGCACGAAGCCGCCCAGCGTCGCCAGCGCCCAGATGGCGAAGAACAGCACGAAGAAGGACAGCCCCAGCAGCCAGCGCGTGCGCGGCGAGACCGGCACCAGCGGCGCCAGCCACGGATGGCGGCGCCGCACGGACGCCGCCGCGGGCACGGCCGAGGCGGCCAGTGGTGCCGGGGCCGGAGAGGAACCGGTATGCGCTTGCGTCATGGCCTCACCATCCGATCAGCGCAGGAAACGCGCGTCATACAGCGCCGTCACGTCCGGCACCTGGCGGATCACGCCGATCTCGAGCAGTACCGCGGCCGCCTCCTTGCTGAAACTGGCCAGCTCGCCGCCGAAGAACTTGCGGTTGGCCTCGCGGTCCTGCCAGCGCAGGTAGGCGGACGACTTGGCAAACTGCTCACCGGTCTGCTTGACGGCGGCTCCCATGATCTCGTTGGACTTTTCCGGCTCCTTGCGGATCATCTCCAGCGCCTCGAAATAGCTGTCCACCAGCGCCTGGGCCGCCTTGGGATTGTCCTTGAGCCACTTGGGTGCGCAGCCCAGCGTGTCGGTCACCATCGGGTAGTCGAGCGTGGTAGCCAGGATCTTGCCCTTGTCGGGATTCTGGCGCACCGAGGAGAGGTAGGGCTCGTAGGTCATGGCGGCGTCGTTCTGGCCGCTGACGAAGGCCTGCGCGGCCGCCTGCGGCGACAGTGTGACGGTCTTCACGTCCTTCAGCGTCATGCCGTTCTTGCGCAGCATCCAGGCCAGGCCGAAGTAAGGCGCGGTGCCCGGTGCATCGACACCGACCGTCTTGCCCTTCAGGTCGGCGAAGCCCTTGACGTCGGCCCGCACCGCCAGGCCGTCGGCACCATAAGACTTGTCGAGCTGGACGATCTGCGTGATCGGCACGCCGTTGGCATTCCACGCCACATGCGTCTCCACCGTGGTGGCGGCGCACTGGATGGCTCCCGAGGCCAGCGCCAGGTGGCGGTCCTTCTGCGGGATCATCTTGATCTCCACATCCACGCCGTGCTTCTTGAAGATGCCGGCGCGCTCGGCCAGCGTCAGCGGTGCAAAGCCGGTCCAGCCGCTCATGCCCAGCGTCACCGGAGTGTTCTGGGCGTGGGCGGCGCCAGCGGCCGCGGACAGGACGAAGGCCGCGCAGGCGGCACGGCGAAGACTGCGAATTCCCATGGTTGGCTCTCCTAGGCTGGTGTGCGGGCAACGCCGGCACCCCTTCGGGCGGCGTGCTCCGCGGCGGCGCCGTCGCGGCGGCGCCTTCTGTTTCCGGGCAATCTAGCAAGCCTGTATATACAAAACAATTTCGGACTTTCCCGGGTGCTTTTCCGGGAAATAACCGATATGAGCCGAAAGTCATGCTGTATGCGGCACGTATCGTGCACCAGTCCGGCGCTGGCCCTGTACCCGCGCACCGCTCCGAAGCGCACCGGCACCACGCCAGCTGTGTTGTATAGACAGGAATGGCAAACCCGGCAATCCCAGCAAGAGGCATGCCCGGCCAGCGCCGGGGGAGGCTCAGGTGCCGAGGAAATCCGCCACCGTGGGGTAACGCAGGCGCACGCGCAGTTCGCGCTTCAGGCGGGTGTTGTCGAGGCGGCGCGACTCGCTCATGAAGCTCAGCAGGCTCGGCTCCACCTGCTCGGCCAGCAGCCGGCGCGTCAGGCGCGGCGGGCGTGGCAGCCCGCGGCGGTCGGCGACGAGATCGAAGTAGTCGCCCATGCGCAGCTCGGAATCGTCGCTGGCGTGGACGACACGCTGGGGCCGGCCGCGGAACAGGGCAGCCACCAGCACGCGGGCAAGGTCGTCGGCATGGATATGGTTGGTGTAGACGTCTTCCTGCGCCACCAGCGCGGGCGTGCCGCGCGCCAGGCGGGCCAGCGGCAGCCGCTCGGCGGCGTAGATGCCGGGAATGCGCACGATGCCGGCCCGCCAGCCGGCGGCGGCACCGAAGCGGCGCACGGCACGCTCGGCCGCTACCCGGCGGCGTGCCCGCGGCGTGGTCGGGCTGAGACGCCGCGTCTCATCCACGCGCGCGCCACCGAGGTCGCCGTAGACGCCCGAGGTGCTGGCATAGACCAGCGCCGGCCGGGCCGCCCGCCCCGGTTCAAACGCCCGGTGCCCGGCCCGCTCGGGTAGAATACCGGGCTTGCCCCGGCGGGGGGCGCCGGCATGCCGGGCACGCCGCCAGGGACGGCGGCGCAGCACGCCCAGCAGCGCCCGGGTGCGCGGATCGTCCTCGCCCTGCGGCGGCGGCGGCGCCAGGTGCAGCACCCGCCCGGCCAGTCCGCGCAGGCGCGCCAGGCTTGCCGGCCGGTCCAGGTCCGCCACCAGCGGCACGGCGCCGGCCGCGCGCAAGGCGTCGCGACGCCCGGGTTGGGAAGTGACGGCAAAGATGCGCAGGCGCGCCGCCAGCAGTGCGAGGCAGCGCCCCCCCACATCGCCACAACCGACAATCAGCAGGCGCGGGCGCCGCAGGCGCGAAGGCTTAGGATTCTTGCTCATCAAGTGATTATGGCTTATCAAGTTACCGTCATGCCAAGCGGCCGCCAATTCGAGGCGGCAGCCGACGAAACCATCCTGAGCGCGGCCCTGCGCCAGGGCATCGGCCTGCCCTACGGCTGCAAGAACGGCGCCTGCGGCTCCTGCAAGGGCCAGGTGGTGAACGGCTCCGTGGTCCAGGGCGATCACGCCGCTTCCGCGCTGACGCAGCAGGAACAGACCGAAGGCGGTGCCCTGTTCTGCTGCGCCACGGCCAGCTCGGACATCACCATCGAGTGCCGCGAAGTACACGGCGCCGGCGACATCCCTATCAAAAAGGTGCCCTGCCGCGTGGTCGGGCTAGAACGCGCCGCCGACGACGTGGTCGTGGTCCGGCTGCAACTGCCGGCCACCGAGCGCCTGCAGTTCCTGGCCGGCCAGTATGTCGAATTCCTGCTGCGCGACGGCAAGCGCCGCAGCTACTCGATCGCCACCCCGCCGCACGAGGAAGGCCCGCTCGAACTGCACATCCGCCACATGCCGGGCGGCGTGTTCACCGACTATGTGTTCGGTGCCAAGGAAGGTGCGCCGGTCATGAAGGAGCGCGACATCCTGCGCTTCGAAGGCCCGCTCGGCAGCTTCTTCCTGCGCGAGGAGTCGGACAAGCCCATCATCCTGCTGGCCTCCGGCACCGGCTTCGCGCCGATCAAGGCCATCGTCGAGCATGCCGCCTACACCGGCATCACCCGGCCGATGACCTTGTACTGGGGCGGACGCCGCCCGCGCGACCTGTATCTGCACGCGCTGTGCGAGAAATGGGCGCGGGAACTGCCCAACTTCCGCTACGTGCCGGTGGTGTCCGATGCGCTGGCCGAGGATCAGTGGCAGGGCCGCACGGGCTTCGTGCACCAGGCAGTGATGGCTGACCACCCGGACCTGTCCGGCCACGAGGTGTACGCCTGCGGCGCGCCGGTGATGGTCAACGCCGCCCGCCGCGACTTCACCTCGACGTGCCGCCTGCATGAGGACGCCTTCTTCGCCGACTCGTTCACCTCGGAAGCGGACCTGCATCCGGCGGGCGACAAGCCGGCCGCCTGAGCGCCCCGGCGCAGGTGCAGGCGTCCCCTTCACGCAACAGCACGGCCGCGATGCCCGGGACCGCCAACATTCGCTTTGACACCCGGGCGCATGCGCCTTATATTTGCCGCCATGAACTACGCAACCAATACCCGACGCAGCTTCCGTACGTCGCTCCCCACCGGGGTGCCGCGCGGCTGACCGTCGACAGCGTCTGTTCAGGTCAACAAGCCACGGGCAACCCCCGTGGCTTTTTGTTTTTGTTTCCGCTTTCTTCGCTGGCTTTCCGCCTCTCCCGACCCACGCCGACCCCTGGAGTCCGCCATGGCATTTGCTGATGAGTTTCCCGTCCAATCCCTGATGTACATCACCAACCGGCCCGAACTGGTCTTCACCGAAGGCAAGGGCTCGTGGCTGACGGACCAGCACGGCAAGCGCTATCTGGATTTCGTGCAGGGCTGGGCGGTCAACTGCCTGGGCCACTCGAACCCCGGCATGATCGAGGCACTGACCAAGCAGGCGCACAAGATCATCAACCCGAGCCCGGCCTTCTACAACGAGCCGATGATCGCGCTGGCCAAGCTGCTGACCGACCACAGTGGCTTCGACAAGGTCTTCTTCGCCAACAGCGGCGCCGAGGCCAACGAAGGTGCGATCAAGCTGGCGCGCAAGTGGGGCCGCAAGCACAAGGACGGCGCCTACGAGATCATCACCATGGACCACAGCTTCCACGGCCGCACGCTCGCCACCATGAGCGCGTCGGGCAAGGCAGGCTGGGACACCATCTTCGCGCCGCAGGTGCCGGGCTTCCCAAAGGCCGAGCTGAATGACCTGGCGTCGGTCGAGGCGCTGATCAACGACAAGACCGTGGGTATCATGCTCGAGCCGGTGCAGGGCGAGGGCGGCGTGATCCCCGCCACGCGCGAGTTCATGCAAGGCCTGCGCGCGCTCGCCGACAAGCACAAGCTGCTGTTCATCGTCGACGAAGTGCAGACCGGCTGCGGCCGCTGCGGCACGCTGTTCGCGCACGAACTGTCCGGCGTGCAGCCGGACATCATGACGCTGGGCAAGGGCATCGGCGGCGGTGTGCCGCTGTCGGCCCTGATGTGCACGGCGGCCGTGGCCAGCTTCGAAGCCGGCGACCAGGGCGGCACCTACAACGGCAATCCGCTGATGACCGCGGTGGGCTGCTCGGTGATCGAGCAGCTGACCGCGCCGGGCTTCCTGCAGAGCGTGCAGGACAAGGGCGCCTACCTGCGCGAACAGCTGCTGGCCCTGTCCGGCGAGTTCGGCCTCGGCGGCGAGCGCGGCGAAGGCCTGCTGCGCGCGCTGGTGCTGAACCGCGACATCGGCCCGCAACTGGTGGAGGAAGCACGCGAACTGCAGCCGCAGGGCCTGCTGCTGAACGCGCCGCGCCCCAACCTGCTGCGCTTCATGCCGGCCCTGAACGTCGAACGCGAAGAGATCGACCTGATGATCGGCATGCTGCGCGGCCTGCTGAAGAAGCTGGCCTGAAGCGCGCCACGCCAAAACCGAGCGTCAAGCACAAGGTCTTGGCTCCCTCTCCCGCAAGCGGGACAGGGAGCAGGCCTGCGGCGGGCGGAAAACCGCCCGCCCTCACTCTCCCAGATACGCCGCCCGTACCTTCGGGTCGTCCAGCATCTGCTTGGCGTCGCCGCTCATGGTGATCAGCCCCGACTCCATCACATAGCCGCGGTGCGCCGCCTGCAGCGCCAGGCGCGCGTTCTGCTCGACCAGCAGCACCGTCACGCCCTGGCCGGAGATGTCGCGCACCACCTCGAAGATCTTCTCGACCATGATGGGCGACAGGCCCATCGAAGGCTCGTCCAGCAGCAGCAGCTTGGGCTGGCTCATCAGCGCGCGCGCCATCGCCAGCATCTGCTGCTCGCCACCCGACATGGTGCCCGCGAGCTGGTTGGCGCGCTCCTTCAGGCGCGGGAAAATGCCGAACATGCGCTCGATGTCGGCCTTGATGCCGGCGTCGTCGTTGCGCGTGTAGGCCCCCATCTGCAGGTTCTCGGTGATGGTCATGCGCGCGAACACTCCGCGCCCTTCCGGCACCATGGCCAGCCCCTGCTTGAGCAGCTGGTAGCTGGGCACGCCCTTGATGGACTTGCCCATGTACTCGACGTCGCCGCCGGCCCAGCCCTGCATGCCGGTGATGGCCTTCATCGTGGTGGTCTTGCCGGCGCCGTTGGCACCGATCAGCGTGACCAGTTCGCCGTCGGCGATCTCCAGGTCGACGCCCTTGACCGCCTGGATGCCGCCGTAGGCGACCTTCAGGCCCGAAATCTTCAGCATTGTCTGTTTCATTTGCCGTCTCCCGCCCTCAATGCGCCGACGCGCCGAGGTAGGCCTCGATCACGGCAGGATTGCTCTGCACCTCCTGCGGCAACCCTTGCGCGATGACCTTGCCGTAGTCCAGCACGGTCAGGCGGTTGCACAGGCCCATCACCAGCTTCACGTCGTGCTCGATCAGCAGGATGGTCTTGCCGTCGCTGCGGATCTTGTCGAGCAGGCCGCGCAACTCGACCTTCTCGGTCGCGTTCATGCCGGCGGCCGGTTCGTCCAGCGCCAGCAGCTTGGGCTCGGTGGCCAGCGCGCGGGCGATCTCCAGGCGGCGCTGGTGGCCGTAGGAGAGATTGCGCGAGGTGAAGTTGGCATACTTGGAGATGCCGACGTATTCCAGCAGATCGTGCGCCATGTCCTCGACCGATTCCTCTTCGCGCCGCACCGAAGGCGGGCGGAAGATGGCACCGAACAGGCCGGCCTTGGTGCGCACGTGACGGCCGACCATCACGTTCTCCAGGGCCGTCATGTCACCGAACAGGCGGATGTTCTGGAAGGTGCGGGCGATGCCGGCCTTGGCCACTTCGTGCACGGCGGTGGGCTGGTAGGGCTGGCCGCCCAGGCGGAATTCGCCCGAGTCGGGTGTGTACAAGCCGGTGATGACGTTGAAGAAGGTCGTCTTGCCGGCACCGTTCGGGCCGATCAGGCCGTAGATCTCGCCCTGCTTGATCTGCAGGCCCACATCGGACAGCGCCTGCAGGCCGCCGAAACGCTTGTTGACCCCCTGCACGGACAGGAGGGTGTTGTCTTGGCTCATCTTGTCCTCCTGTTCAGAAACGGCCTACGTTGCCGGCACGACGCGCCACGGGGCGGTCTTCCTTGCGCGGCGAAGGCCACAGGCCCGCGGGGCGGTACAGCATCACACCCACCATGGCGAGACCGAAGAGCAGTTGACGCAAGACTTCGGCATCGACCAGCACGGTGCCGAACAGCATGTTCTGCACCGGCCCTGCCGTCGCGCGCAGCAGTTCCTGGAAGCCCACCAGCAGGATGCCGCCGAGGATCACACCCGGGATATGGCCCATGCCGCCGAGCACCACGATGGCGAGGACGTAGATGGATTCCCACAGCACGAAGGACTCGGGCGAGACGAAGCCCTGGAAGGAGCCGAACACCGCGCCCGACACGCCGCCGAAGGAGGCGCCCATGGCGAAGGCGAGCAGCTTGATGTTGCGGGTGTTGATGCCCATCGCCTTGGCCGCGATCTCGTCCTCGCGGATGGCCACCCAGGCACGACCGATGCGGGAGTTCTGCAGGCGCAGGCAGATGAAGACGATCACCACCACCAGCGCCACCAGAAGGTAGTAGTACAGGAACACCGGTGTGAGCTTGAGCCCGAAGATCTCGTGCGCCTTGGAGAAATCGAATCCGAACAGGTGGACGGGATCGACCGCGGTGATGCCCTTGGGCCCGTTGGTGATGTTGACCGGGCGGTCCAGGTTGTTCATGAAGATGCGGATGATCTCGCCGAAGCCCAGCGTGACGATGGCGAGGTAGTCGCCGCGCAGCTTGAGCGTCGGTGCACCGAGCAGCACGCCGAAGGTGGCCGCCACCAGCACCGCCAGCGGCAGCACCAGCCAGACGCTGAGGTGCAGTCCGTTGGGGAACAGCTGATGGATCCATTCGAACTGGTTGCTGAGGTGCGGCGAGCCCAGCAGCGCCATCAGGTAGGCACCCACCGCGTAGAAAGCGATGTAGCCGAGGTCGAGCAGGCCGGCGAAGCCCACCACGATGTTCAGGCCCAGCGCCAGCATGATGTAGATCAGCGCGAAATCCATCACGCGGACCCAATAGTTGCCACCGAGCGTCTGCACGATGAACGGCGCGAACAGCGCTACCGCGAGGAAGGCCAGCAGCGCTGCCAGCGTCTTGGCCGGCGTTCGCGACGGCGCGGCTGCCTGCGCGGCGGACGAGGGGATCTGGGTAGTCATGATGCAATCCTCCTCAAGCCCGGTCGGCGACACGTTCGCCCATGATGCCGGACGGACGGAACACCAGCACGATGATCAGCACGATGAAGGCGAACACGTCCTGGTAGTTCGACCCGAACACGCCGTTGGTCAGGTCGCCGATATAGCCGGCGCCGAGCGCTTCGATCATGCCCAGCAGCATGCCGCCGACCATGGCGCCCGCCAGGTTGCCGATGCCGCCCAGCACTGCGGCGGTGAAGGCCTTCAGGCCGGGAATGAAGCCCATGTAGAAGTGCGCATTGCCGTAGTTCGTCGCCATCATCACGCCGGCCAGCGCCGCCAGCGTCGCGCCGATCATGAACGTGGCCGAGATCACGAAGTTGGGGTTCACCCCCATCAGTCCGGCCACCTTCTGGTTCTCGGCGGTGGCGCGCATGGCGCGGCCCAGCTTGGTGCGGTTGACCAGCGCCAGCAGGCCCGACATCACGATCAGGGCCATGCCGATGATGACGATCTCCTTGCCGGTGATGGTGGCACCGGTCGAGCCGATGTCGATCGGATCGGACGGCAGCAGTTGCGGGAAGGTCAGCGGGTTGCGCGACCAGATCATCATCGCCAGCGTCTGCAGGATGATGGAGACACCGATCGCAGTGATCAGCGGCGCCAGCCTGGGCGCGTTGCGCAGCGGCCGGTAGGCGACCCGCTCGATGGTGTAGGCGACCAGCGCGCAGACCGGCATCGCGACCAGCGTGGCGATCACCAGCATCAGCCAGTCGGGCAGGCCGGGGGCGAATTTCTGCAGGCCGAGGATGACCGACAGCGCGGTCATGGCGCCGAACATCAGGACGTCGCCGTGGGCGAAGTTGATGATGCCGAGAATACCGTAGACCATGGTGTAGCCGAGCGCGATCAGAGCATAGATGCTGCCGAGCACGAGGCCGTTCACGATCTGCTGGATAAGGATATCCATGAAAAGCTCCTACTTCAGCCCCTGGCCTTGCGGCACGGCATGGTGTGGATGCCGGGGGCGATGGTACGTGACGGGTTGGGTAGCGGAAAGTCGATAGCTGGTAAGCGGCCTGCCCTGCGCCGCCCCGGTAAGGGCGGCGCCACAAGGAGCAAGGCTAAAAAAACGGCACCGCAAGGTATGTACGGTGCCGTCCATTCGGGCCGATAAACCCCGGTTTACATCTTCACGACGTCGAGCACAGTCTTCTTCTTGTCCTTGTACTCGTACAGCGTGATGGTGCCCTCCTTCATGTCGCCCTTCTCGTCGAAGGCGATATTACCGATCAGGCCCTTGTAGTTGGTCTTGGGCATCTCGGCCAGGATGGCCGCCGCATCGGTCGAGTTGGCGCGCTTCATGGCGTCGACGATGACCATCACGGCGTCATAGGTGAACGGCGCGTAGATCTGCACCGGCGACTTGAAGCGCGCTTCGTAGCGCTTCTCGAAGTCGGCGCCCTGCTCCATCTTGGACAGCGCCAGGCCGGCCTCCGAGCAGATGATGTTGGAGACCGCGTCGCCGGCCAGCTCGGCCACCTTGTCGGTACAGACGCCATCGCCGCCGACGATCTTGGCGCCGATGCCCAGTTCCTTCGCTTGCTTGGCGAAGGGACCGCCCGTGGCATCCATGCCGCCGTACATGATCACGTCGGGCTTCTTGCCCTTGATCTTGGTCAGAATGGCCTTGAAGTCCGTGGCCTTGTCATTGGTCGCCTCGCGGGCGACCACGTTGACACCGGCCGCCTTGATGGTCTTCTCGAACTCGTCGGCCAGACCCTTGCCGTAGGCGGTGGCGTCGTCGACGATGGCCACGCTCTTGGCATGCAGGTTCTTGGCCGCGTAGTTGGCCAGCGCCGGCCCCTGCTGGGCATCGGTCGCCACCACACGGAAGGTGGTCTTGAAGCCCTGCTTGGTGTAGTCGGGGTTGGTCGAGGACGGCGAGATCTGCACGATGCCGGCATCGCTGTAGATCTTGGAGGCCGGGATCGACACGCCCGAGTTCAGGTGGCCGACCACGGCCACGACCTTCTCGTCGACCAGCTTCTGCGCGACGGCGGTGCCGGTCTTCGGGTCCGCTGCGTCGTCTTCGCCGACCAGCTCGAGCTTGATCTTCTTGCCGCCGATCTCCAGGCCCTTCGCGTTGACTTCCTCCACGGCCAGGCGGGCGCCGTTTTCGTTGTCCTTGCCCAGGTGTGCGATGCCGCCGGTCAGAGGCGCCGCATGACCGATCTTGACGACCGTCTCGCCGCCGGCCTGCGCGGCTGCCGCCGGTGCCGAGGCGGCCGATTCGGCGGGCTTTTCCTCTTTCTTGCCACAACCTGCGACCAGTGCCACAGCTGCTGCGATCGGCACAATCTTGGCCAACGTGATTTGCATGAGTGATCTCCTAGGATTCACAAGAGCAGGGAACAGCAACGCCTCCCGGACGTTTTCCCTGGACCGCCTTTTGTCTTGTTTCAATTTGAAACGCGCGCATTGTATCCCCTTTCTTCGCGGACGCAATATGCGACGCAACAAGTTGATTCAATAACCCGTTAATTGAGCTAGGGAATTTCCCCAATGCCCAGATTGGGGCAATTCCCGCTCAACCGGCGGGCCCCCGCCTCAAACCTAACAAGATTCGTGCCTACCGCCTCCAAACATGGGTTTTGTAAAGAAAGAAGCACTCAGATTGAGCTTAATTAAATATGTGCTCCATTCCTATATAGCTGAAGCTATTCCTAATGTGCAGAATGTTCCGCCCGCACCATAATAGGGAAAACCCGATAAATGGGGATTACCCTTATTTGTCTTTCCCCACAGACAGGTGGATATAATCCGGCTGCGATCCGGTGCATTCAGCGGCATTTACCAGGCAGCCGCTGCGCACGCCATGCACCATTCCGGCGCAGCGCACTGGAATGGCGAACCGGGGAATCAGGCATCACATGCCGGCCAGCAACGGCAGTCATCGTGGCGGGCGCCAGGCGGAGGGGAAAGGCGAGGAGCGTGGGAAGGGCGTGGGCGGGAACGCGGCAAGGGGCAGGAGGACGCGGAGTCCGACTGACGGCGCCTGCCCCGCCTGCTGTCGATGCACGGGCAGCCGTGCGCTTAAAGCAGGCGGCGGCCGGGCCGGATGCCCGGCCCGGAAGATTCGTGGAGATTCAGGCGAGATCGGCCTGCAGGCCGCGCGGCAGCGGGAACGACATGTTCTCCTCGATGCCTTCCAGCGCGCGCACCTGCCTGGCCCCCAGGGCACGCAGGCGTTCGACGATGGACTGGGCCAGCGCCTCGGGCGCCGACGCGCCCGCGGTCAGGCCGATGCGGCGCTTGCCCGCCACCCATTCGGGCTGCACCTGGTCAGGCGAGTCCACCATGTAGGCTGGCACGCCGAGACGCGCGGCCAGTTCGCGCAGGCGGTTGGAGTTGGAGCTGTTCGGGCTGCCGACGACGATCACCACCTCCACCTGGGGCGCCATGAACTTGACGGCATCCTGGCGGTTCTGCGTGGCATAGCAGATGTCCTGCTTCTTCGGTTCCTTGACCAGCGGGAAACGCTCCTTCAGGGCCGCCACGATCTCCTGGGTCTCGTCGACCGACAGCGTGGTCTGGGTCACGTAGGCGAGGCGGGCCGGGTCGGACACCTGCAGGCGCGCCACGTCCTCGGCGGACTCCACCAGCAGCATGCCGCCTTCGACCTGGCCCATGGTGCCCTCCACCTCCGGGTGGCCCTTGTGCCCGATCATGATGATCTCGCAGCCCTCGGCGCGCATCTTGCCAACCTCGACGTGGACCTTGGTCACCAGCGGACAGGTTGCATCGAACACGGTCAGGCCGCGTGAGGCGGCCTCGTCGCGCACCTGGCGCGAGACGCCGTGCGCGCTGAAGATCACCGTCGAGCCCTCGGGCACTTCCGCCAGGTCGTCGATGAAGATGGCACCCTTCTCGCGCAGTTGTGCCACCACGTAGGCGTTGTGCACGATCTCGTGGCGCACGTAGATGGGGGCGCCGAAGCGCAGCAGCGCGCGCTCGACGATCTCGATGGCGCGGTCGACGCCCGCGCAGAAGCCTCGCGGCTGGGCCAGCAGGATCTCGGCGTCGTTGGCGGTGTTGAGTTCAGACATGCTGCAGTTCTTAGAGGAGAGCCGCCGGCGCAGGGCGCGGATGCCGCGCTCCGGCCGCCGGACGGCGAAGCATCAAAGGATCCCGATCAGCTGGACGTCGAACAGGATGGTCTGCCCCGCCAGCGGATGGTTGAAGTCGAACAGGGCCGAGGTCGGGCCGATCTCCTTGAGCACGCCGGCGTACTTGCCGCCGCCCGGCGCATTGAATTCCACCAGGTCGCCCGGCGCATAGTCTTCCTCGAAGGAACTGTTCTCGCGCAGGGTCGCCAGCGAGACCCGCTGCAGCAGTTCCGGATTGCGCGGACCGAACCCATGCTCCGGCGCCAGCCGGTAGGTGGTGCGGTCGCCCTCGGCCATGCCCAGCAGTGCCTGCTCCAGCGTCGGGGCCATCTGGCCCTGGCCGAGCAGGAGGGTGGCGGGCTTGTCCTCGAACGTACTGACGATCTCCGTACCGTTCTCGAGGGAAATGCTGTAGTGGAGCGTCAGGAAGGAGTCCGCCTGCACGGTCTTGCGACCAGGCGCCTGCTCCCCTGCCGCCTCCGAGGCAAAAGTTTGCACATTCATGGGTGTTCAACCGGTAAACAACCGCTATTGTAAGCGACTGCGAAGCAAGCCGCCCCAAGCCGCCCCAAGTCACCGCCAGCGGGTGGATCCCGGTGAACCCCGCGGGCGCCCGCCCGCCCCTGCCACGGAGACCGAGCGATGCCCATCACCGACTGGCCGGCCGACGAACGGCCGCGCGAGAAGCTGCTGCTGAACGGCGCCGCCAGCCTCTCGGACGCCGAGCTGCTGGCCGTCTTCCTGCGCGTGGGCGTGGCCGGCAAGACCGCCGTGGACCTCGCGCGCGAGTTGCTGCGGGGCTTCGGCTCCCTGTCGCGCCTGTTCGGCGCCGACGCGCAGGCGCTGGCGCGCGTGCGCGGCATGGGCCGCGCCAAGTATGCACAACTGCAGGCGGCACTGGAATTGACGCGGCGCGCCCTGGCGGAGGACCTGCGCCTGGCCACCGACCTCTCCTCCCCGCAAGCCGTGCGCGACTACCTGCGCCTGTCGATCGCCCACCTGCCCTACGAGGTCTTCATGTGCCTGTTCCTCGACGCGCGCAACCGGCTGCTGGCCAGCGAGGAGCTGTTCCGCGGCACGCTGACCCACACCAGCGTCTACCCGCGCGAGGTGGCCCGGCATGCCCTGATGCATAATGCGGCCGCGGTGATCGTCGCCCACAACCATCCGTCCGGCACTGCCACGCCGAGCCGCTCCGACCTGGATATGACGCGCAGCCTGGCGCGGGCGCTGGCACTGGTCGACGTCCAGGTGCTCGACCACTTCATCGTCACCAGCAGCACAGCCTACTCGCTGGCCGAGCACCAGCAGATGTAAAGTAAGGCGGGGCGGAGACAGGACGAGAGCACGGCAGGCGCCAGTCAATGCCGAGAGAGCGCCTATCGCAGGACAATGCGCCGCGTTCGTCCCACCACCTGCCATGGCCGAAGTCAAGAAGATCTTGATCTTCCACTCGAAATCGGTTTACAATACTCGTTTTGCTGAAGTCCAAACCGCTGCAGTCCGGGCCCGTGCGCCTTCTGTTGATCTGTTGCGACATTGTCCACGAATAGAGATTTAGGAGTGCTTCATGGCACGCGTCTGTCAAGTGACCGGGAAAGCGCCGATGGTCGGCAACAACGTTTCCCACGCGAACAACAAGACCAAGCGCCGCTTTCTGCCCAATCTGCAGAATCGCCGCTTCTTCGTTGAATCGGAAAACCGCTGGGTGAGCCTGCGCGTCTCGAACGCCGGCCTGCGCCTGATCGACAAGAAAGGCATCGACTCCGTGCTCGCCGACCTGCGCGCACGCGGCGAAGTCTAATAGGAGTACACCATGGCCAGCAAAGGCGGACGCGACAAGATCAAACTGGAATCCACCGCGGGTACCGGTCATTTCTACACCACGACGAAGAACAAGCGCACCATGCCGGAAAAGATGGAGATCATGAAGTTCGATCCCGTCGCCCGCAAGCACGTTGCGTACAAGGAAACCAAGATCAAGTAATCGATCCTGGCCTTCCCCGGCATGCCGCCAGGCATGCCCGGCAAGAAGCCCCGCCTATGCGGGGCTTTTTTGCGTCCGCGGCCGGCATGCGGGTGTACACTTTCAGGCTTTCCCCTCCCCTGCGCACACGCATCAGCTTGCGCCCTTCCCGTATCATGAACTTCGATGTCGCCATCGTCGGCAGCGGACTCGCCGGACTCACGGTCGCGCTGCAACTGGCCGAGACCCATCGGGTCGTCATTCTCTGCAAACGCGCCATGACCCAGGGCGCCAGCGACTGGGCCCAGGGCGGCATCGCCGCCGTGCTCGATTCGGGCGACAGCCACGACGAGCATGTCCAGGACACGCTGGTCGCCGGCGCCGGGCTGTGCGATGAGGAGGCGACCCGCTACATCGTCGAGCACGGGCGCGAAACCATCCAGTGGCTGATCGATCGCGGCGTGCCGTTCACGCGCGACGAGCAGGCGGAGCTGGGCTTTCACCTGACGCGCGAAGGCGGCCACAGCCGGCGACGCATCATCCACGCAGCCGACGCGACCGGGCACGCGGTGGTGAGCACGCTGAGCGAGCAGGCGCGCCGGCATCCCAACATCACCATCCTCGAGGACCATTTCGCCATCGACCTGATCACGGCCGGCAAGCTGGGCCTGCCGGGCAAGCGCTGCTATGGCCTCTATGTACTGGACGATGCCAGCGGCCACGTGCGCACCGTCACGGCGACCCACACCGTGCTGGCCACCGGCGGTGCCGGCAAGGTCTACCTCTACACCACCAATCCGGACACCGCCACCGGCGACGGCATCGCCATGGCGTGGCGCGCGGGCTGCCGGGTGGCGAACATGGAATTCATCCAGTTCCACCCGACCTGCCTGTACCACCCCTATGCCAAGTCCTTCCTGATCTCCGAGGCCGTGCGCGGCGAAGGCGGCCTGCTGCGCCTGCCCGATGGCACCCGCTTCATGCCGGCCCACGATGCGCGCGCCGAGCTGGCACCGCGCGACGTGGTCGCACGCGCCATCGACTTCGAGATGAAGAAGCACGGCCTGGACTACGTCCACCTGGACATCAGCCACCAGCCGGAAGCCTTCCTGCGCGAACACTTCCCCACCATCCACGCACGCTGCCTGGAACTGGGCATCGACATCGCGCGCGAGCCGATCCCGGTGGTGCCGGCGGCGCACTATACCTGCGGCGGCGTGGTCACCGATACCGCCGGGCGCACCGACCTCGCCAACCTCTACGCCGTCGGCGAATCGGCCTGCACCGGGCTGCACGGCGCCAACCGCCTCGCCTCGAATTCCCTGCTGGAGTGCATGGTGATCGGCCGCGCGGCCGCCGCGCATATCGCTGTTCAGGACAAGAGCACGCGCCCGGACGTCGCCCTGCCCGCCTGGGATGAAAGCCGCGTCTCCGACGCGGACGAGGAGGTGGTGGTGTCGCACAACTGGGACGAACTGCGACGCATGATGTGGAACTACGTCGGGATCGTGCGCACCAGCAAGCGGCTCGAACGCGCACAGCACCGCATCGGCCTGCTGCGTGAGGAAATCGGCGAGTACTATGCCAATTTCCGCGTCACGCGCGACCTGCTGGAATTGCGCAACCTGGTCGAGGTCAGCTCGCTGATCGTGGACAGCGCGTACTCGCGTCACGAAAGCCGCGGCTTGCATTTCAGCCGCGACTATCCCGACACCTTGCCCAAGGCGCTGCCGACCGTGATGCAGCCGCCTTCGCGGCAGCGCTAGGAAAACCCCGCACGGCGGCGGGCAACGGGCGCCGCACGGCGCCCGTTACCTACTCGATGATGCGCAGGGAGTAGTCGGTGGCGCGCACGTCCTTGGTCAGCGCGCCGACCGAGATGCGGTCGACACCGGTCTGTGCGAACGCGCGGATGGTCTCGTGATTGACGCCCCCGGAGACTTCCAGCAAGGCGCGGCCGGCATTGATGCGCACGGCGTCGCGCATCATCGGCTCGGTGAAGTTGTCGATCAGGATGGAGCGCGCACCGGCGGCCAGCGCCTCCTCCAGCTCAGCGAGCGTCTCTACTTCGACCTGCACCGACACGCCGCTGCCGAGCTGCTCGGCGGCGCGCAGGGCGGCAGTGATGCCGCCTGCCGCGGCAATGTGGTTTTCCTTGATCAGGATGCCGTCGTACAGCGCCAGGCGCTGGTTCTCGCCACCGCCGACCTTGACCGCGTACTTCTGCGCCAGGCGCAGCCCGGGCAAGGTCTTGCGGGTATCCAGCACGCGCGCATGCGTGCCCGCGACCAGGTCGGCGTAGCGCCGCGTGGCGCTCGCCACGCCGGACAGCAACTGCAGGAAATTCAGCGATGGCCGCTCGGCCGTCAACAGGGAACGCGCCGGCCCGGTAATCTCGCACACCACGGAATCCGCCTCCATCAGCGCGCCCTCCTCCTGCAGCCAGCGCACCTCCAGGGCGGGATCGACCGCGCGCATGCAGGCATCGAACCAGGGCCGGCCGCACAGCACGGCGCGCTCGCGCACGATGACGCGCGCTCGTGCCGGCTTGCCGGCCGGCACCAGCATGCCGGTCAGGTCGCCGCTGCCGACATCCTCGGCGATCGCGGCGCGCACATTGTCCTGCAAGGCCTCGGCCAGCGCTGCTCCGTAGCCGTCGAAAATCGGATTGATGCTGGCGGTGCTCATGCCGGACCCACTCCCTGGAACAGCGCCTGCTCCTTGGCCAGGTCGGCCGACGGGCGCACATTGGTCTTCTGCGCAGCAGCGAAACCGAGCATGCGGTCGATGCAGGTGTAGGCCTGGCGCCCGAGCTGCGCGTCGACATGGATCTCGTTGCGGCCGGTCTCCAGCACCTCGGCCAGGTTGCTCAGCGCGTTCATGGCCATCCACGGGCAGTGCGCGCAGCTCTTGCAGGTGGCGCTGTTGCCTGCAGTCGGTGCCTCGATGAAGTGCTTGCCGGGGGCAGCCATGCGCATCTTGTGGAGGATGCCGTTGTCGGTGGCGACGATGAATTCGGTGGCGTCCAGCGACTGCGCGGCCGCGATCAGCTGCGAGGTCGAACCGACCACGTCGGCCTGGGCCACCACGTTCGCCGGCGACTCGGGGTGCACCAGGATCCTGGCCTTGGGAAACTCGCGGCGCAGCAGATCCAGCTCGATGCCCTTGAACTCGTCGTGGACGAGGCAGGAGCCCTGCCACAGCAGCATGTCGGCGCCGGTCTGCTGCTGGATATAGCTGCCCAGGTGCTTGTCCGGCGCCCACAGGATCTTCTCGCCGCGGGCGTGCAGGTGCTCGACGATCTTGAGGCCGATGCTCGACGTCACCATCCAGTCGGCGCGCGCCTTCACCGCGGCACTGGTGTTGGCATAGACCACCACGGTGCGGTCCGGATGGGCATCGCAGAAGGCGCTGAACTCGTCGGCCGGACAACCGAGATCGAGCGAGCAGGTCGCATCCAGGTCCGGCATCAGGATGGTCTTTTCCGGGCTGAGGATCTTTGCGGTCTCGCCCATGAAGCGCACGCCGGCCACCACCAGGGTCTTGGCCGGGTGATCGCGGCCGAAGCGCGCCATCTCCAGCGAGTCGGACACGCAGCCGCCGGTTTCTTCGGCCAGGTCCTGCAGGTCGGCGTCCACATAATAGTGGGCCACCAGCACGGCATCGCGCGCCTTGAGCAAGGCGCGGATCCGCGCCTTGAGTTCGCTGCGCTCGGCGGCGTTCAGCGCCGGCGGCACCTTGGCCCAGGCATGGGCCACGCAACTGCCGCCGGCGGCGCCGTTGGCATCCGCCACGTTCGGCTTCTCGAACTCGACGGTCTTGATCGTCTGTGGGGTCATTTCGTACTACTCCCTCGGCTACTCCCGGTGCTTCCGGCTCTCCTCCCGAAGCGTCTCCTGCGCCCGCCGCCTGCGGCGTGCCCATGCGACCTGTCGGCAGGATGTGAGGGCAGTCTAGCGAAAAGAAAAGCCCCGCCAGGTGGCGGGGCTTTTCTTGAGCCTTTCGGGCGCGGGCCTGATTGTATCAGGCGTAGCGGCGCAGACGCAGGGAAAAGTCCTGCAGGGCCTGGATGCCGCTGGCCTCGGCGCGGTGGCACCAGGCCTGCAGCTGCTGCAGCAGCTGTTCACGCGTCAGGTTGGAGCGACCCCAGATCGCGGCCAGCTCGCGGCGCATTTCCACGAAGGTGTGCAGCGACTTGTTCTGCTGGACGATGTCGGCCAGCTGCTCGCGCTGCGTGGCAGCCAGCTTGCCCTCCTCGCGGTGGAACCACTTGCGAGCCGGCTTGAAGTCGCGGTAGGCAGGCAGGCTGCCGGCCTTCAGCTTCTGCAGCTCGTCCTTGTAGGCCGCCTTGACGGCCTTGGCGTAGCGGGCCATCACGTCGTAGCGGTTGGCGATGATCGCCTCCAGCGTGTTGTGGTCGACCGGACGGGCCTCGACCAGGCGTGCCTTGGGCGGCGTCTTCTTCACCTTGGCCAGACCCACTGCCTGCATGGCGCGGATATAGCCCCAGCCGATGTCGAACTCGTACCATTTGATCGAGAACTTGGCCGAAGTCGGGTAGGTGTGGTGGTTGTTGTGCAGCTCCTCACCGCCGATGATGATGCCCCAGGGCGACACGTTGGTCGACGCGTCCTCGCAATCATAGTTGCGGTATCCCCAGAAGTGGCCCAGGCCGTTGATGATGCCGGCCGCGTGGATCGGGATCCACAGCATCTGCACGGCCCAGACGGTCAGGCCGATGACGCCGAACAGCGCCACGTCGATGATCAGCATCAGGCCCACGCCCTGCCAGCCGAAGCGCGAGTAGACATTGCGCTCGATCCAGTCATCAGGGGTGCCATGGCCGAACTTGGTGATGGTCTCCTTGTTCTTCGCCTCGGCGCGATACAGTTCGGCACCTTCCAGCAGCACCTTGCGGATGCCGCGGGTCTGCGGGCTGTGCGGATCGTCCTCGGTCTCGCACTTGGCGTGGTGCTTGCGGTGGATCGCAGTCCACTCCTTGGTCACCATACCGGTGGTCAGCCAGAGCCAGAAACGGAAGAAATGCTGAGCGACCGGGTGCAGGTCCAGCGAGCGGTGGGCCATGCAGCGGTGCAGGAAGATGGTGACGCCGCAGATGGTGATGTGGGTCACCACCAGCGTGTAGATCACGATCTCCCACCAGGACCAGTTGGCAAGGCCGTTGGCGGCCCAGTCAAGAATAGAGTCGAACAAACCGTTCTCCATCGATTAAACAGGGTACAGCCATGCGACGCGGTGACGCAGCGCATGCGCGAAGCAGAAAAAGGACTGCAAATACGGTGATTGCGCTATATATCCGGCAGCGTCAGCCACGGGTCCGGCCTGACACGGCGGAGTCCCCTGCTGCGCCGCCCGGCGCCGCTCCCGGCAAGGAACCGGGGCTGGCGAGACGGGGCGCGAGCCGCTGCAATCCGGCGGCTGTCTCATGTGGGGGTCGGGATGCCTGGGCAAACCACGACGACCGGCTATTTTACCGGATCGCGCGGTGCCGGACATCCGCTTTTTCCCGAGTTTGACGAAGCGCAACGGATTTCGTTCTATAAGCGCCTCTTATATCACATCAATCCATTGCCATCTGCCCGATGCGGCACCTGCGCTGGCACGGCCGGGTCGGTCGCCAGGCCCGGCGCCTGCGCGCCGAGCACGCGCAGCTCGCGCTGCGGATAAGGAATGGAGATCCCGTGTTCGCGCAGCGTGCGCCAGATGGCGCGGTTCATCGCCGACTGCACACCGAGCTTGCCGTTCTGCGGGTCGGCGATGTAGCCGGCCACCTCGTACTCGATGCCGCTGTCGGCAAACTGCACCAGGAAGGCGCTCGGCGCGGGGGTTTCGAGCAGGCGCGGAATGCCCCGCACGCAGTCGGCCAGCAGTGCCAGCACGGTCTCGGGATCGCTGTCGTAGTCGGCCTGCACGCGCGTGGCCACGCGCACATTGGTATTGGAGAAGGAGTGGTTCTGCACCGCCTGCGCCACCAGCTGCTCGTTCGGCACCAGGGTCTCGCCATCGCCGTTGCGGACCACCGTGTAGCGGGTGCGGATCTGCGACACGATGCCGGTGTACTTGTCGACCGTGATCTGGTCGCCCAGCTTGACCGAATGGTCCAGCAGGATGATGAAGCCCGAGATGTAGTTGCTGGCGATCTTCTGCAGGCCCAGGCCCAGGCCCACGCCCAGCGCGCCGCCGAACACCGACAGCACGGTCAGGTCGATACCGACCAGCGACAGGCTCAGCAGCAGGGAAACCAGCAGCAGCAGGGCCTTGGAAATGCGGCTGAGCACCATCTTCAGGTTGCTGTCCAATCCGCGCGAGCGCATCAGCCGTTCTTCCAGCCAGGAGCCGAACCACATCGCGATCAGCACCGTCAGCAGGATCCAGACCACCGCCATCAGGGTGTCGGCGAGGTTGACCTGCTGCTTGCCGCCCACCGAGAAACGCACCGTCTCCATCCAGCCGACCACATCCCACAGCACGCCCAGCACGTAGAGCAGCATGGACGCCCACACCAGCGTAGTCAGCACCTTCTCGACCAGCATCAGCAGCCCGTGCAGCTGTCCCTCCCCGGACAGCACCCGGCGCAGGATATAGAAGGCGATATAGAGGAAGGTGATGCCGAACAGCGGCACCAGCGCGAGCCGCAGCACGCTGACCGACATCAACTGGGCCAGGCTGAAGCGCGCTGCCAGAACCAGCAGCCAGCCGCACAAGGGGAAGATGGCGCGTTCGAGGCTGGCGGCGGCGAAGCGCAGCGCAAAGCTGGACTCCTGGTAGTGCCGCTCCAGGCGGCGCACCACAAGGCGCGCCAGCATCCAGGCGACGCCCAGGCAGGCGGCGAGTACCGCCAGTTGCCAGATGAAGCCCGGGCCGCCCGCATCGCGGATCAGGTCGTCCAGCATCTTGCCGAACATCGAATGCGTGGCCTTCAGGTCGGTCACCTTCAGGTCGGTCAGGGTATTGCTGTTCATGGAGGAGTCCTTGCGGACGTAAGCCGGGACAGGGATCAGGATCAGCGCGCGCCGCCGTCCACCGATGCTCCGTAGGGCAGCGCCTCGTCGGCGTGCCGCTGCCAGTTGCGCGCGTACAGGCGCGCGAGTTCGGCATGGCCGCGCAACACAAGCACGTTCTCGGCGTTCTTGCGCTGGGCGCCCTGCGTGAAATTGAAACTGCCCGTGACCAGCACGGGCTCATCGCCGTCGGCGTCGATCACCACGACCTTGTTGTGCGCGTTGGCGAAACGCACCTCCAGCCGCACCGGGATGCCGGCGCGCGCCAGCTCCGGCACGCGGCTGCCGCCCTGGCGCATCATCTGCTCACGGTCGGCCAGCACACGGACATCGACGCCGCGCCCGTGCGCCGCCACCAGGGCACGCACGATGGCGCGGTTGGACAGCAGGTAGGCCTGCACCAGCACCTGCCGGCGGGCCTCGCCGATGGCAGCGGCGATCAGGCCTTCGACATCGTCGCCCGGCGTGAAAGCCGCCTGCACGGTGCCTCGCGCCGGCAACTCCGGCGGCGCGGCCACGGCCGGCAGGGCGGCGGCCGCCAGCAGCAGCCAGCCCGCGCCCAGCAGTGCCGGCAGGCCCGCCGCACGGATGCGCTTTCTCTGACGCAATGGACTAGCGCAGGCGCTCGAGCACCGCGGCAAAGAAGCCGTCGGTCTGGTGCAGCTGCGGGTACAGGGCGAACATCTCCCCGTCGGCCGCGGACGGGGCCAGCGCGATCTTCTGCTCGGCCAGCACCTCGGCGGCCGGCACCAGGCGGAAGTCCGGATGGGCGGCCAGGAAGTCGCGCACGATGGCCTCGTTTTCCGCCTCGAGCACGCTGCAGGTGGCGTAGACGACACGGCCGCCGGCCTTCACCAGGCGTGCGGCGGAGTCCAGGATGGCGCTCTGCTTGGCGCTCAGTTCCAGGACCGACTGCGGCGTCTGGCGCCACTTCAGGTCGGGATTGCGACGCAGGGTACCCAGGCCGCTGCAGGGCGCATCGACCAGCACGCGGTCGATCTTGCCGGCCAGGCGCTTGATCTTGGCATCGTGCTCCGAGTCGATCAGCACCGGGTGCACGTTGGACAGGCCGCTGCGCGCCAGGCGCGGCTTCAGGTTGGCCAGGCGCTTCTCCGACACGTCGAAGGCGTAGAGCCGGCCGGTGGAACGCATCGCGGCGCCCAGGGCCAGCGTCTTGCCGCCGGCGCCGGCGCAGAAGTCCACCACCATCTCGCCGCGGCGCGGCGCCAGCAGCTGGCACAGCAACTGGCTGCCCTCATCCTGCACTTCGACCAGGCCGTTGACGAACAGCGGCAGCTTGTTCAGCGCCGGCTTGCCCGACAGGCGGATGCCGGCCGGGGCCATCGGCGTCGGCTCGGCGCGCAGACCGGCCGCGGCCAGTTCGGCCAGGGCGTCTTCACGCGAGCCCTTGAGCGTGTTGACGCGCAGGTCCAGCGGCGCCGGACGCAGCCAGGCATCGGCCAGGGCAGCCGCAAAGGCCTCGCCATGGTGCTTGACCAGTTCGTCGAACAGCCATTCCGGCAGGTTGGCGCGCACGCGCGGCGCCAGGCTGGCACGCTCGATGGTGGTGAGGCGGTCGAGCCATTCGGCCTCCTCGGGCGACAGCAGGGACGTCAGGGCGTCACGGCCCTGGGTCGCCGCCAGGCCGAGCAGGGCCAGCCGGCGTGCCGCGGCGCCCGAGCCGCTCTCGGCGAACTGGGCGAACTCGACGCGGCGGCGCAGGACGGCGAACACCGCCTCGGCGACGATGCCGCGCTCGCGGTGCCCCAGCTTGGGGTTCTCGCGGAAATAGTGGCTGACCACGGCATCGGCCGGACGCGCGAACAGCATGACCTTGCCCAGCAGGCGGTCGATGTGCTGGACGTGCGAGGGATGCAGGCCGTGGCCCGCGCGCATTTCGCCGGCGCCGGCGCCGGCTTCGCGCGGGCGGGCGGGCTGGCGCAGCGGCGAGGCCTTGCGCCCCTTGCCGCGCGCGGGTTGGCGCTCGTCGCGTCCGTCGCGGCTGCGGCGCGCGCCGCCGTTATGGTTGTTGTCCTGGCGGTTCATTGCAGCACCTCCGCGGCTTGCAGTCGGACCAGCAGTTGCGACTCGGGCGGCTCCACCTCCACCCTCCCGTCCTCGACGCGCAGGCGGTCCTGCACGAACCAGCGCACGGCGCGCGGATAGATCCGATGCTCGCAGTCGAGCAGGCGCGCGGCCAGCGACTCGGGCGTGTCGCCCGGCAGTACATCGACGGCCGCCTGCACGACGATGGGACCGTGATCGAGGCGGGGCGTGACGAAATGCACTGAAGCACCGTGCAGCTTGACGCCGGCCTCCAGCGCCTGGCGGTGGGTATGCAGGCCCGGGAAGCTGGGCAGCAGCGAGGGATGGATATTCAGCATGCGGCCGGCGTAGTGCTCCACGAAAGAGGGGGTCAGGATGCGCATGAAGCCGGCCAGCACCACCAGGTCGGGGGCATGGGCGTCGATGACGGCGGCCAGGGCCGTATCGAAGGCTTCACGATCGGAATATTGGCGGTGGTCGACCACCGCGGTGGCGATGCCCTGGGAAGCAGCGAAGGCCAGGCCCGCCGCGTCCGGCCGGCTGGCGATCACGGCCGCCACGCGGGCCGGCCAGCCCTCGCTGGCACAGGCACGGACGATGGCTTCCATATTGGAACCTCGCCCGGAAATCAGAATGACGATGTTTTTCATCGCGCAATTCTACCAAGGCGGCGCCCCATTCCCGCCGCAAATCGCGCGCAAAACCCGCCCGATTACGGCTCAGTAGGCACTTAAAACACCGGAAACCCGCGCCGCAGGCCGGCTTTAGCACAGTGGACACAGTCCGGCTACCCCCGATTGATGGATTGTGACGCCTCGCCCCCTCTGCTAGGATGGCCCTACGTCCACGCGTCAGTTTTGTCTTAGAAATGGGACATTATTGGTAACAAAAAAGGACGAGACGGGAAATTAGACGGGAATAAGCATGTCGAACGCAGCACCGACGTTGTTGGTGGTCGATGATCATCCTATGGCCCTCTCCGGGACTACCGCCTTCCTGGCGGAAGTCATGCCCGATGTCGCCGTCCACGCGGCCGGCAGCGCGCGGGAGGCTCTCAACAGCCTGCATGAAGGCCTGCGGCCGGATATCGTCCTGCTGGACATCTGGCTGAACGACGGCACCGGCTTCGATGCCATGCAGTCGTTCAAGACGGTCATTCCAGGCGCGCGCTTCATTTTCATGTCGGCCGAGGCCACGCCCGAGATCGTCGGGCGCGCCCGCGCCCTGTCGGCGTGCGGCTTCGTCGGCAAGCACCTGGACGCCAATGCCTTCACGGCCGCGGTGCGCAAGGTGCTCGCCGGTGACACCGCCTTTCCGACCGATGAAGCCCTGAACGGTCGCGCCCAGTCCTTCGGGCCGGCGCACGGCATCCCGGTTACCCCGGCCGAGCTCGGCCTGACGCCGCGCCAGGGCGCGGTGCTGGCACTGGTGCTGGAGGGGTTGCCGAACAAGGTGATCGCGCGGCGCCTGGGCCTGACCGAGAACACGGTCAAGGAGCACGTCTCCGCCATCCTGCAGCGCCTCGGCGTGCGTACCCGCATGCAGGTCATGTCGCGCATGGAGCGCTTCCGCCTGCGCCAGTGAGCGCCTGCGCCCCTCCCGGAGGGAGGCGGCGCGCTCCGGACCGTCCCGGACCGTCCCGGACCGATCAGGCCGGACGCAGCCAGCGCCTGAGCAACAGGCGCAGCGAAGCCGGGTCGACCGGCTTGGACAGCACGAAATAGCCCGCCTCTTCGGCCGCCGCCAGCGCGTCGGACTTCAGGTCGCCGGTCAGCAGGGCGCTGCGCGCCTGCGGTTGGGAATTCTGCCAGCGCTCGAGCAGGTCGAGGCCGTTCTCGCTGCCCGGCAGGCGCAGGTCGCAGAAGATGATGTCGGGCCGCAGCCCCTGGGCCAGCAGGCGATCGGCATCGGCACCGTGTGCCGCGCAGGCGACACGGATCCCCCAGGCTTCCATCAGCGCGATCCACGCCGTGCGGATCTGGCTGTCGTCGTCGACCACCAGCACGGTGCCGTGCAGGGTCTCGATCCGGGCATCCTCGGCACGGGCGGCGTCGCGCCCGGCACGGATGGTCGCCACGGTGTCGGCCGGCACCGGCGCCAGCGCGAACCAGAACACCGATCCGCGCCCCGGCACCGAGCGCACGCCATAGGTACCGCGCATCAGGCGCACGCATTCCTTGAAGATGGCCAGCCCCAGCCCCAGGCCCTGGGACGGGTCGCGCTGCGGATTGTGGACCTGATAGTAGGGCGAGAAGATGTCGGGCAGGTGCTCGGGCGTGATGCCGGCACCGGTGTCCCACACCTCCACCCGCACGTGCTTGCGCCGCTGCCGCGCGGTCACCAGCACGCCGCCGCGCTTGGTATAGCGCAGCGCGTTCTGCACCAGGTTGAACAGCGCGCGGCGCAGCAGCACCGGCTCCGCCATCGCATACAGTTCGTCGGGGACGCGCGAGGTCAGGGACAGGCCACTCTCGCGCGCGTCGGCGGCGAACTGGTTGATCACGTCGCGGATCAGGCTGCCGACCTCGCAGGGTTCGAGCGTCGGCAGCACCTTGCGGCCCTCCAGCTTCGACAGGTCGAGCAGGGAGCGGAACAGCAGATCGATGGTCTGGGTGCCCGCTGCCACCTGCTCCACCAGCGGATGCAGCGACGACGACTGGTTGCGTGCGCGCAGCGCCTCGACCAGCATCACCAGCGCATGCACGGGCTGGCGCAGGTCATGGCTGGCGGCGGCCAGGAAACGCGACTTCTCCTCGCTGGCATGCAGCGCCCGCTCCTTTTCTTCCTGGAAGCGCTTGGCCAGGCGCCGGCTGTCGCTCTCGAGCTGGATCGCACGAACCAGCGCATGGTGCAGATTGAGTGCGTGGCGCGCCAGCATCAGCATATAGACCAGCAGCAGCATCTGCACGTAGACGCCGTGGCCGGGAAAGGCCAGTTCCGCCAGCAGCACGTTCGGCACCAGGATCGGCACGCCCGCATAGATCAGGTTGCTGGGCACCGGCGACTGGGCCGTCACGCTGCCGGCCAGCACGCCCAGGGTCAGCAGGTAGAGCACGCTCGAGAAGACGGTCGAGCTGGTATAGAAGTGCAGCAGGGCTGAGCTGCCCCAGGCCAGCCCGGTCAGGAAGGCCAGCACCCGCATATGCGTCCACCACTTGCGCGTGTGCGCCGAGCGGCTCATGGACGTGGCGTCGCGCCGGTAGCCAAGGTAGAACCAGGCTGCTCCCAGCGACAGGACCAGCATCACCCCGCACCAGGCCAGCAGCGCGCCCTGCACGGCGGCGCGCCAGAAGGCGAAAGTCGTCAGCAGCGGCAGCAGCACGGAGGCCACGATGCCGGTCGGCGTGACGCGATGGACGGTGGCAAGCAGCTTCGCGCGGGTCTCGACGTCGAGCGGAGGGCCTGGCGGCGGCAGGAATCGGTTGAGCAGCGCGTTCAAGAGGAGGCGTGAGCAACAATGCGATCGGCCATATCATGCCCACTTTTGTCGCGGGGCGCCACGCCGGAAGGGCTTGTCCGGCACAAAAATCCCGATTCCGGGGCGCCAGGTCTGGGCACGCGGCGTTGCCGGACTTCCATTCGACTTATAATGCTCGCTTTACCCGAACGCTTGTCGCCGTCCTCGTGAAAGTCTTCCGCGGCCTGCCCAACGCCGAGAGCCGCGCGCCCTGCGCGCTGACCATCGGCAATTTCGACGGTGTGCATCGCGGCCACCAGTCGCTGCTGGCGCGCGCGCGCGCGGCGGCCGACGCGCGCGGCCTGCCGCTGTGCGTGATGACATTCGAGCCGCATCCGCGCGAGTTCTTCATGCCGGAGCGCGCACCGACCCGCATCGCCCTGCTGCGCGACAAGCTGGAGAGCCTGCGCCGCAATGGCGTCGACCGCGTCGTGGTGGAGCACTTCAACGCCCACTTCGCCGGCCAGTCGCCACAGCAGTTCGTCGAGAACGTGCTGTGGCACGGCCTGCATGCGCGCTGGGTACTGGTGGGCGACGACTTCCGCTTCGGCGCCAAGCGGGCCGGTGACTTCGCCTACCTGCAGCAGGCCGGCAAGCACTTCGGCTTCGACGTCGAGCAGATGGGCTCGGTGTCCGAGGGCGGCGTGCGCATCTCCAGCTCTGCGGTACGCGAAGCGCTGGCGGCGGGCGACCTGGAACATGCCCGGCGCCTGCTCGGCCATGGCTATGCGATCAGCGGCCACGTCATCCACGGGCGCAAGCTCGGGCGTGACCTGGGCTTTCCCACGCTGAACCTGCGCATCTCGCACAAGCGCCCCGCGGTCAATGGCATCTTCGTGGTCCAGGTGCACGGCCTGGCCGACCATCCGCTGCCGGGCGTGGCCAGCATCGGCGTGCGCCCCACCATCGAGGACGCCGGCCGCGTGCTGCTGGAAGTCCACTTGTTCGATTTCAGCGGCGACCTGTACGGCAAGCTGGTGCGGGTGGAGTTCATGAAGAAGCTGCGCGACGAAGCCCGCTTCGACAATCTCGACCAGCTCACCGCAGCCATTGCCAAGGACAGCGCCGAGGCCCGCGGCTTCTTCGGCCTGACGGTGCCGGGCACGCCCGAACCGGGCGCCGGTCGCGACTTCGCCACCTCCGCGACCGACCGAATTAGCTAGCGGCCGCATCCCGCCAGGCGGCGGGACGCGGAGTCGCCCGCACACGCACCCACAGCCAACTCCGCGCCGGCCCGGGCCACCAGCCCGCCGCGCGCCAGACGAATTGCCCCGAGAATCGACATGTCCGACGACAAACGCGCCAAGCCCGAGAAAAGCAAGTACCCGGTCAACCTGCTCGACACCCCGTTCCCGATGCGCGGCGACCTGCCCAAGCGCGAACCGCAGTGGGTCAAGCAATGGCAGGAAACGCAGCGCTACCGGAAGATCCGCGAAGCACGCAAGGGCGCCAAGAAGTTCATCCTGCACGACGGCCCGCCGTATGCCAACGGCGACATCCACATCGGACACGCCGTCAACAAGATCCTGAAAGACATGATCGTCAAGGCGCGCGGCCTGTCCGGGCTCGACGCCGTCTACGTGCCTGGCTGGGACTGCCACGGCATGCCGATCGAGATCCAGATCGAGAAGCAGTTCGGCAAGGGGCTTCCGGTGCAGGAGGTGCAGGCCAAGGCGCGCGCCTACGCCACCGAGCAGATTGCCCGCCAGAAAGTCGACTTCCAGCGCCTGGGCGTGCTGGGCGACTGGGACAACCCCTATCTGACCATGAACTTCCGCAACGAGGCCGACGAACTGCGCGCCCTCGGCAAGATCATGGAGAAGGGCTTCGTCTTCCGCGGCCTGAAGCCGGTCAACTGGTGCTTCGACTGCGGCTCGGCGCTGGCCGAGGCCGAAGTCGAGTACAAGGACAAGACCGATCTGTCGATCGACGTCGGCTTCCCCTTCGCCGAGACCGACAAGCTGGCGCACGCCTTCAAGGTGCCGGCCGAGCAGCTCGCCGCCCGCCCCGGCTGGATCGTGATCTGGACCACCACCCCGTGGACCATCCCCTCCAACCAGGCACTGAACGTCCACCCCGAAGTGGAGTACGCACTGGTCGACACCCCGCGCGGCTGGCTGATCCTGGCCACCGAGCGCGTCGAGGAACAACTCAAGATCTACGAACTCGAAGGCAAGGTGGTCGCCACCGCGCGCGGCGCGGCGCTGTCGGAGATCCACTTCCACCATCCGCTGGCCAAGACGGACGCCGGCTACGATCGCCTGTCGCCGATCTACCTGGGCGACTACGTCACCACCGACACCGGCTCGGGCATCGTGCACTCGGCACCGGCCTACGGCGTGGAAGACTTCCAGTCGTGCAAGGCGCACGGCATGCGCGACGCGGACATCATCAGCCCGGTCATGGGCGACGGCGTCTACGCGAGCTGGCTGCCGCTGTTCGGCGGCATGAAGATCTGGGACGCCAACCCGCAGATCGTCGTGGCGCTGAAGGCCTCGGGCAACCTGTTCAACTCGCATAACTACCCGCACAGCTATATGCACTGCTGGCGGCACAAGACCCCGATCATCTACCGCGCTACCTCGCAGTGGTTCGCCGGGATGGACGTGGAGCCCACGGCAGAGAACGGCGAGAGCGGCCCGACCCTGCGCGAGACGGCGCTGGCCGGCATCGAAGCAACCGCCTTCTACCCGTCCTGGGGCAAGCAGCGCCTGCACAATATGATCGCCAACCGGCCCGACTGGACGCTGTCGCGCCAGCGCCAGTGGGGCGTGCCGATGGCTTTCTTCGTCCACAAGGAAACCGGTGCGCTGCATCCGCGCACGCCGGAGCTGCTGGAGGAAGTGGCCAAGCGCGTCGAACAGCACGGCATCGAGGCCTGGCAGGCGCTGGACCCGAAGGAACTGCTGGGCGACGAGGCCGAGCACTATGAGAAGAACCGCGACACGCTGGACGTCTGGTTCGACTCGGGCACCACACACTGGACCGTGATCCGCGGCTCGCACCGGGACGAACTGTACGACCCGTCGGCCGACACGCCGGACGGGCGCCTGGCCGACCTCTACCTGGAAGGCTCGGACCAGCACCGCGGCTGGTTCCACTCCTCGCTGCTGACCGCGTCGATGCTGTACGGCAAGCCGCCCTACAAGGCGCTGCTGACGCACGGCTTCACCGTCGACGGCGAAGGCCGCAAGATGTCCAAGTCGATCGGCAATACCGTGTCGCCGCAGGACATCGCCAACAAGATGGGGGCCGAGATCATCCGCCTGTGGGTGGCCTCGACCGACTACTCGGGCGAACTGTCGATCTCCGACGAGATCCTCAAGCGCGTGGTCGAAGGCTACCGCCGCATCCGCAACACGCTGCGCTTCCTGCTGGCCAACCTGACCGACTACGACCATGCCAAGCACGCGCTGCCGCCGTCGGAATGGCTGGAGATCGACCGCTACGCCGTGGCGCTGACCGCCCAGCTGCAGAAGGAAGTGCTGTCGCACTACGACGTGTACGAGTTCCACCCGGTGGTCGCCAAGCTGCAGACCTTCTGCTCGGAAGACCTGGGCGGCTTCTACCTCGACGTGCTGAAGGACCGCCTCTACACCACCGCGCCGGACTCGCGCGCGCGCCGCGCCGCGCAGAACGCGCTGTACCACATCACCCAGTCGATGCTGCACTGGATGGCACCGTTCCTGTCGTTCACCGCCGAGGAGGCGTGGCAGGTGTTCCGCCACGGCACCGGCCACGACGAGACCATCTTCACCAGCACCTACTATGCGACGCCGGCGCTCGACCACGCCGATGGCCTGCTGGAGAAGTGGCACGAAATCCGCACCGTGCGCGCGGAGGTGACCAGGCAGCTCGAGTCGGTGCGCGTGGAGGGCGGTATCGGCTCCTCGCTGCAGGCGGAAGTGTCGATCAGCGCCGGCGGCCCGACCCTGGCCGCGCTGCAAAGCCTGGACGACGACCTGCGCTTCGTGCTGCTGACCTCCGCCGCCACCGTCACGCCGGCGCCGGAAGGCGGTGACCTGCTGGTGACCGTGACGCCGTCGACACACGCCAAGTGCGAGCGCTGCTGGCACTACCGCGAGGATGTCGGCGCCGATACGGCCCACCCCACACTGTGCGGCCGTTGCGTCAGCAACCTGTTCGGCGCCGGCGAACAACGGAGCCACGCCTGATGGCCGCCGCGGGCACGCGCGCGGCGCGTTCGAGCAAGCGCCCGAGCAAGGCGGCAGGCACCACACCCTGGCTGTGGATGGCCTTCGCCCTGCTGGTGGTGATGGCCGACCAGTTCCTCAAGCTGGTCATCGTGCGCAGCTTCGCCTACGGCGAATCGCGCCCGGTGACCGGCTTCTTCAACCTGGTACTGGTCTACAACAAGGGCGCGGCCTTCAGCTTCCTGGCCGACGCCGGCGGCTGGCAGCGCTGGTTCTTCACCGGCCTGGGCGTCGTGGTCGGCCTGTTCATCATCTGGCTGCTGTACCGCCACACCGGCCAGCGGCTGTTCTGCCTGGCCGTGTCGCTGATTCTCGGCGGCGCCGTGGGCAACGTGGTGGACCGCGTGCTCTACGGCCATGTGGTCGACTTCCTCGACTTCTACGCAGGCCGCTACCACTGGCCCGCCTTCAACCTCGCCGACTGCGCCATCACCGTCGGCGCGGCGCTGCTGATCGTCGACGAGCTGCGTCGCGTGCGGCGCCAGTAAGCGCATTGCGGCCCCGGCAACGATGCCCGGGGCCGCGCTCTCCCGACTCCCCTTCCGCGCCGGCGCGTCAGCCCCGGCAGCCCCGGCAGTACCGGCGGCAAGCCGGTATGATGCGGGGTGCCCGGCGCCGCACGCCTGCGGCCATCTTCCCTTTTCCGAGAGCCCACCATGGATTTGCACGGCAAGCACATCGTTCTAGGCCTGACCGGCGGCATCGCCTGCTACAAGTCGGCCGAACTGGTCCGCCTGCTCACCAAGGCCGGGGCCACCGTGCAAGTGGCCATGACCGAGGCGGCAACGCATTTCATCACCCCGGTCACGATGCAGGCGCTGTCGGGACGCCCGGTCTTCCGGTCGCAGTGGGATGACCGCGTCGGCAACAACATGGCCCATATCGACCTCTCGCGGGAAGCCGATGCCATCGTCATCGCGCCCGCCTCCACCGATTTCATGGCGCGCCTGGCCAACGGCCTGTGCGACGACCTGCTCAGCACGCTGTGCATCGCGCGCGACTGCCCGCTGCTGGTGGCGCCGGCCATGAACCGGCAGATGTGGGCCGCGCCGGCCACCCAGCGCAACGTCGCGCAATTGCGCGCGGACGGCGTCACGGTGCTCGGCCCGGGCAGCGGCGACCAGGCCTGCGGCGAGGTCGGCGATGGCCGCATGCTGGAACCCGAGGAACTGCTCGAGGACATCGTCGCTTTCTTCCAACCCAAGGTGCTGGCCGGGCGGCGCGTGCTGATCACCGCCGGCCCCACCTTCGAGGCTATCGACCCGGTTCGCGGCATCACCAACCGCTCGTCCGGCAAGATGGGCTTCGCCATTGCGCGCGCGGCGCGCGAGGCGGGTGCCGAGGTGCACTTGGTGGCCGGCCCGACCGCGCTGCCGACGCCGCGCGGGGTGGCGCGCTCGGATGTGCAGAGCGCGCGCCAGATGCACGATGCCGTGCTGGCCGGGCTGCACGGCAGCGACGTTTTCATCGCGGTGGCGGCCGTGGCCGACTGGCGGCCCGCGCAGGTCGCCGCGCAGAAGCTGAAGAAAGCCAACGACACCGACACGCCGACACTGGAATTCGTGCAGAACCCGGACATTCTCGCCGCCGTCGCCGCGCGGCCCGACGCGCCCTACTGCGTGGGCTTCGCCGCCGAGAGCGAGAACCTGGAAACCTACGGCGAGCAGAAGCGCCAGCGCAAGCGCGTGCCCCTGCTGGTCGGCAATATCGGCCATCACACCTTCGGCCTGGACGACAACGAGATCGTGCTGTTCGACGCACAAGGCATGACGCGCCTGCCGCGCGCGGACAAGCTGACGCTGGCACGCCTGCTGGTGGCCGCCATCGCCCAGCGCCTGCCCGCCGGCACCGGAGCGGCATCGTGAGCGCCGCGCCCGTCGGCGACGCCCCGCGGCGCCCCGCCATGCGGCTCTCCGTGCTCGACCAGAGCCCGGTCATCGCCGGGCACAGCGCGCGCGATGCGCTGGCTGCCACCATCGAACTGGCCCAGGCCGCCGACGCGCTCGGCTACACCCGCTACTGGTGCGCCGAGCACCACGGGCTGCATGGCGTCTGCAATCCGGCGCCGGAGGTGATGCTGGCCCGGCTGGGCAGCGTGACCCGGCGCATCCGGCTCGGCTCCGGCGGCGTGATGCTGCCCTACTACAGCCCGTTCAAGGTGGCCGAGCAGTTCCGCATGCTGGAAGCCTTGTTCCCCGGACGCATCGACCTCGGCGTAGGCCGCGCACCCGGCGGCGACATGCGCACGGCCCAGGCCGTGGCCATGGGCGACTACGACCGCGGCGCGCAGTTTGCCGAACAGGTGCGCGACCTGTGCTGGCTGCTCGCCGGAGAAGTCCCGCCGGACCACCTGGCCGAGGGCGTGCTGCTGCAGCCGCAGATCGACACCCGCCCGGAGATCTGGGTGCTGGGCTCGAGCGACTACGGCGGTGCGCTGGCGGCGCAACTCGGCGTGCGCTTTGCCTTCGCCCACTTCATCAACGCGCACGGCGGCCATGCGGTCGCCCGCCATTACCGCGACCATTTCACGCCGGGTTACGAGACGCAGCCCTACAGCGCTACCGCGGTCTTCGTCATCTGCGCGGACACCGGGGCCGAGGCAGCCGCACTGGAACGCGCCGTCGACCTGCGCCGGCTGCAGATGGCCTACGGTGTCAACGCTCCCATCCCCTCGCTGGCCCAGGCGGCCGGCCATGAGCCCACCGAGCGCGACCGCCTGATCATCGCGCGCGAGCGGCCGCGCACGATCTGCGGCACGCCGGAACAGGTCAGCGAGCGGATGCTGGCGCTGCGCGAGCAGTTCGCGGCCGATGAGCTTGTCGTGCTGAGCGTGGCTGCCAGCTATGCGGCGCGGCTGCGCACCTACGAGTTGCTGGCACAGGCCTTTGCACTGCAGGACGGCGCCTGAGCGCCCCGGCGGCCGCCTACTCTTCCCTCGCTCGGCTATCATCACGGCTCGCCGGCGGCGGGCCGTGCGCCCGCCCCCGCGGCCCCGGGCGACTCGCGCTTCGTGCCGGCCATGTTCCAATCCGCTGCCATTGCGCGGCCTGCCCGTCTTCTGCCCTACACCTTCCGCCCTACCGATTCTCTGCCATGACCGCTGAACTGAACCCGCCCGTCGAAATCAAGGTATTGGACGCTCGTCTGCACGAATGGGGCCTGCCGGCCTACCAGAGCGAGATGGCTGCCGCCATCGACCTGCACGCCTGCCTGGATGCACCGCTCGCGATCGAAGCCGGCACGCCTGCCGTGCTGGTACCGGCTGGCTTCGCCGTGCACATGGGCAATCCCTACATGGCTGCCACCATCGTGCCGCGCTCGGGTCTGGGCCATAAGAAGGGCCTGGTGCTGGGCAATTCGATCGGCGTGATCGATGCCGACTACCAGGGCCAGATCATGGTCAGCGTGTGGAACCGCAATGCCCCCGGCACCGAGCCGATCGTGATCCAGCCGGGCGAGCGCATCGCCCAGATGATGTTCGTGCCGGTACTGCGCCCGGTCTTCTCCACGGTGGAAACCTTCTCGGCCGATACCGAGCGCGGCAGCGGCGGATTCGGCTCCACCGGCGTGCACCACAAGGGAGCATAAGCCCGGGCGCCTGAGCCGGCGCCGGGGGCGCCGGCTCAGGTGGCCTGTTCGAACAGCAGCGCCACCCCGCCGGCCTGGCTGGCCGGCACCAGGCTCTCGTGCGACCCGAGTTCGGCAGCCTGCACGCCGGCCTCGCGCCACAGGGCACGCGCGGCAGCCAGGTCGGCGGTACGCAGGCGGATCGCCGCGTAGCCCGGCACGCAGCGCTGGACATGCACCGTACCGGTCGCGGAGGCCAGTGCCTGCGGCGTGCTGATCACCAGCGTCGCGCCGCAGATGGCCAGGCTGCACACATGCTCGCTGAGCTCCGTCAGCTCCGCGCCGGTCAGTTCGGCATAGGCCCGCCCGGTCGCCTCGACCAGCGCAGGCGCCACCACCAGGAACATGGCACCAATAGCGCGCGCCCCGTTGGCGTGTGCCATCCATTCGGGCCGCCACAGCAGTTCGGGGGTACGGTGCTCGCAGGCGAAATAGCGCGCGCCGGGCGCGTCGTCGATGGCCATCACGCGGAAGGTGGCCGGCTGCTCGCTGCCATCCTCCAGCCGCACCGGGCGCGAGAACTCGATCGGATCGGAGGTGTGCCATCCTTCGGCCCGCAGCGCCGCAGCCGTGCCGAAAGCATCGCGGCTCTTGCACGACATGGCGGCACAGCCCCCGCCCGCAGCCTGGGCATCCCAATAGTAGCGCCGGCTGGGGGTGGGTTCGGTCACGTGCAGCAGCTCCAGATAGTCCTGCTCCAGCATGGCGCAGTGATTCTGCGAGCCGAGCGTATGGAAGCCGCGCGGCGTCAGCGTGAAACCGAGCCTGCGCCAGGACTGCGCCGCGGCGTCGAGATCGGGACAGACCACCACGGCGTGGTCGAAGGGTTCCGCACTGCGAGTTGCCATGTCGATACCGTCTCCTCGCCCAGTGAGCTCAATCGAAGCGGATGTTGGCCTTGCGGGCGACGGCCAGCCATTTGTCGTGCTCGCGGCGCACCAGGCGCTCGAGTTCTGCCGGACTGCCCGCCACGATCTCGAAGCCCTGCTGGCCCAAGGCCTCCTGCGCCCGCGGCTGGCGCAGCGCGCCGGCCAGTGCCGCCTGCAGACGGGCCACGGCAGGCGCGGCCATGCCAGCCGGGCCGAACACGCCGATCCAGGAGTAGGCCTCGAAGCCACGAAAGCCCTGCTCGGCCACTGTAGTCACCTGCGCCAGCTCACGCAGGCGGGTGCTGCCGGTGACGCCCAGCACTTTGATGGTCTTGGCGGCAATATGGGCTTGCACGGCCGCATAGCTGCTGAAGAACAGGTCGACTTCGTTCGCCAGCACCGCCTGAACCGCGGGTCCCCCTCCCTTGTAGGGCACATGCAGGAAGCGCACCCCCGCCTCTGTCGCCAGTGCCTCGGCCGCCAGCTGGTTCAGGCTGCCGACGCCGGACGAGGCATAACGCACCGCACCCGGTTCCGCGCGGGCCAGCGCCACCAGCTCCCGCACATTGGCGGCCGGCAGCGACGGATGGGCGGCAATCACCAGGGGGAAGCGCACCAGTTGCGAGATGGGGGTGAAATCGCGGAAGGTGTCGTAGGGCAGGCGCTTGTAGGCAAAGGGATTGATGGCGTGCGTATCGAAAGCCATCAGCAGGGTGTTTCCGTCCGGCCGGGCCCGGGCCACCAGGCTAGAGGCGATCAGCCCGCCCGCGCCAGGCTTGTTGTCGATCACCACGACCTGCCCGAGCGCATTCTTCAAACCCGGCTGCAGTTGCCGCGCGACAATGTCGACGCTCCCGCCGGGAGGAAACGGCAGCACCAGCGTGATCGGCCGGCCGTTGCCGGCCCCTGCCTCGCCAACGCCTGAGACGGGGCCCGCCAGGGTCGGCGGCAGGAACGGCAGCGTACCCAGCGGCAGCGATTTGAGCAGCAGGCGGCGCACCTGCCGGCGGTCGTGACTGGACATCGGTGACTCGTGCTAGGAGCGGACGGCGGAGCCGGCGCGAAAAAGCAGGGGCGGCATCACTGCCGCCCCATGTCTCGCCCGAGAATACCACGACTTGCGGGCCACCGGCGCTGAATGCGGCACTTTTGGTGCCCTGGCCGGCCGGAAGAAGCTCAGGCTTCGGCCTTCTGCTCGCTTTCCGGCGCCTCGGGGGGCTCGGCGTCCGCCTCGGCGAAGTCCAGCTTGATGTGTTCTTCGTCGTCGAGGTCCACCATCACCTTGCCGCCGCTCACCAGCTTGCCGAACAGTAATTCGTCGGCCAGCGCCTTGCGGATCATGTCCTGGATCAGGCGCTGCATCGGGCGCGCGCCCATCAGGGGGTCGAAGCCCTTCCTGGCCAGGAACTTGCGCAGCCTGTCGCTGAAGGCGGCGTCCACCTTCTTCTCGTGGAGCTGCTCCTCGAGCTGCATCAGGAACTTGTCCACGACGCGCAGGATGATCTCCTCGTCCAGCGCACGGAAGCTGATGGTGGCATCCAGGCGGTTGCGGAACTCCGGCGTGAACATGCGCTTGATATCTGCCATCTCGTCACCGCGCTCGCGCGTGTTGGTGAAACCGATGGTGGCGCGGTTCATGGTCTCGGCGCCCGCATTGGTGGTCATGATGATGATCACGTTGCGGAAGTCCGCGCGACGGCCGTTGTTGTCCGTCAGCGAGCCATGGTCCATCACCTGCAGCAGGATGTTGAAGATGTCCGGATGCGCCTTCTCGATCTCATCCAGCAGCAGCACGCAGTGCGGCTTCTTGGTGACAGCCTCGGTCAGCAGGCCACCCTGGTCGAAGCCGACGTAGCCCGGAGGCGCGCCGATCAGGCGGCTGACCGCGTGGCGCTCCATGTACTCCGACATGTCGAAGCGGATCAGCTCGATGCCCATGATGAAGGCAAGCTGCTTGGCCACCTCGGTCTTGCCCACGCCGGTCGGGCCGGAGAACAGGAAGGAGCCGATCGGCTTGTCGGTCTTGCCGAGTCCGGCGCGCGACATCTTGATCGCCGAAGCGAGCGCCTCGATGGCCGGATCCTGTCCGAACACCACCGACTTCAGGTCGCGGTCCAGGGTCTGCAGCTTGCTGCGATCGTCCTGGTTGACGCTCTGCGGCGGGATGCGGGCGATGCGCGAGACGATATCCTCGATCTCGCTCTTGCCGATGGTCTTCTTCTGCTTGGACTTGGGCAGGATGCGCTGGGCGGCGCCTGCTTCGTCGATCACATCGATCGCCTTGTCAGGCAGGTGGCGGTCGGTGATGAAGCGCGCCGACAGTTCGGCCGCCGCGGTCAGCGCCGCTGCCGCGTACTTGACACCGTGGTGCTCCTCGAAGCGTGACTTGAGGCCGCGCAGGATCTGCACGGTCTGGTCGATCGAAGGCTCGACCACATCGATCTTCTGGAAGCGCCGCGACAGCGCCGCGTCCTTCTCGAAGATGCCGCGGTATTCGGTGAAGGTGGTCGCGCCGATGCACTTGAGCTGGCCCGAGGACAGCGCCGGCTTCAGCAGGTTGCTGGCATCCAGCGTGCCGCCCGAAGCGGCGCCGGCACCGATCAGCGTATGGATCTCGTCGATGAAGAGGATCGCATTCGGATTGTCTTTCAGCGACTTCAGCACCCCCTTCAGGCGTTGCTCGAAATCGCCGCGGTACTTGGTCCCGGCGAGCAGCGCGCCCATGTCCAGCGAGTAGACGACCGCGCGCTCGAGGATGTCGGGCACCTCGTTCTTGGTGATGCGCCAGGCCAGGCCCTCGGCGATGGCGGTCTTGCCGACGCCGGCCTCGCCGACCAGCAGCGGATTGTTCTTGCGTCGGCGGCACAGCACCTGGACGACGCGCTCGACCTCGGCCTCGCGACCGATCAGCGGGTCGATCTTGCCGGCCTTGGCCAGCGCGTTCAGGTTCTGCGTGTACTGCTCCAGCGGGCTTTCCTTGCCGTCGCCGCCCTCGCCCTCGGCATTGCCCTCGCCCTGCTTGGCGGGCTCGGCCTGGTCCTTGCGGATGCCGTGGCTGATGAAATTGACGACGTCCAGCCGGGTCACGCCCTGCTGCTGCAGGTAGTAGACGGCATGGGAGTCCTTCTCGCCGAAGATGGCTACCAGCACGTTGGCGCCGGTGACCTCCTTCTTGCCGTTCGAGGTCGACTGCACATGCATGATGGCGCGCTGGATCACGCGCTGGAAGCCCAGCGTCGGCTGGGTGTCGACCTCGTCGGTGCCTGGCACTACCGGCGTGTTGTCGGCGATGAAGTTCTTCAGACTGGTGCGCAGATCCTCGATATTGGCCGCGCAGGCGCGCAAGACTTCGGCTGCGGTGGGGTTGTCAAGCAACGCCAGCAGCAGATGCTCCACGGTGATGAACTCGTGGCGTGCCTGCCTGGCCTCGACAAACGCCATATGCAGGCTGACTTCCAATTCTTGCGCAATCATGCTTCCTCCATCACACACTGCAGGGGGTGGCCCGCCTGCCGCGCGTGGGTTGACACCAGCTCGACCTTCGTCGCCGCGATATCCCTGGTATAGATACCGCAGACGCCTTTCCCTTCCCGATGCACCGTGAGCATGATCTGCGTCGCCGTTTCTCGGTCCCTGCTGAAATATTGTTGCAGGATCATGACGACAAACTCCATCGGAGTGTAGTCGTCGTTCAGAAGCACCACCTTGTACATGGCGGGCGGTTTGAGCGCCTGCTCTTTCCGCTCCAGTACAGTGTCCGCTCCGCGTTGTGGGACATTCGCCAGCCTCGTAGCCATGGCTTTATTCTAACCCTTACTCACAACTCTGCAATTTGGGGAGAAGCACCGGGATTCAAGGGCCGCCCGGACAAAAGGCAGCCGGCCACACACCGCCTGCCGCGACCGGCACGCCCCGGGGCCGCCGCGCAGGCGCGACGCCGTTCCATTCCTGCCACACCCGCTCAGGAGTGGGGATTCTGCCAGCTTGACAGTGCGAAACTTTGACCGAAGAATCAAAAGTGCATCCTTGTCTGGTTCAACGAGCCAAACGATCCATCCGGACGAGGAGCTTGGTGGGCAGGGAGGCCCATCGACCCCGATCCCTCGGGAACGACCGTCACGCTTCACGCAAGGTCCGAGCCGTCGCCACCGGCCGCGCCCGTCCCGGGCCGCTGCCTTGGCCGGAGCGGGCGTGCGGGCGCCGTGCGGCCGCTCAACAGGCTTCCCCGCTTGATATCTGTTTCTTTGTTGGGGGAGTTTATGGCAAGCGGTATCGTCAAATGGTTCAACGACGCCAAGGGTTTCGGGTTCATCAAGCCCGACGATGGTGAAGAAGAGCTGTTTGCGCATTTCTCGGCGATCCAGATGAATGGCTTCAAGACCCTGAAGGAAGGCCAGCGCGTCTCCTTCGAGATCGTGCAAGGCCCCAAGGGCAAGCAGGCCACCAACATCCAGGACGCGTCCTGAGGGCGCCGGCCGTACCCGCCCGACAGAGCGCGAGACGGCCCAAGGAAATGCGGTACCCCCGGAACGGGAAACGCCGGGAGGCGACAGGCAGGCCCGCACCGCGATACGCGGCCGGCAGCCCCGACCTCCCAGCGAACATCGGCGGTACGCTGCCGCATCCGACAAGAAAGCCCGGCCCGAGCGGCCGGCTTTTTTATTTGCCGGATCTGGCCCGGCAGGGGCCGCAGCGGTACTGCGGCCAGCCCTGTCCCCCTCACATATTGTCGATCATCACCTGGCCGAAGCCCGAGCACGACACCTGCGTCGCTCCTTCCAGCAGCCGGGCGAAGTCGTAGGTGACGCGCTTCGACAGGATGGACTTCTCCATCGAGCGGATGATCAGGTCGGCGGCTTCGGTCCAGCCCATGTGACGCAGCATCATTTCGGCCGACAGGATCTCCGAGCCCGGGTTCACGTAGTCCTTGCCGGCATACTTCGGCGCGGTACCGTGCGTGGCCTCGAACATGGCCACCGAGTCCGACAGGTTGGCACCCGGAGCGATGCCGATGCCGCCCACCTGGGCCGCCAGCGCGTCGGAGATATAGTCGCCGTTCAGGTTCAGCGTCGCGATCACCGAGTACTCGGCCGGACGCAGCAGGATCTGCTGCAGGAAGGCATCGGCGATGGCGTCCTTGATGACGATGTCGCGGCCGGTCTTCGGGTTCTTGAACTTGCACCACGGGCCGCCGTCGACCAGCTGGGCGCCGAACTCCTGCTGGGCCAGTTCATAGCCCCAGTCGCGGAAGGCACCCTCGGTGTACTTCATGATGTTGCCCTTGTGCACCAGCGTCACCGACGGCTTGTCGTTGTCGATGGCGTACTGGATCGCCTTGCGCACCAGGCGCTGCGTGCCCTGCTTCGAGACCGGCTTGATGCCGATGCCGGAAGTATCGGGGAAACGGATCTTCCTGACCCCCATCTCGTTCTGCAGGAAGGCGATCACCTTGCGCGCCTGCTCGCTCCCGGCTTCCCATTCGATGCCGGCATAAATATCCTCCGAGTTCTCGCGGAAGATCACCATGTCGGTCTTCTCGGGCTCGCGCACCGGCGACGGCACTCCCTTGAAATAGCGCACCGGGCGCAGGCAGACATAGAGATCGAGCTGCTGGCGCAGCGCCACGTTCAGCGAGCGGATGCCGCCGCCGACCGGGGTGGTCAGCGGCCCCTTGATCGACACCACGTATTCCTTCAGGACATCGAGGGTTTCGTCGGGCAGCCACACATCGGGACCGTAGACCTTGGTGGACTTCTCGCCTGCGTAGATCTCCATCCAGGAAATCTTGCGCTGGCCGCCGTAGGCCTTGGCTACCGCGGCGTCCACCACCTTGAGCATCACCGGCGTGATGTCGAAGCCCGTGCCATCCCCCTCGATGAAGGGAATGATGGGATTGTCCGGTACGTTCAGCGAAAAGTCCTGGTTGACCGTGATCTTTTCGCCAGCCGGAACTTTGATGTGTTGATACATGACGTCTCCAGTGCGGAACGGGGTTGTAACGGCCGCCGTCGCTTGCGTGAGCGGACAGCGAGATAGGGACACAGCAGGAGATTGTAGCGGGCGAACGTGTCTTGCATCCGCCACATCGCCGTGCCCCGATCGGTGATCGCGCCGAAAGTCTTATATAAGACATAAGACTATATTTAAATTATGCAGCAATTTCCCGGCAGCCGCCATGGCCCGCCGACAGTGTCCGCGTGCATCGAGCCTCGGGCATACTTCGGCCCCATGACCTTGCTCGCCCTCAACAAGCCGTACAACACCATGAGCCAGTTCTCGCCGCACCCGACGCGGCCGACGCTGGCCGAATGCGTGGCCGTGCCCGGCGTCTACCCGGCCGGCCGGCTCGACGCCGACAGCGAAGGCCTGCTGCTGCTGACCGACGACGGTGCCTTGCAGGCCCGCATCGCCGACCCGCAGCACAAGCTCGTCAAGACCTATCTGGCGCAAGTGGAAGGCGTGCCCGACGAGGCCGCCCTGCAAGCACTGCGCGCAGGCCTCGACCTCGGCGACTTCCGCACGCTGCCGGCGCAGGCGCGCCTGGTGGATACGCCAGACACCCTGTGGCCGCGCGATCCGCCCATCCGCTACCGCGCCGCCATCCCCACCACCTGGGTAGAACTGCGTATCCGCGAAGGCAAGAACCGCCAGGTGCGACGGATGACCGCAGCCGTCGGACACCCGACGCTGCGCCTGGTACGCACGGCGATCGGTGGCCTCGACCTGTTCACGCTCGGGCTGATGCCTGGCGAATGGCGGGAAATCACACCGGCTCTGCTCGGCCTGTCCGGCCCCGCCAGCCCCGGGCGACAGGCTCGCGCGCCGGTGGTGAGGCGCAAGGGTTACAAACGCTAACAAATGCCGGAAAGATTCCTGTCTCTCTCGCGTCAACCGATCGCGTGGTGGCCCCGTTGTTGATCGTGACACGTCCAATTACGCGTCATCACTTCCGAATGCGTTCAAATTTCGAGGGAATCGCAATGAACAAACTGATCGCTGCTGCTCTGGTTTCCGGCCTGTTCGCCACCGGTGCATTCGCCCAAGCTTCGGCTCCGGCTGCTGCTGACGCTGCAGCGCCCGCTGCCAAGGCTGAAGCGAAGCCCGCCAAGAAGAAGCACAGCAAGAAGAAGCACGCCAAGAAGGCCGCTTCGAAGGCAGAAGCCGCTCCCGCCTCCGCTCCGGCAGAAGGCGCTTCGAAGTAAGACTTCGGAAGTCGCTTCGCACCGCCTCGGCGGTGCGTGCAAAGGCAGGCAGTCCCTCGGACGGCCTGCCTTTTTTCATGCGCGTGCCGCGCGGCACGCAAGCCTGTGTCCGGGTTATCCTTGCGCCTGGCCTTTCCCTTCCCCTAACGCAGTAACGCTGACCCCACGCCTACGCCATGTCTCCCGCGTCCAAGATCCTGCTTCAACTTGCCGCCTTGACCGCCACCACGCTCGCCTTCGCACAAGGCGCAGCCGCGCAGGCGCAGACCGGCCTGCCGGAGATCCAGCTGACCGCCGGCATGTACGCGATCCAGACCGAAGTGGCTGCCACACCGGAGTCGCGCGAGATCGGCTTGATGTACCGCAAGACCATGCCGGCGAGCCACGGCATGCTGTTCGTCTTCGAGCAGAAGGCCGGCAACTGCTTCTGGATGAAGAACACCGACCTGCCGCTGTCGATCGCCTTCCTGGCCGATGACGGCACCATCGTCAATATCGAGGACATGGCGCCGCAGACCGAGGACAACCACTGTCCGCGTGCGGCGGTGCGCTACGCGCTGGAGATGAACCAGGGCTGGTTCAAGCAGAAGGGAATCAAGGCCGGCGCGCGCATCGGCGGCCTGCCGAGGGCGCCGCAGATGCGCTGAGGCGCCCGGACGGGCGCCGCCGCTCAGTCGCGGAAGTTGTTGAAGTCGAGCGGCGCCTCGGAAACGTCCTTGCGCAGCAAGGCGATGACGCTCTGCAGGTCGTCGCGCTTGGTGCCCGACACGCGCACGGCGTCACCCTGGATGCTGGCCTGGACCTTGATCTTGCTGTCCTTGATCATGCGCACGATCTTCTTGGCCAGGTCGCCCGTCACTCCCTTCTTGATGGTGACGACCTGCTTGACCTTGTCGCCGCTGATCTTTTCAACCTTGCCGTAGTCGAGGAAGCGCACGTCCACGTTGCGCTTGGCCATCTTGTTGATCAGCACGTCCTTGACCTGGCCCAGCTTGAAATCGTCGTCGGCGAAAGCGGTCAGCTCACCTTCCTTCTGCTCGACGCGGGCGTCGGATCCCTTGAAGTCGAAGCGCGTCGAGATCTCCTTGTTGGCCTGCTCGACGGCATTCTTCACTTCGACCATATTGGCTTCGCACACTACGTCAAACGACGGCATTTCTTTCTCCTGATAAGCAATTGCCCCGGAAGCGCCGCGCCTGGCGCCAGCGCTTCCGTATAATCCTGCCAACTCCGCAGTCCAGGCCGGCCCTCGTCATTCGGCGGCCGCCTCATCAGATCCCGCATGGCAGATCTCCACGAATTTTATCCCCTGCGCCGCCACAATACATTCGGATTCGACGTCCGCGCGCGCTTCGCGGCACATGTGCGCAGTGAAGACGACCTGGTGGCGGCGCTCGCCGACCCGCGCGTGGCGGGGTTGCCGGTACTGGTGCTCGGCGGCGGCAGCAATGTGGTGCTGACCGCCGACCTGCAGGCGCTGGTACTGCTGATGGAAATCCCGGGATTTTCGGCCCGCGCCTCCGAAACGGCATGGCTGGTCACGGCCGGCGCCGGCGAGAACTGGCACGCGCTGGTGTGCCGCACCGTGACCGAGGGCATGCCGGGACTGGAAAACCTGGCGCTGATCCCTGGCACGGCGGGCGCCGCTCCCATCCAGAACATCGGGGCCTACGGCGTCGAGTTGCGCGAGCGCTTCGCCTCGCTGCGCGCCTACGACCGCGCCAGCGGCACCTTCGTCGAACTCGATGCGGCGCAATGCGCCTTCGGCTACCGCGACAGCCTGTTCAAGCAGGCAGGCAAGGATCGCTACATCATCACGGCGGTCACGCTGCGCCTGCCGCGGCCGTGGCAGGCGGTGCTCGGCTATGCCGAGCTGGCGCGCGAGCTGCACGACGAACCGGCCCCCGGCGCTGCCGCCATCCTCGACGCCGTGGTAGCCATCCGCTCCCGCAAGCTGCCCGACCCGACGCGCATCGGCAATGCGGGCAGCTTCTTCAAGAATCCGGTGGTCAGTGCCGCGCAAGGCGCGGCACTGCTCGCCGTCCATCCCGGAATGGCGCACTACACGCAGGCCGACGGCCGCATCAAGCTGGCGGCCGGCTGGCTGATCGACCAATGCGGTTTCAAGGGGGTGCGCGACGGCGCGGTCGGTGTCTACGAGAAGCAGGCGCTGGTCCTCGTGCATCATGGCGGCGGCAACGGCGCACAGCTGCTGGCGCTGTCCACCCGCATCGCCGACGCGGTGCAGGCGCGCTTCGGCGTGCGCATCGAGCCCGAGCCCGTCGTCCTGTAGGCCGGGCCACGGAGCCAGACCTGCGTCAAAGAGGGTCGTCGGAGAGAAACTCGCGGCGGATGTCCACCGAGCCGCGCTTGCCGACATCCTTGAAGTGGTTGGCCAGCCAGGCCTGCGCCGCCGTGCGGCCGCGCTCCTTCAGCATGACGAGGAAATTCCAGTGCGTGACCAGCTTGGTCGAGGAGGACAGATCGGCCAGCGCGTCATCGGCGCGGATGGAATGCATCAGCAGGTACTTGAGGCGATCGCGGTATTCCGGTCTCAGCCAGTCTTCGTCGAGCAGCTTCTGCACGAAGGCGATGGCGCGGAACTCGCGCAGCAGTGAGGCGTTGAAGGTGATCTCGTTGAGCCGCTCCATCACCTCCTGCGGCTGCGTGGGGACACCGGGGCGACGGATCGGATTGATATGGACGATCAGGATGTCGCGCGTGTCGGTCTGGTAGAACAGCGGGAACAGGGCCGGATTGCCCATGTAGCCACCATCCCAGTAGTGGCGACCCTCGATCTCGACGGCCGGGTACAGGTAGGGCAGGCAAGCCGAGGCCAGCAGCGCGTCCAGCGTGATGTCCTGCTTCTGGAAGACGCGCACATTGCCGCTGTTGACGTCAGTGGCTGCCACGAACAGCTTGGTGCCGGCGCAACAGCGCACGCGCTCGAAATCGACCTGGGCAGCGAGCAGGTCGCGCAGCGGGTTGTACTTGCCGCCCTGGGCCGAGGCATTCCACCAGCCGGCCCACATCTTCGTCCATTCCTGCAGCGGCCAGCCGCCATGGTGGTTGCCCGCCAGCCAGTCGGCCGTCTGCTGGCCGAAGGTGGAGAACGGCGAGCCCGTGCGGGAAACGCCGTACCAGAATTCATGCAATTTCTCGCGGGCGCGCTCGCGCCCGCCTTCAGCCATGCCATCCACCAACAGCACGGCGTTCATCGAGCCGGCGCTGGTGCCGCTGATGCCGTCGAAGTCCAGCCTGCCGTCTTCCAGCAGGGCGTCGAGCACGCCCCAGCCGAAGGCACCGTGGGCGCCGCCGCCCTGCAGGGCGAGGTTGATCATCTTAGGATCGCGCGACATGGCACTCCCTCCCGCTTGCCCGGCGGCCGGCGGCGCGGCAGGCGCTGCCGGCCCGGCGTGCTCAGCCGTAGTGGCAGACGTAGTCCAGCGTTTCCAGTACTTCGATGTCGAAGTTGCTGTTGCCGGGCACGCTGAACTGCTGGCCGGCGCCGTAGGTCTGCCATGCGTCCGACCCGGCTAGGCGGATGCGGCAGCTGCCGCCATTGATCTCCATGATCTCGGGCGCGGCGGTGCCGAAGTTCAGCTTGGCGGGAAAGATCACGCCGAGCGTCTTGCGGGTGCCGTCCGGGAACAGCACCGTATGGCTGACGCACTTGCCGTCGAAATAGAGATTCGCCTTCTTGACGACGGACACGTTGTCGAACTGGGTCATGCAATCACTCCTTGCTGCTGGCCGGTGGCCGGCGCCTGCCGGTTGCCGGCCGGGTTTTCGAATCCTGGCCCACCGTGTGAAAAGAGGGGCCGCGCGGCCCCTCCCCATTCACTTCATCGACTTCATCGACTCGCCCCGCAACCAGCCGCGCGTGCCGCGCCGCCGGCCTCCTTGCGCCTTCAATAGCGGCCGCAGAGCAGGTATTCCATCAGCGCCTTCTGCACGTGCAGGCGGTTCTCCGCCTCTTCCCAGACCACGCTCTTGGGTCCGTCGATCACCGCTGCCTCGACCTCCTCGCCGCGATGGGCCGGCAGGCAGTGCATGAACAGGGCGTCGGCATTGGCGCGGTCCATCATCGCGGTGGTCACCATCCACTGCTGGAAGGCACGCTTGCGGGTCTCGTTCTCGGCCTCGAAGCCCATGCTGGTCCACACGTCGGTGGTGACCAGGTCCGCGCCCTGGCAGGCCGCCAGCGGGTCGTCGAACACCTTGAGGTGGGGGGCCGCGGTGGCGGGCACCATGGCCGGATCGAGCTGGTAGCCCGGAGGCGCGGAGAAGTGGAACTGGAAGTCCAGCCGCTCGGCCGCCTGGATCCAGGTATAGGCCATGTTGTTGGCGTCGCCGATCCAGGCCACCGTCTTGCCCTGGATGCTGCCGCGCTTCTCGATATAGGTGAAGACGTCGGCCAGCACCTGGCAGGGATGGTATTCGTTGGTCAGGCCGTTGATGACCGGCACGCGCGAATGCGCCGCAAAGCGTTCGATGATGTCCTGGCCGAAGGTGCGGATCATGATGATGTCCACCATGCGGGAGATCACCTGTGCCGCATCCTCGATCGGCTCGCCCCGGCCCAGCTGCGAATCGCGCGTGTTGAGGAACACGGCATGGCCGCCGAGCTGGTGGATGCCGGCCTCGAAGGACAGCCGCGTGCGCGTCGAATTCTTTTCGAAGATCATGGCCAGCGTGCGGTCGTGCAACGGGTGCCATGTCTCGTAGTTCTTGAACTTCGCCTTGAGGATCCGCGCGCGGTCCAGCAGGTACTCGTACTCCTCGGGAGACAGGTCGCTGAACTGGAGGTAATGCTTGATCGGGGTTGAGCTCATAAAACAAAGAAGGCGGCTCGGTGATGACACGCTGCCACCGATGCCGGGTGGCGAGGCGCGTCGCGGAGCCGCCTTTCGCGTCGCTTGCGCAATTTAACTGCAAGAATCATAAGGGATTATTTACCCTTTGGCGAGCCCGGAGGGACCCCGATCCGGCACCCCGGCACCGCCGCAGCCTTATGCGCAGGTCTTATATAAGATATAATACCCGCTGATTCACGCGGGGCGCGGCAACCCCATGCCCCCGCCCGCCACAGGCATCAAAAGTGCCCCTGCAAGCACCGACGCCCCGCAGACCGACCGGCTGGAAGCGAACCAACGCTCGCCGGCCGCGTCAAACCCGGCGCCCGTGCTCGCGGGTCTTACGCCGAGTCACCCTCCAGCCGCAGTCGTCTCATGACCCCCAACGTTCGCGAATATTTCATCCAAGGCATCACCAAGGAAGGCAAGACCTTCCGCCCGAGCGACTGGGCAGAACGGCTGTGCGGCGTGATGGCGCAGTTCCGCCCCGAAGGCGACACCGGCGACCCCCGCCTGACCTATTCACCCTATGTCCGCCCGGTGATTGCCGGCGGCGTCAAAAGCGTGGTCGTGGACGTCCGCCTCAAGGAGATCGAGCCCAAGGCGCTGGATTTCGTGCTGAATTTCGCCCGCGACAACAACCTGCAGCTGGTCGAGGCCTGCTCGCTCGGCTGAGCCCACCCCATCTCCGCCCCCCCTTCCCCGCTTCGCGGCCCGGCACCGACCCTCCAGGCCGCGACGAAACACTGCGCACAAGACAAACAAGACACAGCACGCAGGCACGCAATCGTCCGGCAGTCCGGCAACTGAAAGCGGAGGCCAGGAAAACAAAAAGCCCGTCACATGGACGGGCTTTTTGCTGGACGACGATCCTGGCGGATCGCCGCGACCGCGCGACCGGAGCCGCGCGCAAGCTTGCCGGAATCAGGCAGCCATCGACTTGATGGCAGCCGACAGGCGCGACTTGTGGCGTGCAGCCTTGTTCTTGTGCACGATCTTCTTGTCGGCGATGCTGTCGATCACGGCCTGCGAGTTCTTGAAGATCTCGGCAGCAGCAGCCTTGTCGCCAGTGGCGATCGCCTTGCGAACAGCCTTCACGGCGGTACGCAGACGCGAGCGCAGGCTGGAGTTGTGGGCGTTCTGGGCGACGGCTTGGCGCGCGCGCTTGCGGGCTTGTGCGGAATTTGCCATTTACTTAGTTTTCCTGAATTCAGATGCGTGCCCCGGGGACACAGCCAAAAATGCACATCTAGCGGCCCGGGATACACGGTAAAGCACAGATAACCGAATCCGGAACGCAACTGTCCTTGTGAATCGGCGATTATACACACAGAGCAGCCGTAAACGCAAGAAGGAATCCCGCCCAACGACGGGACGGTCCGCCGCCTGCCCGATCCGTATAATAGGCGCCACTTCGGCCCGCGTGGTCCCGCTGCAACTTCCCCGCGCCCGCGTCGTCTGATTCCTGGCCCGGCGGCCCGCCGGTGCAAGTCCATCCGATTCCGCACCGACGCCGCGGCCGCACGGCCAGCGCCGGCGCTTTGCTCGCTCCAGCCTCAATCTTGAACCTGCTCAAAGCGCTCGCCACCATCAGCAGCCTGACCATGCTCTCGCGCATCACGGGCCTGGTGCGCGAGATCCTCATCGCACGCGCCTTCGGGGCCTCGGACATGACCGATGCCTTCAACGTGGCCTTCCGCATCCCCAACCTGCTGCGCCGCATCTTCGGCGAGGGCGCGTTCTCGCAAGCCTTCGTGCCCATCCTGGGCGAGTACCACAGCAAGCGCGGCGAGGCCGACACCCGGCGCCTGATCGATGCCGTCGGCACGGTGATGACCTGGGTCCTGATGGGAGTCTCGCTGCTGGGCGTGATCGGCGCCCCGGTGGTGATGACCGTGGTGGCGACCGGCTTCCGCGGGCAGAGCGAGACCTATACCGCGGCTGTCTTCATGACGCGGGTGATGTTCCCCTATATCGGCCTGATTTCCCTGGTCGCGCTCGCTTCGGGCATCCTCAACACCTGGCGACGCTTCGCCGTGCCGGCCTTCACCCCGGTGCTGCTCAACCTGTGCCTGATCTTCGCCGCGCTCTTTGTCGGCCCGCACATGCGTGAACCGATCTACGCCCAGGCCTGGGGCGTGCTGGTGGGCGGCATCCTGCAGCTCATCATCCAGATCCCCGCGCTGCGCCGGATGGGCGTGATGCCGCGCATCGGCGTCAATGTCCGCGCCGCCTGGGCCGACGCCGGGGTGCGGCGCATCCTGAAGCAGATGGTGCCGGCGCTGATGGCCGTCTCGGTGGCCCAGATCAGCCTGATCATCAATACCAATATCGCTTCGCGGCTGGCCGCAGGCAGCGTCTCCTACCTGACCTACGCCGACCGCCTGATGGAATTCCCCACGGCGCTGCTGGGCGTGGCGCTGGGGACCATCCTGCTGCCCAGCCTGTCGAAGGCCAGCGCCGAAGCCAACCATCACGAGTATTCCGGCCTGCTCGACTGGGGACTGCGGCTGACCTTTCTGCTGGCCCTGCCCTGCGCGGTCGGGCTGTTCGTGTTCGGCACGCCGCTGACGGCCGTGCTGTTCAACTACGGCAAGTTCAACGGCCACGCGGTGGAAATGACGCGGCAGGCGCTGGTGGCCTACGGCACCGGCCTGCTCGGCCTCATCCTGATCAAGATCCTGGCCCCGGGCTTCTATGCGCGGCAGGACATCCGCACCCCGGTCAAGATCGCGGTGGCCGTGCTGGTCATCACCCAACTCGCCAACCTCGCCTTCGTGCCCCGCTTCGGCCACGCCGGCCTGGCGCTGTCGATCAGCCTGGGCGCCACCCTCAACGCCCTGATGCTGTTCATCGGCCTGCGCCGGCGCGGCCTCTACGAACCGGCACCGGGGTGGACATTGTTCCTCGCGCAACTGCTGGCTGCGGTCACGCTGCTGTCCGGGCTGCTGCTGTGGTTCGCGCGCAGCTTCGACTGGGTCGCCCTGGGCAGCACGCCGCTGCTGCGCGTGGCCCTGCTGGCATCGTGCCTGGTACTTGCGGCGGTCGTCTACTTCGGTACACTGTGGCTCATGGGGCTGAGATTCACTGCCTTCAAGCGCAAGGCCGGCTGATCCGCCGCGCCGAAGGCCACGGCGGAACGTATCCGGCGCGCCAGCCAGGACGCGGCGCCCTGCGCCGCTTCAGGAACCCGATATGACCACCACGAAAGTCCTGGATTACTTCGCCAGCCTCGTGGCCGACGATGGCGGCATCCCGCTGACAGAGACGGCGCTCTCCCTTGCCCAGGACGCCTACCCCGACCTCGACCTGCAGGGCGAACTCGCCGCGCTGGACCTGATGGCCCTGCGGCTCAAGCGCCGGATCGCCGAGGGCACACCCGCCATCCAGCGCCTGCGCCTGCTCAACCATTTCTTCTATCGCGACCTTGGCTTCGCGGCCAATGCCAACGACTACTACAACCCGGACAACTCCTACCTGAACGCCGTCATCCGGCAACGGCGCGGCATCCCGATCTCGCTCGCGGTGCTGTACATGGAGCTGGGACAGCAGATCGGACTGCCACTCAAGGGGGTGTCCTTCCCCAACCACTTCCTGGTCCGGATGTCGATCCCCGCCGGTGAGGTGGTGCTGGATCCGCTCACCGGTGAAACCCTGTCGAAGGAACAACTGCAGGAGATGCTCGATCCCTACCTCGAGCAGGAGGGCATCCGCGGCAGCGGCGAGGTGCCACTGGGCTTGTTCCTGCAGACGGCCAGCCACCGCGAGATCATCGCGCGCATGCTGCGCAACCTGAAGTCCATCTATCTGCAGGAGTCGCGCTGGCAGCGCCTGCTGGCGGTGCAGAACCGGCTGGTGATCCTGCTGCCCGGCTCGATCGAGGAAGTGCGCGACCGCGGCCTGGCCTACGCCAACCTGGAATGCTTCCGGCCGGCACTGGCCGACCTCGAGGCCTACGTGGCAGCGCGGCCCGATGCCGCCGACAGCACGCAGATCCGCGACCGCATGCCGGCACTGCGGCTGATGAGCCGGAGCTTGAGCTGAATTCCTGACCTGCCCCCCAGGCACTGACCAAGCCAAAAACAAACGGGCCGCTCACGCGGCCCGTCGGCTTGACCGGGGCAGGCCGAGCGTTTCAGCGCTGCGCCCGCGTGGGATTGCCGCGCCCGCCGCGCACCAGCTTCCACAGGCCACCCAGCAGCAGGGGCACCACGGCAGCGCCGATGCCGGCCAGCACGATCAGGTTCAGGTACTGCTTGATGAAAGGCAGGTTGCCGAAGAAGTAGCCGGCAAAGACCAGGCCGGCCACCCAGCCTACGGCGCCGATCACGTTGAACATCTGGAAACGGCCGAAGCTCATCTGCGACACACCGGCCACGAAGGGCGCGAAGGTGCGCACGATGGGGACGAAGCGCGCCATCACCAGCGTCTTGCCGCCGTGGCGTTCGTAGAAATCATGGGTGCGGCGCAGTGCCTTCTGGTCGAGGAAGCGCCAGTGCAGGTCGAACACCTTGGGTCCGATCCAGCTGCCGATCAGGTAATTGACGGTGTTGCCGCCGATGGCCGCAGTCAGCAGCAGCCCGATCAGCACCCATTCGTTCATGGCGCCGGTGGCGCAGAAGGCGCCGGCGATGAACAGCAGCGAGTCGCCCGGCAGGAAGGGCACCACCACCAGGCCCGTCTCGGCGAAGACGATCAGGAACAGCAGGGCGTAGACCCAGGACCCGTACTGCTGGATCACGGTGCCCAGGTATTTGTCGACGTGCAGCAGTATGTCGATGAACTGCAATGCGATATCCAATTCGTTCCCCGTTCTCTATTGATTCTGAAGATTCTGTAATCAGCCCCACATCATACAAGAGCCGCCGGCCATTCCCACGTCGCAGGCCACCCGCTTGGTCCGATGCGCCACACGTATAATCCGCCCATGCCCGCCACCGCTTCCCGCCCCGCGCAACCCGCGCGCCCGATCCGCCCCTTGCCCGACCAGTTGATCAGCCAGATCGCCGCCGGCGAGGTGGTTGAACGGCCGGCCTCGGTCGTCAAGGAACTGCTCGAAAACGCCCTCGACGCGGGCGCGGGACAACTGGCCATCCGGCTGGAGGAAGGCGGCGTGCGCCGCATCGTTATCACCGACAACGGCTGCGGCATTCCGGCAGCCGAGCTGCCGGTGGCACTGATGCGCCACGCGACCAGCAAGATCGCCTCGCTCGACGAGCTGGAGGCCGTGCTGACGCTCGGCTTCCGCGGCGAGGCGCTGGCCTCGATCGCTTCGGTGTCCCACCTGACACTGACCAGCCGCACCGCCGCCGATCCGCATGCCACCCAGTTGAACGCCGAGAACGGCGCGCTGCAACCCGCCTCCGGCGGGGTCGGTACCACCATCGATGTGCAGCACCTCTACTTCAACACGCCAGCACGCAGAAAGTTCCTCAAATCGGAACAGACCGAACTCGGCCATTGCCTGGAGATGGTGCGCCGTGTCGCCCTGGCGCGGCCGGACGTGGCGATCTCGGTCCATCACAATGGCAAGCCGATGGAGCATTGGAATGCCGGCGACGTCGCCACCCGCACCGCCCAGGTGCTGGGCGGCGACTTCGCGCGGGCGCGCCTGCCGCTCGACGAAGAGGCCGGCGACCTGCACCTGTATGGTTTCGCCGGCCTGCCCACCGCCTCGCGCGGCCGGCCGGACCAGCAGTTCTTCTTCGTCAACGGGCGCTTCGTGCGCGACAAGCTGCTGACGCACGCGGTGCGCAGCGCCTACCAGGACGTGCTGCACGGCGACCGCTTCCCGTCCTATGTGCTGTGCCTGGACCTGCCGCCGGAGATGGTGGACGTCAACGTCCACCCCTCCAAGATCGAGGTGCGCTTCCGCGAATCGCGCGCCGTGCACCAGTTCGTCTATCACGCGGTGCAGCGCTGCCTGGCCCGCCAGGCCGGCGAGCAGGGAGACAGCCTGCACAGCGATGCCGGCGGGGCCGCCCTCGATCGCCCGGGCAACGCGGGCGGCGGCAGTGACAGCAGCGTCCGCCCCGCCGGCATGCCGGCCGGCGCGGGACAGGCACGCGGCACGCCCTGGGTCGACTACACGGCCGCCGCGCGCCAGACGGCGCTGGGCATCGAGCAGCCGCGCCAGGCCTACCTGGGCATGGTACGTGAGGCGATGGCGCCGGCGCGGCCGGCCGGCAGCGGCGCAACGGCGCCTTTCACGCCCTCGGCCAATCCGCCGGCCTGGCTGGCCGACGCCGAGGCCGCGCGCGGCGACGAGGCACCGGGCCTGCTCGACGCGCTGGCGGCCGAACCCGCGCCGGCGGCCCGCCCGCCCCTGCCGGCGGCCACCGGCATTGCCGAAGCCGCCGGCGGCGCGGACGGCGCCAGCGCGGCCGACGGTCCGCCGCTCGGCTTCGCACTGGCGCAACTGCACGGCATCTACGTGCTGGCACAGAACGCACGCGGACTGGTGCTGGTCGACATGCATGCGGCGCACGAGCGCATTCTCTACGAGCAGATCAAGACCGCGCTGGCCACGCGCGAGCTGGCGGTACAGCCGCTGCTGATCCCCGTCACGCTGCCGGCCAGCCCGGTCGAGATCGGTGCCGCCGAGGAGCACCAGGAAACGCTGGCCCTGCTGGGCTTCGACATCGCGCCGGTCTCGCCCACCACGCTGGCGGTACGCGCCATCCCCGCCCTGCTCAAGCAGGCCGACACCGAAGCGCTCGCGCGCGACGTGCTGCGCGACCTGCAGGCCTTCGGCGGCTCGCGCGTGCTGGCGGAGCGCCAGAACGAACTGCTGGCGACGCTGGCCTGCCACAGCGCGGTGCGCGCCAACCGCCGCCTGACGCTGGAAGAAATGAATGCGCTGCTGCGCCAGATGGAGCAGACCGAGCGCGCCGACCAGTGCAACCACGGCCGCCCGACCTGGGTACAGCTGAGCGTGGGCGAGCTGGACCGGCTCTTCCTGCGCGGCCAGTGATGCCCGCCGCGCCAAACCCGGTCGTCTGCCTGCTCGGCCCCACCGCGTCCGGCAAGACCGCCGCCGCGCTGGCGCTGGCCGCGCGCGCGCCGCTCGAGATCATCAGCCTGGACTCGGCCCTGGTCTACCGTGGCATGGACATCGGCACAGCCAAGCCCAGCGCCGCCGAACTGGCGACCGTGCCGCACCACCTGATCGACATCATCGACCCCGTCGACAGCTACTCGGCGGCCCAGTTCGTCGCCGATGCCGAGCGCCTGATCGGCGAAATCCGCGCGCGCGGCCGCGAACCGCTGATCGTCGGCGGCACCATGCTGTACTACAAGGCGCTGACGCAGGGCTTGAACGAGCTGCCCCAGGCCGATGCCGCCGTGCGTGCCGAACTGGACGCGCTGGCGGCCGCGCGCGGCTGGCCCGCGCTGCATGCCATGCTGGCCGAGGTCGACCCGGTCACCGCGGCCCGGTTGGCGCCCAACGATGCGCAGCGCATCCAGCGCGCGCTGGAGATCCACCGCCTCAGCGGCCAACCGATGTCGGCCCTGCTGGCCCGCCAGGCCGAAGGCCGCACCTTCGCCGGCAGCGCCGGCGCACGCTTCCGCGTCATCGCGCTCGAGCCCGGCGACCGCGCCGTGCTGCATGCGCGCATCGCCACCCGCTTCGACGCCATGCTCGCCGGCGGCCTGATCGAGGAAGTGGAACGGCTGCGCGCACGCGGCGACCTGCATCCCGGCCTGCCGTCGATCCGCTGCGTCGGCTACCGCCAGGCCTGGGAATACCTGGACGGCGAAAGCGACCGGGACACCATGCGCGAACGTGGCATCGCCGCCACGCGCCAGCTCTGCAAGCGCCAGCTGACCTGGCTGCGCAGCACCCCGGAGCGGCTGGTGGTGGACTGCCTGGCGCCGGACTATGTGCAGCAGGTGGCAGCGCTGGCCGGCCTGGACCGCTGAGCCCGGCACGCCGTGCCAGCCCCGGCACGGAGCCGAAGTGACGCTTGAGCGATAATCCGGCACTCATTGTTCGCATCCGAGCCTGCCATGTCCGTCGACCGTCCCACCTCCTTCACGCTGCGCGCGGCTACCGCCGCCGACTGCGGCACCCTGTTCCGCCTGATCTCGGCGCTGGCCGAGTACGAGAAGCTGAACCATCTGGTCGAGGCCACGCCGGCCCGGCTGGAGCAGGCGCTGTTCGGTCCCCAGGCGCACGCCGAGGCCATCCTGGTCGACGCCACCACGCCGGAGGGCAGCCGCAGTGTCGGCTTCGCCCTGTTCTTCCACAACTTCTCCACCTTCCTGGCCAAACCCGGCCTGTATCTGGAAGACCTGTTCGTGGAACCGGCCTGGCGCGGGCACGGCCTCGGCAAGCTGCTGCTCCGGCACCTGGCGGCGCTGGCGCTGGAACGCGGCTGCGGCCGCTTCGAATGGAGCGTGCTGGACTGGAACACGCCGTCCATCGAGTTCTACCGGGCGATGGGCGCCGACGTGATGCCGGACTGGCGCATCTGCCGCGTCACCGGCGACGCGCTGGCCAGGCTGGGCGCACCGGCCGCGGGCATCTGACGGGTCACGGATAAGAAAAAAGCCCGCAGGCCGAAGCTTGCGGGCTCTTGATGGCGCGCCCACGGCGCACCATGCCGGCGCGCAAGGCGCGCCGCCGGTCCGGCCTCAGACCACCACGGTCTGTGCCTGGCCTTCCTCGCGCTCGCGGATCTCGCCGATCTGCCACACCGACTCGCCGGCGGCCTGCAGATGAGCGATGGCACGCTCGGCGTCTTCCTTGGCCACGATCACCACCATGCCGATGCCGCAGTTGAAGACGCGGTGCATCTCGGCATCGGCCACCTGGCCTTGCGCCTGCAGCCACTGGAACAGCGGCGGCAGGGTCCAGGCGTCGCGCTGCAGCACGGCGGTCAGGTTCTGCGCCAGCACGCGCGGCACGTTCTCGGTCAGGCCGCCGCCGGTGATGTGGGCCATGCCCTTGACCGGCAGCGCCTGCATCAGCGACAGCAGCGGCTTCACGTAGATGCGGGTGGGCGCCATGATGGCGTCCTGCAGCCGCTGGCCGTGGAAGTCGGCGTTCAGGTCGGGCTTGGCCACCTCGATGATCTTGCGCACCAGCGAGTAACCGTTCGAATGCGCGCCCGACGAGGCCAGGCCCAGCACCACGTCGCCCGGGGCGATCTTGCTGCCGTCGATGATCTCGCTCTTCTCGACCGCGCCGACGGCGAAGCCGGCCAGGTCGTATTCGCCATCCGGGTACATGCTCGGCATCTCGGCGGTCTCGCCGCCGATCAGCGCGCAGCCGGCCAGTTCGCAGCCCTGGGCGATGCCCTGGATCACGGTGGCGGCGGTGTCGACGTCGAGCTTGCCGCAGGCGAAGTAGTCGAGGAAGAACAGCGGCTCCGCGCCCTGCACCAGAATGTCGTTGACGCTCATGGCGACCAGGTCCTGGCCCACGGTGTCGTGACGCTGCAGCTGGAAGGCCAGCTTGAGCTTGGTACCGACGCCGTCGGTGCCGGAAACCAGCACGGGCTCGCGGAATTTCTTCGACAGCTCGAACAGGGCACCGAACCCGCCGATGCCGGCCATCACGCCTTCGCGCATGGTGCGCTTGGCGAACGGCTTGATGCGGTCGACCAGCGCGTCGCCGGCGTCGATGTCAACACCGGCGTCGCGGTAGGAGAGGCCGGCCTGGCCGGAGGTCGGGGTTGCGCTCATGAGATTCAGCTTGTCTTTGAGGAATTGAGAAGTGCGGCAACGCTCGCGCGGGAACCAATGTGCGGCAACCGGCATGTGCGCCGTGCCGCCGAGTCGGTCGACGGCCGCGAGTCCAGTAGAATCGCAATTTTAACGGATACCGGCTCCCGGCTTCCAGTTTCCGGCACGCACGCCACCGCAAACCGCCCGATGAACGCTCCCCTGCTGTCGCAAGAAGCCAAGCGCATCCTGCTCTGGGTGGTGCTGGCCGCCGCCTTCTTCGCGGCCATCGTGGCGCTGGCGCCGGTGCTGACGCCCTTCCTGTTCGCCTTCATCTTCGCCTACATCCTGAATCCCGGCGTGGACTGGATGGAGCGCCACCGCCTGCCCCGGGCGCTCGGCACCGTGCTGATGATCCTGCTGCTGCTGGTGATCTGCGTGCTGCTGTCGCTGCTGCTGGTGGCCGTGCTCCAGCGCGAGGTGCCGCAGTTGCGCGACCAGCTGCCGGCACTGCTGAAGAAGCTCAATGCCGTGGTGGCACCGCGCCTGGCGGAGATCGGCGTGCGCGTCCGCTTCGACTTCCCGGGGCTGCGCAGCATGCTGTCGGACCGCTTCGCCGCCAGCCCCGAGGACATGTTCTCGACCGTGCTGACCTACGTGAAGCTGTCGGGCTCGGCGCTGATCACCGCCGCCGGCACCCTGTTCATCGTGCCGATCGCCATGTTCTACCTGCTGGTCGACTGGCACCGGCTGATGCGCCGCATCGAGAATGTGGTGCCGCGCCGCTGGGTGCCCAAGGTGCGCGAACTGAGCAGCGAGACCGACGCGCTGCTGTCGCAGTACCTGCGCGGCCAGATCCTGGTGATGCTGATCCTGGCGGCGCTGTATTCGATCGGACTCAGCCTCGCCGGGTTCGACATCGGCGTGCCGGTGGGCGTCTTCACCGGCCTGGCGGTCTTCATCCCCTATATCGGCTTCGGCATGGGCCTGGCGCTGGCCGTGGTCGCCGCCCTGCTGCAGTTCGGCAACTGGTACGGGCTGGCGGCAGTGGCGGTGGTATACGGCATCGGCCAGTTCATCGAGAGCTTCTACCTGACACCGCGCCTGGTCGGCGAGCGCATCGGGCTGCACCCGTTGGTGGTGATCTTCGCCCTGCTCGCCTTCGGCCAGATGTTCGGCTTCTTCGGCGTGCTGCTGGCGCTGCCCACCTGCGCCGTGCTGCTGGTCGGCGCGCGCCAGATCCGGCGCGTTTACCTGGCTAGCGATCTCTACCGCAAGTAGGCATGGCCGCACGAAAGTAACGAATACATCATGTTCCAGCGTCCCAAGCAGCTCTCGCTCGAACTCGGCAGCCCACCGCCGTCCACCTTCGAGAATTTCTTCGTGGCAGCCAACCGCGAGCCGGTGCAACGCCTGCGCGACCTGCCCGCGGCCCTGGCCCAGGAGCGCGCCAGCGACCGCCTGATCTATCTGTGGGGCGAGGCCGGCTCCGGGCGCACCCACCTGCTGCACGCGGTCTGCGACGCCGCCCTGCAGGCCGGCATGCGCTGCCGCTACCTCAGCCCCCACCATGCGCTGGCCGACTTCATCTTCGATCCGGACTGCCAGCTCTACACGGTGGACGACGTCGAGCTGCTGGACGAGGCGCGCCAGATCGCCGTGTTCTCGCTGTACAACGAGGTGCGCGCCTATGCACGCACGGCCCTGGTGGTAGGTGGCGCGGCCGCGCCACGGGCGATGGCGGTACGCGAGGACCTGCGCACCCGGCTGGGCTGGGGCCTGGTCTACCAGCTGGCGCCGCTCTCCGACGAGGATAAGATGGCGGCGCTGCTGCAAGCCGCACGCGAGCGCGGGCTGCAGCTCTCGCCGGAAATCGCCCACTGGCTGGTGACGCGCCACTACCGCGACATGCCCAGCCTGATGGCTCTGCTCGACGCCCTCGACACCTACTCGCTGGAACGCAAGCGAGCGGTCACGCTGCCGCTGCTGCGCGAGATGTTCGCCGAATTCCGCGACTGAGCGGCCTGCGCCGCCTCCGACCCAGGACCGCCGCCCTAGCCGCCAGCCGCTTCCGACCGCCCCGACCCGCTTAATGTAAAATCGCCGCCCATGAATCTGGCACTGTTTGACCTCGACCACACCCTGCTTCCGACCGACAGCGACCACGAATGGGGCCGCTTCCTGGTGCGCCTCGGCGTCGTCGACGAGGATACCTATCGCCGCAAGAACGACGAGTTCTATGGGCAGTACAAGGCGGGCACCCTGGATATCCAGGCCTTCCTGCGCTTCGCGCTGGCGCCGCTGGCGGCCAATCCGCGCGCGCGGCTGGAGGAGTGGCGCAGCCGCTTCATGCACGAGGTGATCGAGCCGGTCATCACGCCGCAGGCGCGTGCGCTGGTCTACAAGCACCTGGAAGCCGGCGACCTGTGCGCCGTGGTCACCGCCACCAACAGTTTCGTCACCGCCCCCATCGCGGCCGCCTTCGGCATCCCGCACCTGATCGCCACCGAGCCGGCCACCGCCGACGGCCGTCCGGACGGGCAGTTCACCGGCGAAGTGGCCGGCGTGCCGAGCTTCCGCGAGGGCAAGATCACCCGCGTCGAAAACTGGCTCGAGGCGCTGGGCCACAACTGGGGGAATTTCGACGCCACCACTTTCTACAGCGACTCGGCCAACGACCTGCCGTTGCTGGAGAAGGTCAGCGAACCGGTCGCCGCCAACCCGGACGATCGCCTGCGCCACCACGCCGCCGCAGCTGGCTGGCGCATCATGGACCTGTTCTGACGTGATCAAGAAGCTCATCACCCGGCTGCTCGGCAAGCCGGCGCCGAAGCAGCGCCGGCAAGGCCGCGCCCACGCACCGCGCGTCATCGCGGTCGAAGAGCACGGCATCGATCCGGCGCTGATCTCGCGCAACGCGGTCAAGGTCACTTCGACGCTGCAGCAGGCCGGCTACCAGGCCTTCATCGTCGGCGGCGCCGTGCGCGACCTGCTGCTCGGCATCAAGCCCAAGGACTTCGACGTCGCCACCAACGCCACGCCCGAGCAGGTGCAGGCGCTGTTCCGCCGCTCGCGCATCATCGGCCGGCGCTTCCAGATCGTGCACGTCACCTTCTACGGCGGGCGCGAGCAGGAAATCATCGAAGTCTCCACCTTCCGTGCCCTGGTCGACGCGGTCGCCAGCGAGACGCTGCCCGAGGGCCGCCGCCTGAAGCGCTCCGAGCTCGACAGCAAGACCCACGCCATCGACGCATCCGGCCGCGTGCTGCGCGACAACGTGTGGGGCACGCAGGCAGAAGACGCCGAGCGGCGCGACTTCACCATCAACGCGATGTACTACGACCCGTCGGCGCAGACGGTGCACGACTACCATCACGGCATGGAAGACATGCGCGCGCGCACGCTGCGCATGATCGGCGACCCCGTCACGCGCTACCGCGAGGATCCGGTACGCATGCTGCGCGTGGTGCGCTTCGCGGCCAAGACCGGCTTCGGCATCGACGAAGCCACGCGCCAGCCCATCGCCGGCCTGGCCTCGCTGATCCACAACGTGCCCAGCGCGCGCCTGTTCGACGAGATGCTCAAGCTGCTGATGTCCGGCCACGCCTGGGCTTCGCTGCAGGAACTGCGCAAGGCAGGGCTGCACAAGGGCCTGCTGCCGCTGCTCGACGTCGCGCTGGAACAGCCGCTGGGCCAGCGCTTCGTGCAGCTCGCGCTGGACAACACCGACCGCCGCGTGCAGGCCGGCAAGCCGGTCTCGCCCGGCTTCCTGTTCGCCGCGCTGTTGTGGCACCACGTGCTGCAGCGCTGGACCGCGCTGCGCGAGTCCGGCGAGCATCCGATCGCCGCGCTCAACACGGCCATGGACGACGTGCTCGAGCGCCAGACCGGCCAGCTGGCCATCCAGCGCCGCTTCGTCACCGACATGCGCGATATCTGGGGCATGCAGCCGCGCTTCGAGAAGCGCGTCGGACGCATGCCGTTCCGCCTGCTGGAATCGCCGCGCTTCCGTGCCGGTTTCGACTTCCTGCACCTGCGCTGCCAGTCGGGCGAGCTGCCCGAGGAAATGGCCGGCTGGTGGCAGTCCTTCCAGGATGCGGACTCCGACGGCCGCGAAGCCCTGATCGACTCGGCGCGCAGCGCCCGCGGCCCGGCCGCCGAGGGCGAAGGCGAGGGCGGCGCGCGCAAGAAGCGTCGCCGGCGCGGTCCGCGGAAATCGGATAAAGTGTCCTCCCGAAGCGACTCGGAAGCGGGCGAGCCCCGCAGCCAGCCGGAGGAATCGGAATGACACTTGCCTTTATCGGCATCGGCGCCAACCTGGGCGATGCCCGCCAGGCGCTGAAGGATGCCGTCGTGTGCCTGGCGCAGCAGGTCGGCATCACGGTGCTGGCGAGATCGTCTTTTTACCGCACCGCGCCGATCGACGCGCAGGGCGAGGACTACTACAACGCCGTGGTCAAGGTGGAAACCTCGTTCACGGCGGGGCAGCTGCTGCGCATCTGCCACCACATCGAGGACCAGTTCGGCCGCGAGCGCCCTTTCCACAATGCGCCGCGCACGCTCGACCTCGACCTGCTGCTGTTCGGCGACGAACAGCACGACGACGAGCACCTGACGGTGCCGCACCCGCGCGTGACCGAGCGCGCCTTCACGCTGGTGCCGCTGCTGGAGATCGACCCCGGGCTGGTGATCCCGGGGCGCGGCCGGGCTGCCGACCACCTGCCCGCGGTGGCTGGTCAGCGCATCGAGAAAATGACACCCTGCAAGTGCAAGCGCCAGCAACAGGCCGGCGCCTGAACCTGCCGCACGGGCGCCGCACCGCCTGACCCGTTTCCTTCCCCCATGCTCGACCATCTGCGCCGCATCATCGTCGAAGGCCCCGTCGGCTCCGGCAAGACCGCGCTCGCGCGGCGGCTGGCACAGACCCTGCGCAGCGGCGAACTGCTCGACGGCGTGCGCGACAACCCCTTCCTCGAACGTTTCCTGCGCGACCGCGCGCGCCATGCGCTGCCGCTGCAGCTGGCCTGCCTGACGCAGCGCGCGGCGCAGGCGCAGCGCTGGCAGGAAGCGCTGCTGGCAGGCCAGCGCATGGTGACGAACTGCCTGCACGAGCGCGACCGCCTCTACGCCGAGCTGAACCTGCCCGCCGACGAACTGGCCCTTTATGACGCCATCGCCGCGCGCGTCGCCCTGCCTGCCCAGCGCGCCGACCTCGTCATCGTGCTGCACGCGCCCCCGGCGCTGCTGCATGAGCGCATTGCGCGACGCGGCGCTCCCGGCGAAACCGGTCTCGACCTGCCCTACCTGGAGCGCCTGTGCGGCGCCTACGGCGAGCTGTGCCATCGCTACGACGAGGCACCGGTCCTGATCGTCGACACCGCGCATTTCAATCCGGTGGACAATGACGGCGATTTCCGTACACTACTGACGCGCGTCGAAACGATGCGCGGCCGCAAGGCCTTTCTCAATCTCGCTGCGCCCTGACAGGCTCCGCCTGGCAGATTCCAACCATAACGACAGCGACCGCCTCCGTCGCCGGCAGGCAACCTTACGGACCGGAGCGCACCGCGCCCCGGCGGCCCGCCCCGCCGCACCGGCAATCGCTGCAGACAGGCAATGCCATGAGCTATCTCCTCGATCCCTCCCGCAAGACCGTCACCGTCCCCGCGCTGCAGGCGATGCGCGCCGCCGGCGACAAGATCGTCATGCTGACCGCCTACGATTCCAGCTTCGCCGCGCTGCTCGACTATTGCGGCGTCGATGTGATCCTGGTCGGCGATTCGCTCGGCAACGTGATGCAGGGCCAGACCACCACGCTGCCCGTCACGCTCGAGCACATGGTCTACCACACCGCCTGCGCGGCGCGTGGCAACCAGACCGCGCTGCTGGTGGCCGACCTGCCCTTCGGCACCTATCCCACCCCGGAGGCCGCCTATGAGAGCGCCGTCGCGCTGATGCGCGCCGGTGCCCAGATGGTCAAGATCGAGGGCGGCGAATGGCTGGCGCCGACGGTCAAGTTCCTGGTCGAGCGCAGCATCCCGGTGTGCGCCCATATCGGCCTGACGCCGCAATCGGTCCACGCCTTCGGCGGTTTCAAGGTGCAGGGCAAGACCGACGCCGGCGCCGAACAGCTCAGGCGCGATGCAACCGCGCTGCAGGCCGCCGGCGCCCAGCTGGTGGTGATGGAAGCCGTACCCGCCAAGCTGGCGGCCGAGGTCACGGCGCAGCTGACCATCCCCACCATCGGCATCGGCGCGGGCGTGGACTGTTCGGGCCAGGTGCTGGTGCTGCAGGACATGCTGAACATCTACCCGGGCCGCAAAGCCAAGTTCGTGCGCAACTTCATGGATGGCCAGACCTCGATCGAGGCTGCCGTACGCGCCTACGTGGCCGCGGTCAAGGACGGCAGCTTCCCCGCCGTCGAACACACCTTCTCCGCCTGACGCCCCCGCGCCGGGGCCATGCCCCGGCTCCCCGGCCGCGGCCCGCCGGACATGGCCGGCCGCAGCCCGCCTTCAGCGACCCCCTCCACGCCCGCCCCCTCCGGGCAAGGGCAGCCATCTCCCGCCCGCCGTGCCGCCAAGAAAGTTACTTGTCACGCACTTTCAAGGGCACCGGCCAGGTTCCTTGTCGTCCGCTTTCTTGATGCAGCGCAGTTCCCGCCGCAAGGGGCCACGGTAAGATGGCCGGGCAGTTCACTCATACCGCAATTGGGAAACCGGTCCGCCAGGACCCCGACAAGGCCCTGATTCTATGACTGATCCCCCTGCCGGCCACTGCGACCCGGTACCGACGCCACCCCCCTGGCACACCCTGTCCGACGTGGAAGTCGCGCGAGTGCTGCGTACGGACCCGGCCGGCGGCATCACCGACACGGAGGCCACGCGGCGGCTCGCCGAGGTCGGTCCCAACCGACTGGCGCCGCCCAAGCGGCGCGGCCCGCTGATGCGGCTGCTGCTGCAATTCCACAACATCCTCCTCTACGTCATCCTGGCCTCGGCCGTCATCTCGGCCATCCTCGGCCACTGGGTGGATGCCGGCGTGCTGCTGGTGGCGGTGCTGGTCAACGCGGGCATCGGCTTCATCCAGGAAGGCAAGGCGGAGGCGGCCATCGATGCCATCCGCGCCATGCTGTCGCCACACGCCACCGTGGTACGCGACGGTGCACGGCGCGAGATCGACGCGGCAGCGCTGGTTCCCGGCGACGTGGTGGCCCTGGCCTCGGGCGACCGCGTACCCGCCGACCTGCGTCTGCTGACCGTCAAGGAACTGCGCGTGGAAGAGGCCGCACTGACCGGCGAATCGCTGCCGGTGGAGAAAAGCGCCACGCCGGTGGCCGCCGATGCGCCGCTGGGCGACCGCTTCGGCATGGCCTACTCGGGCACGCTGGTGGTGTACGGACAGGCTACCGGTGTGGTGGTGGCCACCGGCGGGGCGACCGAGCTGGGCAAGATCGACGGAATGCTGGGCGACATCGAGAACCTGGCCACGCCGCTGCTGCGCCAGATCGACCGCTTCGGCCGTGGCCTGGCGATCGCCATCCTGCTGCTGTCGGCGCTGACGTTCGTGGCCGGCATCGCCTGGCGCGGCCACGCGCCGGCCGCAATGTTCATGATGGTGGTGGCGCTGGCGGCCTCGGCCATCCCCGAAGGACTGCCGGCCATCATGACGGTCACGCTGGCCCTCGGCGTGCAGCGCATGGCGCGGCGCAACGCCATCGTGCGGCGCCTGCCGGCGGTGGAGACGCTGGGCTCGGTGACGGTGATCTGCTCGGACAAGACCGGCACGCTCACGCGCAACGAGATGACCGTGCAGCGCATGGTCTGCGCCGGCCGCGTCTATGACGTCGGCGGCGTGGGCTACGCGCCCGACGGCGAATTCCGCGTCGACGGCCGCGCGGTCGATCCCGGCGACGCGCCGGCACTGGCGATGGCGCTGCGTGCGGGGGTGCTGTGCAACGACGCCCGCATGCGCCACGAGGACGGCCTGTGGCATGTGGAGGGCGACCCCACCGAAGGTGCGCTGCTGGTCGCCGGCAGCAAGGCCGGACTATCGCAGCAGTCGGCCGGCGAGAGCTGGCCCCGGCTGGATTCGATCCCCTTCGAATCCGAGCACCGCTTCATGGCCACCTACCACCGCGATGCCGGCGGCGCACCGTGGATCCTGGCCAAGGGGGCACCGGAGCGCATCCTCGACATGTGCGCCCTGCAGTGGGATGGCGATGGCGAACACGCGCTCGATGTCGACTACTGGCGCCGCATGGCCACCGACACCGCGGCCCAGGGCCTGCGCCTGCTGGCGCTGGCCTGCAAGCGCGCCGCGCCGGCGGACGCGCGGCTGGATTTTGCCGACATGGAGAGCGGCTACACGCTGCTGGCCCTGGTCGGCATCATCGATCCGCCGCGCGAGGAAGCCATCCGCGCCGTCGACGAATGCCACCGTGCCGGCATCCGCGTCAAGATGATCACCGGCGACCACGCGGAAACCGCCCGCGCGATCGGCGCGCAACTCGCCATCGGGGTCGGCAAGCCGGCGCTGACGGGCAGCGAGGTGGCGCTGATGGACGACGCCGCGCTGCGCCGCGTGGCCATGGAAGTCGACGTGTTCGCGCGCGCCAGCCCCGAGCACAAGCTGCGCCTGGTGGCGGCGCTGCAGCAGGCCGGCCAGGTGGTGTCGATGACCGGCGACGGCGTCAACGATGCCCCCGCGCTCAAGCGTGCCGACGTCGGCGTGGCGATGGGTCTGAAGGGTACCGAGGCCGCCAAGGAGGCCGCCGACGTGGTGCTCGCCGACGACAATTTCGCCGCCATCGCGCGCGCCGTGCGCGAAGGCCGCGCGGTCTACGACAACCTGAAGAAATTCATCCTCTTCATGCTGCCCACCAACGGCGGCGAGGCCCTGATCGTGATCGCGGCCATCCTGTTCGACCTGCCGCTGCCGCTGACCCCGGCCCAGGTACTGTGGATCAATATGGTCACCTCCAGCGCGCTGGGCCTGGCGCTGGCCTTCGAGCCCGCCGAGCCGGGCCTCATGGCGCGGCGCCCGCGCCCGGTCGGCGAGCCGTTGCTGTCGGGCTTCTTCGTCTGGCGCGTACTGATGGTGTCGGTACTGATGATGGCCGGCGCACTCGGGCTGTTCCTGTGGGAACTGGCCGACGGCACCAGCCTGGAGACGGCGCGCACGATGGCGGTCAACGCCGTGGTCGCCGCCGAGATGTTCTACCTGCTCAACAGCCGGCATATCTTCCATACCGTGATCAGCCGCGAGGGCCTGTTCGGCAACCCCTACGTGCTGGCCTCGATCGCCGCCTGCGTGCCGCTGCAGCTCGCCTACACCCACCTGCCGGTCATGCAGACCGTATTCGGCTCGACCGACCTGAGCGCGCTGGAATGGGCCAAGGCGATCGGCGCCGGGCTGCTGGTGTTCTGCGGCTCGGAGCTGGAGAAGACCGTGATCCGCCGCCTGCCGGTCGGCCGGCGGCTGGCAACCCGCTGAGCGCCGTGCCGCGCCTGCCGGCATTCCAAACCCGTGAGAACGCCATGACCACGTCCACCGCCCCCGACCCGACACCATTCCCCGCCCGCCTGCTGCTGGCGACCGACCTTTCCGCGCGCTGCGACCGCGCGCTCGACCGTGCCGCCCAGCTCGCCGGCCAGTGGCAGGCCGGCCTGCTGGTCGGCCACGTGCTCGATCCCGCCGCGCATCCGGACCAGGCCCTGGCCTGGGCCGCCGGCACCGGCGCGGGCGACGCGCTGCGCATCGCCCGCCAGCAGCTCGCGCGCGACCTGGCGGGCCTGCCGGTGCAGGCCGACATGCAGATAGCGAAGTCCAAGGACGTGGCGGCCGGCATCCGGGACATGGCCGACGCGGCCGGCGCAGACCTCGTGGTCACCGGCGTGGCGCGCTTCGAGCTGCTGGGACGCTTCCTGCTCGGCTCCAGCGTCGAGCGGCTGGCGCGCAGCCTGCCGCAGCCCCTGCTGGTAGTGCGCAACCGCCCGCACGGCCCCTATCGCGAAATCGTGGTCGCCTGCGACTTCTCGCCGGCCTCGCGCGATGCGCTGCGGTGCGCCGCGCGGCTGTTCCCCGGACAAGAGCTGACCGTCTTCCACGCCTACCAGCAGCCCTATTCCGGAATGGCCGACACCGCGCCGCCGGCGCGCGGCATCCCGCAGGCGGAACAGGATGCCTGCGCCGCCTTCCTCGCCGACAGCAAGCTGCCCGCCTCGACGCGGGTGCGCCCGGTGATCCTGCGCGGTGCGCTGGAGCTGCTGCTGACCCAGCACGTGCGCCGGCACGAAGCCGACCTGGTGGTGATGGGCGCGCAGGGTCGCGGCGCACTGGCCAGCGCGCTGCTCGGCAGCACCGCGGCACGGCTGCTCGACTGCCTGCCGTGCGACGCACTGGTGGTGCATCGGCCGCGCGCGGCGGCCGACTGAGTCTGTGCGACGCCGCTTGGCCCGGTCCGGCCGGGTTCGGAACGGATCCAGGCCGGTTTCAGGCGGGTTTCAGGCCGGTTTCAGGCGTGCCGGCAGCACGCCGCGCAGTGAGTTCACCACCACCAGCGCCTGCGCGCGCGCCAGCATCGCGCGCGTGATCACGCCTTCGGCAGCCGGGCCGTCCAGCAGGGCATCGCCCTGCTCCAGCACCACGGCGCGCATGACCCCGGGCAGGATGTCCGCGGCCAGCGGGGGCGTCAGCCAGCGTCCGTCGACCTTGACGAAGACGCTGCTGCGCCCGCCCTCGAGCAGTTCATCGCGCTGGTTGAAGAAGAGGCGATCGAAAGCGCCGGCGCGCTCGGCCGCCTGCCAGCCCGCGTCATAGACCGCGCGTGCACTGGTCTTGTGGCGGCGCAAGGGATCGGCCCCAGCCAGGGGCTCGGGAGCCTGGTCGAGCCAGACCCGGCCTTCCTCCATGGCCAGCGGGGCCAGCGGCCCGCTCGTCACCTGCAGGGAGCCGGCCTTGTCCAGCGCCAGCCGCACACGCCAGTCCCCGGCGCCCAGGCGCACGGCCTCGGCGGTGGCGGCCTGCGCTGCCGCTGCGGCATCGAAGGCGAAGCCGAAACAGGCGGCCGACGCCGCCAGCCGTTCCAGGTGCCGCGCCAGGCGCAGGCATTGCCCGCCATTCGCGCGCAAGGTCTCGAACAGGGTGAAACCCGGATCGTATGCGGTCAGGAAGCGCGCCTTCCAGCCACACTCGGCATATTCGTCGGCCGCCACGCTGTCGTGCACGATGCCACCGCCCACGCCCATCTCGCCACGGCGCAGGCCGTCGGCGCCGGGTGCGCCCAGCACCAGCGTGCGGATCGCCACGGACAGCGTGAACGGGCCGATCCCGTCGCCGCTGCCCTGCCCCGCCGCTGCGGCGGGCGGGTCGATCCAGCCGACCGAGCCGGTGTAGAGGCCGCGCGGAGCCGGCTCCAGTTCGGCGATGATCTGCATGGTGCGCCGCTTGGGCGCGCCGGTGATCGAGCCGCAGGGAAACAGCGCGCCCAGCAACTGTGCCAGTGAGGTGCCGGCGCGGGCGCGCGCGGTCACGGTGGAGGTCATCTGCAGCACGCGCCCGAAGGGCTGCACGGTGAAGCGGTCCGGTACCGCCACGCTGCCGGGCACGGCGATGCGGCCCAGGTCGTTGCGCAGCAGGTCGACGATCATCACGTTCTCGGCGCGGTTCTTCGCATCGGCGGCCAGCGCCGACGCGGCGGCCGCGTCGCCAGCGGCGTCGCCCGTGCGCGGAGCGGTCCCCTTCATCGGCCGGGCCAGCAGGCTGCCCGCCCCATCGTGGCTGACGAACAGCTCGGGCGACAGCGACAGCACCCAGCCGTCGCCGGGCAGGCATGCCAGCACGCCGTATGGCACCGGCTGCGCCGCGCGCAGCCCGGCGAACAACGCGGCTGGCGCGCCGAAGGCGGAAAAGCGCAGCCGCTGGGTGTAGTTGACCTGGTAGGTGTCGCCGGCTTCGATCCATTGATGGATGCGCGCGATGGCGTCCTCGAAGGCGGTCCGCGAGGTATCGGAGGCGACCTGCATCACGCCTGCGGGCGCGCCGCCGCCAGCGCCTGCACCGGCCAGCCAGGCGTCGACATCGGCCGCCGGCAGGCGCTGCATGGCACGGAACCACAGCAGCCGCAGGGCACCATCGTGGAAGGGCAGGTCCTGGCCCGTATGCACGGGCACGCCGACCAGCGGCCCGCCGAATTCGTAGGGCGCGAACAACGCCGCATGCCAACCCTGCCGCCAGCCTTGCGCGAGCATGGTGTCCAGCGCGCCCAGGCGGTCCAGCGCCTGCGCGACCTCGATGCGGTCCTCGCGCACGAAACCGGTGTACAGGCGCGAGGACCGGCCCGGTGCCGCGCCAGGGGAGGCGGCCGCATCGTCGAGCAGCACGAAGGGTTCGGACGCGGAAAGCAGGGAGGAAAGCGGGGGAACTGCCACGGCGGAAAACGACGGTGAGGGAGACAGGGGAGGCGAAGCGCCATTATCGCGCCAAGCGGCGTCGGCCGGGGAAAAGGCCGGATGCAGTCGAGCCGAAAGAGTGATCCCGGCCGCCGCGGCCGACCGACGCCCGCCCTCTCCCCCAGCCCCTCTCCCGCAAGCGGGAGAGGGCGGGGGAGAGGGGTGGTTTAGCAAGGCGCCACGTATAGACGAAGCCAACGATGTGCTCCAGCGCGCGAGCATAGGGACGAAGCCAACGGTGTGGCCCCAGCCGTCACGGCCGGCCGGCGGGAGAGTGGTCACAAGCCGCGCGGCACGACCACCGGCGCCAGCCGAATCCGCCAGGCGAAAAAAAAGCCGCGCTCGCGCGCGGCCTTGTTGCCACGGGACCGGCCCCGCAGCCGTCAGCTGAAGAAGCTCTTCACCTTGTCCAGCCAGGACTGCTCCTGCGGGCTGTGGCGCGAGCCGCCTTCGTGCACCGAGCGGTCGAACTGGCGCAGCATGTCCTTCTGCGCCTCGGTCAGCTTGACCGGCGTCTCCACGGCGACATGCACGTAGAGGTCGCCCGGATAACCGGAGCGCACCCCCTTGATGCCCTTGCCGCGCAGGCGGAAGGTCTTGCCCGCCTGGGTGCCTTCGGGCACCGGGAAGGTCGCCTTGCCGCCCAGCGTGGGCACTTCCAGGTCGCCGCCCAGCGCCGCGGTAGCGAAGGAAATCGGCATCTGGCAATGCAGGTCGTCGCCGTCGCGCTCGAACACCGCATGGGGCTTGATGTGGACTTCCACGTACAGGTCACCCGGCGGCCCGCCGTTGATGCCAGGTTCGCCGTTGCCGGACGAGCGGATGCGCATGCCCTCGTCGATGCCGGCCGGGATCTTGACCTCCAGCGTCTTCTGCGACTTCAGCCTGCCCTGGCCATGGCACTTGGTGCAGGGCTTGGGAATGTGCTTGCCGCTGCCGTGGCACTTCGGGCAGGTCTGCTGCATGCTGAAGAAGCCCTGCGACACGCGCACCTGGCCCACGCCGTTACAGGTCGGGCAGGTCTCGACATTGGTGCCGGGCTCGGCGCCGTTGCCGTGGCAGCGGTCGCACTCGTCCCAGTGCGGCACGCGGATCTGCGCCTCGTGGCCGTGCGCGGCCTGCTCCAGCGTGATCTCCATGCTGTAGCGCAGATCGGCGCCGCGGTAGACCTGCGGGCCGCCGCCGCCGCGGCGGCCGCCGCCGCCCTGGCCGAAGATGTCGCCGAAAATATCGCCGAAGGCCTCGGCGAAGCCGCCGTAGCCCTGGCCGCCGCCGAAACCGCCCGCCATATTGGGGTCGACGCCGGCGTGGCCGTACTGGTCGTAGGCGGCCTTCTTTTCCGGATCCGAGAGCATCTCGTAGGCCTCCTTGGCCTCCTTGAACTTCTCCTCGGCATCCTTGCTGTCCGGATTGCGGTCCGGGTGGTACTTCATCGCGAGCTTGCGATAGGACTTCTTGATCTCTTCGTCGCTCGCGTTCTTACCCACCCCGAGCACTTCGTAATAGTCACGTTTTGCCATGGTGGCTGCTTACCTGAGTGGCCGGGTGCGCAAGACGCGCGCACCGGGCGAATAGCAAAAAAGCCGAGCGAGGCATCCGACGGCGGTCACCCGCTTGGTCCGATGTCCGTCGCCCGGCGTCGGGACGGGTCACGGCGGGGCGCCCAGCCCGCGCCGCACCCGCGGTCCCGTTTACTTCTTGTCGTTGACTTCCTTGAACTCGGCATCCACGACGTTGTCGTCCTGCGGCTGCGCCTGCTGCTGCGCGCCGGCCGCACCGGCCGCGGCGCCTTCGCCGGCCTTGGCCTGCATGTCGGCGTAGACCTTCTCGCCCAGCTTCTGGCTGGCTTCCGACAGGGCGTTGATCTTGGCCTCGATGTCGGCCTTGTCGCCGCCGCGCACCGCATCTTCCAGTTCCTTGACGGCAGCCTCGATCTTTTCCTTCTCGCCGGCTTCCAGCTTGTCGCCGTACTCGGTGACCGCCTTCCGGGTCGAGTGGATCAGCGCATCGGCCTGGTTGCGGGCATCCGCCAGCTCACGGGCCTTCTTGTCTTCCTCGGCGTTGGCCTCGGCGTCCTTGACCATGCGCTGGATCTCGTCTTCCGACAGGCCCGAGTTCGCCTTGATGGTGATCCGGTTTTCCTTGCCGGTGGCCTTGTCCTTGGCGCCCACGTGCAGGATGCCGTTGGCGTCGATGTCGAAGGACACTTCGATCTGCGGCGTGCCGCGCGGCGACGGCGGGATGCCCTCGAGGTTGAACTCGCCCAGCAGCTTGTTACCGGAGGCCATCTCACGCTCGCCCTGGTAGACCTTGATGGTCACCGCGGGCTGGTTGTCGTCGGCGGTCGAGAATACCTGCGCGTGCTTGGTCGGGATCGTGGTGTTCTTGCCGATCATCTTGGTCATCACGCCGCCCAGCGTCTCGATGCCCAGCGACAGCGGGGTCACGTCCAGCAGCAGCACGTCCTTGCGGTCGCCCGACAACACCGAGCCCTGGATCGCGGCACCGACGGCCACGGCCTCGTCGGGGTTGACGTCCTTGCGCGCTTCCTTGCCGAAGAACTCCTTGACCTGCTCCTGCACCTTGGGCATGCGGGTCATGCCGCCGACCAGGATCACGTCATCGATGTCGCTGACCTTGATGCCGGCGTCCTTGATCGCGATGCGGCAAGGCTCGATGGTGCGCGTGATCAGTTCCTCGACCAGCGCTTCCAGCTTGGCGCGGGTGATCTTCAGGTTCAAGTGCTTCGGACCCGAGGCATCCGCCGTGATGTACGGCAGGTTGATCTCGGTCTGCTGCGAGCTCGACAGTTCGATCTTGGCCTTTTCGGCAGCTTCCTTCAGGCGCTGCAGTGCGAGCACGTCCTTGGACAGGTCGACGCCCTGCTCCTTCTTGAACTCACCGATGATGTAATCGATGATGCGCTGGTCGAAGTCCTCGCCGCCAAGGAAGGTGTCGCCGTTGGTCGACAGCACTTCGAACTGCTTCTCGCCATCCACGTCCGCGATCTCGATGATCGAGATGTCGAAGGTGCCGCCGCCGAGGTCATACACGGCGATCTTGCGGTCGCCCTTCTCGTTCTTGTCCAGGCCGAAGGCCAGCGCGGCCGCGGTCGGCTCGTTGATGATGCGCTTGACGTCCAGGCCGGCGATGCGGCCGGCGTCCTTGGTGGCCTGGCGCTGGCTGTCGTTGAAGTAGGCCGGCACGGTGATGACCGCTTCGGTCACCGGCTCGCCGAGGTAGTCCTCGGCGGTCTTCTTCATCTTGCGCAGCACTTCGGCGGAGACCTGCGGCGGCGCCAGCTTCTGCTCGCGCACCGACACCCATGCGTCGCCGTTGTCGGCCTTGACGATGGAGTACGGCATCAGGCCGATGTCCTTCTGGACTTCCTTCTCTTCGAACTTGCGGCCGATCAGGCGCTTCACCGCATACAGGGTGTTGCGCGGATTGGTGACCGCCTGGCGCTTGGCCGGCGCGCCCACCAGGATCTCGCCGTCTTCCATGTAGGCGATGATCGACGGGGTGGTACGGGCGCCTTCCGAATTCTCGATGACCTTGGGAGTGTTGCCTTCCAGGATCGCCACGCAGCTATTGGTGGTACCGAGGTCGATACCGATGATCTTACCCATTTATTCTCTCCTATTGAGCCATCGCTATCCGCGCGGCTGCAATTCAACCTGAGGCCGAAATTGTGGCACCCAGGGGCTTTTCAAGGGTCTACAGCGTTTTTCCGACTAAATTTCTCGACTTTTCGCGGGGATATCGGCAGGAGGCCGCGCGCCGGAACCCGGACGTGAAGTCCCGGCGCAACAAAGTCGACCTTTCGTCACTCATCCCGGGCGCGCTGCCACAGCACGTCGCTGCCGCCGGCGGACCGGTTGAGCACGCGGGCCAGCACGAACAGCAGGTCCGACAGGCGGTTCAGGTAGTGGCGCGGCGCATCGTTGAGCGCCTCGGCGGCACCGAGGGCAACCAGGCTGCGCTCCGCCCGGCGGCAGACGGCACGGCAGACGTGGGCCTGGGCCGCGCCCCGGCTGCCGCCCGGCAGGATGAACTCGGCCAGGCGCGGCAGGTCGGCGTTGTAATGGGCCAGCCACTCGTCGAGCCGGATCACGTGGGCCTCCTTGAGCAGCGGGTAACCCGGGATGGACAGTTCGCCACCGAGATCGAACAGGTCGTGCTGCACCTGCAGCAGGGCCCCGCGCACCGCCTCCGGCAGGTCCTCGGTCAGCAGCAGGCCGAGTTGCGAATTCAGTTCGTCGACATCGCCGATGGCGCCGATGCGCAGGCTGTCCTTTCCGGTTCGGCTGCCGTCGCCGAGGCCGGTGGTGCCGTCGTCGCCGGTGCGGGTCACGATCTTGGTCAGGCGCTTGCCCATGTTCTGCTCTCTCCTGCGGCGCTTGCCGCGCTATAGCTTGTGAACCGGACATTATGGCGCCGTTCGCGTCGCGCGGGCAGTCCGGCGCGGCCACCGCCTCCGGGCCGCCGGCCCCGGGGCGTAAAATAAACAAATTGACACCCAGACGAAACCGGGCCGCGCCCCTGCCGCCCGCCGGTCCGCTGCCGGCGGCGCGGGCGCCGGGAACGGGCCCGCAGGAGACCGGCATGAACCACCCCACCCCGCAAGCCGCGCTGGCGCGCCGCCCGCTGCCGCCCGCTGTCGTCCAGGCCCTGCAGGCCCGCTTCGGCGAGCGCTTTTCCACCTCGGCGGGCGTGCGCGAGCACCATGGCCGCGACGAATCGCCGTTCCCGCCCGCCCTGCCGGATGCCGTGGTGTTCGCGCACAGCACCGACGAGGTAGCCGCGGTGGCGCGGCTGTGCCATGACCACGACGTGCCGCTGATCCCCTATGGCGTCGGCTCCTCGCTCGAAGGCCACCTGCTGGCGGTGGCCGGAGGCATCAGCCTGGACCTGTCGCAGATGAACCGCGTCGTCGCGCTGCAGGCCGAAGACCTGACCGTGACCGTGCAGCCCGGCGTGACGCGCAAGCAGTTGAACCAGGAAATCAAGGATAGCGGGCTGTTCTTCCCCATCGACCCGGGCGCCGACGCTTCGCTGGGCGGCATGTGCGCCACGCGCGCCTCGGGCACCAATGCCGTGCGCTACGGCACCATGCGCGAGAACGTGCTGGCGCTGACGGTGGTCACCGCCGACGGCCGCGTGATCAAGACCGGCACGCACGCGCGCAAGTCTTCCGCCGGCTACGACCTGACCCGCCTGTTCATCGGCAGCGAAGGCACGCTCGGCATCCTGACCGAGATCACGGTGCGCCTCTACCCGCAGCCCGAGGCCATCTCGGCCGCGGTGTGCGCCTTCCCCAGCATGCGCAGCGCCGTGCAGGCGGTGATCGAGACCATCCAGCTCGGCGTGCCGGTGGCGCGCGTGGAGTTCGTCGACCCGCTCGCCATCCGCGCCATCAACCGGCACGACAAGCTGGCGCTGCCCGAGCTGCCCCACCTGTTCTTCGAGTTCCACGGCAGCGAGGCCGGCGTGCGCGAGCAGGCCGAGACGGTGCAGCAGATCGCCGCCGACCACGGCGGCCAGGGCTTCGAATGGGCAACCCGCCCCGAAGACCGCAGCCGCCTCTGGAATGCACGCCACCATGCCTATTTCGCCATGCTGCAGCTCAAGCCGGGCTGCCGCGCGGTGACCACCGACGTGTGCGTGCCGATCTCCCGCCTGGCCGACTGCGTGGGTGAGACCGAGCGCGACCTGCGCGCCTCTTCGCTGCCCTGCCCCATCGTCGGCCACGTCGGCGACGGCAATTTCCACGTGGTGATCCTGGTCGACCCGGCACTGCCGCGGGAGATGGAAGAGGCCGAGGCACTCAACCGCCGCATCGTCGAGCGCGCGCTGGCCATGGGCGGCACCTGCACCGGCGAGCACGGCGTGGGGCTGCACAAGATGGACTTCCTGGTGCGCGAGCACGGCGAGGACGCGCTCGACCTGATGCGCGCGATCAAGGATGCGCTCGATCCGAAGCACATCCTGAACCCCGGCAAGATCTTCCGCGCCTCGCGCTGAAGGAGCACGCGCATCCATGGCTTCGCTGTTCAACCGCGTCCCGCCGCTGCACCTGCTGATCGCCTTCGAGGCGGCCGCCCGGCTGGGCAGCTTTGCGCGCGCCGCCGAGGAACTGTCCGTCACGCCCAGCGCGGTCTCGCACCGCATCAAGAACCTCGAAGAGCTGTGGGGCGACGACCTGTTCGTGCGCGCCAACGCCGCGCTGCGCCTGACCGCGGCCGGCACGCGCTACCTGCGCAATGTGCAGGATGCGCTCAAGTCGCTCAACGAACTGGCCCGCCCCGAGTACAACAAGCAGCGCGCGCGCCTGCGCGTGGCGATCCCGCCCACCTTCGGACGCCAGCACCTGGTGCCGCGCCTGCCAGAGTTCGGCGCGCTGTACCCGCACATCGACATCGAACTGCACCTGGCCGTCCCCCTGCTCGACGTCAAGGCCCAGGACACGGATGTGGAGATCCGCTACGGCACCGGCCGCTATCCCGACCTGAAGGCCACCAGGCTGCTGGTCGAACCGGTCTTTCCCGCCTGCGGGCGCGAATACTTCGAGCGCATCGACGGCCGCGCCGTGACGCGCCCGGAGCACCTGCACGGCCTGGTGCTGCTGCGCAGCCCGCTGGAACCGTGGAAACCCTGGTTCGAGACCGCCGGCCTGGACTGGCCCGAACCCCAGACCGGGCCCCAGTTCAACGACATCGGGCTGATGCTCGAAGCCATCGCCACCAACCAGGGCGTGGCGCTGGTGCGCCAGCGCATGGCCAAGCAGTGGCTGTCGCTCGGCCAGATGGTGCGCCTGCTGGACATCGAATCGGTATCGCCGCACGGCTACTACATCGTCGAGCGCGAACAGGCGCCGCTCAATCCCGAGGCCCGCTACTTCGTCGACTGGCTGCTGGGCCTCGACTGGTAGAACCCGGCCCTGCCGCCCTATCATGCCTATGCCTGGGGACGGCGGCCGGCATGCCGCCCCGGCATGAACGGAATTGATCGCCCTGCCGCGCCGAATTCACGTCTGCAGCAGGCGTTTCCGGCGCGCGGCTGCGCTATAGTCAGCGCTCCCGGACACGGCGTGCCGCGCCCGGCCACTACAGGAGTTGCCATGAATGCCCCGCACGAAGCCAAGCCCCTGACCGATGCCGCCCGCCAGGCGCTGCTCGACGGCCTGGCCGCGATCCTGCCCGACGCGGCGCTGCTGACCCGTCCGGAAGATACCGTGCCCTACGAGTGCGATGGCCTGGCCGCCTACCGACAATTGCCGCTGGCGGTGGCCCTGCCGGATACCGAGGACCAGGTGGTGGCCATCCTGCGCCTGTGCCACCGGCTCGGCGTGGCGGTGGTGCCGCGCGGCGCCGGCACCAGCCTGTCAGGCGGCGCCATGCCGGTCGCCGACGGCCTGGTGCTGTCGCTGGCCAAGTTCAAGCGCATCGTCTGCGTGGATGCGCGCGCGCGCACCGCCGTGGTCCAGCCCGGCGTGCGCAACCTGGCCATCTCCGAGGCCGCCGCGCCCCACCAGCTCTACTACGCCCCCGACCCCTCCTCGCAGATCGCCTGCACCATCGGCGGCAACGTCAGCGAGAACTCGGGCGGCGTGCACTGCCTGAAGTACGGACTGACCGTGCACAACGTGTTGCGCGTGCGCGCCGTGACCATGGAAGGCGAAGTGGTCGAATTCGGCTCCGAGGCCCCCGACGCGCCCGGCCTCGACCTGCTGGCGGTGCTGATCGGCTCCGAGGGCATGCTGGCGGTGGTGACCGAGGTCACCGTGCGGCTGATCCCCAAGCCCCAGCTCGCCCAGGTCATCATGGCCAGCTTCGACGACGTGGAGAAAGGCGGCAATGCGGTGGCCGACGTGATCGCCGCCGGCATCATCCCGGCCGGCCTGGAAATGATGGACAAGCCGGCCACGGCCGCGGTCGAGGAATTCGTGCACGCCGGCTACGACCTCGATGCCGCCGCCATCCTGCTGTGCGAGTCCGACGGCACGCCCGAGGAAGTTGCCGAGGAGATCGCACGCATGAGCGAGGTGCTGCGCGCCTCCGGCGCGACCCGCATCACCGTGTCGCAGAGCGAGAGCGAGCGCCTGCGCTTCTGGAGCGGACGCAAGAACGCCTTCCCCGCCGCCGGCCGCATCTCGCCCGACTACTACTGCATGGACGGCACCATCCCGCGCAAGCACATCGGCACCCTGCTCAAGCGCATCGAGCAGATGGAGGGCAAGTACGGCCTGCGCTGCATCAATGTGTTCCATGCCGGCGACGGCAATATGCACCCGCTGGTGCTGTTCGACGGCGCGGACCAGGACGAGTGGCACCGCGCCGAGCTGTTCGGCGCCGACATCCTGGAAGCCTGCGTGGAACTGGGCGGCACCGTCACCGGTGAGCACGGCGTCGGCGTGGAGAAGCTCAATTCGATGTGCGTGCAGTTCGCTCCGGCCGAGCGCGAAGCCTTCTTCGCCGTCAAGGCGGCCTTCGACCCGGCGCGCCTGCTCAATCCCGACAAGGCCATCCCGACCCTGGCGCGCTGCGCCGAGTACGGCAAGATGCACGTGCGCCGCGGGCTGCTGCCCCACCCCGACCTGCCGCGCTTCTGACGCCACCATGTCCCGACCGTTGCAACAGGAAATGCTGCGCCAGCGCCTGGGCAGGCCCGAGGCCGGCTGGCGCCAGCGCTGGTACACCATCATCTTCGAGGCCGACACGCGCGCCGGGCGCCTGTTCGACATCGCGCTGCTGGGCGCCATCGTGGCCAGCGTGCTGGTGGTGGTGCTCGACAGCCTGGCGGCCGTGAACCAGCGCCTGGGCACCTTCTTCACCGTGCTGGAATGGATGTTCACGCTGCTGTTCACCATCGAGTACGCCATGCGCGTGCTGGTGGTGCGGCGGCCGCTGCGCTATGTGTTCAGCTTCTTCGGCATCATCGACTTCATCTCCATCCTGCCGACCTGGCTGGCCTTCTTCGTGCCGGAGCTGGCCTTCCTGATCGACGTGCGGCTGCTGCGGCTGCTGCGCGTGTTCCGCATCCTGAAGCTGACCGTCTACTTCGAGGAGGCGCAGGTCCTCTACCTGGCGCTGGCCAACAGCCGCCGCAAGATCGGTGTGTTCCTGTGCACCGTCTGCATCATCACCGTGATCCTCGGCACCGTGATGTACGTGGTGGAGGGCCCGGAGCACGGCTTCACCAGCATCCCGACCAGCATGTACTGGGCAGTGGTCACGCTGACCACCACCGGCTTCGGCGACATGGTGCCCAAGACGCCGCTGGGCCAGCTCATCACCTCGCTCACCATCCTGCTCGGCTACGGCATCATCGCCTTCCCCACCGGCATCGTCGGCGCGGAGCTGGCGGCGACCATCATCCGGCGCCCCCTCACCACGCGCACCTGCACCCATTGCCTGAGCGAGGGACACGATGCCGACGCGCATTTCTGCAAGCACTGCGGCAGCGCGATGGCACCGCACCAGAATGACGCCGGGATACAGGCGCCGCCGGGTGCCGGTGCCGGGCGCAAGCCCTAGCGGCGCGGCGGCGACCACATCATTCAGAACAGAACAGCCAGACCAGAGACAACCCCACATGGATACCTCGCTCGACGCCTTCCGCGATGCCATCCGCCAGGCCGCCGCCCAGCGCACTCCGCTGCGGCTGCGCGGCGGCGGCAGCAAGGACTTCTACGGCCAGGCCCCCGCCGGCACGCTGCTCGACACGCGCGGATGGCGCGGCATCGTCGAATACGATCCGGCCGAGCTGGTGGTCACGGCGCGCTGCGGCACGCCGCTGGCGGAGCTGGAAGCGGCGCTGGCGGAAAAGCGGCAGATGCTGGCCTTCGAGCCGCCGCATCTCGATGCCGGCGCCGGGCTGGCGACCGTGGGCGGCGCCGTGGCCGCCGGCCTGTCGGGGCCGCGCCGGCAATCGGTCGGCGCGCTGCGTGACTTTGTCCTCGGCGCCCAGCTGATGGACGGGCGCGGCGAGGTGCTGAACTTCGGCGGCCAGGTGATGAAGAACGTGGCCGGCTATGACGTCTCGCGCCTGCTGGCCGGCTCGCTCGGCACATTGGGCCTGATCCTGGAAGTCTCACTGAAGGTGCTGCCGATCCCCTTCGCCGATACCACGCTGCGCTTCGCCTTCGACCAGCAGCAAGCCCTCGATGCACTCAATACCTGGGGCGGCCGCCCGCTGCCGATCGCGGCCTCGGCCTGGCACGACGGTGCGCTGCACGTGCGCCTGTCGGGCGCCGAGGCGGCGCTGCGCGCGGCTTGCGCCCAGCTCGGCGGCGAGACCGTGGCCGAGAGCGAGTCGGCCGCACTGTGGCAGGCACTGCGCGAACAGAGCCATGCCTTTTTCGCCCCTGTCGCCGCTGGCCGCGCCTTGTGGCGCATCGCCGTACCGGGCACCGCCGCGCCACTCGCCCTGCCCGGCGCGCAACTGGTGGAATGGGGCGGCGGGCAGCGCTGGTGGCTGGCCGACGATGACAGCGCGGACACGGCAGCCCATGTGCGCGCGGCCGCGCAGGCGGCGCGCGGACACGCCACGCTGTTCCGCAACGGCGACAAGTCGGTCGGCGTGTTCACGCCGCAACCGGCGCCGCTGGCAGCGATCCACGCGCGCCTGAAGGCTGCCTTCGACCCGGCCGGCATCTTCAATCCGCAGCGGCTCTACCCCGGGCTCTGAGGCCCGCGCCGACGGCAAGCGCCCGACCCCGACCCACACGGCACCGAGACCATGCAAATCACCCTGGCCGATTTTCTCCGCGACACACCCGAGGGCACGGAAGCCCAGTCCATCGTCGGCAAGTGTGTGCACTGCGGCTTCTGCACCGCCACCTGCCCCACCTACCAGCTGCTCGGCGACGAGCTGGACGGGCCGCGCGGCCGCATCTACCTGATGAAGCAGGTGCTCGAAGGCCAGCCGGTCAGCGAATCGACGCGCCTGCACCTGGACCGCTGCCTGACCTGCCGCAACTGCGAGTCGACCTGTCCGTCGGGGGTGCGCTACGGCCGCCTGGTCGATATCGGGCGCGAGGTGGTCGAACAACGGCTGGCCGCCGCCGGCAAGCTGCGCCCGGCCGGCGAGCGTGCGCTGCGCTGGGTCCTGCGCGAAGGCCTGACGCGTCCCGCGCTGTTCGGCTCCGCGCTGCGGCTGGGGCAGATGGCGCGGCCGCTGCTGCCCGCCGCGCTGCGCGCCAAGGTGCCGCCGCTGCAGGACGCCGGCGTGCGCCCGCGTCGCAGCCACGCACGCAAGATGCTGCTGCTGGAAGGTTGCGTGCAGCCCGCCATGTCGCCCAATATCAATGCCGCCACCGCGCGCGTGTTCGACCGCCTCGGCATCGAACTGGTGACGGCGCGCGAAGCCGGTTGCTGCGGCGCGATCCGCTACCACACGGGCGACCACGCCGGCGGCCTCGACCATATGCGGCGCAATATCGATGCCTGGTGGCCACACATCGAAGCGGGCGCCGAAGCCATCGTGATGACCGCCTCGGGCTGCGGCGCGCTGGTCAAGGAATACGGCCACCTGCTGCGCGACGACGCGCGCTACGCCGAGCGCGCGCGCCGCGTCTCCGCGCTGACGCGCGACCTCAGCGAGGTCCTGCCCGATTTCGCCGACGAACTGCAGGCCCAGGCCGGCACCGTGCCGCGCGCAGGCCGGCGCGTCGCCTACCACCCACCCTGCACGCTGCAGCACGGCCAGCAGATCCGCGGCAAGGTCGAAGCGCTGCTGGGCCGGCTCGGCATCGAGGTCAGGCTATGCGCGGACAGCCACCTGTGCTGCGGCTCGGCGGGCACCTACTCGGTGCTGCAGCCGGAACTGTCCCTGCGCCTGCGCGATGACAAGCTGGCCAAGCTGCAGGCCTGCGAACCGGAAGCCATCGTCTCGGCCAACATCGGCTGCATCACGCACCTGCAAGGTGGGACCGGGACGCCGGTGATGCACTGGATCGAGCTGGTGGACCGGGTGCTGGGGTAGGCGAAAACGGCGGCGCGGCGCGAAGCCCGTTACGCGGGACGAAGCCGTCGAGATACGCCAACACCACGCGCCAAGCACGAGGTCTTGGCTCCCTCTCCCCGTACGAGGAGCGGCTTGGGGAGAGGGGTGGTCCAGCAAGGCGCCACGCATGACGAAGCCAACCGATTGGCACAGGAACGAGGCCCAGCCCTCCCCCCCTGGAGTACCATATCCGCCGATCGCGTCCCTCCGGCTTCCGGCCGGCCAGAATTTTCATGCTCCAGACCTTCGCCATCCTGCTGATCTTCCAATCCATCGGCGAGGTGATCAGCTACGCGCTGCACCTGCCCGTGCCCGGCCCGGTGATCGGCATGATCCTGCTGTTCGGCTGGCTGGTCTTCGACGACCGGCTGCTGCCCGTGATCCAACCCACCACCGGCGAACTGCTCAAGCACCTGTCGCTGCTGTTCGTGCCTGCCGGCGTCGGCATCATGGTGCACGCGCGGCGCATCGAGGGCGAGTGGCTGCCGATCGCCGTCGCCCTGGTGCTGTCGACCTGGCTGGCGATCGCCACCGCCGCGCTGGTCACGCGCATGCTGATGCGCCGTGCCGCGCGCGCCGAGGGAGGGAAGCAGCCATGACCATGACGCCGCGCCTGAACGAGATCTGGGTCTATCTGGCCGCCACGCCGCTGCTGGGGCTGACCGCCACGCTGCTGGCCTATGTCTTCGCGCACCGCATCTACGAGCGCGCGCGCTTCTCGCCGCTGGCCAATCCGGTGATGATCGCCGTGGCACTGCTGGTCACCGTGCTGACGGTGACCGGCACGCCCTACCAGACCTATTTCGACGGCGCCCAGTTCGTGCACTTCCTGCTGGGCCCCGTCACGGTGGCGCTGGCGGTACCGCTCTACCTGCAGCTGCCCAAGCTGCGCACCCATGTGCTGCCGCTGCTGGGCGGCCTGTTCGCCGGCTCGTTGATGGCGGTGGTGTCAGCGGTCGGCATCGGCTGGCTGCTCGGCGCCTCGCCGCAGACGCTGCTGTCGCTGGCGCCCAAGTCGGTCACCATCCCCATCGCCATGGGCGTGGCCGAGAAGATCGGCGGCCTGCCTTCGCTGACGGCCGTGCTGGTGATGCTGACCGGCATCATCGGCGCGGTCAGCGCCTCCGGCGTGCTGGACCTGCTGGGCGTGCGTGACGACAGCGTGCGCGGCTTCGCCACCGGGGTGGCGGCGCACGGCATCGGCACCGCGCGCGCTTTCCAGGTGAACCAGGAAACCGGCGCCTTCTCGGCGCTGGGAATGGGACTGAACGGCGTGCTGACGGCCATCCTGGTCCCCATCCTGGCGGCATGGATGCCACGCTGAAGCGGCGCGCACGATACTGACAGCACGCTGTCAGGAGCCGCCGCGCATGATGCGAACTCCACAACCGCCGACCTCAGGAGGCATCATGCAACACGGTCTGATCAACTGGCTGGAGATCCCGGTCAACGACATGGCGCGCGCCGTGCGCTTCTACGAGCAGGTGCTCGACGTCCGCCTCAAGCGCGAGTCGATGAGCGACCTCGACATGGCGATCTTCCCCAATACCGACCCGGGCGGCGCCCTGGTGGCCGGCGAGGGCTTCCGCCCCAGCACCGGCGGTCCCCTGCCCTACCTGCACGCACCCCGCCTCGACGCCTTGCTGGCGCGCGTGCGCGAGGCCGGCGGCGAGGTGGTGTTCGGACCGCTGCTGCTGCCCGACAACATCGGCCGCATCGCCCACTTCGCCGACAGCGAAGGCAACCGCATCGGCGTGCACGAGCCGCCCGCGGGCGCCGCACAAGGCTGAACGGCTGCCGCATGAGCCGACGCGCCGACCGTCTCTTCCAGATCGTCCAGGTGCTGCGCGGGCGCCGCCTGACCACGGCGGCGCTGCTGGCGCAGCGGCTGGGCGTGTCTGAACGCACCGTCTACCGCGATATCCAGGCGCTGTCGTTGTCGGGCGTGCCGGTGGAGGGCGAGGCCGGCATCGGCTACCGGCTGCGCGCCGACTTCGACGTGCCACCGCTGATGTTCAGCGCGCTCGAGGTCGAGGCCATGGTGGCCGGCCTGCGCCTGCTGAAGGCCTGGGGCGGCGGCGCGCTGGCGGCGGCGGCCGACCCGGCGCTGGAGAAGCTGGTGGCGGCACTACCGCCGGCGCGCCGCATCGCGGCGCAGCAGAGCCGCATCTTCGCGCCGGAATTCGTCAACCCGGCGCACGTGCGCGACACCTTCGACGTGGTCCATGCGGCGCTGGGCGAACAGCGCCTGCTGGAGCTCGACTACAGCGACGCCCAGCAACGCATCACCGAGCGCGTGGTGCAGCCGCTCGGCCTCTTCTTCTGGGGCAACGCCTGGCTGCTGGCCGCCTGGTGCACGGCGCGCACGGACTACCGCAGCTTCCGCCTGGACCGCTGCCGCGCCATCCGCATGCTGGAAGCGCGCTTCCACGAAACGCCCGAGCGCTCGCTGAACGGCTTCCTGCGGGCGGTGCAGGCCAGCGGCGGGTAGCGGCGGGTAGCAGCGGGGAGCGGCGGGGGCGCCAGCCAGCGCCGGAGGCAGGCCGGCGGTGCCGGCATGCCGAATCCGGGATTTCAGGACCCTCGCTTCGTCAGGCTGCCGGAGCCGGTTCCGCCAGCAGCGCCTCGATGTCGCGCTTCAGTTCCTCCGGCTTGGTGGTCGGCGCATAGCGCTTGAACACGCTGCCGTCGCGGCGCAGCAGGAACTTGGTGAAATTCCACTTGATGGCCTCGGTGCCCAGCACGCCGGGCTTCTCCGACGTCAGCCAGCGGTACAGCGGGTGGGCAGCCGGCCCCTTGACGTCGATCTTGGCGAACATCGGGAAACTGACGCGGAAGCGCGTGTCGCAGAATTGCGCGATCTGTTCTGCGTCGCCCGGCTCCTGTTTGCCGAACTGGTTGCAGGGGAAGCCGAGCACGTCGAAATCCTGCCCGGCATAGGTTTCCTGCAGCGCCTGCAGGCCGGCGTACTGCGGCGTGAAGCCACATTCGCTGGCGGTATTGACGATCAGCAGCACCTTGCCGCGGAACTGCGACAGCGGCACCGGCCGGCCGGCCAGCGATTCGGCCTCGAACTGGTAGACATGGCTCATGACGGGGACTCGGGAAGTTGTCGGGATAAAGACGGCCACAGCATAGCGCGGCCGCGCCCCGCGTGCGCGCGGCAGCTCAGATCACGTTCAGGTGCTCGGTGCCGGCGGCCAGGTCGCCGTCGCGGTTCCTGGTGCTGTGCAGCTTGATCATCAGCCGCAGGTCGTTGAGCGAGTCGGCATTGCGCAATGCATCCTCGTAGCTGATCTTGTCTTCCTCGTACAGGTCGAACAGCGCCTGGTCGAAAGAGATCATGCCCTGCTCGCGCGATTTCTTGATGACCTCCTTGAGCTCGTGGATCTCGCCCTTGAAGATCAGGTCGGCCACCAGCGGCGTGCCGATCATGATCTCCACCGCCGGCACCCGGCCCTTGCGCCCCTTGCGCGGCAGCAGGCGCTGCGAAATCATCGCCTTGAGGTTCAGCGACAGGTCGATCAGCAACTGCTGGCGCTTTTCCTCGGGAAAGAAGTTCACCACGCGGTCGATGGCCTGGTTCGCGTTGTTGGCGTGCAGCGTGGCCAGGCACAGGTGGCCGGTCTCGGCGTACTGCATCGCGTACTCCATGGTCTCGCGGTCGCGGATCTCACCGATCAGGATCACGTCGGGCGCCTGGCGCAGCGTGTTCTTCAGCGCCACGTGCCAGCTTTCGGTATCGATGCCCACCTCGCGCTGCGTGACGATGCAGTTCTGGTGGGCGTGCACGTACTCGATCGGGTCTTCGATGGTGATGATGTGGCCGTAGGACTGCGCGTTGCGGTGATCCAGCATGGCCGCCAGCGTGGTCGACTTGCCCGAGCCGGTGGCGCCGGTGACGATCACCAGGCCGCGCTTGGACATCACGATCTCGTGCAGCGTGGCCGGCAGGTCGAGTTCGGCCACGGTGGGGATGCGCGTATTGATGGTCCGCAGCACCATGCCGGCCTTGCCCTGCTGGATGAAGGCCGAAGCGCGGAAGCGCCCGGCGTTGGGCACCGACAGGGCGAAGTTGCATTCGTGGCTGTCGTCGAACTCGGCGATCTGCCGCTCGTTCATGATGGCCCGCACCAGCCCGAGCGCCTGGGTGGCGTTGAGCGGCTGCTGCGAGACCGGCGTGATCTTGCCGTCCACCTTGATCGCCGGCGGAAAATCGGCGGTGATGAACAGGTCCGAGCCGCGGTTGCCTACCATCAGCACCAGCAGCTCGTGGATGTACTTGGCGGCGGATTCGCGATCGAGCATGGCGCAGTCCTGCGGTTGTGCGTGGTACGTGTTGCGTAAGGCGGGCGGCAGGTGCCTCGGCGGCACGTCCTCCCGCCGGCCTCAGCCGCCGGTGAAGGCGTCGGGATTCTTGGCGATGGCGCGCGCGTCGCCGTAGTGGATCACGCCGCGCTTGATCAGGTCCGTCAGCCCCTGGTCCAGCGTCTGCATGCCCAGCCCGCTGCTGGTCTGCATCATCGAATACATCTGCGCGATCTTGTTCTCGCGGATCAGGTGGCGGATGGCGGGTGTGGCGATCATGATCTCGTGCACCGCGGTGCGGCCATTGCCGTCGCGCGTCTTCAGCAGCGTCTGCGAGATCACCGCCTCCAGCGATTCCGACAGCATGGTGCGCACCATGTCCTTCTCCTCCGGCGGGAACACGTCGACCACGCGGTCGATGGTCTTGGCCGCGGAGCTGGTATGCAGCGTGCCGAAGACCAGGTGGCCGGTCTCGGCGGCGGTCAAGGCCAGCCGGATGGTCTCCAGGTCGCGCAGCTCGCCGACCAGGATCACGTCCGGATCCTCGCGCAGCGCGGAGCGCAGCGCATTGGCGAAGGAATGGGTGTGCGGCCCGAGTTCGCGCTGGTTGATCAGGCTCTTCTTCGAGTGGTGCACGAACTCGATCGGGTCTTCCACCGTCAGGATGTGGCCCATGTCGTGCTCGTTGCGGTGGTCCACCATGGCCGCGAGCGTGGTCGACTTGCCCGAGCCGGTCGGGCCGGTGACCAGCACCAGGCCGCGTGGCTTCATGCACAGGTCGGCGAACACGGCGGGCGCGCGCAGGTCCTCCAGCGTGAGCACCTTGGACGGAATCGTGCGGAACACAGCGGCAGCGCCGCGCTGCGTGTTGTAGGCGTTGACGCGGAAACGCGACAGGCCGGCGATCTCGAAGGAGAAATCGACCTCGAGGCGCTCTTCATAGGCCTTGCGCTGGGTGTCGCTCATGATGTCGTACACCATGGCGTGCACATCCTTGTGCGCCATCGCGGCGACATTGATGCGGCGCATGTCGCCGTGGATCCGCACCATCGGCGGCATGTCGGCCGACAGATGGAGATCGGAGGCCTTGTTCTTGACGGCGAAAGCCAATAGCTGCGCGATGTCCATCTATAATGACCCCACCCGGAAATTTGCGTGCCGGCACGCGCCTGCGGGTCAGCGCCCCGCGCCCGGAACTGCATTCTTTGATACAGCTTTTTCGTGTTTTTATGCTGACAGGTCCTGCCGACTTGAACTTCCGCCGCCCGCTTCTCCCTGCCATGTCCGCCGGATTATGTCTGTAATCGCCGCCAACTTGCAAGACGTCAACGGACGCATCGCGGCGGCCGCACAACAAGCCGGCCGACCGGCCGGCGCAGTCGCGCTGCTGGCCGTTTCCAAGACCTTCCCCGACGGGGCCGTGCGCGAGGCCTTCGCTGCCGGCCAGCGCGCCTTCGGCGAGAACTACGTGCAGGAAGGCGTGGCCAAGGTGGTCGCACTCGCCGACCTGCGCGAACAGATCGCCTGGCACTTCATCGGTCCCCTGCAAAGCAACAAGACGAGGCTGGTCGCCGAGCACTTCGACTGGGTCCACGCCATCGACCGCCTGCGCGTCGCCGAGCGGCTCTCGGCGCAGCGTCCGGCCGGGATGGCGCCGCTGCAGGTCTGCATCCAGGTCAATATCAGCGACGAGGCCAGCAAGAGCGGCGTGGCGCCGGAACAGGCGCTGGCGCTGGCGCAGGCGGTGGCGGCCCTGCCCGGACTGCGGCTGCGCGGCCTGATGGCCATCCCGGAACCGGCGGCGGATGCGGCGGCCCAGCGCCTGCCGTTCGCCGCCCTGCGCGCACTGCTGGGCTCGCTGCGCGAGGCCGGCCTGGATGTGGACACCTTGTCGATGGGCATGTCGGGCGACATGGAAGCGGCCATTGCCGAAGGTGCCACGCTGGTCCGCATCGGTACGGCCATCTTCGGTTCGCGCCCCGCGCCCGCGCCGCACGGCTGAGGACGGGCCGCGCAATTTCGGCGCCCCCTGCGCTTCCCCACTTTTCTTCGCGAGACACAGCAATGCTCGACACCCTTAGCTTCGGATTCCTCGGCGGCGGCAATATGGCCAGCGCGCTGATCGGCGGCCTCGTCGCGCGCGGCGTGCCAGCCGGCGCCATCCGCGTGGCCGATCCCTTCCCGGAGGCGCAGGCGCGCCTGGCGCGCGATTTCGGCGTACACACGGCGGCAGCGCCCGACGCGGCCTTCGCCGCCAGCGACGTGCTGGTGCTGGCGGTCAAGCCGCAGCAGTTCCGCGACGCCACCGCCCCGCTGCATGACCTGCTGCAGGCCGGCGGCAAGGATCCCCTGATCATCAGCGTGGCCGCCGGCATCCGCCTGCAGGACATGCAGCGCTGGCTGGGCGGCCGCACCCGCCTGGTACGCGCGATGCCCAACACGCCCGCGCTGTCGGGCATGGGCATGACCGGCCTGGCCGCCGCGGCCGGCCTGGGCGAGCGGGAACGCGCCATCGCCACCGCGGTGGCCGAGGCCGTCGGGCAATGCCTGTGGGTGGAGGACGACGCCCGGATCGACGCGGTCACCGCCATCTCGGGCAGCGGCCCGGCCTACGTCTTCTACTTCATCGAAGCCATGCAGCGCGCCGCCACCGAACTCGGCCTGTCGGCCGAGCAGGGCCGCCAGCTGGCGGTCGAGACCTTCCGTGGCGCCGCCACGCTGGCGGGACAGTCGCCCGAACCGGTCGGCACGCTGCGCGAGCGGGTCACGTCCAAGGGTGGTACCACCTACGCGGCGCTGACGGCCATGGAAGGCGCCGGCATCGCCGACGCCTTCGTGCGCGCCATGCACGCGGCGGCTGCGCGCGGCGCGGAGATGGGCGCGGAGTTCGGCAAGGATTGAGGACTCGCGCCGCACTGCTTGTCTCCCCTCCCCCGCTTGCGGAAGAGGGGCCGGGAGAGAGCGCAGGCGCAGGCGCCACGTACTGGCATCGGCACTGCCCCGATGGTGACGATTGCCTCAGCGCAGGCAGTACGACAACGCCACCCCGGCAAACACGCACGCACCCAGCCAGTTGTTGTGGCGAAAGGCGGCGAAGCACGGCATGCGCTCGCGTCCGCGGATCAGCGTGTAGTGGTACACCGTGCAGGCCGCCGCCGCCGCCAGCCCTGCCCAGTAGGGCCAGCCGAGCGCAAGCTGCAGGCCGGCCCAGGCCATCAGGCCGAGGAAGACCGCGTAGCAGATCATGATCGCCGCCACATCGAAGCGGCCGAAGGTGATGGCCGAGGTCTTGATGCCGATCAGCAGGTCATCGTCGCGGTCGACCATCGCGTAGGCAGTATCGTAGGCCACTGCCCAGAACACATTGCCCACCAGCATCACCCACGCCAGCACCGGCACCTGGCCCTGCACGGCGGCGAAGGCCATCGGGATGCCGAAGCCGAAGGCGATGCCCAGGTAGGCCTGCGGGATGGCGAAGAAGCGCTTGAAGAAGGGGTAGCTGCCCGCGATGAACAGCGCGACCACGGCCAGCCACTTGGTCAGGCCGTTGAGCGGGATCACCAGCAGGAAGGCCAGCAGCGACAGCACGCCGGCCACCATCAGCGCCTCCCATCCCGCGATGCGGCCCGCGGTCAGCGGCCGCTCCCTGGTGCGCTTGACGTGCTTGTCGAAATCCCGGTCGGCCCAATCGTTGACCGCGCAGCCGGCCGAGCGCATCAGGAAGGTACCGACGGTGAAGATCCAGAACAACTGCCAGCCCGGCCAGCCGTCGGCCGCCATCCACAGGGCCCACAGCGTGGGCCACAGCAGCAGCAGCGTGCCGATCGGCTTGTCGATGCGGACCAGCCGTATATAGAGGGCAAGGCGTTCGAGCATGGGAGGCTGGGAGGATATGGCGGAAGACATGGGTGGAAACGACAAGGAGTGCCGCAGGGGCGGAAGCAGACCCTAGCAGGGCCGACAGGAAAAGCAGATCGGCGCGCCCGGCCGGTGCCAGCCAGGGCACCGCGCCGCAACGCCGGCACCCCGCGGCCGTAGCGGCAGCGGGGCGGGAGACCGGCGTGCGGGCGCCGGCCGGGACCTGGCCGTCAGGCCAGCATCGAACGCAGCATCCACGCAGTCTTCTCGTGCGTCTGCATGCGCTGGGTCAGCAGATCGGCCGAGGGCTCGTCGGCAGCGGCATCGACCAGCGGGAAGATCGAGCGGGCCGTGCGCACCACCGCTTCCTGGCCTTCCACCAGCTTGCGGATCATGTCGGTCGCGTCGGGCACGCCCTCCTCTTCGGGAATCGAGGACAGGCGCGCGTATTCCTTGTAGGTGCCGGGCGCCGGGTAGCCGAGCGCACGGATCCGCTCGGCGATGGCGTCCACCGCCAGCGCCAGCTCGTTGTACTGCGTCTCGAACATCAGATGCAGCGTGTTGAACATCGGGCCGGTGACGTTCCAGTGGAAATTGTGCGTCTTGAGGTAGAGGGTGTAGGTATCGGCCAGCAGCTTGGACAAGCCTTCAGCGATCTTCTTGCGGTCCTTGTCGGCGATACCGATGTTCACGCTCATCTCTTTCTTCTTTGCCATGGTTTGCTTCGCTCCATCATTCCGGTAAGGTCACGCGGATGCCGCCGGCTGGCGGCGGGCGGCATCGCCCGTGCATTATGGCACTACTCGATGGCAGGCCCGGGGGCGGTGCTGCTAGCTCAGCACACCGTGCAGGGCCCGGGCCGCGTCGTGCAGCACCACCGCCGCACCCAGCATCGAGACGGCCAGGCCGATCTCCTTGCGCCAGAGCTTGCGGCGCAGGCGCGCCGCCTCCGTGGCGCCCGGCATGGCCGCAACGCGCATCCCGCGCCAGGTATCGATGAAAGTGGCAATCATGAGGTTCCTCCAGTTGGCGACCACGATGGTGGTACGCGGCGCGTACGCTCACTTCGCCGCGGCATAGCTGGCCAGGCAGGCGGCCAGTCCGCGGCCGATGGCACGCAAGGAAGGCAGGTGGAAGCGGTTCATGTCGGGCTCCTGAGGCCGGCTTGCGCTGGCGGTGTCGATGGAGGAAGTCTAAGGAAACCCGCATGATTGGTAAATTTGAATATTTACCTTGAATCAATAGTAAAAAACTAAAACACATCCGACCCGCTCCGGCCGGGCCGAGGCCCGCCGCGTCACAAACCCGTGAGAGCCGGGAAAGAAGCGAAGCCGCCGGAATCCAGTCCGGCGGGATGCCGACGGCTATCCGACGAGATGCCGGGACATGCGCGCGTGCCGGCGGCGCCGGCAGGATGGCGCCGCGCCGGGACCGGGCTCAGGCGGCCTCGGCCAGTTCCTTGGAGACCAGCTTGCGCACGCCAGGCAGCTCGCAGGCAGCTACCGCGGCGGACAGCGCCTGCATCGCGGGCAGGCGCGTGAAGCTCTTGCGCCAGGCCAGCACCACGCGGCGGTCGGGGACCGGGTCGGCGAAGGGCACGTAGGCCAGCATGTCGCTCTTGGGCTTCATGTCGGGCACCGAAGTGCGCGGCAGAACGGTGATGCCCACGCCGCTGGCCACCATGTGGCGGATGGTCTCGAGCGACGAACCCTCGAAGGTCTTCTGGATGCCGTCGGCCGCCTGCGAGAAGCGCGACAGCTCGGGGCACACGCCCAGCACATGGTCGCGGAAGCAATGGCCGCTGCCCAGCAGCAGCATGGTCTGCTGCTTCAGTTCGTCCGGATCGACCTGGGACACCTGGGCCAGCTGGTGGCCGCGCGGTACTGCCACCACGAAGGGCTCGTCATACAGCGGCTGCACGGTCAGGCCGGAATCGGCGAAGGGCTCGGCCATGATGGCGCAGTCGATCTCGCCCTGCTTGAGGAGTTCGATCAGCTTGACCGTGTAGTTCTCCTGCAGCATCAGCGGCATCTGCGGCACGGTCTCGATCATCTGCTTGACCAGCGCGGGCAGCAGGTAGGGCCCGATGGTGTAGATCACGCCCACGCGCAGCGGACCGGCCAGCGGGTCCTTGCCCTGCTTGGCGATCTCGCGGATGGCCATGGTCTGCTCGAGCACGCGCTGCGCCTGCGCCACGATCTGTTCGCCCACCGGCGTCACCGACACCTCGGACGTGCCGCGCTCGAAGATCTGCACGTTGAGCTCGTCCTCCAGCTTCTTGATGGCCACGGACAAGGTCGGCTGCGACACGAAGCAGGCCTCGGCCGCCCGGCCGAAATGGCGCTCGCGCGCGACGGCGACGATGTACTTGAGTTCGGTGAGCGTCATGGCAATCAATTAAATCTGGGTATGCGATAGATTTTACCTTCGATTGCCCGCCTTGTCAGATTGGCGGCCGGCGCGCGGCGGAGGCGGCAGGAATGTGGCGATCCGGTCATCCACGCCACCGACGCGCCACCGGCTCAGGCCTTCAGGAACTGCTCGCGCCCGCCCAGCCAGCGCGCCAGATGGGCCTCCACCGCTTCGGGATGGCGCGCCAGCATCAGCTCGGCGGCTTCCTGTGCGTACTCGACCATCCAGGCATCGCGTTCGAGATCGGCGAAACGCAGCATCGCCTCGCCCGACTGGCGTGCGCCGAGGAATTCGCCCGGACCGCGGATCTCCAGGTCGCGCCGGGCGATCTCGAAACCGTCGGTGGTCTCGCGCATGGTGCCCAGCCGCTCACGCGCGGTGGGCGACAGCGGCGCCTGGTACATCAGCAGGCAGACCGACTCGGCGCTGCCCCGCCCGACCCGGCCGCGCAACTGGTGCAGCTGGGCCAGGCCGAAGCGCTCGGCATGCTCGATCACCATCAGCGAGGCATTGGGCACGTCCACGCCCACTTCGATCACGGTGGTGGCCACCAGCACCTGCAGCCGGTTGGCGGAAAACGCCGCCATCACCTCGGCCTTCTCGGCCGGCGGCAGGCGCCCGTGCACCAGGCCCACCTTCAGGTCGGGCAAGGCGGCCGCGAGCGTCTCATAGGTCTCGACCGCCGTCTGCAGCTGCAGCGCCTCGCTTTCCTCGATCAGGGGGCAGACCCAGTAGACCTGCCGGCCCTCGGCGGCCGCGTAGTGCACGCGCGCGATCACCTCGTCGCGGCGGGCGTCGTTGACCAGCCGCGTGACCACCGGCGAGCGCCCCGGCGGCAGTTCATCGATGACCGAAACGTCGAGGTCGGCGTAGTAGGTCATGGCCAGGGTGCGGGGGATCGGCGTGGCCGACATCATCAGCTGGTGCGGCACCGCCGCCGCGGCCCCCGCCCCGTCATCGGCGGCGCCGTCGGCCTTGCCGCGCAGGGCGAGGCGCTGCGCCACGCCGAAGCGGTGCTGTTCGTCCACCACCGACAGGCCCAGGCGGGCAAAGCGCACCGTGTCCTGGATCAGCGCGTGGGTACCGATGGCAAGCTGCGCCTCGCCGGCTTCGACGCGCGCCACCGCCTCGCGCTTGGCGCGCGCCTTCAGGCTGCCGGCGAGCCACACCACGGGCACACCCAGCGGCTCCAGCCAGGCCGAGAGCTTGCGGTAGTGCTGCTCGGCCAGGATCTCGGTCGGTGCCATCAGCGCGGCCTGGTAGCCGGCGTCGATCGCCTGGCAGGCCGCCAGCGCGGCCACGATGGTCTTGCCGCTGCCCACGTCGCCCTGCAGCAGGCGGTGCATCGGATGGGGCGCGGCCATGTCGCCGCCGATCTCCTCGACCACGCGCCGCTGGGCACCGGTCAGCTGGAACGGCAAGGCGGCCAGGAAGCGTGTCAGCAGGCCGCCCTCGCGGCGCGGCATGGCCGGCGCATTCTTGTCGCGGCGTGCCGCCTGCGCGCGCTTGAGCGACAGTTGCTGGGCCAGCAGTTCGTCGAACTTGACGCGCTGCCAGGCCGGATGGCTGCGCTCGGCGAGCGCGGCTTCGTCCACCTGTTGCGGCGGCGCGTGCAGCAGGCGCAGGCACTCGCTCAGCGGCCGCAGGCGCAGGCGTGCCAGCGGGCCCTGCAGCACCGGCTGCGGCAGCGTCTCGGGCAGGGGCGTGCGGCCGAGCGCGCCGCCGATGGCCTTGCGCAGGTAGGCCTGGGAAATGCCGGCGGTGGCCGGATAGACCGGGGTCAGGCGGTCCGGCAGCGCCTCGCCCTCGCCCACCGTGCGCACCGTGGGGTGCACCATCTCGGCGCCGAAGAAGCCGCCGCGCAGTTCGCCGCGCACGCGCAGGCGCGCGCCCTCGGCCATCAGCTTGACCTGGCTGCCGTAGAAATTGAGGAAGCGCAGCACCAGTTCGCCGCTGTCGTCGGCCAGCTTGACCACCAGTTGCCGGCGCGGGCGCACGGTGACCTCGCTGGAGGTGACCACGCCCTCGACCTGCACCGGCAGCCCGAGGCCGGCGCGGGCGATGGCCTCGGACACGGGCAGCAGCGTGGTCTCGTCCTCGTAGCGCAGCGGCAGGTGCAGCACCAGGTCGACGTCGCGCTTGAGGCCCATCTTGGCCAGGCGTGCCATCGCCGAGGATGGTTTGCCGCCGGCGGCGGCCGGCGCCGGCCGGGCTGGCCGGGAGGGCCGGGCAGCGGCGGCGGGTTCGGTGTCAGGGGTCGGAGCGGTGCCTGGCATCGGGCGGCGATCGATCGCGGTCAAGGACGGTGGAAGACGGTCGGCTGGCCATGGACGCTCGTCGGGCGCGCCCCTTCGCCCGGCGCGGGGCCGGGGCAAATGGGCAATATCACGCGCACCGGAACGGCCTTGGCCGTGCAAGCCTTACAATATCGGATTCGCCGATTGTACCCATGCCTGCCGCCGCCACCGTGCGGCGGCTTCCGCATTGCCGCTTCCACCATGCTGACGCTGTCCGATTTCGACTTCCCGCTGCCACCCGAGCTGATCGCGCAGACCGCCCTGCCCGAGCGCAGCGCAAGCCGCCTGCTGGTGGTGGAGCGGGTCGCCGCGGGAGATGGCCCCGAGGCCACCCGCCTGCTGGACCGCGCCTTCGCCGACATCGTCGACTCCCTGCACCCCGGTGACCTGCTGGTCTTCAACGACACCCGCGTGATCAAGGCGCGCTTCTTCGGCCACAAGGCCAGCGGCGGCAAGGTCGAGGCGCTGGTCGAGCGCCTGCTCGACAGCCATACCGCGCTGGCCCAGGTGCGTGCCTCCAAGACGCCGGCCGAGGGCAGCACGCTGCGCCTGGCGGATGCCTTCGAGGTCACGGTCGGCCCGCGCGCCGGGGAGTTCTTCACGCTGCGCTTCCCCGAACCGGCGCTCGACCTGATCGAGCGCTATGGCCGGCTGCCGCTGCCGCCCTACATCACGCACGATCCCGACGCCTACGACGAGACCCGCTACCAGACGGTCTATGCGCGCAACCCCGGCGCGGTGGCGGCGCCCACCGCCGGCCTGCACTTCGACGACGCGCTGTTCGCCCGGCTCGACGCCATGGGCGTGCGGCGCGCCTTCCTGACCCTGCACGTCGGCGCCGGCACCTTCCAGCCGGTGCGCAGCGAGAACCTGGCCGAGCACAAGATGCACTCGGAGTGGTACGCGGTCTCGCCGGAGCTGGCCGAGGCGGTGCGCGCGACACGTGCCGCCGGCCGCCGCGTGATCGCCGTCGGCACCACCTCGCTGCGCGCGCTGGAATCGGCCGCGCGCGAGGACGGCACGCTGGGTGCCGGCAGCGGCGACACCGACATCTTCATCACGCCGGGCTACCGCTTCCGCCTGGTCGACGCGCTCATCACCAATTTCCACCTGCCGAAATCCACGTTGCTGATGCTGGTCTCGGCCCTGGCCGGCGTGCAGACCATCCGCGCTGCCTACCGCCACGCTATCGCGCAGCACTACCGCTTCTTCAGCTATGGCGACGCCATGCTGCTGACCCGCCAGGACGCGGCCGCCGCACCGGCCGACGCCGCCCGGGACGCTAACTGAGCGGCCGCCCGCGCGCCGCGCCACCTCCCGGAAACCGACCCGCCCCGAACCTGCCATGCTCGAATTCGAACTCCTCACCACCGACGGCAACGCACGCCGCGGCCGCGTCAAACTGAACCACGGCGTGGTCGAGACGCCCATCTTCATGCCGGTGGGCACCTATGGCTCGGTCAAGGCCATGTCGCCGCTCGAACTGAACGAGATCGGCGCGCAGATCATCCTCGGCAACACCTTCCACCTGTGGCTGCGTCCGGGCCTGGACGTGATCGGCGCGCACGAGGGCCTGCACCGCTTCGTCGGCTGGGACAAGCCCATCCTGACCGACTCGGGCGGCTTCCAGGTGTTCTCGCTGGGAGAGTTGCGCAAGATCACCGAGGAAGGCGTGACCTTCGCCTCGCCGGTCAACGGTGACAAGCTGTTCCTGTCGCCCGAGATCTCGATGCAGATCCAGCGCGCACTGAACTCGGACATCGTGATGCAGTTCGACGAGTGCACGCCCTACGAGATCGAAGGCCGCCCCGCCACCCACGCCGAAGCCGCCGCCTCGATGCGCATGAGCCTGCGCTGGGCCAAGCGCTCGCGCGACGAGTTCGAGCGCCTGGCCAACCCCAACGCGCTGTTCGGCATCGTCCAGGGCGGCATGTTCGAAGACCTGCGCGACGAGTCGCTGGCAGGCCTGTCGGAGCTGGACTTCCACGGCTTCGCCATCGGCGGCCTGTCGGTGGGCGAGCCCAAGGAAGACATGATGCGGGTGCTGCAGCACGTGGCCCCGCGCCTGCCGGCCGACAAGCCGCACTACCTGATGGGCGTGGGCACGCCCGAGGACCTGGTGGCCGGCGTCGCCGCCGGCGTCGACATGTTCGACTGCGTGATGCCGACCCGCAATGCGCGCAACGGCTGGTTGTTCACCCGCTTCGGCGACGTCAAGATCAAGAATGCGGCCCACCGCAACGATCCGCGGCCGCTGGACGAAAGTTGCGAATGCTACACCTGCAGGAATTTCTCGCGCGCCTACCTGCACCACCTGCACCGGGTCGGCGAGATCCTCGGCGCACGCCTGAACACCATCCATAATCTCTACTACTACCTGCAGCTGATGCGCGAGATGCGCGAGGCGATCGAGCAGCACCGCTTCGACGCCTTCCGCCTCCAGTTCGCGGCGGACCGCGCGCGCGGCGCGCGCTGAGCACGGGCGGCGCAGCGCCGCTGCCCGGTACGGGCCGGGCGAACTTTCCGCGCCGGGCTGGTCGAATGCCTGGGTCCCGCCGCGTCCGAGACGCGCTCCGGCGGGCACCCCGCACAAACCCCTAGGGCGCCGCAGGCGGCGCCGGAACGGTCATAGTCGGGTGGTAGAATGCCCGATTCATCAAATCTATTTTGTGACGGAGAAGCAACGTGTTCATTTCCAACGCATTTGCCCAGACCGCAGGTGCCGGTGGCGCGGCAGGCGGCCTGATGAGTTTCCTGCCCATCATCCTGATGTTCGCGGTGCTGTGGTTCATCATGATCCGCCCGCAGATGAAGCGCCAGAAGGAAACCAAGGCCATGCTCGAAGCGTTGGCCAAGAACGACGAGGTGGTGACCGCCGGCGGTATCCTCGGCAAGGTCACCAAGGTAGGCGAGCAGTACGTGAGCGTCGAAGTGGCGGAAGGCACCGAGATCACGGTGCAGAAGAATGCCGTCACCACGGTCCTGCCGAAGGGCACGCTGAAGGCGCTCTGATTCCCCTGGCGACGGCGCCCCGGCGCCGTGCCGCTGCACGCCACTTCTCGCCACTTCCGGCAGGTCCGGGCCACACGGCCCGGACGCATGCCCAAGCAGCCGCCTGATCCAGCCCGGGACGTCCCGCGGAGGCCAGGCGGCTGTTTGCCAACCGGATCGGCCCACGCCGCAGCGCCCCTGAACCCGGCGCCGGCCCCGCCGACCGCAGAATGACTGGCCAAAGATGAATCGTTATCCGCTTTGGAAATACCTCGTGATCCTGGTGGCGCTGGCCACCGGCATCATCTACACGCTGCCGAATTTCTTCGGCGAGGCGCCCGCCGTGCAGGTTTCGTCGGGCAAGGCCACCGTCAAGGTCGACCTCGCCATGCAGAAGCAGGTCGAGCAGGTCCTGGCGCAGAACAACCTGCAGCCCGACGGCGTCTTCTTCGACGTCTCGGGTCAGTCTGGCTCCGTCAAGGCGCGCTTCCGCACCCCCGACGACCAGCTCAAGGCCAAGGACGTGCTGAACCGCTCGCTCAACCCTGACCCGAGCGATCCCACCTACATCGTCGCGCTGAACCTGCTGTCGGGCTCGCCGCACTGGTTGACCGCGCTGCACGCGCTGCCGATGTACCTGGGCCTGGACCTGCGCGGCGGCGTGCACTTCCTGCTGCAGGTCGACATGAAGGGCGCCGTCGACAAGAAGCTAGACAGCCTGGCCACCGATGCGCGCACCCTGATGCGCGACAAGAATATCCGCCATGGCGGCGTCGACCGCGACGGCGAGAAGCTGACCATCCACTTCAGCAACGCCGACGATGCCGGCAAGGCCCGCGGCATGCTGTCGGACAACCTGCGCGAGCTGGCCTTCAACGTGGATGGCAACGACGTGGTCGGCCTGTTCACCGATGCGGCGCGCAAAGCCGTGCAGGACGCCGCCGTCAAGCAGAACATCACCACGCTGCACAACCGCGTCAACGAACTGGGCGTGGCCGAACCGGTGATCCAGCAGCAAGGCGCCGACCGCATCGTGGTGCAGCTGCCCGGCGTGCAGGACACCGCCAAGGCCAAGGACATCATCGGCCGCACGGCCACGCTGGAAGCGCGCCTGGTCGACCCCAACGCGCCCCGCCTGCCGCGTCCGGGCGATCCGGTGCCCTATGGCAGCGAACTGTTCACCCAGGGCAATGGCGCCCCCGTGATCCTGAAGAAGCAGGTGATCTTCACCGGCGACCGCATCGAAAGCGCCTCGGCCGGCTTCGACCAGAACCAGCGCCCCTCGGTCAACATCAAGCTCGATGCGCAGGGCGGCCGCGTGCTGCGCGACATCTCGCGCGAGAACATCGGCAAGCCGATGGCCATCGTGCTGTTCGAGAAGGGCAAGGGCGAAGTGCTGACGGTGGCCACCATCCAGTCCGAACTGGGTTCGAGCTTCCAGATCACCGGCTCCTACTCGACCGAGGCCGCCAGCGACCTGGCGCTGCTGCTGCGCGCAGGTTCGCTGGCCGCGCCGATGGACATCATCGAGGAACGCACCATCGGCCCGTCGCTGGGCGCCGACAACATCAAGAAGGGCTTTGACTCGGTGGCCTACGGCTTCGCCGGCATCGCCGTCTTCATGATGCTGTACTACATGCTGTTCGGCGTGTTCTCGGTGGCGGCCCTGGCGATCAACCTGCTGCTGCTGGTGGCCGTGCTGTCGATGCTGCAGGCCACGCTGACGCTGCCGGGCATCGCCGCCATCGCCCTCGTGCTGGGCATGGCGATCGACGCCAACGTGCTGATCAACGAGCGCATCCGCGAGGAACTGCGCGCCGGCGCCGCGCCGCAGACCGCGATCGCCACCGGCTTCTCGCGTGCCTGGGCCACCATCCTGGACTCCAACGTGACCACGCTGATCGCCGGCCTGGCACTGCTGGCCTTCGGTTCCGGCCCGGTGCGCGGCTTCGCCGTGGTGCACTGCCTTGGCATCCTGACCTCGATGTTCTCGGCGGTGTTCTTCAACCGCGGCCTGGTCAACCTCTGGTACGGCCGCAAGAAGCGCCTGCAGGGCCTGGCCATCGGCCAGATCTGGAAGCCGGACACCGACCAGGGCGGCAGCACGGCCAAGTAATCGGCAGGTCCCGCGCGGCGCGCGGGACCGCCAGCAGATAAAAGCAGGACACAACAGGATCCGATATGGAATTCTTCCGCATCCGGCGCGACATTCCGTTCATGAAGCACGCGTTGGTCTTCAACGTCGTCTCCTTCCTGACGTTTGCCGCAGCCGTGTTCTTCCTCTGGCACAAGGGCCTGCACCTGTCGATCGAATTCACGGGCGGCACGGTGATGGAAGTCAATTACCAGCAAGCCGCCGATCTGGAGAAGATCCGCGGCCAGGTGGGCAAGCTGGGCTACGCCGACGTCCAGGTGCAGAACTTCGGCACCTCGCGCGACGTGATGATCCGCCTGCCGCTGCAGAAGGGCCCGGACGGCAAGCAGGTCACCTCCGCCCAGCAGAGCGAGCAGGTCATGGGCGCGCTGAGCGCGGCCTCGCCCGACGTCAAGCTGCAGCGCGTCGAGTTCGTCGGCCCGCAGGTGGGCAAGGAGCTGGCCACCGACGGCCTGCTGGCGCTGCTGTGCGTGGTGATCGGCATCGTCATCTACCTGTCCTTCCGCTTCGAATGGAAGTTCGCGGTGGCCGGCATCATCGCCAACCTGCACGACGTGGTGATCATCCTCGGCTTCTTCGCCTTCTTCCAGTGGGAGTTCTCGCTGTCGGTGCTGGCGGCCATCCTCGCGGTGCTGGGCTACTCGGTCAACGAATCGGTGGTGATCTTCGACCGGATCCGCGAGAACTTCCGCAAGTACCGCAAGATGACCACCCACGAGATCATCGACAACGCGATCACCAGCACCATGTCGCGGACCATCATCACCCACGGCTCGACCGAAATGATGGTGCTGTCGATGTTCTTCTTCGGCGGCCCGACGCTGCACTACTTCGCCCTCGCGCTGACGGTGGGCATCCTGTTCGGCATCTACTCCTCGGTGTTCGTCGCCGCGGCGCTGGCCATGTGGCTGGGCGTCAAGCGCGAAGACCTGGTCAAGAGCGAGAAGAAGACCGACGGCACGGATCGCGGCGATCCGAATTTCGGTGCGCAGGCGTGAGCGGCTGAGCCCCGGGCCCGGCGTCGGGCTTCGGGAATGAAAAAGGCGCCCACGGGCGCCTTTTTCATTTGCCGACTGGCGCCGGAAAGCGAGAGGGGCGCCCGCGGGCGCCCCTCTCGCTTTCCGGCCGAGGCCTGGCTCAGAACTGCTCGATCCAGACTGCCAGCCGGTCCGCCGCGAAGCTGTCGGCACGCGCGCCGACACGGCACAGCACCGCATCGCCTTCGCGCACGAACTGCAGCGCCCCGCCCGTCTCTTCCAGCCACAGCAGGCTGGCCAGCCAGGTCACGTGCTGCACCGACACTGCCTCTCCCACCGGCAGGCTGAGGAACTCGGCGAGAAACTGCGGGCTGGTCCAGACCAGGGCCTCGCCCTCGCGGCGCACGGCCGCATCGCCCAGCACCTCGGCCAGCACCGCGATGGCATCGGCGCCGCCACGGCCCGCCAGCTGCGTGCGCAGCGCACCGAGCCGGGCCGTCAGCGCATGGCCGAAGTCGCCGCAGCGGCGGCTTTCGGCGCTGATCAGGTCGGCGTAATCCATCAGCAGCCAGTCCGGCTCGATATTGCTCGCCCCGCCCAGCACCGCACCGGCCAGGTAGGTCTCCACCGGCTGGAAACGGCCGGGACCGAGCAGGCTGGCGCACAGGGCATGGACCATGCCCACGCGCGAAGCGGTGGTCTGCTTCTGCAGCACGACCAGCTTCTCGCGCACCAGCTGGTCGCGCTCCTTGCGCAGGCCGGCCAGTTCGAGCGCCTGCTTGAGCTCCATGCGCAGCGCGGTGATATCCCAGGGCTTGCGGATGTAGCGGTGGATCTGACCCTGGTTCACGGCCTCGACGGTCTGTTCCAGCTCCGAGTACGCGGTGGTCAGGATCCGCACGATATGCGGATAGCGCTCGCGCGCATAGCGCAGCAGTTCGTTGCCGAACTCGCCCGGCATGCGCTGATCCGAGATCAGCACGGCCAGGCTGTCGGCATGCGCATCGAGCAACGCCTTGCCTTCTTCCACCGATGCGCCGGTCACCACCGGCGCCAGTTGCCCGATGGCGCGCTGGAAGTACTTGACCGCCGTCGCCTCGTCATCGACGAACAGAATCGCCGGTGGAGGGGCCTGCGTGGCAATCGGATCGCTCATCGATCACTCCTATGCATTCGACTTTTGGTATTGGGAAATTCAAGCGTCACGATCGTGCCGGCGCCCGACTGCGAGTCGATCTGGATCCCGCCGCCGAAAGATTGCATGACGCGATTACAGAAAATCATGCCCAGGCCGCTGCCGCCCGCTTCCGCGTATGTCGTCACGGGATCGACCAGCAGCCGCTCCATGACCTCGGGCGGAATGCCCGGGCCGTTGTCGCAGATACGGATCCTTGGGCGCGGAACCGCTTCCACCACGAAGCGCAGCGACGGTGCCGGAACGTCGGCGAGCGCGCGCAGCGCATTGCTCATGACCGAGGACAGCACCAGGGCCACGCAGTTCGGCAGCGTGTAGACGGGAAAGTCTCCAGGCGTCTCGACCTGCACCCAGGCTCGCTGCCCCTCGGCAAAGGGATAGGTATCGAGCAGCGCCATGATCAGGGCGCCGGCGTTGATGTCCGGCGCCGTCTTGGCCGGCGCGCCGCCCGCGGTGTTGCGCACCGACTGCAGGAAGGACGAGATCACGGCGAGGCAGTACTGGGCATTGCTGTACATCGCCGCGGCCGCCTGGCCGATCTCGCCCTGGCGCTGCACGCTGTAGTCGGCCTCGCTGCGATTCTGTACGCCCTGCGCGAAGTTGGCGATGGCCGCCAGCGGTGTGTTCAACTCATGTGCCAGGAACGCCAGGGTCTCGTCGATCGCGGTCAGCCGCTGGTGGCGCACCTCGCGCTCGCGATGGCGTTCGACCGCCGCGCGCAGCACGTCACGCACCTGTGCCAGGCCGAGCGGTTTCTCGAGGATGCGGAAGACCTCGCCGGAATTGACCGTATCCAGCAGCATGTCCTTGTCGGCATAGGCCGTCACCAGGATGCGCACCACCGTGGGAAACTCGCGCGCCACCTGCCGCAGCAGGTCGCCGCCATTGCGCCCCGGCATGCGGAAGTCGGTGACGAGGATGGCGATGCGCGCGCCCTGCCCCCACAGCAGCTCCATCGCCTCCTCGGCGCCGGAGGCCAGCAGGATCTCGTACTCGCCGCCGACGGCGCGAGCGAAGTACTTGCGAGCCATGTCCTCGTCATCGACGTAGAGGATCGTGGCCTTCGCCTGGCCGGAGTCGCTGCTCATGGCATCCTCACTCGGCATCCTCACTCGGCATCCTCACTCGGCTCGCGGCAGATCGAAGGTGAATGCCGTCCATTGGCCCAGTTCGCTCTCGGCGTAGAGCGTGCCACGGTGGCGCTCGATCACAGCATAGCTGATGGACAGGCCCAGCCCCAGGCCCTGGCCGACCTCCCGGGTGGTGAAGAACGGCTCGAACACGCGGGCGAGGTTCTCCGGCGCGATGCCCGGGCCGTTGTCGCGCACGCTGACGTGCAGGCGGCCATCCTCCCAGTACGCCGAGGTATGGATGGCCGGCTTGGTCGTCTGCGCCTTGCGCATGGCGAGCGCGGCATTGGAGAACAGGTTGATCAGCACGCCGATGATCGCCGCCTCGTCACCCAGCACCAGCGTATCGGCGGGCAGTTCGCGCGTCAGCGCGACGCCGCGCAGTTCGTGCGCCGTCAGCCGGCATGAGGAATCCAGTGCCTTCTCGAACAGGAAGGGCACCCCCTCGGCTTCGGCGCCCGGCTTGCGGTAGGCGAAGGTCTTCAGGTCGGAAACGATATGCTGGATGCGCTGCATGCCCTGCTTCGCATCCACCAGGCACTCTTCCAGCGAGGCATTGGCCTTGGCGACCGGTTCCTCCATGGCCACCTCGATGGCCATCAGGCAGAAGTTGACCGGATTGTTGACCTCGTGCAGCAGCCCGGCCGCCAGCGTGCCGATGGCCGCCATCTTCTCCTGCTGCAGCATCTGGCCCTTGATCTCGGCCAGGTTCCGGTTGATTTCCGCCAGTTCCAGGTTCTTCTCCGCCAGTTGCTCCTTCAGGCGGAAGAGGTGGAAATGGCCACGCTCGTTCATGAAGGTATAGACGGCGCTGGCGGTGATCGAAAAGGCGATGAAGATCGAGTTGACGATGAAGTGGCCGCGATCCGCCAGCCCCAGCGGATGGGCCAGGCAGGCGATCACATAGAACAGATAGGTGACCGCGCCGAAGCCGATGGTCTGCCACAGCCCCATCGGCAAGGCGATGCCCACGGCGAAGATGACCAGGTTGAGCCCGGCATAGTAGATCGACGAAGCCCCTTCGGTCACGCCGATCATCCAGGCGATCATCATCTGCGGCAGGATCAGCCAGGCCAGCGTCAAGGGCTGGACATGGCGCCGGCCGAAGGGCGTGGGCAGCAGCGCGTAGATCCCGCCGATCAGCAGCGCGATGAACGAGCGCGCCAGGAAGAAGCGCAGTTGCTCCTGCGGATAGATGCCGTAGTCCAGCAGCACCCCCGCCATCACCAGCACGACGGCGGTCAATGCGCCAGCCTTGCTGCTTGCCAGCCGGAACTCGCGCAGTTCGGCTTCGTAGTTGGTGTACCGGTGTACGACCCGTCTGAGCATGATGGCCCCGGCTCAGGCGGAAGGGTGGTGCACGGTCGCCTGCACGAACACATTGACGCCTGTGCTGTCGCAATAGACCTTGGGGTCCTGGCAGTTCGGCGGCAGCAACGACAGCATATTGGCCTCGTCGCGGTAGATCAGGTACCACTCGAGCATGTGTTCCATGCTGAATTTCTCGGGGTTGCTCGCATGCACGTTGGTGGCGAGGACCGAGCCGCCTTCATAGGTACGCGAGGCAAAGTAGCTGATCAGGCGCGAGCACACCTTGTCGGACAGGTAGTCGAACAGGCCCGCGCAGTAGACGGCGTCGAACTCCTGCAGGTTGGGGTCCGGCGCGATGCGCCGCTTCAGCAGATCGTGCACCGACTGGTGCACGTACTCGACCTGCACGCGCGCGCCGGCACGGGCGGCGGCGCCTTCGATGCGCTCGCGCGTATAGGCCAGCGTCTCCTCGCTGAAATCCACCAGCTGGAACGACAGCAGTTCCGGATTCGGGTAGGTCTCGATGAAGCGCTGGATCTCGACCGCCGGTCCGCAGCCCACATTGAGCAGGCGGAACGGCCGCCCGGCGGCGCGCGCCTTCTCTGCCATGCCGTTCAGGTATTCGATCAGCAGCTCGATGCGGTTGCGGTGCGCGGCCGCCACCGCCGACTGCAGGAAGGTGGCGTTGACGATCTGGAAATAGGTGCTCGGCCCCTGGCGCGGATCGGACAGCAGCTGGTTGACCATCTCGTAGTCCCCCGCGTAGCCGAGCGGCTTGGTGTAGGTGCGGAAGACGAAAGGGGCGCGCAGCAGCAAGGGATGCAGCGCAGACTGCGTGAAGGTGCGGTGCATCGGTGCGAGTTCGGGCTCCACCTGCAGTGCCTCGCCCTCCAGCATCGCGGAATAGTGGCGGATCCTGTCGCCGATCGGCTGGGCCAGTTCCAGGAACACGTCCATGCGCAGCGTCTCGCCTTCCTTCGGCAGCACGGTGGTCATGTCGACCTGTTCGACCCAGCGCGAGACGTCGGAGAGAAAGGCCCGCATCTCGTTGACCACGATCTGGTAGTCGCGGCGGATGCGGAAGCGCTCGGTCCATTCCTGCACGAAGGAACGGGATTCCTGGCCCACCGAGGCGGGCTCGCCCGTCATCTCGGACAGCTCGCGCCACTCCTCGATCAGGGTCACCGACACGACCGCCGTCAGGCCGGTATTGACCAGGCTGATCACCACGGCCTTGCCGAAATAAGCGTTCTTGGTCCCCATCTTGACCGACAGGTCGGACAGCACCTCACTGACCTGGACGATCGAATAGGGATTGTAGATTTCCATCACCAGAGACTTTCTCTGGAGATTGATGATCGTGCCTCGCACCTGCTCGCCCTGCGAGTTGCGGAAGCTGACCACCGGATCGATTTGCGTTTGGGAGTACACGGTATTGCGCCAGGGAAATCCGAGAAACGCTGTGGGCCGGCCGCTTCAGGTCGGGCCGACCCGGCACAGCACATGGGCGAGACGGACGCGCGGCTTGCGCGCCGCTGTCCGACGCTACGTCAGGAACGCATAGGGATAGCCTTCGGCTTTGCCGGGTGCAGCCGCGCGGCGAATGTCCGCTAGCCTGCCGCAGGCCTGCAGCCCGGAGGGAAATTGCAGCGGACCATTGTACTGTGGCGACGGGTGGCGTACAACCGACCTGGCGAGGGGTGCCGAGGCCACCTCGTAGCGTGCTCGCGGCGTGCCTGCCCGCCGTGTTCCGACCAGGACCGCCAACGAAAAACGGGCCGGCAAAGCCGGCCCGTTTCTGGCGCAATGGATCCGGACTCAGTCCGCGCGCACGCCCTCGACCTGGATGGCCAGCTTCACTTCCGGCTTGAAGCCCATCTTCAGCGCGTAGTCGACACCGAAGTCGGCGCGGCTGAAGGTGCCCACGGCGTCGGCGCCGCAGACTTCACGCTTGAGCATCGGGTGCTGGATGCACTTGAAATCGCTGATATTGAGCTGCACCGGCTTGGACACGCCATGCAGCGTCAGCACGCCATCGATCGCGGTCGGCACGTCACCGTTGAACTTGATGAACTTGCCCTTGTAGCTGGCCTCCGGGAAGGCCTGCACGTTGAGCATGTCGGGGCTCTTCACGTGTTCGTTCAGCTTGCTGTTGCCGAAATCGATCGAGGCCGGGTCGATCTTGACGTCGACCGAGCCGGTCTTGGCCTCGCGGTCCAGGGTGACCACGCCGCTCGACTTGGTGAACTTGCCGCGCCACGTCGATACGCCGCCCATGTGGTCGGCCGCGAAGCTCGGGTAGGTATGCGTCGGGTCGAGGTTGTAGGTCACGCTGGCGGCGGAGGCCACGCCGACGGCGGCGGTGGCGGACAGGGCCGCGACGGCGGCGAGGATGGTGCGCAGTTTCATGGGTTCTCCCTGCAGGACGGATAAGACGGGTTGGACGGGTTGGAATGGGGAACAGGCCGCGGGCGGATCAGCCCTGCTTCCTGGCCGGGGTGACGATGTGGAACTTGACCTGGACTTCGTCGGCGACCACCGAAGTGTCCTTCCACTCGCCGTCGCCGATATTGAAGGCGTTACGCTTGATCGGCAGCACGCCTTCGAAGACCTGGACGCCGCCCTCCTGGCGATAGCTTGCCGGCACCACGATGTCGACGGTCTTGCCCTTGATGGTCAGCTTGCCGGCCACGTCGTACTTGCCGGCGGCACCGCCCTTGATGCTGGTGGACTGGAAGACGGCCTTCGGATACTTGGCGGCGTCGAACCAGTCGCGCCCTTTCAGTTCCTTGGTGGTCTCGGCATCGCCGATCTCGAAGCTGGCGACGTCGATCTCCATCTTGGCCGACGAACTGGCCAGCTTGGCGGGATCGAAAGCGACCGTCGCATCGAATTTCTTGAACTTGCCCTCCATGGGTACGCCGATCTGGCGGGCGACCGCCGTGACCGAGCTCTTGGCCGCATCGACCTGGGCCCAGGCGGAAGGAATCGCGGCGCCGGCGGCGGCCAGGACTGCCGCGCCTGCCAGGGCCAGCGCACGGGGACGGAAATTGCGGTTCATCGAATGACTCCTGTCAAAATCGTGGCGCTACGCGCCATTCTGCGTTGGCAATGCGAGGACGTGACCGGGAAACGGCCGACGCCTACTTGAGAAACGGCAGCATGCGGGCCAGCGTGCCGTCCCGGTTGACGAACTGGTGCTTGACGGCGGCGGCGGCATGGACGACGACGATCGCGGCCATCAGGTAGTTCAGCCATTCGTGGGCCGGCTTGAGCGCGGCCTTCAGCGCGTCATTGGGCTCGATCAGCGCGGGCATGTGCCACAGGCCGAGAAAGACCACCGGTACGCCCGCCGCCGAACTGTAGAAATAGCCGGTGAGAGGCACCACGAGGATCAGCAGGTAAAGCAGGTGGTGCGCGCCGGCGGCGGCCTTGACCTGCCACGCGGGCGTGCCCGCGGCCGGGGCCGGCGCACCCTTGGCGCCCCGCCAGAGCACACGGACCAGCGCCAGTGCGAAGATGGTCACGCCCATCCACTTGTGCCAGGAAAAAAGCTTGAGCTTGGTCGGGGTCAGCCCGGGAATACCCGTCATGTAGAGACCCAGGGCGAAAGCCGCGAAGATCAGCAAGGCCACGAGCCAGTGCAGGCTGATGGCGATGGGGCCGTAGGCAGCTTTGGAACGCATGGACTCTCCCTGCCCGTGGCGGGCGTTGCACGATCTTTGAGAATTTGAGAAGGGCCGCCGGAAACCGTTCCTGGCAGCGCCTTGGATTCTCGCATTATTGAGCGCCCGGGGGGATCATGAGCAGGCCGAACTTAATTCAGTTATTCAATATTTTTGAATTGAGCGCGCCGGCGACCCGGCGCACGGCAACATATCGGCCGCCATGAAAAAAGCCACCCTCGCGGGTGGCTTCTCGACGCAGCGGGGCGCGGCCGCTCAGATCCGCTCGGCCAGCGCCACGGCCTTGCCGATGTAGCTGGCGGGCGTCATCGCCAGCAGCAGTTGCTTGGCGTCGTCGGGAATCGCCAGGCCGGTGATGAAGGTCTGCAGCGCCTCGCGCGAAATACCCTTGCCGCGCGTCAGCTCCTTCAACTGCTCGTACGGATTGGGCACGCCGAAACGGCGCATCACGGTCTGCACCGGCTCGGCCAGCACTTCCCAGCAGTTATCGAGGTCTTCGTTCAGGCGCTCGGGATTGGTTTCCAGCTTGCCCAGGCCGCGCAGGCAGGCCTCGTAGGCCAGCAGGCTGTAGCCGAAGGCCACGCCGATATTGCGCAGGACCGTGGAGTCGGTCAGGTCGCGCTGCCAGCGCGAGACGGGCAGCTTCTCCGACAGGTGGCGCAGGACGGCATTGGCCAGGCCGAGGTTGCCTTCCGAGTTCTCGAAGTCGATCGGGTTGACCTTGTGCGGCATGGTCGACGAGCCGATCTCGCCGGCCTTGGTGCGCTGCTTGAAGTAGCCCAGCGAGATGTAGCCCCAGACGTCGCGGTCCAGGTCCAGCAGGATGGTGTTGGCGCGCGCGATGGCATCGAACAGCTCGGCCATGTAGTCGTGCGGCTCGATCTGGATGGTGTAGGGATTGAAGGTCAGGCCCAGGCGGGTCTCGATGACCTGGCTGGAGAAGGCTTCCCAGTCGAAGGCAGGATACGCCGACAGGTGCGCGTTGTAGTTGCCCACCGCACCGTTCATCTTGCCCAGCAGCTCGACGCGCTCGATGCGCTCGATGGCGCGCGCCAGGCGCGCCGCCACGTTGGCCATCTCCTTGCCCAGCGTGGTCGGGCTGGCCGGCTGGCCATGGGTGCGCGACAGCATCGGCTGTGCCGCGTTGGCGCGGGCCAGCTCGACCAGGCGCGCATGCACGCGCTTGAGCGCCGGCACCACCACCTCGTCGCGCGCGCCCTTCAGCATCATGCCGTGCGAGGTGTTGTTGATGTCTTCCGAGGTACAGGCGAAGTGGATGAATTCGCTGGCCGCCTCGAGCTCCGCATTGCCCTTGACCTGCTCCTTGAGCCAGTACTCGACGGCCTTGACGTCATGGTTGGTGACCGCCTCGATTTCCTTGATGCGCGCGGCGTCGGCTTCGGAGAACTTGTCGACCAGGGCCAGCAGCGCCGCCTCGGAGGCCGGCGAGAATTTCGGCATGTCGGGCAGGCCGGTGCGCGCCAGCGCGATCAGCCAGTGCACCTCGACCTTGACGCGGTTGCGCATGAAGGCCGCCTCGGAAAGCCACTCGCGCAGCGCGTCGGCCTTGGCGGCATAGCGGCCATCGATGGGAGACAGGGCGGTGAGTGGCGAAAGGGAGGTGGTGGACATGCTGGAAACCGCAAAGGGGGAGTTGGGAGGGGAGCGCCGTTCCGGCTCCACGGCGCAGGCCGCATGAGACGGATCCGGCACGGATCGGGCACGCGCCGGACCGCAGCGGCCGGACGCAACGCGCGATTTTACCATCGGCCCCGCCCCGCTGTGCAGCAGCCGCGGAGACACCGGACGCGCCCTTGTGCCCGCCCCGCAACGCAAAGTGCGCGGCCGCACGCTCGGCCGCGGCGCGCGGGCTGCGCGGGTATACTCGCGCTCGCCGATCCATTAGCCTGTTACGAAGTGCATCGGGCACGGACGCCAACGCCGGCCGGCCGTGCCACGAGCGCCGATGCACTTCATAACAAGCTCAAGGGGAGCATATGAAGCTGATTGCATCGCAGACGAGCCCTTACGCGCGCAAGGTGCGCGTGGTAATGGCGGAGAAGAAGATCGACTACCAGCTCGTCGAAGAGAACGTCTGGTCGCCCGACACCACCATCGGCCAGTTCAATCCGCTCGGCAAGGTGCCCTGCCTGATGATGGAAGACGGCGGCGCGATCTTCGACTCCCGTGTCATCGTCGAGTATGTGGACACGCTGACACCGGTCAGCCGCCTGATCCCGCAGGGCGGACGCGAACGGCTGGAAGTACGCTGCTGGGAGGCGCTGGCCGACGGCGTGCTCGACGCCGCGCAGCTGGTGCGCCTGGAAGGCACCCAGCGCGAGCCCGGAGAACGCAGCGAGCGCTGGGTCCAACGCCAGCTCGGCAAGATCGACGCGGCGCTGGTCGCCATGGCCAACGGCCTGGCGGATCGCCCCTGGTGCTCGGGCAACCACTATTCGCTGGCCGATATCGCGGTGGGCTGCGCGCTGGGCTACCTGGACTTCCGCTTCCCCGAGATCCCCTGGCGCCAGCGGCATCCGAACCTGGCGGCCTACCAGGACAAGCTGGCCAAGCGCCAGTCCTTCCTCGATACCGAGCCGCCGCGCGGCTGACACCCGGAGCGGGCTGTGCCCCAGCGCACAGCCCTGCGCCCTACTGGATGATGCCGCCGCCCAGGCACACGTCGCCGTCGTACAGCACGGCCGATTGACCCGGCGTCACCGCCCACTGCGGCTCGTCGAAGGCGAGCTCCAGCGTGTCCTCCCCCGCCTGCGCCACCATGCAGGGTGCATCGCTCTGCCGGTAGCGCGTCTTGGCCGACAACCGCCGGCCCGCCGCGGGCGGCTCGCCGGCCACCCACGACAGGTCGGCTGCGGCCAGCTCCGTCGTCTGCAGCCAGGGATGGTCATGCCCCTGCACGACATAGAGCGTATTGGCAGCCATGTCCTTGCGTGCCGCATACCAGGCATCGCCGTTGCCATCGCGGCTGCCGCCCAGGCCGATGCCCTTGCGCTGGCCCAGCGTATAGAAGGCGAGGCCGATGTGCTCGCCCACCACCTTGCCGTCCGCGGTCTTCATCGGGCCCGGCCGGGTCGGCAGGTAGCGGTTGAGGAAGTCTCGGAACGGACGCTCGCCGATGAAGCAGATACCGGTCGAGTCTTTCTTCTTCGCGTTGGGCAGGCCGATCTCGGCCGCGATCTCGCGCACGCGCGTCTTTGGCATCTCGCCCAGCGGGAACAGGGTACGCGACAATTGCGCCTGGTTCAGGCGATGCAGGAAATAGCTCTGGTCCTTGGTGTGATCGAAGGCCTTGAGCAGTTCGAAGCGCCCGCCCGCCGCCTCGCGCACGCGCGCATAGTGGCCGGTGGCGATGGTCTGCGCGCCCAGCGACATGGCGTGGTCGAGGAAGGCCTTGAACTTGATCTCGGCGTTGCACAGCACGTCCGGGTTGGGCGTGCGGCCGGCCGAGTACTCGCGCAGGAATTCGGCGAACACGCGGTCCTTGTACTCGGCGGCGAAGTTCACCGCTTCCACGTCGACACCGATCAGGTCGGCCACCGACACCACATCGAGCCAGTCCTGGCGCGTCGAGCAGTACTCGCCGTCGTCGTCATCCTCCCAGTTCTTCATGAACAGGCCGATGACTTCATAGCCCTGCTGCTTGAGCAGCCAGGCCGTGACCGAGGAATCGACGCCACCGGACATGCCGACCACCACGCGCTTGCCGCTCATGGCTGCCCTGCCTTGCCCAGCGCCGAGCTGTGCGTGAACAGCGCGTCGAGCGCGAAGCGCTTGCCGGCCAGGTAGTCGTCGACACAGGCCTGCACCAGCGGCGTGCGATGACGTTCGGGACAGGCGCGCACCTCGTCCGCGCTCATCCACACCGTGCGCACGATGCCGGTGTCCAGCTTGCGGCCGCTCTCGAGGGCACCCAGCTCGCCGGTAAAGGCGAAGCGCACATAGGTGACGTCCTTGCCGGTGCGCGAAGACCTGGCGCGACCCATGTAGCAGCCGAGCAAGGCGCGCGGCTCGAAGGCGTGCGCGGTTTCCTCCAGCGTTTCGCGGATGACGGCGTGGATCAGGCTCTCACCCTCTTCGAGATGGCCGGCGGGCTGGTTCAGGCGCAGGCCCTCCGGCGTCTCTTCTTCCACCAGCAGGAAGCGGCCGCCGCGCTCGATGACGGCGGCAACGGTGACGCTGGCCTTCCAATCGTTTGACATGATGCTCAATATTTAGGCAATCCGGCATTTTACCGGTTGCCGGGGCATCATGCAGGAAGGCAGCGGCGACCGCTTCAAGCCGGCAGGTCTGCCAGGGCCTGCTCGAGCGCCTTGACCAGGCCCGCGCTGGCAGGCTGCAGCGGGCGCCGCACTTCCGCGCGCACCAGCCCGCACAGCGCCAGCGCGGCCTTCACCGGGACCGGATTGGGCTCGGAGAACAGCAGGCCGACCAGCGGCTGCAGTTGCGCGAACAAGGCGCGGGCCGCTTCGTGGTGTCCGCTGCGCACCAGCCGCGCAAGCCGCACGAACAGGTCGGGACGCACGTGGGCCGAAGCCGGCACGGCGCCAGCGCCGCCGGCCAGCAGGTGCACCAGCATGGCGGCATCCTCGCCGCAGAAGACGTCGAGCGGTGCAGTGCCGGCGCCGCCGAGCGCCGGCGCTTCGCACTGCTTGATGGCAACGATGCGGGGGTGCACGGCGAGCCGGGCGATAAGCGGCGCCGACAGGCTGCAGCCGGTGCGCCCGGGTACGTTATAGAGCATCAGCGGGCGCCAGGTGGCAGCGGCCACCTGCTCGAAATGCCAGGCCATGCCGGCATCGCCGACACGCAGGTAGTAGGGCGGCGGCACCAGGTAGCCGGCCACGTCGCAGCGGTCCAGCTGGCGCACCTGCTCGCACACGGCGGCGGTATCCACGCCGCCCACGCCTGCCATCACGGGCACGGCGCCGTCGAGTGCCTGCGTGACGGCCGCCACCAGCGCGAGGCGCTCCCATGGGCGCAGCAGGCCGCCCTCCCCGGTCGTGCCGAGCAGGATCAGTCCGTCGACGCCCGCCTCCGCGTAATGCAAGGCCAGGCGCTGCGCGCACGCCAGGTCGAGCTCACCGGCGTGCAGCGGCGTCACCATCGGCAGCCACAGGCCGTGCGCCAGCGCCCGGCTGCGCGCGGCCGCCGGCGCTTCGCGCCCGGCGGCCGGGCCGTCGTCGCCAGCGCCGCTGACATGGCACGCAGGGGCCGATCCGGTCTCCGCCTCAGTGCGCCACATGGTCGGGCTCCAGCGCCGTCGTCACACCGAACTCGGCCTCGGGCAGCGCCGCCATGATGGCGTGCATGGCCGCGTCGCGCCCGCCGCGCGCCACCTCCACATGCAGCGTGGCCAGGCCGTGGCGATGATCGACCTCGACCACGTAGACGCGCGCCAGCCCGCCGATCGCACGGTGCAGGGACTGGCGCAAGGCATGCACCTGCGCCGAGGCCAGCGCCAGCCGCAAGCGGATCCAGCTGCCGGGCTGCTTGTCCGTCTCGGCCGCGAGGCGGGGCGCAGGAGCAAGCGCAGGCGCTGCAGCCTGGCTGGCGGCATGGCGCATGGAACGGCGTCGGGGCACGGCGGCAAAGGCCGCGGCTAGGCTTGGCTGTCGCATGGATGGCTGGCCCGCGCTGGGCGGGTCGTCTGTTGGAGTGATTCCATGCTAAGGACGGCGGCCTCAAATTGATGCAGGTTTGGCGTGCTCGCGCGTCAACATGCCGTAAAGATCAGAAAAAGTCAGAAGCTCTTGGTGAGCGAGGCCCAGGCGGTGGCGCGGCCCACGTAGCGCCCGCTGGTATTGGTGTACACCGAGCGGTTCGCGTTGGTGTCGATGTACGCCACCGCCAGCGAGAAGCCCTTGCCCAGGTCCTTGGTCAGCCCCACCTTCCAGTCCGTATACGACGCGTCCGTCACGTGCTGCACCTTCTGGTAGCCCACGTGCGCGTTGAACGTCAGGTCCCAGAAATTCAGCGGCACGTTCGCCGACAGGTCGATGTAGAAACTGTTCTTGCTGTCGTTGAAACCGAACAGGTTGGTCAGCGCGTGCGAGTACTTCAGGAACACCGGGCCGCTGCCGATCCCGCCGTACAGCTCCGTCGTGTGCGGCCGCGTGAAGCCCGTCGGGTAGTCGCCCGGGTAGTAGTACTGCAGCACCCCCACGTCATAGTTCCAGTCCAGCCCCGCCAGCGCGAAGGTGTTCTTGAAGCCGCCGTAGAAGTCCATCTCGATCGGCGCCGACACCTGCGAGCTGCTGTCCGAGAGCCAGCTGATGTTCGAGTTCCAGTTGCCCACGTAGAAACCGCTCTCGTGCGCGTAGTCGAAGCCCCCCTGGATCGCCGGATGGCGGTTGGTCTGCATCAGCCCGCGGTAGCGGTACTCGGTGGCCAGCGTCACATTGGCCGTGAACGTGTGCGGCGACGCCGGTGCCGCGTCCGCTGCCGGCGCGGCCGCCGCCGGTGCGGGCGTGGCTGCCGCGTCGCCGCTGCTCTGCGCAAAAGCGCCCGTGGCACCCAGGCAACCGGCCGCCAGCAGGCCGGCCATGGCGGCGCGCCGCGCCGAAGGAAGGAAGAAAGACGTCATCTGCAAGCTCCGAGAAATCCCGGCACATGCCTTGTGGTTGCGCCGGAAGCGCCACTGCCGCGCGCGTGATGCCGCGTCCAAGTGGCGCAGGCGCAACGATACGGAGCAGCGCCTCAAATCGGCGTCAAGATTGGCTGGCGCGGCGAAGTCTTTCGATAAAGGCTGAATGTGCGCTCATTACTACGTCTGCAATCCCCGACCGATGCGTCACCATTGAGCGTCAGATTCCTGTAAGCTGCGGCAAAATTGTGCGCTGCGGCCGGTCGCCGGCAGAGCGCAACGGGCCAGGCAATCCGCCCGCCAACAGAATGGAAGCCAGCCAAAGGAGAAATTGACGATGCACATCGGCATCCCGCAGGAGACGCGGGCAGGTGAGACGCGCGTCGCCGCTACGCCGGAGACGGTCAAGAAGTACCTGGCGCAGGGCCACCAGGTCACGGTCCAGGCGGAGGCTGGTGTGCGCGCCAGCCAGCCGGACGCAGCCTACGAGGCGCTCGGCGCCCGCATCGGCACTGCCGCCGAGGCGCTCGGCGCCGAGCTGGTGCTCAAGGTGCGCGCACCGGACGACGCCGAGCGCGCCCAGATGAAGCCCGGCGCGATACTGGTGGGCATGCTCAATCCCTTCGACGCAGACAACAACGCGCGCATGGCTACGGCGGGCCTGACCGCCTTCGCGCTGGAAGCCGCGCCGCGCACCACGCGCGCCCAGAGCATGGACGTGCTGTCCTCGCAGGCGAATATCGCCGGCTACAAGGCCGTGCTGGAAGCGGCCCACCACTACCAGCGCTTCATGCCGATGCTGATGACCGCGGCCGGCACCGTGAAGGCAGCGCGCGTGCTGATCCTCGGCGCCGGCGTGGCCGGGCTGCAGGCCATCGCGACGGCCAAGCGGCTGGGCGCGGTGATCGAGGCCTCCGACGTGCGGCCCGCGGTCAAGGAGCAGATCGAATCGCTGGGCGCCAAGTTCCTCGACGTGCCCTTCCTCACCGACGAAGAGCGCGAGATCGCCCAAGGCGTGGGCGGCTATGCGCGCCCGATGCCGGCCGACTGGATGCGCCGCCAGGCCGAACTGGTGCACGAACGCGCCCGGCAGGCCGACATCGTCATCACCACCGCGCTGATCCCCGGGCGCGCGGCGCCGGTGCTGCTCAAGGAAGACACCGTGCAGCAGATGAAGCCCGGCTCCGTGGTGGTGGACCTGGCGGCGGCGCAGGGCGGCAACTGCCCGCTGACGGTGCCCGACCAGGTGGTGCAGCGCCACGGCGTCACGCTGGTGGGCCACACCAACCTGGCCAGCATGGTGGCGGCCGACGCGTCCGCCCTGTACGCGCGCAACGTGCTTGACTTCCTCAAGCTGATCGTCGACAAGGAAGGCAAGCCGGTGATCGACCTGTCTGACGACATCGTCGCCGCCTGCCTGATGTGCAAGGGCGGCGAGGTCGTGCGCCAGTCGGCATCCTGAGCTTTTCCACGGCCCTGCGGGGCCCTCTCCCGGTCCCGGCGCCGCGCGCTGCGCGCAGGCGCGCCGGACCTGCATCAACCAAGAAGGACGTATCACCCATGCAACGCATCATGCTCCGCGCCAAGCTGCACCGTGTCACCGTGACGCAGGCGGACCTGAACTACGAAGGCTCGTGCGGCATCGACCAGGACCTGCTCGACGCGGCCGACATGAAGGAATTCGAGAAGATCGAGCTGTACAACGTCAACAACGGCGAGCGCTTCTCGACCTACATCATCAAGGGCGAGCGCGGCAGCGGCGAAATCTCGCTGAACGGCGCCGCCGCGCGCCGCGCGCACCTGGGCGACCAGCTCATCATCTGCACCTATGCGCCGATGAGCGACGAAGAGATCGCCAGCTACAAGCCCAAGGTCATCCTGGTCAACGAGAAGAACGCGATCAAGGAAATCAAGAAGATCTGAGGCCGCCGGCCCATGCCCAGCCTCGCCCCGCATCCCGCCCACGCCAGCCGCACGGCATGGCGCGGGCGACCCGCGGGCCGGGGCGGCGCGCCGCCCTGGCGCGCTGCGCCGCACCGGCCGCGCCGGTATTCGTGACGAGCCACAGCCCCACAACAATGAAGCGGTAGCACGGATTCAAGCAAACGGAGGAGAAGTCGATGGAGATGGTGAACCACACGGTGATCAACCTGATCATCTTCGTGCTGGCGATCTACGTGGGCTACCACGTGGTCTGGACGGTCACGCCGGCCCTGCACACGCCCCTGATGGCGGTGACCAATGCGATCTCGGCCATCATCATCGTCGGCGCCATGCTCGCCGCGGGCCTGACCGAAGGCATGGTCGGACGCACCATGGGCACGCTCGCCGTGGCCCTGGCCGCGGTCAACGTGTTCGGCGGCTTCCTGGTGACCCAGCGCATGCTGGAGATGTTCAAGAAGAAGGAGCCCAAGGCCAAGGCCGACACCAAGGGCAAGGAGGGCGCGCAATGAGCGGCCTCGTCAGCATGAACCTCGTCACCCTGCTCTACCTGCTCGCCTCGGTCTGCTTCATCCAGGCGCTCAAGGGGCTGTCCCACCCTGCCACGGCACGCCGCGGCAATGCCTTCGGCATGGCCGGCATGGCCATCGCCGCACTCACCACGGTGGCGCTGATCGCCAAGCTCAAGGCGGAGTTCCTCGCCGCCGGCGCGGCCCAGTCCTCGATCGCCACCGGCCTGGGCCTGATCCTGCTGTCCCTGGTGGTCGGCGGCGGCATCGGCGCCTATGTGGCGCGCAAGGTCGAGATGACCAAGATGCCCGAACTGGTGGCGGCGATGCACTCGCTGATCGGCCTGGCCGCGGTCTTCATCGCGGTGGCGGCGGTGGCCGAGCCGGCCGCCTTCGGCATCACGCCGCCGGAGTCGCACGAGATCCCGATGGGCAACCGCGTCGAGCTGTTCATCGGCTGCTTCGTCGGTGCCATCACCTTCTCCGGCTCGGTGATCGCCTTCGGCAAGCTGGCCGGACGCTACAAGTTCCGCCTGTTCCAGGGCGCGCCGGTGGTCTTCCCCGGCCAGCACTGGCTGAACCTGCTGCTGGCGCTGGCCATGGTCGGCTTCGGCGTCGGCTTCTTCCTGACGCAGGCCTGGCTGCCCTTCCTGGTGATGCTGGCGCTCGCCTTCGTGCTCGGCGTGATGATCATCATCCCGATCGGCGGTGCCGACATGCCGGTGGTGGTGTCGATGCTGAACTCGTACTCGGGCTGGGCCGCGGCCGGCATCGGCTTCTCGCTGAACAACCCGATGCTGATCATCGCGGGCTCGCTAGTGGGCTCCTCCGGCGCCATCCTCTCGTACATCATGTGCCGGGCGATGAACCGCTCGTTCTTCAACGTGATCCTGGGCGGCTTCGGCGGCGACGCCTCGGCCGTCTCGGCCGGCGGCGCCCAGGCGCAGCGCAACGTCAAGTCCGGCTCGGCCGACGACGCGGCCTTCCTGATGGGCAACGCCGAGACCGTGATCATCGTGCCCGGCTACGGCCTGGCGGTGGCGCGCGCCCAGCACGCGCTGAAGGAGTTGACCGAGATGCTTTCGGAGAAGGGGGTCACGGTCAAGTACGCGATCCACCCGGTAGCCGGGCGCATGCCGGGTCACATGAACGTGCTGCTGGCCGAGGCGGAAGTGCCCTACGACCAGGTCTTCGAGATGGAAGACATCAACAGCGAGTTCGGCCAGGCCGACGTGGTGCTGGTGCTCGGGGCCAACGACGTGGTCAACCCGGCGGCCAAGACCGACCCGAACTCGCCGATCGCCGGCATGCCGATCCTGGAGGCGTACAAGGCCAAGACCATCATTGTCAACAAGCGCTCGATGGCGGCCGGCTACGCCGGCCTGGACAACGAGCTGTTCTACATGGACAAGACCATGATGGTGTTCGGCGACGCCAAGAAGGTGGTCGAGGACATGGTCAAGGCGGTCTGAGCGGCGCCGGCGGCGCGTGCGGCCGCCGAGGCCGCCGGCATGCCCGTGCACGGGTCGTGCCGGCGGCACACGTTTGCGCGGGTTCGCGGGCGCGCTATACTGCCTTGCCATCGAGGCTCGCGCGCGCCCGGCTGTGCCTCGGAAGCCGAACCCCTTGCCTGCCGTGCGGCCCGCACGGCCGCCGAACCGCCATGACATTCAGCCAGCACGACCGGAGCCTGTCGGTCTTCCACCACCCGATCCTGACGGTCCTGGTGGACGACAGCAAGTCGTTCATCGACAGCTTGGCCTTCCAGATGGATGCCTCGCGCGCCGTGGTGTCCTTCACCGATCCGCGCGAGGCGCTGCAGTGGATCCGTGATGCCTACACGAGCCGATTCCCGGGCTTCCTGCCGGTGCGCGTGACGCACGACGACCTGACCTTCCTCAGCGAGCGGCGCACCGTGCAGCTCGATGTCGACCGCATCTACCGCCAGATGCACGACATCCACCGCTTCCTGCAGCCGGGGGTGGTGGTGGTCGACTACTCGATGCCGCAGATGGACGGGCTGAGCTTCTGCCAGGCCTTGCAGGACCTGCCGTGCAAGACCATCCTGCTGACCGGGACGGCCGACGAAAGCATCGCAGTCGAGGGCTTCAACCACGGCCTGATCGACCGCTACGTCAAGAAGCACGAAAGCAATATGGTGGGACGCCTGTGCAAGGAGATCGATGCACTGCAGCAACAGTACTTCACCGTGCTGTCGCGCACGCTGCGCGACCTGCTGACGCGCCACTCGTACTCCTTCCTGTCGGACCCTGCGGTGGCCGACAGGGTGCGGCAGATTGCCGCACGCTACAACTTTGTCGAGTATTACCTCTACCCCAACCCGGTCGGCATCCTGATGCTGACGGCGCAGGGCCAGGCCACGCTGATGGTCATCGAGACCCAGGCCGGCCTGATGAGCCAGGTCGAGTCGGCCGAGGCCTACGATGCGCCGGCGCCGCTGGTCGAGGGCCTGCGCGAGGGCCGCATCGTCCCGTTCTTCTGGCCCGGCAATGGCATGTTCACCCCGGCCTGCATCGACTGGGAGCAGTACTGCCTGCCTGCCGAGCGCTGCGAAGGCCGCGAGACCTATTACTACGCCCTGTTCGACCTGCCACGCCACCTGCTGCAGGAACCGGTGGTCAGCTACCAGTCATTCCTGGCCGATTTCGCGCGCGACCCGGACGCACTGACCGGCCGCAAGCGCGACTGAGCCTGCCGCCCGGGCGCGCTTTCCCTGGCGCAATGGACTAGGCGCTGCGGTTGCCGCCGCGCACCATGTCGAAACGGAACAACCGGCACTCGATATTGCCGTTGTACAGCGGGGTGCGGCGCGATTCCTTCAGTCGCAGCCGCCGCGGCAGGCTCAGGTCGCCGGTGAAGATCCAGGCCTGCCAGCCGGCGAACTGCTGCTTGAGCGTGGCGGCGAAGGCGGCCGCGAACTGGTCGGCCGCCGCTTCCTCCGCCTCGTCGCGCGGCAAGACCTCTTCCGGCTGGCGCCGCGCGCCGCGCACGGCGATACGCTCGCCATAGGGCGGATTCATCAGCAGCAGGCCCGGCTCGGCGAACGGCGGCTGGGTATGGCGGGCATCGACCTGCTTCAGGCGTGCCTCGCCGGGCAGGCCGGCGCGCTGCCAGTTCGCCTGTGCCATCGCCAGCATGTCCGTTGAAATATCGCTGCCGGCGATCTGCAGTCCGTCGCCGCCGGCCAGCATGCGCGCGCGCTGCGCATCGGCCTTCAGCGCCTGCCAGGCCTTGCCGTCCAGGCCCTTGAGCCATTCGAAGGCGAAGCTGCGGCTGGCGCCCGGCGCCAGGCCCAGTGCAACCTGCGCCGCCTCGACCATGAAGGTGCCGCTGCCGCACATCGGGTCGTAGAAGGGCCGCGCGGTGTGGCCGGGCACCCAGCCAGCCAGGCGCAGGATGCCGGCCGCGAGGTTCTCCTTCAGCGGTGCCTCGCCCTTTTCCATGCGCCAGCCGCGCTTGAACAGCGGCTCGCCGGAGGTGTCGAGGTAGAGCGTGCAGTCGCGCTCGGTCAGGTGGGCGTAGATGCGTACGTCCGGACTGGCGGTATCGACACTGGGCCGGCCCCCCAGGCGTTCCCGCATCGCGTCGCAGATGCCGTCCTTGACCCGCAGCGCAGCGAAGTTCAGGCTGCGCAGCGGTGACTTGTTGGAGGTCACGTCGACGCGCAGGGTCTCGTCCGGCGAGAACCACTGCTCCCAGCGCTGCGCCCGCGCCAGTGCATAGACGTCATCCTCGTGCCGGTAGCCGCGCGCGGCCACGCGCATCAGCACGCGGCTGGCAATGCGCGAATGCAGGTTGACGGCATAGGCGGCCGCCGGCACGCCGGAGAACTCGACCCCGCCCGCCACCTCGCGGTGCACCTGGAACGGCGCGACCGAGGCAATGCCTGGGCGCGCCGCGATCTCGCGCAACTCGTCGGCGAGGGCGGTCTCGAGGCCACGCGGGCAAGGGGCGAAGAAGGCTTGGGTCATGAGGTTCCTGCAAAGAAGAAGAGCGCCGCCGGCGGACAGCGCCGGCGCAAATGAAAACGTCCGCCAGGGCGGACGGTAGCACACCCGCGCCGCCTGTGCGCCGCCGGTGGACGTGGGACGGAGCGATCAGTCGGCCGCCAGCGCGCGGTCGAGGAAATCGAGCCGGTCCTGGCCCCAGAACGATTCGCCCTCGTAGACATACCAGGGGGCACCGAACACGCCGGCCGAGATCGCGTCCTGGGTATGCTGGGCATAGGCTGCCTGCACGGCCTGGGCCTCGCTGGCCTTGAGCAGGGCCGCGCCGTCGAGCCCGGCCTCGCCGGCGATCTGCGCCAGCGTGGCACCATCGGCGATATTGCGCTGCTCGGCCCACACCGCACGGCCGATGGCGCCGGTCAGGTCCATCGCGCGCGCGGTACCGTGCGCGAGCTGGGTGGCGATGATCAGCCTGGCTGCGGCGTCGCCCGACACCGGGAAGAAGGTCGGCTGCAGGTTCAGCGGCATGCCCAGATAACGGCTCCAGCGTTCCAGCTCGACCAGGCGATAGGCCTGGCGCTGCGGCGGGCGCTGGGCAAGCGGCAGGCCGCCGGAGACGGCGAAGACCTTGCCCAGGTCACAGGGCTTGAGGTTGACCTGGACGCCGTGCCGCGCCGCGATGGCGGCGAAGCGCTCGTGGCCGAGGTAGACGAAAGGCGAAGGGGCGGTGAAGTAGTAGTCGACCTGCTTGCTCATCGGGTTGGTCTCGCTAAGTCATGCACCGGGCCCGTGGGCACCGGCGGGTTCGTACAGCTGGCTGCAAGGGTATCAGGGCGGGATGACAGGCGACCGCGCGGCGGCCGCTCTCAGAAGGGCTTCACCACCACCAGGATCACCACCGCCAGCAGCACCAGCACCGGCAGTTCGTTGAACCAGCGGTAGAAGGTGTGCGAGCGGGTATTGCGACCCGCCTCGAACTTGCGCAGCAGCACACCGCAGCCGTGGTGGTAGCCGATCAGGACCAGCACCAGTGCGAGCTTGGTGTGCATCCAGCCCTGGCCGGGCCCGCGCCCGATGCCGTAGCCGAGATAGAGCCACAGGCCGAACGCCAGCGCCGGCACCGCCAGCATGGTCATGAAGCGGTACAGCTTGCGTGCCATCAGCAGCAGCCGCTGCAGGGCGGCCGCGTCGGTTTCCATCGCCAGGTTGACGAAGATGCGCGGCAGGTAGAACAGGCCGGCGAACCAGGAGACGACGAAGACGATATGCAGCGCTTTGACCCAGAGCATCGGCAGGCGTGAGTTATCGGTTGGAGATGAAGAAGCCCGCGGCGGCGGGGCAGCGGACCGGTGGGCCGGCGCGGCGCCGGCCGCCCTGCCTCAGGTGCGGATCTCGCCGTGGCCGAACACCACGTACTTGAGCGAAGTCAGGCCTTCCAGTCCAACCGGGCCGCGCGCATGCAGCTTGTCGTTGGAGATGCCGATCTCCGCGCCCAGGCCGTACTCGAAGCCGTCGGCGAAACGGGTCGAGGCATTGATCATCACGCTGGCCGAATCCACCTCGCGCAGGAAGCGCAGGCCGGTGGAGTAATTCTCGGTGATGATGGAATCGGTGTGCGCCGAACCGTAGGTATTGATGTGCTCGATGGCGGCATCTACGTCGTCGACGGTGCGGATCGCCAGCACCGGCGCCAGGTACTCGAGCCGCCAGTCTTCGTCGGTGGCATTGACCAGGCCGGAGAAGCCGGCGGCCTCCAGCGTCGCGCGCGTGTCGGCGCACACGCGCAGCTCCACACCCTTGTCCTGATAGATGCGGCACAGCGGCGGCAGCACGGTGGCGGCGATATCGCGCGCCACCAGCAGCGTTTCCATCGTGTTGCACGGCGCATAGCGCTGCGTCTTGGCGTTGTCGCAGACGCGCACCGCCTTCTCGACATCGGCATCGACGTCGATGAAGACGTGGCAGATGCCGTCCAGGTGCTTGATCATCGGCACGCGCGCTTCCTGCATCAGGCGCGCGATCAGGCTCTTGCCGCCGCGCGGCACGATCACGTCGACGTATTCCGTCATGGTGATCATCCGGCCGACCGCTGCGCGGTCGGTGGTCTCGATCACCTGCACGGCCTCGGCCGGGAGACCGGCCGCGGCCAGCCCCTCTGCCACCAGCCGGGCCAGCGCGGTATTGGATTCGATCGCCTCCGAACCGCCGCGCAGGATGGTGGCATTGCCGGATTTCAGGCACAGCGCCGCCGCATCGATGGTGACGTTGGGACGCGACTCGTAGATGATGCCGATCACGCCCAGCGGCACGCGCATCTGGCCGACCTGGATGCCGGTCGGGCGGAACTTCATATTGCTGATCTCGCCGATCGGGTCCGGCAGCGCGGCGATCTGCTCGAGGCCGGCGGCCATGGTGGCGATGGCCTTGTCCGACAGCGTCAGGCGGTCGACGAAGGCGGCGTCCTGGCCATTGGCGCGCGCACGCTCGACGTCGCGCGCGTTGACGGCCTTGAGCTGCTCGGCGTCGCGGCGGATGGCCGCGGCGATGGTCAGCAGCGCGCGGTTCTTGTCGGCGGTACTGGCGCGCGCCATCGCGCGCGAAGCGGCGCGGGCCTGGCGGCCGACGCGGTCCATGTAGAGGTTGAGATCGAGCTCGTTCATATGTCTGGCCGGGGCGTCCCCTGCCCTCAATGCTTGTCTTCTAATACCTGGAGTCGGTGCGCCGGCGCGTCGCCCGCGCCAGCCGGGCATGGCGCCGCGGCTAGCGCGCGATCATCAGCGCGAGCTGCTGCAGGCCATCCCAGGGTTCGGCCGGCAGCGGCTCGCCCGGACCGGGCGGCAGGCCCTTGACCTGGCGGTCCAGCCGCGCGGCCAGCGCCAGCGCCGCCTCCAGCCGGGCCATCGATAACCGTTGTGCGGCCTGCGGCGCGAGCTTCTCGCGCGCACCCCAGATGCGCAGCTCGCGTGCCAGCACGGCGGCGGGCTTGCCTGCCGCCAGTCCTTGCCGGAGCTTGGATAATACGCGAATTTCCTCGGCCAGCGCCCATAGCACCAGCACCGTCGCCTCGCCCTCGCCGCGCAGCCCTTCGAGCATGCGCACCAGGCGCGGCACATCGCCGGCCAGCATGGCCTCGGACAACTTGAAGACGTCGTAGCGCGCCACATTGAGCACGGCGTCGTGGACCTGCTCGAAGCTCAGCTCACCGGCCGGATAGAGCAGGCCCAGCTTCTGGATCTCCTGGTGGGCCGCCAGCAGGTTGCCTTCGACCTTGTCGGCGATGAACTGCAGCGCGCGCCGGCCGGGTTCGCCGCCCTCCACCCGCTGCTGCTGCAAGGCCAGCCGTTCACCGATCCAGGCCGGCAGGCGCGCGCGGTCCACCATGTCGACCTTGACCGAGACGCCGGCGCCTTCGAGCGCCTGGAACCAGGCCGACTTGGCCGCGGCGAAATCCAGGCGCGGCAGCGTCACCAGCAGCAGCACATCCGGCGACGACTGGGCCGCGACCGCGCGCAAGGCCTCGCCACCGTCCTTGCCCGGCTTGCCGGACGGGATGCGCAGCTCGACCACCTTGCGGTCGCCGAACAGCGACATCGACTGCTGCGCCTCGGTCAGCTGGCTCCAGTGGAAACCGCGCTCGGCCACCAGCACGTCGCGCTCGGTGAAGCCGCTCTCGCGCGCGGCGCGGCGCAGCCGGTCCACGGCCTCGAGCACCAGCAGGTGCTCGTCGCCGTGCACCACGTAGAGCGGGGCCAGCCCCTTGCTCTTGGCCTGGCGCAGGTGCGCTTCGAGGGCGTCTGGCTTGATCTGCATGCCTTGCGTGCGCCGCGGACGGCCCCGCTCAGAGCGACTTGACCGACGCCAGGCGGCGGATCAGCTGCTGCACGATATCGCTCTGCATGTCGCGGTAGAGCTGCTGCTCCTCGTAGTCCTTGGCCAGCGTGTTCGCCTCGTTGTAGGTCAGGTCGCGCGTCAACATCATCTGCGAGGGCGCGATCAGTTCCTTGCCGTCGGCGCCGCGCAGGCGGAAGGTGAAGCGCTGCGTCAGGCGGTATTCGCGCACCACGCCGGCGGTGGTCAGCGACAGCACGGTCTTGACGCGCGAGTCCTGCAGCACGTCGAGCAGGGCGTCGGCCTGCTTCGGATCGTCGACGACGACGGTGTCGGAGCCACCGCGGATGGTGCGACGCAGCTCTGCGCCCATCGGCGAATTGGCCGGAATCCCTACGTACAGCCGCTTGAAGGCGAAATCGCTCTGGCCGCGCAGGTGGAAGCCGCAGCCGCCCAGCAGGCCGGCAGCAGCGCCGGCGAGGATCAGGGCGAGCGCCTTGCGGCGGGACGGGCTCGGGCTATCCATGTCGTTGACGTTCCTTGGAAGATAGGCGGCGCCGCTTACAGCACCACGTTGACCAGGCGGCCCGGCACCACGACGATCTTCTTCGGCGCGGCACCGGCGGCGAACTTCGCCACCGTCTCGCTGGCTGCCGCGGCCGCCTCGATGGCGGCGCGATCGGCACCTGCCGGCACCACGATGCTGCCGCGGACCTTGCCGTTGACCTGCAGGACCAGTTCGATCTCGCTCAGCACCAGCGCCGACTCGTCGACCTGCGGCCAGGGTGCATCGAGCAGGTCGCCGGCGGACGCGGCGTAGCCCAGTTCCTGCCACAGCACATGGGTGACGTGGGGCACCACCGGATAGAGCGCGCGCAGCAGGATGCCGAAGCACTCGCGGCGCGCCGCGGGCGAAGCCGCCTTGGCATCCTCCAGCGCGTTCAGCATCTTCATGGTGGCGGACACCACGGTGTTGTACTGGATGCGCTGGTAATCGTAGTTGGCCTGCTTGAGCACGCTGTGGATCTCGCGGCGCAGCGCGCGGTCGGCTTCCGCCGTCTCCCTGCCGCCGGCGCGGATGGCCTCGGCATGCGCATGGCCGTAGGCCCAGACGCGGCGCAGGAAGCGCGATGCGCCTTCCACGCCGGAGCCGCTCCATTCGAGCTGCTGCTCGGGAGGTGCGGCGAACATCACGAACAGGCGCGCGGTATCGGCGCCATACTGGTCGATCAGCGCCTGCGGGTCGATGCCGTTGTTCTTCGACTTCGACATCTTCTCCACGCCACCGATCACCACCGGCTGGCCGTCGGCCTTCAGCGTGGCGCCGAGCGGGCGACCGCGCTCGTCGGTCTGCAGGTCGACGTCGGCGGGGTTGTACCAGGTCTTCTTGCCGGACGCATCCTCGCGGTAGAAGGTCTCGTTGAGCACCATGCCCTGGGTCAGCAGGTTGGTGAACGGCTCGTCGAACTTGACCAGGCCCAGGTCACGCATGACCTTGGTCCAGAAGCGCGCGTACAGCAGGTGCAGGATCGCGTGCTCGATGCCGCCGATGTACTGGTCCATCGGCATCCAGTAATCGTTGCGCGCGTCGACCATGGTGGCTGCGTCCGGGCAGGTGTAGCGCATGTAGTACCAGCACGAGTCGATGAAGGTGTCCATCGTGTCGGTCTCGCGCCGCGCCGGCTTGCCGCAGGACGGGCAACTGCAGTTGAGGAAGCGCGGGTCCTTGGCCAGCGGATTGCCGCTGCCGTCCGGCACCAGGTCTTCCGGCAGCACCACCGGCAGGTCCTGCTCGGGCACCGGCACCACGCCGCAGCTCTCGCAGTGGATCAGCGGGATCGGCGTGCCCCAGTAGCGCTGGCGCGAGATGCCCCAGTCGCGCAGGCGCCAGGTGATCTTCTTCTCGCCCAGGCCCTGCGCCGCCAGGTCGGCCGCGATGGCGTCGACGGCGGCTTCGTAGCCCAGGCCGTCGTACTTGCCGCTGTGGATGCAGCGGCCATGTTCCTTGTCGCCGTACCACTCGGCCCAGGCCTCGGTCGAATACGCCTGGGCCTTGACGTCGATCACCTGCTTGATCGGCAGGCCATACTTGCGCGCGAAGGCGAAATCGCGCTCATCGTGCGCCGGCACGCCCATCACGGCACCGTCGCCATAGCTCATCAGCACGTAGTTGCCGACCCAGACGTCGACCGGCTCGCCGGTCAGCGGGTGGGTGACCTGCAGGCCGGTCGGCATGCCCTTCTTTTCCATGGTCGCCATGTCGGCTTCCATCACCGAGCCGCGCTTGCACTCCTCGATGAACGCCGCCAGCTCGGGATTGCCCGCGGCGGCATGGGTCGCCAGCGGGTGCTCGGCGGCCACCGCGCAGAAGGTCACGCCCATGATGGTGTCGGCGCGCGTGGTGAACACGTACAACTTGCCGTCATTGATAGGCTTGCCGTCGTCGCCGGGGATGCTGTGCGGGAAGGCAAAGCGCACGCCGGAGCTCTTGCCGATCCAGTTCTGCTGCATCAGCTTGACGCGCTCGGGCCAGCCCAGGTCGTCCAGGTCGCTCAGCAGTTCCTGCGCGTAGTCGGTGATGCGCAGGTAGTACATGGGGATCTCCCGCTTCTCCACCAGCGCGCCCGAACGCCAGCCGCGCCCGTCGATGACCTGCTCGTTGGCCAGCACGGTCTGGTCGATCGGGTCCCAGTTGACGGTGCCGGTCTTGCGGTAGGCAATGCCCTTTTCCAGCATCTTCAGGAACAGCCACTGGTTCCAGCGGTAGTAGTCCGGGCTGCAGGTGGCAACCTCGCGCGACCAGTCGATGGCCAGGCCCATCGACTGCATCTGCTTCTTCATGTACGCGATGTTGTCATAGGTCCAGGCAGCCGGCGCCACGCCGTTGTTCAGGGCGGCGTTCTCGGCGGGCATGCCGAAGGCATCCCATCCCATCGGCATCAGCACGTTATGGCCGTTCATGCGCAGGTAGCGCGCCATCACGTCGTTGATGGTGTAGTTGCGCACGTGGCCCATGTGCAGCTTGCCCGACGGATACGGCAGCATCGAGCAGGCGTAGAACTTCGACTTCTCCTTGCCGTCGGCGCCCTTCGCATGCTCCGAGACGCGGTAGGCGTCGATGGCTTGCCAGTGCTGCTGGGCGGCTTGTTCAACGGCGGAGGGAAGATATTTGTCTTGCATGGTCAGGACGGCGATCTGGGCGGCGCCCGGCTGCGGGCCGGCGCTGGCGTGCGCGGATGGTGGAAACGTAAGCGGCGGGCGGCCTGGCGGCGCCCGCCTCGATCTGGTGCTGCGAATGCTGCGAATGCGAAAGGCCGATTATAACCGTCGGCCAAGCCACAGCGGCCGGCCGGGGTCCCGCGCCTTACTTCAGGCCCAGCACGTCCTGCATGTCGAACATGCCGCTGGCCTTGTCGGCCAGGAAACGCGCCGCGCGCACCGCACCGTCCGCGTAGGACTGGCGGCTCGACGACTTGTGGCTGATCTCGATGCGCTCGCCGATGCCGGCGAACATGACGGTATGATCGCCGACGATGTCGCCGCCGCGCACGGTGGCGAAACCGATCGAGTCCGGATCGCGCTCGCCGGTGTGGCCTTCGCGCGCGAACACGCCGCAGGTCTTGAGGTCGCGCCCGAGCGCCTTGGCCACCACTTCGCCCATGGCCAGCGCCGTGCCGGAGGGCGCATCGACCTTGAAGCGGTGATGGGCCTCGATGATCTCGATGTCGTAACCGGTCGACAGCAGCCTGGCCGCCACGTCGAGCAGCTTGAAGGTGGCGTTCACGCCCACGCTCATATTGGCGGAAAAGACGATGCCGACGACCTTGGCGGCCTCGGCCAGCGCGGCCTTGCCGGACTCGTCGAAACCTGTCGTGCCCACCACCATCTTGACGCCCAGGCGCTTGGCCACTTCGAGGTGGGCCAGAGTGCCTTCAGGACGGGTGAAATCGATCAGGCAGTCGGCACGCGACAGCACCGCCTCGATGTCGGAGGCGATCTGCACGCCGGTCTGGCGGCCCAGGAAAAGGCCGGCATCCTGGCCCAGCGCGGCCGCGCCCGGCACGTCCAGCGCGCCGGCCAGTTCGACCCCGTCGGTGTTCAGCACATGTTCGATCAGCATGCGGCCCATGCGGCCGGACGCCCCAGCGATAGCGATTTGCATAGCGATATCAGGATGCAAGGAAGATGCCGTCACGCCCCCGCCGCGAAGCGCGCGGCGGACGGGTGGCGGGAAATGGGCGGTGCGGCAGCGCGCCCGCGCCCAGGGAAGACGGCTCAGTTGGCCGGTTTGCCGGCGGCGGCGTCGGCCGACAGCGCGGAAGCGGCGGAGGCGTCCGCCTGCGGCTGTGCCGCGGCAGGTGCAGCCGCCGGGGCGCTGGCGGCGGTCTGCGGCGCGGCCGCCGCCGGCGCGGAAGCGGCGGCTTCGGTACTTTGGCTGAAACTGATCTTGCCGGGGGTCTGCTCCTTCAGTGCCTTCTTCATGCCGTCGATCTCCGCGATCAGCTCGTACTCGGAGGGCAGGTCGTCACCCCCGAACTTGACCAGCTTGTCGCCGTCGAAGAACACCGTGTAGCGGCGCTGCTGCACCACCGGCGTGTTGCCGCGGCGGAACGAGAAGACATAGTCCCAGCGGTCCGTGTGGAAGACATCGGTCAGCAGTGGCGTGCCGAGCAGGAACTTGACCTGGTCGCGCGTCATGCCTTCGTGCAATTGCGCCGCCGCCTCGCGCGAAACGAAGTTGCCCTGGACGATGTTGATCCGGTACGGCGTGATCAGGTTGGTCAGCTTGCGGGAAGTCGTGTCGTAGGTCGAGCAGGCGGCAAGCAGCATCGAGGCCAGCAGCGTGATGGCCAGCGTCGGGCGAACGGCAGACGGAGGGAAAGAACGCATGTGTCTCGCTTCGGGTAACAGGGAAATGTGCCGAATCCGGCGTGCCAGGCCGTCCGGGACGGCCACGTGTGCCGTGGCGCGCATTGCCGCACGGCCAGGGCTGGCGCGGGTACGCCAGGGCGACTTTTGTCGCCAAAACCCTTATGATTCAAGAATCCACACATTGTACTCTAGGGAGTCCAGCCTATGCCGAGTCCGGCGGACCTCAAAAACATCGGCCTCAAAGCAACCGTCCCCCGCCTCAAGATCCTGGAGATCTTCCAGACCAGCGAGGAACGCCACCTGAGCGCGGAAGACGTCTATCGCATCCTGCTGAGCGAGCACATGGACATCGGCCTGGCAACCGTGTACCGGGTGCTGACGCAGTTCGAGCAGGCAGGCCTGCTGTCGCGCAACAACTTCGAGTCCGGCAAGGCCATCTTCGAGTTGAACGAAGGCAAGCACCACGACCATCTGGTGTGCCTGGACTGCGGTCGCGTCGAGGAATTCTTCGACTCGGAAATCGAGCAGCGCCAGCAGAGCATCGCGCGCGAACGGGGCTTCGCGCTGCAGGAACACGCGCTGTCCCTGTACGGCAACTGCACCAAGACCGATTGCCCGCACCGTACCAAGCGCTGACCTTCCCAAGGTAGGAGCGCGGTGCTGGCGGCCGCGCGGATCGCAAGAAAAAACCGGCGCCTGACGCCGGTTTTTTCTTAGCCAAGCCAGACGGGCAACCCCTTCAGAGGTCCTGCTCGGCAACCGCCGGCGTGCCCTGCTGCGGCGCCGGCAGGCTCTCGAACTCGCCCACCACCTGGCGGAACAGGCCGCGCGCCCAGACCAGCATCGGATGCGTGTTGCGGCTGCGGTGCCAGAACATGTTGAGGCCCAGCGTGGTGTTGATCTCCGCCGGCAGCGGGAAGGCCTTCAGGCCGTAGGTCTCGCAGGCCATGTCCTTGGTCAGGGCGTTGACCGTGAAGATCATGTCCGTCTGCGCTGCCAGTTCTGCCTGCGCACGCCAGGAATGCACAGTCAGCGTGGCATTACGCTTGAGGCCGCGCTGCTGCAGTGCATAGTCGAGCGGGATCAGCGAGGGCGCGGCACGGCCGGTCGAACCGGATGGCGCCATGAATATGTGGCTGCAATCCAGATACTGGTCGAGCGTGCAGCCGCCCTTCAGCACCGGATGCTGGCTGCGCGCGCAGACCCACAGGTTCAGCGAACTGACCATCTCCTCGACGATTTCCGGATGGCGCGTCGGATACGGCGAGAAAGCCAGGTCCAGCTCGTTCGCTCGCATCGCGGCGATGTCGGCCTCCCAGGAATGGGACTCCACCAGGCGCAGGTGCAGGTCCGGCGCGAGTTGCTTGACGCGCAGCACGAAGCGATTGAAAACCGTGTCGCCAAGTTCGGCGGAAAAACCGATATGCAGCGTACCGGTGGCGATGCCCGGATCGAAATTGTCCGCGTCACCCTCGTTGATCGAGGTCCACAGGTCCAGCATGTCGCGGATTTTCGGCCCCAGTTCCAGGGCGCGTGGCGTCGGCGTGAGGCCGTGCGGCACACGGATGAAAAGCGGATCGTCGAAGATTTCGCGCAGACGACCCAGCGAATGCGAAACCGCTGGCGCCGTCATATGCATCTTTTCGGCGACATAGGTTGCGTTCCGCTTGCTCAGCAGCTCGGTGAAAATCACCAGCAGCTTGGTGTCAACGTTCACCATGGTTGTGCCCGGCTCGGTTCCCTTTTTCCAGATGGCGGCCTCATTTACACGAGCTGCACATCAGATATCAATAAATCAATGTAAACACTGGCAGTGTAAGTTGAATTTTCCACTCCGGAAAGCGGATTTCGCATTCTGAACGTCGAGAAAACCCTGCTTTGGTAGGGATAATATCTTTTCTGTTACGGACATAAGTCTGGAACGGCACCCCGACGCCTGCCGGCGCTGCGCAATATAATGCGCGAAGCGCGGCACGCCAGCCCGGACCGGCAGCCGCCCTCCCTGCCCGACGACCACCATGCCCAGCCACCGCCACCCCGTTGAACTCGCCAAGGCCTACCGACTGTTGAACCATGGCCCCACGGTGCTGGTCAGTGCTGCAGCCGGAGGCCGTCGCAATATCATGGCCGCCGCCTGGGCCATGCCACTCGACTTCGCCCCGCCCAAGGTCGCCGTGGTGCTCGACAAGAGCACGTGGACGCGGGAGCTGCTGGAGGACAGCGGTGAGTTCGCCCTCCAGGTCCCCACGCGCGCCCAGGTCGACCTGACCCAGGCACTCGGTTCGAGCAGCGGGCGCGAACTGGTCGAGCGCGACGGCGCCGACAAGTTCGAAACCTATGGCCTGGCAAGCTTCGCCGTGGCGGAAACCAGCGCGCCGCTGCTGGAGGGCTGCGCGGCCTGGCTGGCCTGCCGCCTGCTGCCCGAGCCCGCCATCCAGCAGCGCTACGACCTGTTCCTGGGGGAAGTCGTGGCGGCCTGGGCGGATGCCCGCGTATTCAGCAAGGGCCGCTGGCATTTCGAAGGGCATGATGCGCTGCGCACCATCCATCATGTGGCCGGCGGACATTTCCTGCTCGACGGTGATGCGATCGATGCGCGTCCCCTGCCCGGCCGGACATGAGTCACGTGCCAGGCACGTCCAACGAAAAACGCGCCCGAGGGCGCGTTTTTCGTTGGACGGCGGCCGCGATGGGCCGCCCCGGGGGCGATGATGCTTACTTCGCCACCACGCGGACCATCTCCAGCACCTTGTTGGAGTAGCCCCACTCATTGTCGTACCAGCTCACGACCTTGATGAAGGTGCCGTCCAGCGCGATACCGGCCTCGGCGTCGAAAATCGAGGTACGGGCGTCACCGCGGAAGTCGGTGGCAACCACCTTGTCCTCGGTGTAGCCCAGCACGCCCTTCAGCGCGCCCTGGCTCTGGGCCTTCATTTCGGCGCAGATCTCGGCGTAGGTCGCGGCCTTGTCCAGCTCGACGGTCAGGTCGACCACCGAGACGTCGGAGGTCGGCACACGGAACGACATGCCGGTCAGCTTCTTGTTCAGCTCGGGGATCACCACGCCAACGGCCTTGGCTGCGCCGGTCGACGACGGGATGATGTTCTCCAGGATGCCGCGGCCGCCGCGCCAGTCCTTGTTGGACGGGCCGTCGACGGTCTTCTGGGTGGCGGTGGCAGCGTGCACGGTGGTCATCAGGCCACGCTTGATGCCCCACTTGTCGTTCAGCACCTTGGCGACCGGCGCCAGGCAGTTGGTGGTGCAGGAGGCGTTCGAGATGATCGCCTCGCCCTTGTAGGTCTTGTCGTTGACGCCGAAGACGAACATCGGGGTGTCGTCCTTCGACGGTGCCGACATGATCACCTTCTTGGCGCCCGCATCGATGTGCTTCTGCGCGCCTTCCTTGGTCAGGAAGATGCCGGTGGATTCGACCACCACGTCGGCGCCGATCTCGTCCCACTTCAGTTCGGCCGGATCCTTGACCGCGGTCAGGCGGATCTTCTTGCCATTGACGACCAGGGTGTTGCCCTCGACCGACACCTCGCCGTCGAAGCGGCCGTGCACCGAGTCGTACTTCAGCATGTACGCCAGGTAGTCGGGTTCCAGCAGGTCATTGATGCCGACGACTTCGATGTCGTTGAAGTTGGCGACGGCGGCACGGAACACCATGCGCCCGATACGGCCGAAGCCGTTGATGCCGATCTTGATGGTCATTGTCACTCTCCTGAAATACCTGATCGATGAATGCGACGTGGCCGCCGCGCCTGCCCGGCGGGCGGCGCAGCGGCCGCCCCGGAGGCTCTGCGGCCGCTGATTACGCGAGCGTGGCGCGCACCGTGTCGGCCACGTTTTCCGCCGTGAAACCGAAGTGCTTGAACAGCACGCCGGCCGGCGCGGACTCGCCGAAGGTGTCGATGCCGACCACGGCCTGCACCTGATACTTCCACCAGAAATCGCTCACGCCCGCCTCCACGGCCACGCGCGGCACGCCCGCGGGCAGCACCGAAGCCTTGTAGGCGGCGTCCTGCTTGTCGAACACCGTGGTGGCCGGCACCGACACCACGCGCACGTGCACGCCGTCGATGGCCAGCTGATCGGCGGCGGCGACCGCCAGCGCGACTTCCGAACCCGTGGCCAGGATCACGGCGTCGGGCCGCTTGCTCTTCGGGTTCACGCTGTCGCGCAGCACGTAGCCGCCGCGCGCGATCTGGGCGCGGGTGGCGTCGTCGCGGCGCTGGAACGGCAGGTTCTGGCGGCTGAAGATCAGGCAGCTCGGGCCGTCCTCGCGGCGCACCGCGTGAGCCCAGGCCACCGCGGTCTCGGTGGTGTCGGCCGGACGCCAGACATCCATATTGGGGATCAGGCGCAGGCTGGCGACGTGCTCGACCGACTGGTGCGTCGGACCGTCCTCGCCCAGGCCGATGGAATCGTGGGTGAATACGAACAGTGTGCGGATGCGCATCAGCGCCGCCATGCGCAGCGCGTTGCGGCTGTAGTCCGAGAAGGTCAGGAAGGTGCCGCCGTAGGGGATGTAGCCGCCATGCAGCGTGATGCCGTTCATGATCGCGCTCATGCCGAACTCGCGCACACCGTAGTTGATGTGGTTGCCCCAGGCGTCGGCGCGCACGGCCTTGCTGCCGCTCCAGTTGGTCAGGTTCGAGCCGGTCAGGTCGGCAGAGCCGCCGAGGAACTCGGGCAGCACCGGGCCGAAGGCCTCGATGGTGTTCTGGCTGGCCTTGCGGCTGGCAATGGTCTCGGCCTTGTCCTCGCACTTGGCGATGAAGGCTTCCACGGCCGCCTCGAAGGCACCGGGCAGCTCGCCGCGCATGCGGCGCTGGAACTCGCCGGCCTCGTAGGGGAAGCGCTCGGCATAGGCCGCGAACAGGGCGTTCCAGGCCTTCTCCAGCGCCTGGCCGTTGGCCTTGGCGTCCCAGGCCGAATAGACCTCGGCGGGCAGTTCGAACGGCTCGTGGGCCCAGCCCAGCGCCTCGCGCGTAGCCTGGATCTCGGCGCCGCCCAGCGGCGCGCCGTGCACGTCGTGGCCGCCTTCCTTATTGGGCGCGCCCTTGCCGATCACGGTGCGGCAGCAGATCAGGGTCGGCCGGTCGCTGGCCTTGGCCTGGGCGATGGCGGCGTCCACCGCGTCGGTGTCATGGCCGTCGACGGCGCGGATCACGTTCCAGCCATAGGCCTCGAAGCGCTTCGGCGTGTCGTCGGCGAACCAGTGCACGACGTCGCCGTCGATCGAGATGCCGTTGTCGTCCCACAGCGCGATCAGCTTGTTCAGCTTCAGAGTACCCGCCAGCGAGCAAGCCTCGTGGCTGATGCCTTCCATCAGGCAGCCATCGCCAAGGAAGACGAAGGTATGGTGGTTGACGATGTCGAAGCCCGGGCGGTTGAACTCCTCGCCCAGCAGACGTTCGGCCAGCGCCATGCCCACCGCATTGGTGATGCCCTGGCCCAGCGGGCCGGTAGTGGTTTCCACGCCCGGGGTGATCGCATACTCCGGATGGCCGGGGGTCTTGCTGTGCAGCTGGCGGAAGTTCTTCAGTTCCGCGACCGGCAGGTCGTAGCCGGTCAGGTGCAGCAGCGCATACAGCAGCATCGAGCCATGTCCGTTCGACAGCACGAAACGGTCGCGGTCGGCCCACTTCGGATTCGTCGGGTTGTGCTTCAGATGGCGCGCCCACAGCGCTACGGCGATGTCTGCCATCCCCATCGGCATGCCGGGATGGCCGGAATTGGCCTGCTGGACGGCGTCCATGGCGAGCACGCGGATTGCGCTGGCCATCAGCTTGGCGGGCTGAGAAGCGTAGGGACTTGTGGCGGGATGTGCGAGGGCAGACATGCGACGGGAACCTGGCGGGAAAAGCGCGATTTTACCAGAAGGCCGAGGCATTTCCGGGCCTGCCGGGAGCGTTCCCGCCTGCGGCACACCCTGGATGGAATGGCCGGCGCCGGGCCTTGCCGGCGCGCCGGGCGGCGCCACGCGGCCGGCAGCGGCGTGCTCGCCGCACCGCCAGGCGGAAATACCGCAAAGGGCACGTTTCAACCGCGTCTCCCGCCTGGGCGGATATGCCGAGCGCAGCAGGTCCCGGACATCCGCACGGATGGCCCCACTGCCGATGGCCGCGCCACGCCGCGCCACGCCGCGCCGCGCCGCCGCCCGCGGGCCTGCTTCGACAGCGGCGACGCCAGCGCGTAAGATGCCCACTCGCACCGCGCAAGACGCCCGCCCCGTTCCGGCGTCCGCGCCCGGTTTCCGCTGCACGGAAACGACCACGGAGATGCTCATGACCCGACCGGCCAACACGCCCTGGCTCACCCCCTACCTGACCGTGGCCAATGCCCGCGCCGCCCTGGACTTCTACTCCCGCGCCTTCGGTTTCGCCGCCGGCGACGTGGTCGACGAGAACGGGGTGCCGATCCATGCGGAAATGCGCTACCAGGACGAACTGGTGCTGATGTTCGCGCCGGAAGGCGCCTGGGGCAGCACGGCCCGCTCGCCCCGCTCGCTGGGCGTGGAATGCCCGCAGACCTTCTATGTCTACTGCGACGACGTCGATGCCATGCACGCGCGCGCGGTGGCGGCCGGCGCCACCAGCCTGATGGCGCCGGCCGACCAGTTCTGGGGCGACCGCTACTGCATGGTGGTCGACCCCGACGGCTATCGCTGGGGCTTCGGCAAGCCGCTCGCCAAAGCGGGTGCCGCCTGATGCCGCCCCGCTTCTTCGTCGCCGAGCCGCTGGCGGCCGGCGCCGACCTCGCCTTGCCGGAATCCGTGGTGCGCCACGTCCAGGTGCTGCGCCTCAACCCGGGCGACCCCATCACCCTGTTCGACGGCCGCGGCGGCAGCTACGCGGCCGTACTGCTGGACCTGGGCAAGCGCCAGGCAGTTGCGCGCGTCGGCGCACAGACGCACGACGAGGCCGAGCCCCCGCTGCGCGTGACGCTGGCGCAGGGCCTGGCAGGCGGCGACAAGATGGACTGGTTGATCGAAAAGGCGGTCGAACTCGGCGTAGCAGCCGTGCAGCCGCTGCAGGCAGCCCGCAGCGTGGTGCGCCTGGCCGGCGAGCGCGCCGACAAGCGGCGCGCGCACTGGCAGGCCCTGGTCGAGGCGGCGTGCGAGCAGTGTGGACGCAACCGCGTGCCGGCCGTTGCCCCGATCGTGCCGTTCGAGGCCTGGCTGGCCCGGGCCGGCACCGGCGAGCGCCTGCTGCTGACGCCGCGCGCCAGCCAGCCGCTGGTGACGCTGGCCGCACAGCGACGCGAGACCTGGCTGGCCGACGGGCTGACGTTGCTGATCGGCCCGGAAGGCGGGCTCAGCCCGGAAGAAGAGGATGCCGCCCTGCGCGCCGGATTCACCGGCGTGTCACTCGGGCCGCGCATCCTGCGCACCGAAACGGCCGGGCTCGCCTGCCTGGCCGCCTTGAACGCCGTGCTTGGCGGATTCTGACGGCCGCAGGCGGGCCGTCGCTCTCAGTGGAAGGAGTCGATCATGGGACTACTCGATAGCGTGCTGGGCGGAGTGCTGGGGCAACGTGACGCGGCGCAGGCCGGCGGCGGCAATCCCAAGCTGATGCTGGCGCTGGGCTTGCTGGCGATGCTGGCCGCGCGCCACCAGGGCGCCGGCGAGGCGCAGGCCGGCCAGGCGGAAAGCCAGGGCGGGGGCCTGCTCGGCAGCCTGGGGGGCCTGCTGGGTGGCCTGACCGGCGGCAACGGTGCCGCGGCTGGCGGCGCTGGCGCGGGCGGCCTGGGGGATCTCGGCTCACTGCTGGGCGGGCTGCTCGGCGGCCAGGCCGGCGGCGCACCGAGCGAAAGCGCGGCAGCGGGCGGCATCGGCGTGTTGCAGCAGGTGCTCGCGCAGGCCGGCCTCGGCCAGCAGGTGGCGTCCTGGATCGGCACCGGCGCCAACCAGCCCGTCAGCGCTTCCGACCTGAGCAGCGCGCTGGGCCACACCGGCGCACTCGCCTCGCTGGCACAGGCCACCGGCATGTCGACGGACGATGTCGCCGCTCATCTCAGCGAAGGCCTGCCGGAACTGATCGACAAGCTGACGCCGAACGGCCAGGTACCCCCGGCGGCCTGACGGCGGCTCGCCGCCCGCATGCATGAAAACGGCCCGCAGATGCGGGCCGTTCTTCCTTCCGGCTTGCGCCGGTTCAGGCAAAGATCAGGCGAAGGAATAGAAGACGCGGAACTGGACCTTGCGCTCGCCCCAGAATTCGGCCGCGTCGCGGAACACGTCGAGCAGGACCTCGCGTGCTTCCTTGTCGAACTTCTGCGCCACCGGCAAGCCCTCCAGCACGATCACGAAGCCGGGCTGCTGGCCTGCCTTGTAGATCATGTCGGTCAGGCAGTCGGCCAGCGCATCGAAGTTCTTGCCGAAATGCTTGGGGAACAGGAAGGCGGTGGCGATCGTCTCCAGCACTTCCGCCTTGCTCGCGCAGTGCGCGCAGTTGGCATAGAGGAAATGCTGGCCCAGGTCCGCCGCCGCCCTGGCGAGTTCGGGCACGCGGAAGGCTCGGATCGACTGGACGATGTTCGGACGCACCGTCTTGAACAGGTTCATGGCATCCTCGTTGGCGCCCTCGGCGCCGGCCACGGCGCCCGCGGAGGCGGGCGCTGCCGGGGCAGCAGGGGGGAGGTTGTGCGAGAGCTCGGGACGCGGCATCGCCAGCACGTTGTCGTAAAGATTTCGGGCCTGGTTCTGCGCCCGCTGCCAGCCATCTCCGGCGCCGCGCTCTTCGCGGGCGGCAAGGGCGTCGCCCAATCCGAAAATGTCAGTCATCATTTGCTTATCCGTTTGAAGCTGTTGTAGTGGTCTTCCGTGTAGTAGCAATCGTTGGCGGCACGCTGGTCGCCGCCGCAGACGATGCGTTTGGCACCCCGGTTGCGCCCGCCGCTCTTGACCGTGTACTCGCGGTAATAGCCACGCGGCTGCGCCGGCAGGACACGCTCGTAGTTACCGAAGCGGGAGCCGTCCTTGTCATACGGGAACGGTCCACCGGCCTCGATCCGCTCCAGGGTACGCTGTGCTTCCTTGGGCAGTTCCTGCGCGGCGATGGTTCCCACCGCCGTGTCCGGCTGCTGTCGCGCCAGCACCGGCTGGACCAGCAGGCAGGCGGCCAGGGCCAGGCTGCCCGCGAGGCATGCCGCCCGTTTCGCCAGGGACTGCGGTGTCGCGCGCTGCGTCAGAGAATTCTGGGAACCCACTTGGTAGTCTTGGTTGAACCGGCAACCTGCCTGAGGCCCGGACATCGGGGACAGACCGCTCGCCCTGGCCGAGCTTGCAGCAACATCGAGACGCGCATCACGATGCGTATGCATCGAAGGCGTAAGGTTACGCGCATGCGTCCAAATAATCAATCCCTGCGCCAGATGCGGCAGGAATTGTTCAATCGTATCAAGATGTTAAATGAAGGTGTGCGCATACTAACCTCCCAAGCGCAGAAACAAAAAAAGCCGGGCGGGCCCGGCTTCGGAAAAGTCAGCGCGACCTAGCGCTTGGCCGCGGCATCGGCCACCACCAGGGCCGTCATGTTGACGATGCGGCGCACCGTCGCCGACGGCGTCAGGATGTGGGCCGGCGCCTTGACACCAAGCAGGATGGGGCCGATCGCCACATTGTTGCCCGCCGCCACCTTCAGCAGGTTGTAGGCGATATTGGCCGAGTCGATGTTCGGGCAGACCAGCAGGTTGGCCTCATCCTTCAGCACGCCGTCCGGCACCAGCGTATTGCGCAGCTTCTCGTCGAGCGCGCAATCGCCGTGCATCTCGCCATCGACCTCCAGGTCCGGCGCGCGCTCGCGCAGGATCGCCAGCGTCTGCCGCATCTTCTGCGCGGACGGGGCCTCGGAGGTGCCGAAGTTGGAATGCGACAGCAGCGCCACCTTGGGCACGATGCCGAAGCGTTTCAGCTCATCGGCCGCCATCAGCGTGATCTCGGCCAGTTCACTGGCGCTCGGATCGATGTTGACGTGCGTGTCGACCAGGAAGATCTGGCGCCCCGGCAGCACCAGTCCGTTCATCGCGGCATAGACCGTATTGGAGCAGCCGAGCACCTGGTCGATGTAGCGCAGGTGGGCGGCGGTGCTGCTGACGGTGCCGCACACCATGCCGTCGGCCTCGCCATTCTTGATCAGCATGGCGCCGATCAGCGTGGTACGGCGGCGCATCTCCAGCTTGGCGTACTGGGGCGTGACGCCCTGGCGCGCCATCATCCGGTAGTAGGACTCGGAATACTCGCGGAAACGCGGATCGTTCTCGGGATTGACGACGGTGAAGTCGATTCCCTCGCGCAGGCGCAGGCCGAAGCGCTCGATGCGATGGGCCAGCACGGCGGGACGGCCGACCAGGATCGGGTTGGCCAGCCGCTCATCGACGATCACCTGCACCGCGCGCAGCACGCGCTCCTCCTCGCCCTCGGCGAAGACGATGCGTTTCTTCTCCGCTTCCAGCTTGCGCGCCGCCGCGTAGATCGGCTTCATCAGCGTACCGGAGTGGTAGACGAACTGCTGCAGTTGCTGGCGGTAGGCATCCATGTCCTCGATCGGGCGCCGGGCGACGCCGGACTGCATGGCCGCCTCGGCCACCGCCGGCGCGATCTTGACGATCAGGCGCGGATCGAAGGGCTTGGGGATCAGGTATTCCGGCCCGAACGACAGGTCCTGGATGCCGTAGGCCGAAGCGACGATGTCGCTCTGCTCCTGGCGCGCCAGGTCGGCCACCGCGTGCGCGACCGCGATTTCCATCTCGCGCGTGATAGTGGTGGCGCCGCAATCGAGTGCGCCGCGGAAGATGAAGGGGAAACACAGGACGTTGTTGACCTGGTTCGGATAGTCGGTGCGGCCGGTGGCGATCACCGCGTCGGGACGCACCTCCTTGACCAGTTCCGGCATGATTTCCGGATTGGGGTTGGCCAGTGCCAGCACCAGCGGCTTGTCGGCCATGCGCTGCACCATGTCCTGCTTGAGCACGCCGGCCGCCGACAGGCCCAGGAAGATGTCGGCCCCGTCGATGACCTCGCCCAGCTTGCGCTTGTCGGTCTTCTGCGCAAAGCGGGCCTTCTCGGGGTCCATCAGCTCGGTACGGCCCGCGTAGACCACGCCGGCCAGATCTGTCACCCAGATGTTCTCGACCGGCAGGCCCAGGTCGACCAGCAGGTCCAGGCAGGCCAGCGCCGCCGCGCCGGCGCCGGAGGCCACCAGCTTGACCTTGGCGATGTCCTTGCCGACCACCTTCAGGCCGTTGATCACCGCGGCGCCGACCACGATGGCAGTGCCGTGCTGGTCGTCGTGGAAGACGGGGATCTTCATGCGCTCGCGCAGCGTACGCTCCACGTAGAAGCACTCCGGCGCCTTGATGTCTTCCAGGTTGATGCCGCCGAAGGTCGGCTCCAGCGAGGCGATGATGTCGACCAGCTTTTCAGGGTCCTTCTCGTCGATCTCGATGTCGAAGACGTCGATGCCGGCGAACTTCTTGAACAGCCCGGCCTTGCCTTCCATCACCGGCTTGGAGGCGGTCGGGCCGATATCGCCCAGGCCCAGCACGGCGGTACCGTTGGTCACCACGCCGACCAGGTTGCCGCGCGCGGTGTAGCGGAAGGAATTGGCGGGATCGGCGACGATCTCCTCGCAGGCGGCGGCCACGCCGGGCGAATAGGCCAGCGCCAGGTCGCGCTGGTTGGATAGCGGCTTGGTCGGCGTGACCGAGATCTTGCCCGGGGTGGGAAACTCGTGGTACTCGAGCGCGGCTTTGCGCAGCGCCTCGCGTTGCTGCTGCTTGAGCTCGTCTTGGGACGTGGGCTGCTGGGAACTGGTCATCGGCGCGTCTTCCGGTCAGCGGAGCCTGGATGGTGAGGACGAGGCGACGGGCCGGCTCCACCCGCCCGCGCCTCCTGCCCGTGCCTGCCACCGGGCCGCCGGCCGCCGCTGCGCATGGTCTGCCAGGGCGCCCGCTTCGCTTGAATCGGAGCGGGAATTTTATATTGTGAAATATTATTTCACAATCAGCATTTCCCACGAGTCGCCATTGCGATTCGGTACAATCTGGCCACCTGCCATGTGGCATGCGCCAGGCGCCGCCGGCGCCCCTGGCGCGCAGCATGGCTGCCTGCCGACGATAGTCCTTTTTAGTCCTTTTGCGGCTGTCGCGCTGCGATTTCCGTTGCGGCGCGCCCCTCTCGCCGGCCGCCTCCCCACCACCGGTCCAGATCCACCATGTCCGACGCCGCCAGCGCCCCGCTCTCCGAATTCGAGCTGATCCGACGCTATTTCACCCGCCCCGCGCAGAAGGCGGCACTGGGCGTCGGCGACGACTGCGCCCTGCTCGAGGCACGGCCGGGCCATCTGCTCGCGATCAGTACGGACATGCTGGTCAGCGGGCGGCATTTCTTCCCCGACGTGTCGCCTGAGGCCCTGGGCCACAAGGCGCTGGCGGTCAACCTGTCCGACCTCGCCGCCATGGGCGCCGAGCCGCGCGCCTTCACCCTGGCGCTGGCGCTGCCCGAGGCCGACCCCGACTGGCTGGCCGGGCTGGCGCGCGGCATGCTGGCCCTGGCCGACGCCCACGGCTGCGAGCTGATCGGCGGCGACACCACGCGCGGGCCGCTCAACCTGTGCCTGACCGTGTTCGGCGACGTACCGCCCCAGGCAGCGCTGCGCCGCGACGCTGCCCGCGCCGGCGACGACATCTGGGTGTCCGGCACGCTCGGCGACGCGCGCCTGGCCCTGGGCGACTGCCGCGGCGAATGGCTGCTGCCCGAGCCGGAGTTCACGCAGGTGCGCGAGCGCATGGAACGGCCCACGCCGCGTGTCGCGCTCGGCCTGGCGCTGCGCGGTGTCGCCCATGCCGCACTCGATATTTCCGACGGATTGCTGGGTGACCTCGGCCACATCCTCGAGCGCTCGCAAGTGGGCGCCCTGGTCGATGTCGATGCACTGCCACGTTCCACGGTACTGGCGCAGCAGCCGGCCGACCTGCAGCTCGAATGCCTGCTGGCCGGCGGCGACGACTACGAGCTCTGCTTCACCGCCCCGGCCGGCGCGCGCGACGCGGTGCGCGCCATCGGCAGGCGCCTCGAGCTGCCCCTGGCGCGCGCCGGCTCGATCACCGCCGAGCCCGGACTGCGCCTGGTCAACCGCTGGGGCAGCCCGATCGCTTATGCGGGCAGGAGCTTCGATCATTTCGCGCCGGGCTGAAGCCCGGCATGCGGCGCCCGGCCAACTGGCACGCGGACGGCCGCCGTGCCATGATGCGGGACGTGCCGCCGGTGGCGGCGCCAGCTGCCGCAAGACACCATAAGACAAGAACCAGACGAGCCAAGCCTTGATGTCCGCCAATCCGTCAGGACCCGCGCCCCGCGATCCTGCCATGACCCTCGACGCCGGCCAGACCGCCAAAGTGATGCGTCCGACCGCCCGCTTCATGCTGTCCCACCCCGCCCACCTGATCGCGATGGGCTTCGGTTCGGGACTGTCCCCGGTCAGCCCGGGCACCGTGGGCACGCTGTACGGATGGCTGTCCTACGTCGTCATTTCGATGTGGGTCCAGCCCTTCACCTGGCTGTGGCTGATTGCCGGCGGCTTCGTGCTGGGCCTGTGGGCCTGCAACCGCACGGCCCGGGACATGGGCGTGCACGACCACGGCAGCATGGTCTGGGACGAGATCGTCGCCATCTGGCTGGTGCTGGCCTTCGTCACGCCGACCAGCTTCTGGGGCCAGTTCGCCGCCTTCCTGTGGTTCCGCCTGTTCGACATCGCCAAACCCGCCCCGATCGGCCACTACGACCGCAGCCTCAAGGGTCCCGGCCTGCGCGGCGCCTTCGGCGTCATGTTCGATGACGTGCTGGCTGCCTTCTATACGCTGCTGGTGTTCGCCATCTGGCGCTCGATCTAGAGGATCCACACGCGCGACGCCCCCTTGCTACCGGCCGCCAAGCCCAGCCAACGCCTCTCTACGCTACTCAACGCCTTCCCGTCTTCCGACCATGCCCGTCAGCCGCCTGCTCGAACAACTCGCCATCCAGGCAGGAACCGTCCTCGCCGATCGCTCGCTGATGCTCGCCACCGCCGAGTCCTGCACCGGCGGCCTGGTGGCGGCGGCCGTCACAGACATCTCCGGCTCGTCGGGCTGGTTTGAGCGCGGCTTCGTCACCTACTCGAACGAGGCCAAGACGACCATGCTGGGCGTGCCGGCCAAGCTGATCCGCGAACACGGCGCGGTCAGCGAGGAAGTCGCGCGGGCGATGGTGGACGGGGCGCTGCTCAACAGCCGTGCCCAGGTGGCCCTGTCGATCACCGGCGTGGCCGGGCCGAACGGCGGCACGCCGGAAAAGCCGGTGGGCATGGTCTGCTTCGGCTGGAGCAACCGCGTCACCACCATCGTGGAAACCCAGCGCTTGCGCGGCGACCGGGCCCAGGTACGCCGCCAGGCCGCCGAGCACGCGCTGCGCGGCCTGATCGAGCTGGTGCGCAGCGAGGCCTGAGCCGCGCCGGCCGGGCCGGCGCGGCCCTCAGCCGTGGCGGTAGCGGTTGATGGTATCGCGCGTCTGCTGCGCGACCGTACGCGCGGCGCTGGCGAAGTCCTTCTCGCGGCTGGCATACAGGATGGCGCGCGAAGAATTGATCATCATGCCGGTACCGTCGGCGGTGCGGCCCGCCTTGACGGTGGCCTCGATATCGCCGCCCTGGGCGCCGATGCCCGGAATCAGCAGCGGCATATCGCCCACGATCTCACGCACCTTGGCGATCTCGTTGGGGAAGGTTGCGCCTACCACCAGGCCCATCTGACCATTGGTATTCCAACGCTCGCGCGCGGACTCGGCCACGATCTGGTAGACCGGCTTGCCGTCCACCTGCAGGAACTGCACGTCGGAGCCGCCGGCATTGGAGGTGCGGCACAGCACGATCACGCCGCGCTCCGGGTAGGCCAGGTAGGGCTGCATCGAATCGAAGCCCATGTAGGGACTGACCGTGACCGCATCAGCCTGGTAGCGCTCGAAGGCCTCGCTGGCGTAGTGTTCGGCGGTGGAGCCAATGTCGCCGCGCTTGGCATCGAGGACCACCGGGATGCCGGGGTGGGCGTCATGGATATAGTGGATCAGCTGCTCGAGCTGGTCCTCGGCGCGCTGGGAATGGAAGTAGGCGATCTGCGGCTTGAAGGCACAGACCAGGTCGGCCGTGGCGTCGACGATCTCGCGGCAGAAGGCGAAGATGGCGCCACCGGTGCCGGTCAGGGAAAGCGGCAGCTTGCCCGGATCCGGATCGAGGCCGACGCACAGCAGGGAATCATTGCGCCGCCACGCTGCGGCGAGCTGCTCGGTGAAGGTCATGGAATGCTCGGTGTCCTGGTTGGCCGGCGGCTGCACCGGCCGGTTGGCCGCTGGGCGGCGCCGGGGCGCGCCCGTTCCTGCGGCATCGATGCTCATGGCGGGATTTTACCCGCTGCGTGCTATCGTTTCGCGTCTCCTCGCATACAAAGCGTAGCGCGCGCCGGCCTGCTGCGCATCCCCCCTTTGCGCTCATGACCCTCGACCGCCGCGGCCTCGTCCTGCTCGTCCTGCTCACCGTCGCCTGGGGCGTCAACTGGCCGGTCATGAAACTGGGCGTGGCGCATTTCCCGCCGCTGGCCTTCCGCCTGCTGTGCATGGCCGGCGGCGTGGTGGCACTGGGCCTGGCCCTGCGGCTGCGCGGGGAGTCCCTGCGGCTGCCGCGGCGGGACTGGGGCCCGGTGCTGCGCCTGGCCCTGCCCAATATGGTGATCTGGCACCTGTTCGCGATCTGCGCGGTCAAGCTGCTGTCGTCCGGGCGCGCCGCCATCCTCGGCTACACCATGCCGATCTGGGCGGTGCTGTGGGGCCTCCTGCTGTTCCGCGAGCGCCTGGCCGCCCCGGCCTGGGCCGGCATTGCCTGCGCGCTGTCGGGCATCGCCCTGCTGCTGTCGGGCGAGCTGGCCACGCTGACGGGCAGCCCGGCCGGCACCCTGCTGATGCTGCTCGCCGCGGCCGGCTGGGGCTACGGCACCCAACTGATGAAGCGCAGCACCCTGGCGCTGCCGGTCGGCGTGCTGACCTTCTGGATGCTGGTCTGCACCCTGCCCTTCCTGCTCGCCGGCACCCTGCTGCTCGAGAGCGGCTGGCGCCTGCCCGATGCCGTCGAATGGGCCGCCATCGCCTACAACGCGGTGGTCGTGTTCGCCTATTGCCACCTCGTCTGGTTTTCGCTGGCGCGCTCGCTGCCGCCCGCCGTGTCCAGCCTGTCGGTGATGTTCATCCCCGTGGTCGGCGTCTTCTCCGGCATGTGGATGCTGGGCGAGCAGCCGCACTGGCAGGACTACGCCGCCGTGGCGCTGATGCTGGCCGCGCTGGCCTCGGTACTGCTGGTGCCGCTGCTCGGCACGCGTCGCTGAAGCCGGCTCCGACGCCACCGCCTACGCACCAAGATTTCACTTAACAAGCCCCCATGCGTTGGGCTACACTCGCGCCCATCCATAATCCCGGAGAGATTACGTGGGCAGTAGCATCGGGTGTTCGAGCCGTCGTGGCAAGGCCGCGGCAGGCACGGATGCCATGTCACTGCGGGCTGCGTAACGACCGTCGCCGGAGCGCGCGCTCCGCCCGGTCGCCCTTGGCCCGCAGCACGCTGCGGGCGAGCGGCATCCGTCCCCGGCAGGCCTCGCACAGGTGCGACGCCGCCCCGGGACCTCACCTCCCCCCGACCGCCGGCCTGACCGGCAAACGCCATCGCCTTGCGCGATGCCGGCGCCGCCGGCATGCACAGCGCGATCACGCTTGCCAGCCGAATCTGCTCGCGCCTGTCTTGGCCGAACGCAACGAGGAACCCCAGGGATGATCAATCTGTTCGTCCTGCAGAAAGGCCGGCTCGCACAGGAGCAGGTCGACGACCGCAACGAACTGCTGCAGCACAAGCCCATCTGGATCGATGTCGTCAATCCGGACGACGAGGAACTCGCCTGGATCAAGGAAGCCTACGGCGTGGCCCTGCCCGAGCTCGAGGATCTCGGCGACCTGGAAGCCTCGGCACGCTACTTCGAAGGCGAGGACGGCCACCTGCATATCCGTACCGACTTCCTGCTCGACGAGGAAGATGCCTCGCACAACGTGCGCGTGGCCTTCGTGCTGACGCGCGACGTCCTCTTCTCCATCCATGACGAGGACCTGCCGGTGTTCCGCCTGGTGCGCCTGCGCGCCCGCATGCGCCCGGGCTCGGTGCGCAATGCCAAGGACGTGCTGATGGACCTGTACGCGACCGACGCCGAGTACTCGGCCGACTCGATCGAGGAGGTCTACGAGCGGCTGGAAGAGGCCAGCCGGCGCGTGCTGGCGGAGAACGTGACCGATGCCGCCGCCGCCGACGTGCTGGAAACCATTGCGCGCGAGGAAGACCTGAACGGGCGCATCCGCCGCAACGTGATGGACACCCGCCGCGCCGTCTCCTTCCTGATGCGCAGCCAGCTGCTGTCGGCCGAGCAGCAGGACGAGGCGCGCCAGATCCTGCGCGACATCGACTCCATCGAGAACCACACGGCCTTCCTGTTCGACAAGATCAACTTCCTGCTGGATGCCACCGTCGGCTTCATCAATATCAACCAGAACAAGATCATCAAGCTGTTCTCGGTGGTGTCGGTGGCGCTGATGCCGCCCACCCTGATCGCCAGCATCTATGGCATGAACTTCAAGATCATGCCGGAGATCGACTGGTCGCTCGGCTATCCCTGGGCCATCGCCCTGATGGCCGTGTCCGCCGCGGTGCCGCTGGTGTATTTCCGCCGCAAGGGCTGGCTGAGCTGAACGGCACGCCCGGCGCGGCGCTCAGTCCGGCAGCGTGGCGGCGCCCATGCGGCGCGCGATGATGCCGGCCTTGGCCTTGAAGTTGACGCGCACATTGGCGCAGTATTGCGTCTTGTCGAAGCACTTGGGCGCCGGCAGCGCCGCCGCCAGCCGGGCGGCCTGGCCCACGCTCAGCCGCGCCGCGCTGGTCTTGAAGTAGTGCTGGGCCGCGGCCTCGGCGCCGAACACTCCCTCGCCCCACTCCACCGAGTTCAGGTAGATCTCGAAGATGCGCTGCTTGTCGAGCCAGAACTCGAGCATCCAGGCGATGGCCAGTTCCTGGCCCTTGCGCAGGTAGTGCTGCTCCGGCGACAGGAACAGGTTCTTGGCCAGTTGCTGGGTGATGGTGGAGCCGCCGCGCACGATGTGGCCGCGCTGCTTGTTGCGCTCCCAGGCATTGAGCATGGCGTCGAGCTCGTAGCCGGGATGGTTGACGAAGTCGGCGTCCTCGCTGGCGATCACCGCGCGCTTGAGGTTGCGCGAGATATCGTCGTAGGACACCCAGCGGCGCTCGATGCCACAGCCCCACAGCCTGGCGCCGCAGAGCCGCCAGCGCTCGGCGCGCATGAAGCTGGTGCTCGACGGATTGAGAACCTGCCAGGCCGCGATCTGGCAGAAGAAATAGAGCTGCATGACCAGCACGCCGGCCAGCAGGCAGCCGGCCAGGTAAGCCAGCCAGCGCAGCGGATGCATGGGGTGCCGGCCGGCGGCCGGCGGGCGGGCGCGGCGCAAGGCCACGGCAGGCTCCGGTCCGCTCAGCGGCCGGCTTCGGCGCGCAGCGCCGCGCGCAGCTCGGCCAGCACCGGCGCGGTGCGCGGGCGCACGCCGCGCCAGTTGTAGAAGGCCTCGGCGGCCTGCTCGACCAGCATGCCCAGGCCGTCGCTGACACGTGCCCCGCAGCGCTCGGCAAAGCGCAGGAAGACCGTGGGTTCGGCGCCGTACATCATGTCGTAGGCCAGCACGCCCTCGCCCAGCATCCACTCGGGCACCGGCGGCACCTCGCCGTGCAGGCTGCTGGACGAGGCGTTGATGACGATCTCGCAACCCTCGTCCTCGGCCAGCGCTTCCAGCGCATCCAGGCCGCCGCCCCACAGCTCGACGCCGTACTGGTCCGCCGCCTCGACGAATTCTTCCAGCATGTCGCTGGCCCGCGCCGCGGTACGGTTGGCCACCACGATGCGCGACGGCCGGCACTCGATCAGCGGCAGCATGGCGCCCATGGCCGCGCCGCCGGCGCCCAGCAGCAGCACGCGCCGGCCTTCGAGCAGCACGTCGAGGTTGTCCTGGATATCGCGCACCAGGCCCACGCCGTCGGTGTTGTCGCCATGCAGCAGGCCGTCTTCCTGCCACATGGTGTTGACCGCGCCGGCGGCTTCGGCGCGCTCCGTCAGGCGGTCGGCCAGGTCGTAGGCCTCGAGCTTGAAGGGCACGGTCACATTGAAGCCGTGGCCGCCCTGGGCGAGAAAATCGCGCACGGTCGCGGCGAAGCCGTCCAGCGGGGCTTCGAGCCGGTCGTAGGCGATCGCCTCGCCGGTCTGCCGGGCAAAGGCGGCATGGATGGCGGGCGAGCGGCTGTGCGCGACGGGGTTGCCGATCACCACATAGCGATCGGGGGTCTGGCCGGATGCGGCCGGATCTTGCGGGGAGCTTGTCATCAGCGTGCCTGCAGCCGGGTTTCCAGCCCGCTGCGCGAAAACTTGAAGGTGGAAATGACTTCCAGGATGTCCTGGCGCGCCTGCATCTGCGGCGTGAAGGCGCCGAACGGCGCGGCGGCGCGCACGATGGCCACGGCCTGGCGGTCCAGCGCCGGATCGCCCGAACTCTTGACCACGTCGACCGCCTCGACATTGTAGCCGTCGCGGTTGTAACCGAGCCGGCCGGCCCGGTTGACGTTGATCACCAGGATCAGCTGCCCGTACAGCGGCTTGCCGTTGCGCTGGGGAAAGTCTGCAGTACCGCGCGCCTCGATCCTGTGGCGCAGCCGGTCATAGTATTGCGCGTAATCGACCTCCTGCGCGCTGGTGGCGGTCAGCTGGAAGCGCTTGGGCCGCTTGGCGTAGTGGTCGAGGTTGCGGCCGATCTCGGCCTCGAGCTTGGCCATCTCGTCCAGCGAGGTGCGCTCGTCCTGGCCGCGCAGGGTATCGTCGGCCGGATTGTCGCCCGGCTTCAGCGGCTGGCTGCGCAGCGCGGGCGCGGGCTGGCGCGACTGCGTCATCAGGCGCCGCTGTTCGTCTTCGAGCTGCGTCACGCGCCGCTGCATCTGCCGCAGCAGGTCGCCGTCGCGCGCCTCGGTCTGCGACGGCAGCGGCGTGGTGGCGCGCTGGGTCTCGTGCTCGCCGCCGCCATCGAGGTTGGCCTGCGCCAGCACGGTGGGCTTGTGCGGCCGCTCGGCCGACTTGGCGTTGACCAGCACCACGTCCAGCGCGGCATCGGCACGCTTGATCTCGAATGCGTCCGGCGCCGCCACGCGCACGGTCAGCAGCAGCGCGTGCGCGGCCAGCGAGATGGCCAGCGCGCGCGTCATCGCGCTGCTGGCGTTCCACCACTGGCGGGGAGCGAGGACGGCTTTCACGATGGCAGGCGAGGCAGCGGTGCGGAAACGAGGCGAAGACGCAGTGGATACGGCGGCAAGGAACAGCCGCGGAAACGGGAGCGAAGACGGGGCAGCGATGCAGGGCGGCCATCCGGTGCCCTGCATGCGGTGGCGCCGACATCACGCGCCATGCGCTTCGATCCGTCCGGCATTGTAAGGGAGTGCCGGACCTTTGCCATGCCTCAGGCGCCGCTGCCGGCGCCGGTGTCGCGCGCGCCCGACGCCTCGCCGGCCGGAGCCCCGTCGGCATCCGCCGACGATTGCGCAGACGGCTCCGCCACCTGCTCTGCCGCCTGTTCTGCTGCGTCCTCGGCCGCGGCTTCGGCAGCCGCCTCGGCCGACACTTCCGAGGCCTCCTCGTCGAGCTCCAGCATCTCGTCGGTCAGGTCGACATCGCCGGCGAAGACCTCCTGCACACGGCACGACACCTCGAGCGACAGTTCGTCGGTGGAAGCGATCTCCAGCATCACCTGAGTACCGCGCGCCGCCTGCATCAACTCGGGTACGCGCGCCACCAGCGGGATGTCGGCGAAGCGGACCGCGCCATCCTTCAGCACCGAAGCCATCATGCGCTGGCGCTTCTCCTGCTCCAGCCAGCGCAGGCACCAGTAGCGCTCCATGGTCGACTGGTGGTCGGCGTAGGCGGCGTAGGTCCCTTCGAAGTCCGCCACGGCGGCCAGCAGGTCGGCATCCTTGGGCTTGAACGGCGCCACCAGCTTGGCGACACCGCCGTGCTGTGCCACCGCGATGATCTGCCACTGGTTGACCAGGTCGACATAGCGGCGCAGCGGCGAGGTGCTCCAGGCGTACTGGGCCACACCCAGGCCCTCGTGCGGCGCCGGATAGGTCTGCATGCGGGTGCGATGCATGCCCCAGGCCTTCTGCGTGCGGTAGATGCCCGGCACGCCGTGGTCGGCCAGCAGCTTGCCCCAGGTGCTGTTGGCCAGGATCATCAACTCGGCCACGATCTTGTCCAGGGGCGAGCCGCGCCGGCGCTGCTCGATGCGCACGCGTTCGCCGCCACCTTCGAGCTGGTCGATATAGAAGCTGTAGTCGGCGCGGTTGTGCACCTCCGGGCGCAGGCCGCTGGCCAGGCGTGCCTTCTGGCGCTCGTCGTACAGGTAGCCGGCGAACTGCCACAGCTTGGCCAGTTCGTCACGGAAGGGATAGTCGCCGGAACCCTCGGCCAGCGCCTGTTCGGTCACCACGTCTTCGAGCAGGTTGTGGCGCAGATTGGCCGCGATCGGCACCAGTTCGGCGCGCGTCTCGCTGCCCAGGATCATCGGCAGGCTCGGATCGACGGTCACGTACAGCGACAGGGCCGGGCACTGCCGGCCTTCCTGCAGCGTGTAGCGCTCGACCACCGCGTCCGGCAGCATGGTGATCTTGTCACCGGGGAAATAGACCGTGGACAGGCGCTGGCGCGCGATCGCGTCGAGCGCGTCGCCCCGGCGGATGCCCAGGCCTGGCGCGGCGATGTGGATGCCCACGCGCAGCTTGCCGTCCGGCAGCGTGACCACCGACAGCGCGTCGTCGATCTCGGTGGTGGTGACGTCGTCGATCGAGAAGGCCTGCACGTCGGCCACCGGCAGGTCGGCCGGCGGCTCGGACACGTCGACGGCGGGAAAGCCGATGCCCTTGGGGAAGCATTCCGCCAGGAACTTGGCCTCGTGCAGCGCACGCGCGCTCTCCACGCCGCCGCATTCCAGCATCAGGCGCATCGGCGTCATGCCCAGCGCGGTGCAGGCGGCGTCCATCGCCTTGTATTCCAGGCTGTTCTTGTCCGGCTTGAACAGCAGGCCCATCACCTTGCCGCGGAAGGCCTCCGGCAACTGGCGCGCCTTCAGCTGCGCCTCGTACTCGGCCTGCACCAGTGCCTGCTGGCGCTTGCGCTCGAGCGCCGCCAGCGCCGCCTTGAGCTGGTCTTCCGGGGCGCGCAGGTAGCGGCCGCGGCCCTTGCGGCGGAAATAGACGGGACTGCCGTGCAGCGCCATGGCCAGCGCGGCCTGCTGCACCGGACCGGCCTCCGCCCCGTAGTACTCGGCCGCCAGCTCGGCGAAGCCGAATTCCTCTTCCGGTGCGCATTCCCACAGGAAATCGAGGTCGGTCTCGGCCACCAGCGCCTCGGTCTGGCGCATCAGTTCGGCGGCCGACGGCTGGGCGAACTGCAGCAGCACATCGCGGGACTTGACCTTGGTGCGCTTGCCGGCAGGCAGCTCCACCTGGTAGGCCTCGCCCTGCTGGCTCAGTACGGTGCCGGCGCGGATCTCGCCGCCTTCTTCGAACAGCAACTGCATGGATACGGGTCTTTCTGAAATGCCGGGCGCTCCGCCGCTGGCGCCGCAACTGGGCGGCACCCGCGAAGCCGGTCCTGCGGGAGGGAATGGGGCCGGTCGGCGCGCCGCCCGGTCAGAGACGCGATGATACCGCACCGGCGCGGGGCGTCGGCCGGGGCAGGATTGCCGCCCCGGGCAAGGCGCGCCCGCAGTGGCGCTCAGAGCGACATGCCGCCGCTGGCCTCGATCGCGGTGCCGTTGATGTAGCTGGCGTCGTCGCTGGCGAGGAAGGCATAGACGCTGGCGATCTCGGCCGGCTGTGCCAGGCGGCGCAGCCAGCACGACTCCTGCATGCCGTCGAGCACCTTCTGCGGCACGGTCTGCAGGATCTCGGTGGCGACGAAGCCCGGGCACACCGCATTGACCCGCACGCCCTTCGGGCCCAGTTCGCGCGCCCAGGTCTTGGTGAAGCCGATTACGCCGAACTTGCTGGCGGCATAGTTGGTCTGGCCGAAGTTGCCATACAGGCCGACCACGCTGGATGCATTGAGAATCACTCCGCGGCCCTGCTCGGCCATGATCGACGCCACCGCCTGCGAGCAGTTGAAGACGCCCTTCAGGTTGACGTCGATGACGGCGTCGAACTGGGCCTCGCTCATCTTGGCCAGGCGCGCATCCTTGGTAATGCCGGCGTTGTTGACGAGGACGTCGATGCGGCTATGCTTGGCCAGCGTGGCGGCGACCATGGCATCGACCTCGTCGCGCCGTGTCACGTCCACCTTGAAGGCGTCCACCGTGGCACCGGTGGCGGCCAGGCTGGCAGCCGCCTCGCGCACACGCGCCTCTTGCACGTCGCACAGGATGACGATGGCGCCCTCGGCGGCAAAGCGCTGCGCCGTGGCAAAACCGATGCCGGCCGCCGCGCCGGTGATGATCGCTACACGTCCCTGCAGTTTCATGGGTGTCTTCTCTTTCTCTTGGCTGGTATGGTCAGGATGGAGGGAGGGGCCGCAGTCTGGTGCCGCGATCCCCGGGAGCCGCTCGCCGCAGCAGGTCCGGCAGGAAGACCTCGGTGACGAGCATGACGCCGCCGCCGCGCCGGAACACGGAGCGGCGCGCGGGCAGCATGGTGCCGGCCGCGAGCGCCGGCAACGCCTGGCGCAGGCGCCGCCACAGCGGATGGTGGGGCAGCAGCCGGGCGAACTGGAAGGGCTCGCGCAGCACGCGCGGATCGGTGAACAGCGCGCCGCCCAACGGACGCTCGCCCAGGCCACGCAGGAAAGGCCAGTCGCGCGGCGCATGGCGGGCCTGCACCACGGTATGTGCGAACACGGCCGGCGCATCGTCGCACACCAGCACCACGTCGCGCTCGAGCACCGGCAGCGGTCGTACCGCGCCCAGCGCCCGCCATTCGTCGGCCAGCGGCAGCGCCATGCGCTGCGCCAGCCGGCGCACGCGGAATTCATGGCTGGCGGCCACCAGGCGCGCGGTCAGCGAGCCACCGCCGCAGACCCAGCGCCGCAGATTGGCGGGAATGGCCTCGTCGGCCGGCAGCACCGTGCTCCAGCCGCAGCGGCGCAGGTGCGGGGTGCTCATGCGCCGGGCCGGACGCCGCCGGGCCCGTAGCCGCAGAACTCCAGCACCTCGTCGAGATAGTCGGCGAACTCGCTGATGCCGTGGTCGCTGCCCTGGATCAGGCGCGTACGCGCACCGGGGAAGGCGGCCAGCATGTCGCGGTAGTCCAGCACTTCGTCGCCGGTGGCGGCCAGCAGCAGGTAGCGCTCGGGCTGGCTGATGGCGTCGACGCGCAGGTCGAGCAGCTCCTGCAGATGGCGGCGCTCGACCAGGACCTCGCCGCCGCCGTGCCACAGCGGCTGCGCGCCCAGGTAGGCCTCCAGGTCGGTCCAAGGATGGACGGCGGGATTGAGCAGCACCGTGCGGCAGCCATGGCGCTCGCCCAACCAGCGCGCATAGAAGCCGCCCAGCGACGAACCGACGATGGTGAGCGGCTGGCCGGGGTCGCCGCCACGCGCTGCGGCGATGGCCGTCTCGGCCTGCGCGATCGCGCGCGCGGGCGAGACGTCGAGTTGCGGGCAGGCGTAGTAGCGCGCCACGCCCCACTCGCGCATGCGCTGCTGGATCAGCTGCGCCTTGAACGATTGCGGCGAGGAACGGAAGCCGTGCAGGTAGAGCAGCATGGCGCCGGCGGCTGGATCAGGCGGCCCGCAGGGCGAGGGCGTCCAGCAGCTTCTGGTGGACACCGCCGAAGCCGCCGTTGCTCATCACCAGCACATGGTCGCCCGGACGGGTGGCGGCGCTGACCGCCGCCACCAGGGCATCGAGATCGTCGAAGGCGCTCGCGCGGGCGCCCAGCGGCGCCAGCGCCCCGGCCAGGTCCCAGCCCAGCGCATCCTTGCCGCCCGGCGCGCCATAGCCGAACACCAGGTCGGCGCCGGCCAGGCTGGCCGGCAGCTGCGCCTTCATCACGCCCAGCTTCATGGTGTTGGAGCGCGGCTCCAGCACGGCCAGGATGCGCGCCTGGCCCACCCGCTTGCGCAGGCCGTCGATGGTGGTCTGGATGGCGGTGGGATGGTGGGCGAAGTCGTCGTAGACGGTCACGCCGGCGGCTTCGCCGCGCACTTCCATGCGCCGCTTGACGTTGGCGAAGCGGGCCAGCGAAGCGATCGCCTGCGCCGGCGGCACCCCCACGTGGCGCGCGGCGGCGATCGCGGCCAGCGCGTTCATGCGGTTGTGCATGCCTTGCAGGGACCACGCCACGCGGCCCTGCACGGACTCGTCGAGCAGCACGTCGAAGGCTTCGCCATGCGCGTGCGCGGCCGCGGCGTCGCGCTCGGTCCAGTTGCCCGTGCCGAAGGTCTCGACCTCGCTCCAGCATCCGCGCTCGAGCACGCGCGCGAGGCTGTCCTCCATGCCGTTGACCACCAGCCGGCCCTGCCCCGGCACGGTGCGCACGAGGTGGTGGAACTGAGTCTCGATCGCGGCCAGATCGGGGAAGATGTCGGCGTGATCGTATTCCAGGTTGTTCAGGATGGCGGTGCGCGGCCGGTAGTGGACGAACTTGCTGCGCTTGTCGAAGAAGGCCGTGTCGTACTCATCGGCCTCGATGACGAAGAAGTCGGAATCGGTCAGGCGCGCCGAGATACCGAAGTTCTGCGGCACGCCGCCGACCAGGAAGCCGGGCTGGTAGCCGGCATCCTCCAGGATCCAGGCCAGCATCGAGGTGGTGGTGGTCTTGCCGTGCGTGCCGGCCACGGCCAGTACCCAGCGCCCGGCCAGCACATGCTCGCCCAACCATTGGGGCCCAGATATATAGGGCAGGTTGCGGTCGAGGATCGCTTCCATCAGCGGATTGCCTCGCGAGACCACGTTGCCGATCACGAACAGGTCCGGCTGGAGGGCGATCTGCGCCGGGTCGAAGCCTTCGATCAGTTCGATGCCCTGGGCCTGCAGTTGCGTGCTCATGGGCGGGTAGACGTTGGCGTCGCAGCCGGTCACGCGGTGGCCGGCCTGCCTGGCCAGCACGGCCAGGCCACCCATGAAGGTGCCGCAGATGCCGAGGATGTGGATATGCATGGAATCCGGTATCGCTTGGGCCGGCGCAGGCGCCGGACGGTCAGCCATTGTACCCGAGCGCCTGCGCGCTTCGCTGCACTGCGGCATCCGGATCGATCCCGATGGACCGCCCCCATGACAGCACGGCCGCCGCGGCCGGCTCCGGTATCATCGAGGCATGCCAAGACGCCTTCCCTCCGACCCCGCCCACCTGCGCGAAGAGATCGCCCAGGCCGCCGCCCGCATGATCGCGGAGGACGGCGCCGACTACGCCACCGCCAAGCGCAAGGCCGTGCGGCAGCTGCTGGGCGACGTACGCGTGGCCGGCGAGTGGCTGCCCGACAACGATATGGTGGAAGAGGAAGTGCGCGCCTACCAGGCGCTCTTCCACAGCGACAGCCAACCGCGCATCCTGGCGCTGCTGCGCCGCCTGGCCGTGCTGGCCATGGCCGAGCTGGCGGGCTTCCGCCCCTACCTGGTCGGGGCCGCCCTCAACGGCACGGCCACCGAGCACTCCGACGTCTACCTGCAGTGCTTCTGCGACAGCCCGAAGGATGTCGCGCTGCACCTGCTCAACGCAGGCGTCGACTTCGAGACCAGCGAGACCCGCCATTTCGCCGGCCGCGGCGAGGTCGAGACTCTCAGCTTCCTGTGGCGCGGCCAGTGGCCGGCGAGCCGCGAGACGCGCGAGCTGTCGGCCGAGGTGCGCGCGGAGCTCGGCACGCCGGTCGGCATCCATATAGCACTGTATGATGCGGACGATGAGCGCGGCGCCGTGCGCGCCGATGCCAGCGGCCGGATCGCCCGGGCCGACCTGAACGCCGTGCGCGCCCTGCTGGCCACGGCTGCCGACTCCGGCCAGGCCGCCACGGCGCCCCGGGATTGACGCGCCCGCCGCGGGCGCTCCAACCACCTAGCTGCAAGACATGACCCTGACCCCCGCCCCGCGGCGCTCGCGCCTGTGGATCTGGCTGCCGGCCATCCTGCTGGCCACGGTGGCCGGCATCCTGGCCGGCCGCCATGTGTTTTCTCCCAAGCCGGCCGCCGACCATGCCGTGGAAACCTTCTTCCAGGCCAAGCTGCCGGATCCGAACGGCGCCAGCCTCGACCTGGCGGCGCTGCGCGGCAAGACCCTGGTGGTCAACTTCTGGGCGCCCTGGTGCGGACCGTGCGTGGAGGAAATGCCCGAACTGACCGCCCTGCACCGCGAATACGCTGGCAAGCCGGTCGAATTCGTCGGCATCGGCATCGATTCGCCCAGCAATATCCAGCAGTTCCTGAAGAAGGTGCCGGTCGACTATCCGCTGGCCGTGGCCGGCTTCACCGGCACCGAACTGGTGCGCAACTTCGGCAATAGCGCCGGCGGCCTCCCTTATACGGTGATCATCTCGCCCGATGGTGCCGTGCAGTTCCGCAAGCTGGGCCGGGTGACGGCCGACGAGTTGCGGGCCGCCCTGCCCAAGACATGAGCGAATCTCGCACAATTGCACCGATTTTTATCGAAACCGGGCCGATCTTTTCGCAATTTTCACAAAGATGCCAAAAAGCGTCGCATTCAGCACCATTCGATAGGGGACAACCCTCGGAATTACCCGAGGCCTTGTATCGCGCGCTAGACAAATCCCTCTAAGCTACGGTAACCTCCGCGCAATTTCGTTGAAATGGTCGAGCTGCCGTGACCGCTACCCGCTCCAACCGACGCTCAGCTGGCTACCGCAAGGTCCTGGTCCTGCACGGACCGAACCTGAACCTGCTGGGAACCCGGGAACCGGAGACCTACGGGCACACGACCCTGGCCGATATCGACGCCGCGCTGGCACAGCGTGCCACGCAGGGTGGCCTGGCGCTGAGCAGCTTCCAGTCGAACCACGAAGGCGCGCTGGTCGACCGCATCCATGCGGCGCGCGGCGAGGGCGTAGACTTCATCATCATCAACCCGGCTGCCTACACGCATACCAGCGTAGCGATCCGGGATGCGCTGGCCGGTGTCGCCATTCCCTTCGTGGAGGTGCACCTGTCCAATGTGCATCGCCGTGAAAGCTTCCGCCATCACTCCTATTTCTCCGACCTGGCGGTCGGCGTGATCTGCGGACTTGGCTGGCAAGGCTACCTGCTGGCGCTGGACTACGCGCTATGGCAGGAAGCGCCCCCGGGAACCTGAACACCCGCTGTTCGCAGCAATAGACGAAAGATGGCGCCCCGAGCGCCTGGTGCCGCCGTGCGCGGCGAGGTCGGAAACGGCCGCAAACAATTTTTTCCGTCGCCGCCATGCCTGGCGGCGGCCGGACAACCGATTGGAGGAAAAGAAGATGGACCTGCGCAAGCTGAAGACGCTGATCGACCTGGTGGCCGAATCCGGCATCTCCGAACTGGAAGTGACCGAAGGCGAAGGCAAGGTACGCATCGTCAAGGCCCCGCCGCAAATCGTGGCCGCGCCGCAAATCCTGCCCCAGATGCAGGCGATCGCCGCCGCACCGGTGGCCCCCGCCGTGGCAGCCCCGGTCGAGCCGGGCGCTCCCCAGTTGCCGGCCGGCCACATCATCACCTCGCCGATGGTGGGTACCTTCTATCGCGCGCCGTCGCCCGGCGCCGCACCCTTCATCAATGTCGGCGACACGGTCAAGGAAGGCCAGACCGTCTGCATCATCGAAGCGATGAAGCTGCTCAACGAAATCGAGGCCGACAAGGCCGGCGTCATCAAGGAAGTCCTGGTCGAGAACGGCCAGGCGGTCGAGTACGGCCAGCCCCTGTTCGTCATCGGCTGATCCTGGCCGGCATGTCCGGGCATCCGCTCCGCGCGCATTGCCCGGCCCCGCAAACGGGGCTCCGACACGCGGTCGTGCCGAGCCGGCAGCGGGCCCCTGCCAGGGCCGCCGGCCTGGCGGTCCGCCGTGCCATGCGGCTTCGCCGCCCAGTTCTCGCAGAGAGATACCATGTTTGAAAAAATCCTGATCGCGAACCGCGGCGAAATCGCCCTTCGCATCCAGCGCGCCTGCCGCGAACTCGGCATCAAGACCGTCGTGGTCTACTCCGAAGCCGACAAGGAGGCCAAGTACGTCAAGCTGGCCGACGAAGCCGTCTGTATCGGCCCTGCGCCGTCGCCGCAGTCCTACCTGAACATGCCGGCCATCATCTCGGCCGCCGAGGTCACCGACGCCCAGGCCATCCACCCCGGCTACGGCTTCCTGTCGGAGAACGCCGACTTCGCCGAGCGCGTGGAGAAATCCGGCTTCGTCTTCATCGGCCCGACCGCCGACAGCATCCGCCTGATGGGCGACAAGGTCTCGGCCAAGCAGGCCATGATCAAGTCCGGCGTGCCCTGCGTGCCGGGCTCCGAAGGCGCACTGCCCGATGATCCGAAGGAAGTCATGGCCACCGCCCGCCGCGTCGGCTATCCGGTGATCATCAAGGCCGCCGGCGGCGGCGGCGGCCGCGGCATGCGCGTCGTGCACACCGAGGCCGCGCTGATCAATGCCGTCAACATGACGCGTGAGGAAGCCGGCCGGGCCTTCGGCAATCCCGAGGTCTACATGGAGAAGTTCCTGGAGAACCCGCGCCACGTGGAGATCCAGATCCTCGCAGACCAGCACCGGCAGGCCATCTGGCTGGGCGAGCGTGACTGCTCGATGCAGCGCCGCCACCAGAAGGTGATCGAGGAAGCGCCCGCGCCTCACATTCCGCGCCGCCTGATCGAGCGCATCGGCGACCGCTGCGCCGAAGCCTGCAAGAAGATCGGCTACCGCGGCGCCGGTACCTTCGAGTTCCTGTACGAGAACAACGAGTTCTACTTCATCGAGATGAACACGCGCGTGCAGGTCGAGCACCCGGTCACCGAGATGATCACCGGCATCGACATCGTGCAGGAGCAGATCCGCATCGCCTTCGGCGAGAAGCTGCGCTTCCGCCAGAAGGACGTGCAACTGCGCGGCCACGCGATCGAGTGCCGCGTCAATGCCGAGGACCCGTTCAAGTTCACGCCTTCGCCGGGCCGCATCACCGCCTGGCACATGCCGGGCGGCCCCGGTGTGCGCGTCGACTCGCACGCCTACGACGGCTACTTCGTGCCGCCCAACTACGACTCGATGATCGGCAAGATCATCACCTACGGCGCCACCCGCGAGCAGGCCATCGCCCGCATGCGTATCGCGCTGTCGGAAATGGTGGTGGATGGCATCCTGACCAACGTGCCGCTGCATCGCGAACTGATGCTCGACGCCAACTTCGTCGAGGGCGGCACCAGCATCCACTACCTGGAGCACCGCCTGCAGCAGAAGGAAGTCGCCAAGGGCGACAAGTCCTGACATGCTGGCGCACTGACGCGCAGACGTCCCGATGTCCTGAAGCGTCAGCTGGCCGGGCCGGTCGTTTCCCCGGCCCTCCCTCCCGCCGCCATGTCATACTGGCGGCTACGGCCGGCCCGGCAGTGCCCGGGCCGCCATCCGACACAGGCGCCACGCCGCGCGCCGCTCACCGGTTTGAAGAAGGATCATCCGTGGCATTCCAGGAATGTGTGATCGAGATCGCCGAAGAACAGGCGGAAGCCTGGTCCGACGCGCTGTTCGATCTGGGTGCGCTGTCGGTCTCGGTAGAAGATGCCGATGCCGACACGCCCGACGAGCAACCGCTGTTCGGCGAGCCGGGGCTGGAGCCCACGCGCCTGGCCTGGAACCGCTCGCGCGTGGTCGCGCTGTTCGACGACGGCGCGGATCCCGCCCTGGTCGTGGCAGCGGCCGCCAATGCGCTTGGCGTCACGCCCGTCCCCTCCTACCTGCTGCGCAGCGTCGAGGACCAGGACTGGGTGCGCCTGACGCAATCGCAGTTCGAGCCGATCCGCATCGGCGAGCGCATCTGGGTGGTACCGTCCTGGCATGACGCCCCGGAACCCGATGCCGTGGTGCTGGAGCTGGATCCCGGCCTGGCCTTCGGCACCGGCAGCCATCCGACCACGCGCCTGTGCATGCAGTGGCTGGAGCAGAATCTGCGGCCGGGCGAGACCGTGCTCGACTACGGCTGCGGCTCCGGCATCCTGGCCATCGTCGCCAAGAAGCTGGGCGCAGGCAACACCCTCGGCATCGACATCGACCCCAATGCGGTCGAGGCCTCGCGCTACAACGCCGAGCGCAACCGTGTCGAAGCCACCTTCGCGCTGCCGGAAACCGTCTCCGAAGCCACCCACGACCTGGTGGTGGCCAATATCCTTTCCAACCCGCTCAAGCTGATGGCAGCCATGCTCAGCGCGCGCGTGCGCCCTGGCGGCCGCCTGGTGCTGTCGGGCGTGCTCGAACGGCAGGCCGACGAGGTCGCGGCAGCCTATGCGCGCTGGATCGCGCTGAGCGTCTGGCGCAGCGAGGAAGGCTGGGTCTGTCTGCACGGTACCCGCACCTGACATCCCGACGATGGCCGCCGTCAAGCTCGTCACGCGCTGCCCCGCATGCCGCACGGCCTTCCGGCTGGTGGCGGACCAGTTGCGGCTGCGGCAGGGACTGGTGCGCTGCGGCCGCTGCGATACGGTCTTCGATGCCCGCCAGCACCTGATCGAGATTCCCGCCCCGACCGCGCCGGCGCAAGGTGTGCGCGACGCGGCACAGACCGCCACGGCACCGGCGGCCCCCGCGGGTCCTGCCGACGATACCAGCCAGGGTGCTGCGGCAGAGCCGTACCGCGCACCACCGTTCGACCCGGGCTATGACCCCGGCTATGATGTGCCGGCGCTGGACGCGCCGACCATGATGATGGGCTCACCCGGCTCCACCACCGCTGAAGCCGAGCCCGCGCAATCATCGGTGCCACCGCCGGAAGCGCGGCATGCCGGCGCCCCCGTTGGTTCGCCCGGGCAAGCCGCCACGGCGGAAGGAACACCTCGCCAGCAGGCGCCCGCTGCCTCCGCGCAGGCGCCTGCCCCCACCTGGCCCGCAATCGATGCAGCCGGGCTCGATGAGCCTGGCACCGGCACGACGCCGCGGGACGCTCCACCAGCGGAAGCGCCGCCTGCTGCCGAGGCTGCGGCGGAAGACGTCTCCGCCGGAGCGCCCGGGAAGCCCGGCGTCACGATGGCGGCTCCTCCGGAAGACAACGCCCGGCAGCCGAACGAAGGCATCCCGGATGCCTTCGCCGGCACCCCCACCGCGATCGCCAGCGAGCACGCCACGCGGCGCTGGGCCGCGCGGCAGGACGAAGCGCCCGCCGCTGCGTACGCCCCGGATTTCCTGCGCCATGCGCGCGCACACGAAACACCGCGCGCGCGTGGAGCAGGTCGGCGTGCCTGGCTGCTGGCCGGCGTGGTGGTACTCGCCATCGGCGCCGCCGCGCAGGCCACCTACCTGGCCCGCTCGCAGCTCGCCGGCCGCTTCCCGGCGCTGCGTCCAGCGCTGGAATGGGCCTGTGCGCCGCTGGGCTGCACGGTGGCGCCCTGGCGCGACCTCGATGCCCTGCGCATCGACAGCTCGCAGCTGCAGAAGCAGGAAGAAGGCGGCGATACCTATGTGCTCAGCGTCACCCTGCGCAACCAGGGACGCGCCACCACCGCTCTGCCCGCCATCGAACTGGTGATGACGGACCTGCAGGACCAGCTCCTGCTGCGGCGCGTGCTGCAGCCCGCCGAATATCTCTCCCCGGCACAACGCGCCTTCGCCCAGTACGGCATGCGGGCCGGCACCGAGCTGTCGGTTCGGGTACGATTCCGTTCGCAGCAGGCGGCGGCCAACTACCGCGTGCTGCTTTTCTATCCCTGAATTCTGCAGACCCGCCGCACGCCGCCCTGCGCGCGCAGGCGGGCCCGCGCATCCACACAGGAGCCAAACATGAGCAACGTGACCCTCGGCGGTAACCCGATCGAAGTCGGCGGCAAGTTTCCCCAGCCCGGCGACCATGCCGCTTCCTTCTCGCTGGTCGGCAAGGACCTGAAGGACGTCAAGCTGGAAGACTTCGCCGGCAAGCGCAAGATCCTGAACATCGTGCCCAGCCTCGACACGCCCGTGTGCCAGGCTTCCGCGCGCCGCTTCAATGAAGCCGCCGGCAAGCTCGCCAACACCGTGGTGCTGACCATCTCGGCCGACCTGCCCTTCGCCATGGGCCGCTTCTGCACCACCGAAGGCCTCGACCACGTGGTGCCCCTTTCGCTGATGCGCGGTGCCGAGTTCAAGTCCAGCTACGGCGTCGACATCCAGACCGGCCCGCTGGCCGGCCTGACCGCGCGCGCGGTCGTGGTGCTGGACGAGAACAACGTCGTCAAGTACAGCCAGCTGGTGCCCGAGATCAAGACCGAGCCGAGCTACGACGCCGCGCTCGCCGCCCTGCTGTAATCCTCATCCGCCCGGCGCGCCTGCGCGTGCCGGGCCTGCCCCGCCACACCTCAACGCATTCCCTGGAGAAAGCATGGCCAGCCTGATTTGCGGCTCCGTTGCCTACGACACCATCATGACCTTCGAAGGACGGTTCCGCGAACACATCCTTCCGGACCAGATCCACATGCTCAACGTATCCTTCCTGGTCCCGGGCATGCGTCGTGAGTTCGGAGGCTGCGCGGGCAACATCGCCTACACGCTCAAGCTGCTGGGCGGCGATCCACTGGTGATGGCCACGGTGGGCGCCGACGCCGAGCCCTATCTGCAGTACCTGCGCCAGCTGGGCATCCCCACCACCTATATCCGCACGTTGCCCGACACCTTCACGGCCCAGGCAATGATCACGACCGACCTGGACAACAACCAGATCACGGCCTTCCACCCGGGTGCGATGAGCCAGTCGCAACTGTCCAGCGTGCAGGAAGCGATGCAGGGCGACACGCGGCCGGCGCTGGGGATCGTCGCGCCGGACAGCCGCGAGGGCATGCTGCACCATGCCCGCCAGTTCGCCGAAGCGGACGTGCCTTTCATCTTCGACCTGGGCCAGGCCATGCCGCTGTTCAACGGCGACGACCTGCGCCAGTTCGTTGAACTCGCCAGTTACGTGACGGTCAATGACTACGAGGCGCAGGTCCTGCTCTCCCGCACCGGCTGGAGCCACGAGGATGTCGCCGCCCAGGTGCGCGCGTTCATCGTCACGCACGGCGAGCACGGTGCCAGCATCCATGCCGACGGGCGCAAGTATGCGATCCCCGCCGTGCCGGCAGAACGTGTGGTCGACCCCACCGGCTGCGGCGACGCGTTCCGCGGCGGCCTGCTGTACGGCATCGAACACGGCCTCGACTGGGAAACCACGGGGCGCCTCGCCAGCCTGATGGGCTCGCTCAAGATCGCGCATCAGGGACCACAGAACCACAAGCCATCGCGTGACGAAATCCGTGACCGTTTCCAGGCGGCCTTCGGATTCCACTACGCGTAGTCTTCTTTTCGGGACATACCATGAACCAGAAGCTCCGTATCGGCGGCGCCGCCGTCCTCGCAGCCGCCACCCTGCTGGCCGGCTGTGCCGCACAGTCGAACTCGAACAGCGTCTACACCCCCGGCCAGGCTCAGCGCGAGCAGACGGTACGCTACGGCGTGGTCGAATCGGTACGCGAGGTTCTGATCCAGGGTAACCAGACGGGGGCCGGCACCATCGCCGGCGGTGCCATCGGCGGCGTGGCGGCCGGCAGCCTGATCGGCAGCGGCAACGGCTCGGTGGCAGCGGGCATCCTCGGCGCAGTGCTGGGCGGAATCGCCGGCAGCGCCACCGAGAACAAGATCAACCAGCGCCGCGGCCTGGAGATCACCGTGCGGCTGGAGAACGGCGACCTGCGCGCGATCACGCAGGATGCGGACGAGACGTTCCGCCCGGGCGAGCGCGTGCGGCTGCTGTCCTCCGGCGGCGTGACACGCATCACGCACTGAACCGAAGCCCTGCCGCAGCGCAGACCAGGGCGCCGTGTCCCGCAAGGGGCACGGCGCCCTTTTTCATGACGGGATAGCGAGGCCCGGCAGCCCACACGAGGCCGGCAGCGCACAGGACGAAGCGCAAGCGCCGCCCCAAAAGGAAAAGCCCGCCGGGCGCAAGCCTTCGGCGGGCTGGCAAGACGCTGGTCTTGCTGACCGGATACGCAGTATCCGGTCATGATGGCACGCGATGCGTGCCAGGCGGCCTCCGGTGACCGTAAACGGACGCCGGCAAGGCGCGCTTACGGACGGTTGCCCGTCGGAAACGGCCAGGCCGCGGCCGGGTTCAGGGTCGTCTTGGCAGCGGCAGCGGGAGCCACTGCGGGAGCAGCGGCAGGAGCAGCCGGGGCGGCAGCCTTCTTGGCAGCAGCCTTCTTCGGGGCGGCAGCCTTCTTCGGCGCAGCAGGCTTGGGGGCAGCGGCCTTCTTCGGAGCGGCAGCCTTCTTCGCTGCAGCGGCCTTCGGTGCAGCAGCCTTCTTCGGCGCAGCGGCCTTCGGTGCAGCAGCCTTCTTCGGCGCAGCGGCCTTCTTCGGTGCGGCGGCCTTCTTGGCCGGTGCAGCCGCCTTCTTCGCGACGGCAGCCTTCTTGGCCGGTGCAGCCTTCTTGGCAGCAACCTTCTTCACTGCGGCCTTCTTGGCCGGTGCAGCGGCCTTCTTGGCGACAACCTTCTTCGCCGCGACCTTCTTCACTGCAGCCTTCTTGGCCGGTGCTGCCTTCTTGGCGGCAACCTTCTTCACAGCGGCCTTCTTGGCCGGCGCAGCAGCCTTCTTGGCGACAACCTTCTTCGCCGCGACCTTCTTCACTGCAGCCTTCTTGGCCGGTGCTGCCTTCTTGGCGGCAACCTTCTTCACAGCGGCCTTCTTGGCCGGTGCAGCGGCCTTCTTGGCGGCGGGCTTGGCAGCGGCCTTCTTGGCCGCCGGTTTCTTCTTAGCAGTCGTTGCCATGGATAACTCCTTCACTAGCTAGTGAATATCGAATGACCTAGATTGGCGACCCGACCGACCCGAGGCCCGCCGCCTTGCGGCAGCCCCAGTCGAGCGAGCGATTCATCGGCGCGCTGCCGGACCGCAGCCGCACGCTTATGAATTCGGTGTCAGGCGTGCCGGCCCATCCGGCACGATTGCGGCAACAGGAAGCCCGCACCCGGACTTCCGACGCATGCCGCGTCCTGGAAGATTCGATTTGCCTGCGCCGCTCTTCGAGTCGGCGCCCGGCGGGGAATGAGGAGATATCGGTCGGCGTGCCTGTCGTGCGGGCTTGGCCTCGCGCACGGCAGACGGCATTCATTCGGGGGTAGCTGACCCAACCCGTTTCCGGGTCACAGGAGACTGCACGCATTTTGATAAGCCTTCCCGGCCCGGTCTGCGTCAATGTTCTCGTGCTCCTCTGCTACCTGCATCGCTGCATCATCAAGACGCATCGCCTATGTCATTCAATCCTGCGTCTTGCTTCCTTGCAATGAAGTGAGACTCTTGTCAAGGCGAATCATAATTCGTTTGCTCGATGATGTTAAGAAAAAAGTGCAAAAAAACTTGCACGCGAAGACCAGGCAATCTATCTCGCCTTCGCTTCGATACGACGCACGCATCGAGGCACGCAAGCGAGACGAAGTGCCGATGGAAATCCGCATCGCAACCACGCGCTCGCCGATGCCGGAGCACGTCGATGCAGCCTCCTGCTCGACGTGCATCGAGAGGCAAAGCCACACCGCTCACGACGTCATCGCGCATCGCGCGCGCGCCTGCGGAAGAGCGCTCCCCCGACTTGGCCTGTGCGCCGGAAACCCGTATGAATAAAGGCTTTGCGGCTGGCGATGGAATTCGCTCGACGCGCTCGCGTCGATGCCTGCGGCACCGTTCTCGCACGTCGTCGCAGCGCGCACACCGCGTGTGTCGGCACACACAGCGCACGGCTTTCGTCCCGTGCGCGATGCCACGAGGCGGAGCACGCCGGCCTGATGCCGGACCTGGCGCGAGCAAGCGACGCGCGTCGATGAGAGTGATGCATCCACGCAACGGTTTGCACCTCGTCGAACGAGACAGACACGACCGCGCGAGCATGCTCGCGCTCGCTGCCGATCGAGCGCGAGACGATTGGCAAGCTGCGACCCCGCGACAAGGGCAAGCGACAGAGCAGGCGACAGAGCGGGCAACGCAGTCGCGATGTACCGGAACCGCGACGAGTCGATGCGCATGCCATCGCTTCGCTGCGATGGCGCGACGCGGATCACGGCGACGGGCGTGGCGCGCAGATGCCGTGCGCGGACTCCGGGTTTCGCCTGACAAGAGACACGGCAGCCCGCCCCCTCCTCTCCCTCCTCTCCCTCCTCTCCCTCCTCTCCCTCCTCTCCCTCCTCTCCCTCCTCTCCCTCCTCTCCCTCCTCTCCCTCCTCTCCCTCCTCTCCCTCCTCTCCTCGCTCTCTTGCCAAGCTCGCGTCGTGCCGTGGGTGCCGCCGCCCGTGCGGTACCGATGCCCCGGCCGGCAGTCAACTCGCATCTGGGCGAAGCCATGCGACGCGCGCGAAGCCGCCACGGGTGAGCTCCGACGCGGGCGGGGACGCACCGGCGCAACAGCGGCCCCTCGCTTAGAGGGATGCCTCCAGTGCGCAACCGGCTCGGCTTTGCTGCACCACGAGAAGCCCGGAAGCCGCGCCGCACGGCCGTTCCGGGCCAGCGGGTGAAGACCGGGCAGTGCGTTTGCATACGGCGGCCCAGATTGCAGTCCTGCGCCCCCGCCAGTAGATTGGCGAGCGCGCCCCTTCCCGCGCGCCTTGCCAGGCAGGCGAGGCCCGATGGAACGCGGCGCCGGGCCGCGCGCCGGCCATGCAACCAGAACAGGAGATCCCGATGCGTCATCACCCTTCCCATGGCATCACCCGCGGCATTCGCGCCGCGATGTTCGTCGCAGCGCTGCTCGGCAGCGCCGCCGCCTTTGCGCAGTCCAACCCGGCCGGGATCTGGAAGACCATCGACGACAGCACCGGCAAGCCGCGTGGGCTGGTGGAGATCAGCGAGAAGGAAGGCGTCTACAGCGGCAAGGTGATCAAGAGCTTCGTCGAGGACGAGGTGAAGTCGAAGGTGTGCGACAAGTGCACCGACGCGCGCAAGGACCAGCCCATCATCGGCATGACGATCCTGACCGGCCTGCGCAAGTCCGGAGACAACGAATGGAGCGGCGGCGAGATCCTCGACCCGGAGAACGGCAAGGTCTACAAGAGCAAGATGTCGCTCGCCGACAATGGCAACAAGCTGAACGTGCGCGGCTTCATCGGCATCAGCCTGCTCGGCCGCACCCAGACCTGGGTGCGCGAACGCTGAACGGGGCGCGGCCCGCCGATGCGCCCGCACGCCGCCGCATCGGCAGCGCCGGCCGGTCCGGCCTGGCCGTCCGGGCATTCAGCGGATTGACAGCTTCGCTGGGTAAGATCCCTCGGTCCCGCGCGCGAGCCGCTTCCTGCCCCTCCGGCAATCCTCGCGCGCGGTCATCCCAGAACAGTCCAAGGAGACCCTGATGCGCCTTTCCGCCACCGGCCGTGCCCTGGCCCTCGCCACCCCCATCTTCGCCGCCGCCTTCGTGCCGGGCACCACCGCCCACGCCAGCGATGCCTGGCCGGCGCACGTCGTGAAGTTCGTCGTGCCGTTCACACCCGGTGGCGCCAACGACCTGGTCGCACGCGCGGCGGCGGACGCGGTCAGCAAACGCCTCGGCCAGACCGTGATCATCGAGAACCGTCCGGGCGCCGGCGGCATCGTCGGCGCCGACTATGTCGCCAAGAGCAAGCCGGACGGCTACACCTTCCTGGTCGGCGCGGTCGGCACCGTGACCAACGAGTTGATCCGCAGCAAGATGCCGTATGCCTCGGATGACCTGGTGCCGGTGTCGCTGATCGCCGTGAGCCCGTCGGTCATCGTCGCCGCACCGTCGCTGCCGGCCAACAACCTGAAGGAGCTGGTGGCCTACTCGAAGAAGCAGCCCGGCGGCGTCAACTTCGCCACCGCCGGCAGCGGCAGCACGCCCCACTTCGTCGAGGAGATGCTCAAGGAGAAGGGCGCGGCGCTGACGCCGGTGCCTTACAAGAGCGGTTCGGAGAGCATCACCGCAGTGATCGGCGGCCAGGTCGCGGCGACGTCCGAAGCCAGCGTGGTGGTACTCCCGCAGATCAAGGCCGGCAAGCTGAAGGCGCTCGGCGCAACCTGGGACAAGCGCATGAGCGCCGCGCCCAATATCCCGACCACCGCCGAGCAGGGCATGCCCGAGGTCCGCATCGGACACTGGGCCGGCATCTTCGCGCCCAAGGGGACCGATCCGGCCATCGTCAAGAAGCTGAATGCCGAGATGACTGCAGCCATGCAGACGCAGGAAACGCGGGAGCGCCTGCTGCCGAACGGTATCGAGCCGGCGGGCGGCTCGGTGGAGAGCTTCGTGGCGTTCATCAAATCCGAACGCGAGCGCCTCGGCCGCATTGCCAAGAATGCGAACATGAGCGCCGATTAATCCGCACCCGAAGCGGCCACAATATGTGGCCCTTGTCTGCACGAGGCCCGCTCCCGAGCGGGCCTTTTCTTTGCCAGCCCGGGCCTGGTGCGGCATGGGAGCAACTCATGGGCCACTTCCAAAAGCTGCGCTCCCATTTTTGTATCGATATTGACGTCAAATGACCATATATAGATACATTCAAGCACGGATTATATTGTCTGTCTCGTCACCGCAACGCAAATTGCAACGAAAATCATTCGCATTTATATTGCGCTTCGCCGCTTTTGCATACTCCGCCGTTTCCGCCCGCAGCCCGGATCCGTGAGCGCCGCGGGATCGCGATGATCCCGTCGGTCTCGTTCATGGCCGGGCAGACGAGACCACCGACATGAACCGCCGCACACCGATCGCCACCGCGCTGCTCGCCCTCTTCGCCGCCCCCGTCGCCGTTCACGCCCAGCAGGACCCATCCACACGGCCGCCCCAAGCGGCGCAGGCCCAGCAGGCGCCCGCCGCAGCCGGTGGCACGCTGAAGGAAGTGGTCGTGCAGGGCAGCGGCAGCCGCGACGACTACAACGCCGTCCACAACAGCATCTCCAAGCTGCCCGAGGACCTGCACGACGTGCCGCAGTCGGTCACGGTGGTGAACCAGGCGCTGATGCAGGCACAGGGCGCGAGCTCGCTGGCCGACGCCCTGCGCAACGTGCCCGGCATCACCATCGGTGCCGCAGAAGGCGGCCAGATCGGCAACAACATCAACCTGAACGGCTTCACCGCCCGCACCGACATCTACCTGGACGGCTTCCGCGACCGCGGCCAGTACTATCGCGACACCTTCGCGCTGGAAGAAGTGGAAGTGCTGATGGGCCCCTCCTCGATGCTGTTCGGCCGCGGCTCCACCGGCGGCGTGATCAACCAGGTCAGCAAGAAGCCCTCGCTGAAGGCCGCCACCGAAGTCAGCGGCTCGGTCACCACCAACGGCCTGGTGCGCGCCACCGCCGACTACAACACGCCGACCTCGGACACCTCGGCCTTCCGCATCTCGGCCATGGCGCAGAACGGCAAACCCAGCACGCGCGACGAGATGACCGTGCAGGACTTCGGCATCGCCCCGTCCTGGCGCGCAGGCATCGGCACCTCGACCGAGATCACGCTGTCGGCACTGCTGCAGCACAATCACGACATGCCGGACTACGGCCTGCCGAACCTGAACGGACATCCGGTCAACGTCAATCGCAACGCCTTCTACGGCTATACCGATGACCGCACCAACCAGGACATCGCCTCGCTCAGCGCCGGCATCACCCACAAGATCTCGCCCAACCTGAAGCTGCGCAACCAGACGCAGTTCAACTATGTGGAGACGGATGCCCGCGAGACCGCGCCCAATGCGGTCGGCACGGTCGGCACGCGCGGCTTCACTGCACTGACCAGCAGTTCCCTGCCGCTGGACCGGCTGTTCGTGCGCCTGCAGAGCCACGACCGCAAGATCCGCGACTACTCGATCTTCAACCAGACCGAGCTGACCGCCAACTTCGACACCGGACCGGTCAAGCACACGCTGCTGCTCGGCACCGAGTTCGGCCACGACGGCTACAACAACCAGAACTACTACCGCGACGGCAGTTGCAACGGCGTGCCGCTGGTCAACGGCACCACCGCCGCCACCACCGGCTACGCCGCCTGCGAGCCGCTGGCCAGTCCGGGCTACTCGGCCTCGCCGTCCAGCGTGGCCAGCACGCCCGGCAACCTGCAGGGCGGCTCGTCCAACACCATCGCGGCCTACGTCAACGACTCGATCGAGTTCAACAAGCACTGGAAGGCGGTGGCCGGCCTGCGCTACGACCGCTTCATCGCCAGCGTCACCAACTCGATCAACTCCGGCAACAGCGCGGGCGCGCCTTACTTCAGCACGGCGCTGGCCAACGCCCAGCAGACGGTCAACTTCACCAGCGTGCGCCTGGGCGGCATCTGGCAACCGACCGAGGCACAGTCCTACTATGTCTCCTACGGCACTTCGTTCAACCCGTCGCTGGAGCAACTGACCGCGACCGTCGGCCAGCAGAACCTCGATCCCGAGAAGAACAAGGCCTACGAGGTCGGCGGCAAGTGGGACCTGATGGGCGGCGACCTGTCGCTCAACTCGGCACTGTTCCAGATCACCAAGGACAATGCGCGCACGCAGATCGACTCCACCACCTACGCGCTGACCGGCACGATCCGCGTGCGTGGCTTCCGCGCCGGGGCCACCGGCCGCATCACCAGCAAGTGGCAGGTGTTCGCCGGCTACACCTATCTCGACGCTCAGATCACCAATGGCATCGGCGCGGGTACCCAGGGCATGGTGCCGGCCAACACGCCCAAGCACACGGCGACGGTGTGGAGCAGTTACCGCGTGCTGCCCGACTGGGAGGTCGGCGGCGGCGCATACTATATGTCGCAGCGCTTCGCCAACAATACCGATACCGTGCAGGTGGGCGGCTACGTGCGCTGGGACGCCATGGTGGCGTATCACCAGCCGAAGTACGACGTGCGCCTGAACCTGTTCAATGTGTTCGACAAGAAGTATTACGATGCGCTGATCCCGTCGGACGGCGGGCGCGCGGTGCCAGGCACCGGCCGCACCGCCATGCTGTCCTTCGTCTACCGCATGTAAGCAAGCGCCGCGGCGGGCCGCCACGGCCCGTCCGGCGCCTGCCCGGCCCTCGAGGCCGGAACGCAGCAGAACCCGCGAGAATCCGCATGTTGCTCCGCATTCCCAAAGTGCTCGACGCCGAACAGCTGGCGGCGCTGCGCGGCCGGCTCGACCAGGCCGGCGCGGCCTGGGTCGATGGCCGCGTCTCGGCAGGCTACTCCGGCGCGCCGGTCAAATCCAACCAGCAGATCGACGAGCGCACGGAAGTGGCGCAGGACTGCCAGCGCCTGATCCTCGGCGTGCTCGAGCGGCACCCCTTGTTCATCAGCGCCACGCTGCCGAATATCGTCTACCCGCCGATGTTCAACCGCTACGGCGAGGGCATGACCTTCGGCCCGCACGTGGACGGCGGCGTGCGCATCCACCCGCACGACGGCCGCAAGCTGCGCACCGATATTTCCGCCACGCTGTTCCTGTCCGACGCGGCCAGCTACGACGGTGGCGAATTGCAGGTGGAGGACACCTACGGCATGCACAGCGTCAAGCTCGATGCCGGCGACCTGGTGGTCTACCCGGCCACGAGCCTGCACCAAGTCACGCCGGTCACACGCGGTGTGCGCGTGGCGAGCTTCTTCTGGATCCAGAGCCTGGTGCGCGACGACATGCAGCGCAGCCTGCTGTTCGACCTCGACAATGCCATCCAACGGCTCAATGCCAGCGATGCCGATGCGGTCGCCCGCCGCACCCTGGTGGGCTGCTACCACAACCTGCTGCGCCAGTGGAGCGAGACCTGAGCGAGACCCGGTCAAGGCCTAAGCGTCAGCGCCACGGCGTACCGGCCTGCGCCGGCGTCTAGCCGAGCTGTTCCGCCAGCGCCGCGCGCACCTGCCCGACCAGTGGCGCCTCGCCCGCGCGTGCCGGCAGCAGAAAGAACTCCGCCGGCGGCAAGGGCGGCAGGCGCAGACGCGCCTGCGTGCGCGCATCCAGCGTGGCGATGCCCGGTCCGATCGCCGAGGCATTGAGGCAGGACAGGCCGAGGCCGGCCGCCAGCGCCAGTTGCAGGCCGGCGACACCGGAAGCCGAGTGCATCACCACATACTCGAGCCGGCGCCGCCGCAACAACTGCACCACATACTGGTGCAGGGAGCAGGTGTCCGGCAGCAGCACCAGCGGCAAGGGCACGCCCAATGCCTCGCTATCGCCTGGCGCCGCGACCCAGGCCAGGGTCTCGCGCCGCAGCACCGTGCCCGCCCCGGTCTTGCCCGTGCGACGGCTGCCATCGCGCGGGCGGGCGCGCCCTTGCGCCGCCGGTGCCAGCCGCATCGACAAGCCGATGTCGAAGCTGCCGCCATCCACCTCGGCTTCGATCATCGCGCTTTTCATCACCGTCACGTGCAGCCGCAACTGCGGGTAGCGCTCGCGCAGGCCGCGCAGCATGGCCGCGATCTCGCCGGGCCGGAAGTAGTCGGTGACCGCCAGGCGCAGCTCGCCTTCCAGCCCCTGCCCGCGCAGGTCCTGCAGCGCCATCTCGCTGAGGGCGAGGATACGCCGTGCATGCTCGAGCAGGCGCCGGCCCGCCGGCGTGGGGACTGCGCCCTGCTTGCCGCGCGTCAGCAGCGGCACGCCGGCGCGCGCTTCCAGCTTGCGCAGCTGCTCGCTCACCGAGGACTGCGAAAGGTACAGCCTCGGTGCGGCAGCCGACAGGCTGCCTGCCTCCGCGACCGTGACGAAGGTACGCAACTGGTCGAGATCGAACCCACGCATTGCAGCCCCCATGATCCAGATTCTCCGATAGATGTTATCGCATCTTCCCGCTTTTCCGATGGATATGGCCTCCCTAGAATGAACCCATCCCAACCCACTGCCCGCCAGCGGGCACGCCACCGGAGCCATCACCATGCCGCACATCGACCTGCAGATCTCGGGCACGCCGGACGCCACGCTCACGCGCCGCAGCGCAGCCACAGTGGCCGATCTCACCCAGCGCGTACTCGGCAAGAAGCCCGAGGTGATCGCCATCACGGTCCGCTACGTCGCGCACGCCGACTGGATCATCGGCGGCCGCTCTCTGGCGGAGCAGGACCGTAACGCCTTCCATCTCGACATCAGCGTGACCGACGAGACCAACACCAAGGCCGAGAAGGCCGAGTTCCTGCGCAAGGCGTTCGCGGCCCTGTCCGAGTTGATCGGCAAGGTCCATCCCTGCTCCTACATCCACGTCATCGACGCGCGCGCCGCGGCCTACGGCTACGGCGGGCTCACGCAGGAATACCGCCACCAGCACGGCTGACCCGGCGCGGCGCGCGATCTCGCATCCGACTACCATGTGGGAATGTGCGGCGTGGGCGCGGTGGGCGCGCACGCGCTGCACCGACCTGACAGGAAATCCGTATGCAGACAGTCATCCTGCCCGGAGGGGAGGCGGTGCCCGCGCTCGGCATGGGCACCTGGAACATGGGCGAAGACCCCGGCGCACGCACCGAAGAGCTCGCGGCACTGCGCCTCGGCCTGGACCTGGGCATGACCCTGATCGACACCGCCGAGATGTACGGCGAGGGCCGCTCCGAGCAACTGGTCGGCGAGGCCGTCGCCGGACGCCGGGACGGTGTCTTCCTGGTCAGCAAGGTCTACCCGCACCACGCCGGCCGGCGCGAGGCGGTGGCCGCCTGCGAACGCAGCCTGCGGCGCCTGGGCACCGACCGCATCGATCTCTACCTACTGCACTGGCGCGGCCAGGTACCGCTGGCCGAGACCATGGAAGCCTTCCTGGCGCTGCGCGCGGCCGGCAAGATCCGCCACTTCGGCGTCAGCAACCTGGACCTGGACGATATGCAGGAACTATGGACAGTCCCGGGCGGACGGGACGTCGCCGCCAACCAGTTGCTGTACAACCTGGGTCGACGCGGCATCGAATGGGACCTGCTGCCCTGGCTGCGCGAGCATCAGGTGCCGCTGATGGCCTATTCCCCGCTGGAGCAGGCCCGGCTGCTGCGCCGCCCGTCGCTGGCGGGATTCGCGACGCGGCACGGGATCACCCCCGCGCAGGCGGCACTGGCATGGCTGCTGGCACGCCCGGGCGTGATCGCCATCCCGAAATCGGCCAATCGCGCGCGGGTGCGCGACAACGCCGGCGCGCTGGCGCTCCGGCTGGACGCGGCCCAACTGGCCGAACTCGATACCTTGTTCGTGCCGCCCGCCGGCCCGTCCGCGCTCGCCATGATTTAGAGGCCTGGCCTTGGGTGTTGGGTCTTGAATACATGGACCAGCCCGGCGGGCACAGGGCTCCTCAGGGCTCTTCAGCGCGCGGTACGGGACCGCTCGCTCTCGATATAGCGCACCAGATAGGCACGCGTCTTGGCTTCGGTATCGCGGCCGACCTGGTTGGCGGCCTGGCGTGCCGAATCGCGGCCGTGCGAAGACACCATCTGTGCATCCAGGTAATCGCGGAAGGCGACGCGGACTGCCTCCAGCTGGGCGCGGCAGGCCTTCAGCGCATCGTCGGCCAGTGCCTGGGCCGTGCCGCTGCGCGGGAGTTCGGCATCCGCCTGCCGCCGGGCACAGTCGGTGTAGTCACCGCGCAACGCCTGCCAATGCGCATTGGCGGACTCATTGGCAGACTGTGGAGCCTGCCCATCGACCGGCGGGCGCGACGCGCAGGCGGTCGCCAGCAAGCCGGCGGCGAGGAGTATGGGAGCGAGTTTCATGCTCCATCGACCGGTGCACCGGGGCAGGGTTCCCTGACGGTACAAAGTCTTACCGATCAGGCCCGCGCCGCAGCGCGGCTGGCGCCACCCCACGGGCGTAGGACGCATCCGCGGCCAATTCCAGACACTGTCCTACAGCGCGCCGGCGCACGGCTTTGTAGACTGCGAAGGGCAGATCCGGCCACCGCGGCGGCCGCCCCGTGTCCTGGATCAAACCCAGCCGCCACCGCGGGAACCGGGCCGCGCGAAATGCTGGATACTGGAACCCGTCGCGCTGTGTGGCGGCCCAGGCTCTCGCCATCGCTTCGGGACGCAGGCAGGCCCGGGGCCGGCAGCGTGCCGAAGACATGCAGGAATCAGCGGGGAGCGCGCCGGTGCGCTGGCGGCGGCGCGGCGTGGATTGTGGTTCCATCAACAGGAGAATGACAATGCAACGGAGATCGTTTCTGGCAATCGGCACCGGACTGGCGGTGGCGGCATCCGGCATGCTGCTCGGCGCCTGCACCACCACCTCGAACAGCGCGTCCACGGACAAGGTGGCCAAGCGCCGCGAGATCAATGCCGCCGTCGACGGCTCGCTCGACAAGCTGTATGGCAGCGTGAGCGGCTCGCGCGAACTGGCGGCACGCTCGCGCGGCATCCTGGTCTTCCCCAACGCGGTTTCCGCCGGCTTCATCGTCGGCGGCCAGTACGGCGACGGTGCCTTGCGCGTGGGCGGCAGCACGCGCGGCTACTACAACATCGTGGCAGGCTCGGTGGGCTGGCAGATCGGCGCGCAGTCCAAGGCCATCATCCTGATGTTCATGACCCAGGAGGCGCTCGACAAGTTCGTCGCCAGCCAGGGCTGGACCGCCGGCGTCGACGCCACGGTCGCGCTGGCCAAGGTCGGCGCCAACGGCGTGCTCGACACCAACACCGCGCAGCAGCCGGTGGTGGGCTTCGTCGTCACCAACGCCGGCCTGATGGCTGGCCTGAACCTCGAAGGCAGCAAGATCTCCAAGATGGACCTGTAGCCGGGCCTCCCTCCGGTCCCATGCGCGGGACGTTCGCGCGGCGCGGCAAGCACATTGCCGCGCCCGCCGCGCGAACGGATAGAATTCGTCCCTTTGGCCGAATTCTCTATGTGGTTCAAGAACCTGCAGTTGCACCGCCTGAGCGCGCCTTGGTCCCTCAGCGCGGATGACGTCGAAGCCTGCCTGTCGAAGCATGCCTTCTATCCGGGCACCAGCCTGGAGATGCAGACGCAGGGCTGGGCATCGCCGCGCGAGAACGGTGCCCTCGTGCACCAGGTGGGCAAGCAGATGCTGCTGACCATGCGCGCCGAGAAGAAGCTGCTGCCCGCCACCGTCGTCAACCAGGTGACCAAGGCGCGCGCCGCCGAGATCGAGGAACAGCAAGGCTTCAAGCCTGGCCGCAAACAGTTGCGCGAGCTCAAGGACCAGGTCACCGAGGAACTGCTGCCGCGTGCCTTCAGCATCCGGCGCGACACGCGCGTGTGGATCGATCCCGTCAACGGCTGGCTGGCCATCGACGCCGCCGCGCCGGCCAAGGCGGACGAAGTGCGCGGGCTGCTGTTCAAGGCCATCGACGGCCTGGCCATGCAGACCCTGCAGGTCAACCAGTCGCCGGTGGCCGCCATGACCGACTGGCTGGCGACCGACACCGCGCCCGCCGGCTTCTCGGTGGACCAGGAAATCGAGCTGCAATCGAGCAACGAGAGCAAGGCCACGGTGCGCTACGTGCGCCATCCGCTCGACCCGGAAGACCTGCGCCGCCATATCGCCGCCGGCAAGCGCTGCACGCGCCTGGCGATGACCTGGAACGACCGCGTTTCCTTCGTGCTGACCGAGTCGCTGGCGGTCAAGCGCGTGGCACCGCTGGACATCATCAAGGAACAGGCCGACAGCGGCGCCCAGGACGAGGACGAGCGTTTCGACGCCGACTTCACGCTGATGGCCGGCGAACTGTCCGGCCTGCTGGGCGACCTGGTCGGGGCACTGGGCGGCGAGCGCAGCGCCTGAAGTCTGACGCGCGCCGGGGCACCTGCCCCGGGGGTACTACTACGGGTAGTACCCCGGCCCGCGCTCCACGCGGTTGCTGCGCGGGCCGCCAGCCCTTTGCCCAGGCGGCCCGGCGGCAGCCGGCAGGCGGCCCATAGCCACCACCATCGACACTAGGGATAGTGGCAGAACATCCAGACCAGACTACGGATAGTGTTTATTTCCGCTTTTTTCCTTTTCCGTACCGGACCCCGATGCTAGAATCCCGGCATCCACTTCACGAGGGAGCAGCAATGCGACAAGCCATGCCGTGGTCCCATCCGAGCGCCTGCCACGACCCTCGCCGAAGTGACACCGACACAGGCCGTAGCGGCTAGCACGCTGCACGGACCGCACCGCTGGCACAGGCCGGCGGATAACCGCAGCGACGGCCGCGCCAAGGCGCGCGACACCGTCCGCAACCGAAAAGCATCCACGGAGAGAATCGCCATGCTGAGCTGGGACGATGACGTTCAAGCCACCCCGCAGGCTGCCCCGCAGCCTGCCCCGCAACCCGCGCTGCAAGCGGCGCCGTCTAGCGCCGACCAGCTCGGCACGCTGCCGCCGGCCGCCACGCAGCCGGGTGGCATCCTGGGCGACAACCCGAACGCCGCCGCCGCGCAGAGCAAGCGCCGCGTCAATGCCGCCGACAAGCGCGTCATCAACGGTTCCACCGACGTCAACCAGCTGGTGCCCTTCAAGTACAAGTGGGCCTGGGAAAAGTACCTGGCCGGCTGCGCCAACCACTGGATGCCGCAGGAAATCAACATGTCGCGCGACATCGCGCTGTGGAAGGACCCCAACGGCCTGACCGAGGACGAGCGCCGCATCATCAAGCGCAACCTGGGCTTCTTCGTCACCGCCGACTCGCTGGCCGCCAACAACATCGTGCTGGGCACCTACCGCCAGATCACCGCGCCGGAATGCCGCCAGTACCTGCTGCGCCAGGCCTTCGAGGAGGCCATCCACACCCACGCCTACCAGTACATCGTGGAGTCGCTGGGCCTGGACGAGGCCGAGGTCTTCAACGCCTATCACGAGGTGGCGTCGATCCGCGACAAGGACGAGTTCCTGATCCCCTTCATCGACACGCTGACCGACCCGTCCTTCAAGACCGGCACGCCCGAGAACGACCAGAAGCTGCTGAAGTCGCTGATCGTGTTCGCCTGCATCATGGAAGGCCTGTTCTTCTACGTGGGCTTCACGCAGATCCTGGCGATGGGCCGCCAGAACAAGATGACCGGCGCCGCCGAGCAGTACCAGTACATCCTGCGCGACGAATCGCTGCACTGCAACTTCGGCATCGACCTGATCAACCAGATCAAGCTCGAGAATCCGCACCTGTGGACCGCCGAGTTCAAGGCCGAGATCACCGAGCTGTTCAAGAAGGCCGTCGACCTGGAATACCGCTACGCCGAGGACACCATGCCGCGCGGCGTGCTGGGCCTGAACGCGCCGATGTTCAAGGGCTACCTGCGCTTCATCTGCAACCGCCGCTGCCAGCAGATCGGCCTCGAAGCGCTCTTCCCGAACGAGGAGAACCCGTTCCCCTGGATGAGCGAGATGATCGACCTGAAGAAGGAGCGCAACTTCTTCGAAACGCGCGTGATCGAGTACCAGACCGGCGGCGCGCTGTCCTGGGACTGATCGGCACGGGTCCGGCGCCGCGCCGGACCGGAAGCCCGAACGAGGCGACGCCGTTGGCGTCGCCTTTTTTCTTGTGCCCGCACCGGCCGCTGCCGCCGTTCAGGCTCCCGCCTCCTGGCGGCGATAGGCGTGCGGCGGCTGGCCCACCAGACGCTGAAAATCGCGCGTGAAGTGCGCCTGGTCGTAGTAGCCGAGACTCTGCGCCAGTTGTGCCAGGTCGACCGCTTCGCCGCCCGCCAGCCGGTCGGCGGCTTCATGCAGCCGGTAGCGCCGGACCACCCACTTCGGGCTCACGCCCAGATAGTCGGCAAAGCACTGCTGCAGGGCCCGCACGCTCATGCCGGCCCGCTCCGCCAGCGCTTCCACCCGGGTCAGCAGCCCATCCCCGGCGGCCTGCGCCAGGATGGCCTGCAGGCTCTCCACGCGCGCATCCGGCGGCGGCAGGCGGGGCTGCAGGAAGTCCGCCGCGGCAGCGACCATGGCGGCATCGTCTCCGGCTTCGAGCACCGCGCGCTCGAAGCCGGCAGCCGCCTCGTCATCGAGACCGGCGAATACCGCCGGCAACGGCAGCACGCGGTCGGTGACGGTGTGCACGGGCCGGCCCAGCACGGCGCGGAAGGCGCCGGGACGGAATCGCAGGCCCAGCGCGCGGCCCCGGCCAGCCAAGGTGTAGTCGAAGGCGCCGCGCACCACGCCGAAGAGCGCAGTGCGGCCGGCGTCGAACACGAGATTGACGCAGGGATAGGGCAAGGTTCGCTGCGTGTAGGCAGGCTGGCCGCGCAGATCCCACTCCACCAGCCAGGCATGGTCGAGAAAGGCTGCCAGGCCGGCCGGCGGCTGGTAGCGCGCCAGGCGGAATTTTCGGCTGGCCGACGTTGGCGCGACAACGCCCTTGGGCCGTTCGGTCACGGGCCGCAGCGGCGTGCTCATGCGCATTTTTCCAAGACCGGAAGGACGCGCACGCCTATAAAAACAATCCGGAGTTCTTCCCTCACCTCGTTCCTGCGGAGTCCGCGATGTCTACGAATCGTCATATTACGCTGTTCCACGCCCCTAACAGCCGCTCGGCCGGCGCGCGCATCCTGATCGAGGAACTCCAGGCCGAGCACACGCTGCAGGTACTCGACCTGAAGGCCATGCAGCAACGCGAACCGGCCTACCTGGCGCTCAACCCGATGGGCAAGGTGCCCGCGCTGCGCCACGGCGACAGCATCGTCACCGAGCAGGCCGCGATCTTCCTGTACCTCGCCGAACTCTACGCGGAGCGGGGCCTGTCGCCCGCGCCGGGGGATCCGCTGCGCGGCGCCTACCTGCGCTGGATGGTGTTCTACGGCTCCTGTTTCGAACCGGCCATGGTCGATCGCGCGATGCAGCGCGAAGCGGGCCCGGCCAGCATGTCGCCCTACGGCAGCTATGAGGCCGTGGTCGGCGCGATCGAACAGCAATTGCAGCCAGGTCCCTGGCTGCTCGGCGAACGCTTCACTGCGGCGGACGTGTTGTGGGGCAGCGCGCTCGGCAGGATCTGCGCTTTCAAGCTGATGCCGCGCTCGCCGGCGGTTGGCGCCTACCTGGAGCGCTTCCAGGCGCGGCCGGCCGTGCAGCGGGCGCAAGCGCTGGATGCGGAGCTGGCCGCGAAAGCCTGAGCAGGGCGGCCCCGTACCAGCCCTGGGACGCGCCTGCCACCCCGGCGACGCCCGGCTCAATGCGCGCGCGCCCCGCCGCCTGCGAGGCCGAACTCCACCGGAGAACGCGTATAGAAGATCTCCACCGGCTCCTCGGCAAGCCGCGCGAACAGGGCATCGGCCTCCGCCGCGGTCGCGATCAACGTGATCTGCTCCGGCCGGTCGGTCAGTTCGACGAAGTGCCAGCTGTGCAGCCGGTGATGGTGTCCGATGCCCTCGGCCGCCACCAGGTGCGTCGCGCCCTGCAGCTTGAGGTCGCGCATCACCTCCATCAGCCAGTGGGAAAGCTGCTTGCCGCGGTGCCGCCGGCTTTCGACCGTGTACAGGGTGATCTGATAGCCTTCCACGATATGCCCCCATGCCGCCGCGCGGCACGACGCAGGCGCGTGCCCGGCGCGGCTCCTGTTCCAGTCTAGGCGACCCCCGGCCGGCCGACGGCGGGGCCGCCGGCAACCCGAAACCCGGCGCACCAATGGAAACGGGCCGGTGCCGGGAAACCCCGGCACCGGCCCGTGCTGGCTGGGAGCACCGCCGCAGCCGTCCGGCTGCGGCGGGCCCGTGCCCTGCCCTACCGCCTTACTGGCAAGCCTCGCATTCCTCGAAGCCGGGGTCGCCCGGACGCATCGTGCATACCGCGCCCTCGGCCTCCGGCATGGCCGGAGCCGACGCCGCGGCGGCGTCCAGCGCGGAGCCGCCGTCGCTGCCCGACGACACGGCGTTCAGCGAGCCGCGCGTCACCGTGGACTTCTCCACGTGGGTGGCCGCCATGGTGCGCAGGTAGTAGGTGGTCTTCAGGCCGCGCAGCCAGGCATGCTTGTAGGTGTCGTCCAGCTTCTTGCCCGATGCGCCAGCCATGTAGATGTTCAGCGACTGGGCCTGGTCGATCCACTTCTGGCGACGGCTGGCCGCTTCCACCAGCCAGCTCGGCTCCACCTCGAAGGCCGTCGCATAGATATCGCGCAGGTCCTGCGGGATGCGGTCGATGCGGGCCAGCGAGCCGTCGAAGTACTTCAGGTCGGCGACCATCACCTCGTCCCACAGGCCGCGTGCCTTCAGGTCGCGCACCAGGTAGTCGTTGACCACGGTGAACTCGCCCGACAGGTTCGACTTGACGTACAGGTTCTGGAAGGTCGGCTCGATACAGGCCGACACGCCGATGATGTTCGAGATGGTGGCCGTCGGCGCGATCGCGATGCAGTTCGAGTTGCGCATGCCGTGCTGCTTGATGCGCGCGCGCAGGCTGTCCCAGTCCATGGTCGAGGACAGGTCCACGTCGAGGTAGCCGCCGCGCTCCTCGCCCAGCAGCTTGAGCGAGTCCTGCGGCAGGATGCCGCGATCCCACAGCGAGCCGTCGTAGCTGCTGTAGCGGCCGCGCTCTTCGGCCAGTTCGGTCGAGGCCTGGTACGCGTAGTAGCACACCGCTTCCATCGAGGTGTCGGCGAACTGCACCGCGGCGTCGCTGGCATAGGGCAAGCGCAGCACGTGCAGGCAGTCCTGGAAGCCCATGATGCCCATGCCGACCGGACGATGGCGCAGGTTGGAATTGCGCGCCTTGTCCACCGCGTAGTAGTTGATGTCGATCACGTTGTCGAGCATGCGCATCGCGGTGCGGATGGTCTTCTGCAGCTTGGCGTGGTCGAGCACGTAGCTGCCGTCGGCCTGCTGCTTCAGGTGCGCCACCAGGTTGACCGAGCCGAGGTTGCAGACCGCGATCTCGCTCTCATTGGTGTTCAGCGTGATCTCGGTGCACAGGTTGGAGCTGTGCACCACGCCCACGTGCTGCTGCGGGCTGCGGATGTTGCAGGGATCCTTGAAGGTGATCCACGGATGGCCGGTCTCGAACAGCATGCCCAGCATCTTGCGCCACAGCTGCACCGCCGGGATCTTCTTGAACAGCTTCAGCTCGCCGCTGGCGGCCTTGGCCTCGTAGCCCAGGTAGGCCTGCTCGAAGGCCTTGCCGACCTTGTCGTGCAGGTCCGGGCAGGTCGACGGCGAGAACAGCGTCCATTCCGCGTTCTCCATCACGCGCTTCATGAACAGGTCGGGAATCCAGTTCGCCGTGTTCATGTCGTGCGTGCGGCGGCGGTCGTCGCCGGTGTTCTTGCGCAGTTCGAGGAATTCCTCGATGTCGAGGTGCCACGTCTCCAGGTAGGCGCACACCGCGCCCTTGCGCTTGCCGCCCTGGTTGACCGCCACCGCGGTGTCGTTGACCACCTTCAGGAACGGCACCACGCCCTGCGACTTGCCGTTGGTGCCCTTGATGTGCGAGCCGAGCGCGCGCACATTGGTCCAGTCGTTGCCCAGGCCGCCGGCGAACTTCGACAGCAGCGCGTTCTCCTTCAGTGCCTCGTAGATGCCTTCCAGGTCGTCCGACACGGTGGTCAGGTAGCACGAGGACAGCTGCGAGCGCTGGGTGCCCGAGTTGAACAGCGTCGGCGTCGACGACATGAAGTCGAACGAGGACAGCAGCTGGTAGAACTCGATGGCACGCGCCTCGCGGTCGGCCTCGTTCAGCGCCAGGCCCATGGCCACGCGCATGAAGAAGGCCTGCGGCATCTCGATGCGCACTTCATCGATGTGCAGGAAGTAGCGGTCGTACAGCGTCTGCAGGCCGAGGTAGTTGAACTGGAAGTCGCGCGAGGCGTCGAGCGCCGCGCCCAGGCGGGCCAGGTCGAAGGTGGCCAGCTTCTCGTCGAGCAGTTCGGCCTGGATGCCGCGCGCGATGAACTTCGGGAAGTACTCGGCGTAGCGCGTCGCCATCTCGGCCTGGGTCACCTCGGCGCCGAGGATTTCCTTGCGGATGGTGTGCAGCAGGATGCGGGCGGTGACCTGGCTGTAGTCCGGGTCCTTCTCGATCAGGGTACGCGCGGCCAGGATGGCCGAGTCGTAGACCTGGCTCATCGGCACGCCGTCATACAGGTTCTTCAGCGTTTCCCGCAGGATCGGCTCGGCACTGACGCTCTGGCCGAGGCCGCTGCAGGCGTTGTCGATCAGCGCATGCAGCGCGGCCAGGTCCAGCGGCCTGCTCTGGCCGCCGTCGGTGACGTTGACCGTCACGCCGCCCTGCTGCACGCGGGCCACCGCCTGGGCGCTGGCCTGGGCGCGCTCCTGCGTGCGCTTCTCGCGGTAGAGCACGTAGGCACGGGCCACCTCGTGTTCGCCCGAGCGCATCAGCGCCAGCTCGACGTGGTCCTGCACATCCTCGATATGGAAGGTACCGCCGTTCGGACGGCTGCGCAGCAGCGCGCGCACCACGCCCTGCGTCAGCTGCTCGACCAGCTCGCGCACGCGCGCGGAAGCGGCGCCCTGCCCGCCGTTGACGGCGAGGAAGGCCTTGGTCATGGCCACCGTGATCTTGCTGGGCTCGAATGCCACCACGGCGCCGTTGCGCCGGATGATCTTGTGATCCTGGTAGCCGCTGTTAGCGGCGGCAGTCGACTGCTGGGGCGCTGCAGCGCCGGCGGGATTGGCCACGCCGGCTGTGATTTCGTTCTGGGCCGTCTGCATGAAGCACTCCTGTTTCCCGGGGTGAAAACGACAGAGTCCCCAGCAAATGCGCACTGAACAATCCCACCGCCGGCACGGGGCCGGAACGGCAAGCGGCTTGCTACATCTGCAGGGGACTCGAAAGACTGGACGCCCGGTGTCCCGGGCCGCCGGCCGCGCGATGCCTGCATCGCGACGGCTGCGTCCCCTGAGTCACATCCAGGCGAGCACGCTGCCCGACCACTAGATATAGTGGCCGGATCAGAAAACTGGACTAAGTATAGTGAAACGACACGCGTTGACCAGTCTTGACAACTTAGTTTTTGCCGAGCGGTGCCGGCCTTGCGCGCTGCCGCATGGCCGCCAGGCCGCATAGCGCAAGGCTTGGGCGCCGCATGGTGCGGGGGCGCATATTGTAGAGAAATTTTTTCGATTGGCCGACGGCAGCCGATAGCCACAAGCACCGTCAGGATTCACTTGCCAGCCGGCCTCACCGTGCGGTAAGGCAGCAGCGCCGGCGCCAGGCCAGCCTCGCCGGCCAGCCGGTCCCAGTCGAAGTGCGGGCCCGGATCGGTCTTCCGTCCGGGCGCGATGTCGCTGTGACCGGCCAGCGCGCCCACCGAGGGGTAGGCTGCCAGCAACTCCCGCACCAGGGCGGCCACCGTGTCGTACTGGGCGGCCGTGAACGGCAGGTCGTCGCAGCCCTCGATCTCGATGCCGATGGAGAAATCGTTGCAACGCTCCCGGCCGAAGAAATCGGACAGGCCGGCATGCCAGGCGCGCGCATTGCAGGAGACGAACTGGATCAGCTCGCCATCGCGCGCAACCAGGAAGTGGGCCGACACGCGCACGTCGTGGATGGTGGCGAAGAAGGGATGGCGGGTGGCGTCGAGCCGGTTCTGGAAGAAGGCCTCGATGTCGCCGCTGCCGAACTGCCCGGGCGGCAGGCTGATGTTGTGCAGCACCACCAGCCCGACCGGCATGCCGGCGGGACGCTCGTCGAAATTCGGCGAGTCCACGCGGCGCGCCGCCGCCACCCAGCCGTCGGCGCCGGGACGCAATGCGGGCCGCAGGTACCTGGAACGCCGCTCAGCCATCGTGCCTCCCTGTGGCCAGCGGGTCGGTGCATCCCGATATCTCGGTGCCCTCGATGCCGTCCGCCGCATCGAGGGCCTCGCCCGCTTCCTCGCGCCCGTCGCCGCGGATGCCGAGTTGCTGGATGCGGTAGCGCAGCTGGCGGAAGCTCAGGCCCAGCAGCGGCGCCGCCGCCGTGCGGTTGAAGCCGGTCTGCTGCAGCGCCTGCAGGATCAGGCTGCGCTCCAGCGACTCCAGCCGCGCCGGCAGGTCGATCGGGAAGACCACGGGCGCGCCTATCGCGCCGATCGCATCGTCGGCCAGCACGACCGACGCGGACGCGGTCGGCACCGGCACCGGCTCCGGTGCCGCCGGCAGTCCGGTGGGCAGGGCGACGGGCGCCAGCGCGGGCGCTGCCACCGGCGCCCACAGCGCGCCGCCCGGCCACGGCGCATAGTAGGCCGCGGGCGCGGCGGGCGGCGCCAGCAGGCCGGGGCGCTCCGTGCCTGCCTCCAGCGGCCCGAGATCGGCCACGTCGATGTGCTCGCCCTCGGCGAAGGCGTAGGCTCGCTCCAGCAGATTCTCCAATTCGCGCACGTTGCCGGGAAAGCGGTAGGCCGACAGCCGCTCGAGCGCCGCCGGCGACAGCCGCTTGGCGCGCGGGTCGCCGTAGCGGCCGGCCAGGTGGGCGAGAATGGCCCGCGCCAGCACCGGCACGTCTTCCGCGCGCTCGCGCAGCGTGGGCATGCGCAGTTCCAGCACGTTGAGGCGGTAGTAGAGATCCTGGCGGAACTGGCCCGCCGCCACCATGGCGGCCAGGTCCTTGTGGCTGGCGCAGACCACCCGCACGTCGACGAGATCCTCGCGGCTGGCGCCGATCTTGCGCACACGCCGCTCCTGCAGCGCACGCAGCAGCTTGACCTGCATCGCCAGCGGCAGGTCGGCCACCTCGTCGAGCATCAGCGTGCCGCCGTTGGCGGCATGGAAGAAGCCGCCGCGTTCGCTGTCGGCCCCGGTGAAGGCGCCCTTGACGTAGCCGAAGAACTCCGACTCCATCAGCGTCTCCGGAATGGCCCCGCAGTTGACTGCCACGAACGGATGCGCCGCGCGCGCGCTGATGGCGTGGATGGCGCGCGCGGCACGCTCCTTGCCGCTGCCGGATTCGCCGCTGATCACGATGGGCGCCATGCTGCGCGCCAGCCGGGCCAGCGCGCGCCGCACCTCCTGCATGGCCGCCGAATGGCCCGGCAGCAGGTCGGCGGCCCGGTTGGCGGCATCGCCCGCCGACACCTCCGCGCCGTCGCGCTGCTGCCGGCCGAGCGCGTTCAGGATCAGGTTGCGCAACTGCTCCAGCGAGACCGGCTTGGCGATGTAGTCGAAAGCACCGGCCTTCAGTGCCTCGACCGCATTGTCGGCGCTGCCGTAGGCCGTCAGCACGGCCACCGGCACGCGCTCGGGCGCGCTCGACAGCTGCCGCACGATCTCGATGCCGAGTCCGTCGCCCAGCCGCATGTCCGTCAGCACCAGGCTGTAGTGCCCGCGGGCCAGCTTTTCGCGCGCCTCGGCCAGCGAGCCGGCCAGCACCACGTCATGGCCCATGCGGCGGATCGAGATGTCGAGCAGTTCGCGCAGATCGGCTTCGTCGTCGATGACGAGGATGGGATCGGGGCCGGAAGGTCGGAACGGCATGGGCGGCGTGCGGTGGAGTGGGCGCTGGGTCGCGTGGTCGGTCTGGACGGGAGGCTCGGCCGGCCTCAGGTGCCGCCGGTCTCCGGCGTGTCGATGCGCAAGGTCAGCACGAAGGCCTTGGACGGCAGTGTATCGCGCGCGGCCGGCGCCAGCATCCCCGTGCGCTCGAGCAGCGCCTCCAGCGAAATGGTGCCGTAGCGCACCTGGGCATCGTTGGCGCCGCACAGCTCGCGCGCCATGAACAATCCCAGGCCGGTACCCTGGGCATTGCTGGTGAAGAAGGGCTCGAACAGGCTGCGCTGGTGCTCGCGCGAGACCTCGCTGCCATCGTTCCAGACGATCAGCTCGGCATGGTGCTGGTCCAGCGCATGCGCCAGCAGGCGGATCGCGCCGGGCCGGCGGCTGCAGTAGCGCCAGGCGTTGTCGAGCAGGTTGCCGACCACCTGTTGCAGCTGCGACGGCTCGAAGATGACCGGCCTGGCCACATCGACCGTCAGGCGGATGGCATTGGCATTGACTTCATGGCCGGGGCCCGCAGGCGGCGCCGCGCCGGCCACCGCCTCGGCGCGCGCCGAGCGCGAGCGCATCTCCGCGCGCCAGCGCGCCACGATTTCCGGCAGCGCCTTGTTCAGGTCCACGGCACTGCGCTCGGTACGCGGGCGGCGCGACATCTGCAGCACGTCCGAGACCACCTGGTCGAGCCGCCGCACGTTGTCGCTGATGATGCGCAGCAGGCGCGCGTCGACGTCGCCCTCGGCCCGCGCGCCGCGCCGTCCGGAGTCCGCCAGCAGCTCGCTGGCCTGGCTGATCGCCGCCAGCGGATTGCGGATCTGATGCGCCACGCTGGCCACCAGCCGTCCCATCGCGGCCAGCTTCTCCTGCTGGACCTGCTCGGCGATGCGCTCCCAGCTCTCGATATGCACCAGCACGGTGTCGCGCATCTCGCTGCGCAGCAGGGCTTCGTCCTCGGGACTCCAGGACATCGCCTCGTTCTGCGCGATGGCCAGGCGCAGGCGCGCAGCCGCCTCGGGCGACATCTCGTTCCAGGCCGCCGTGCGCATCGACGATGCCGAGCCCAGGGTGTGCGTCGACAGGGACGCGGCGAAGGTGGAGCGCAGGCCGGCCACGCCCGGCAGCAGGAAACGCAGGCGCAGGCGGGTGTGCAGGATGGGCCCGCCGCCCGAGGAAGGCCGCAGCGGCAGGGGCAGCAACTGCAGGATGCGCGGCGCGTCGTCGCGGCTGCGCAGCCAGTCGCGCAGCATTTCCGCCAGCGGCTGCAGCCGCGGGATGCGGCGCAGGTCGAACAGGATGGCTTCGCGCTGTGCGCCCGCCGCGCGCGGATCGCCGCCGCGCTCGGCGGGCTGCACGCCGAGCAGCACCACGGCGGCCGGATTGGCCGCTACCACGGCACCATTGGCGCGCAGCAGCATCACGCCGTCCTGCATGTCGTTGACCATCAGCCGGTTGACCAGCTGCTGCAGCCGCAGCTCGCGCTCGCGCGCCAGGGCCAGCTGCTCCTGTGCCAGCTGGCGGTTGGCCAGCAGGTACATCAGCAGCGCCGCGATCATGAACACCAGCCCGTAGAGGCCGGCGCCAAGCAGCGCGGGCGCGGTCTGGCGCGCCACCAGCGTCTGCATCATCGGCTCGCCCAGCACCGTCAGCGCCGACACCGCGGCGGCGAACAGCGCGAACGGCAGGCTGGTCAGCGCACCGGCCTCCAGCGCCGGCAGCAGGAAGATCATGGCCAGCCCGTCACCATGGCGCCCCAGGGCGTGGAACAGCAGCGCCAGCAGCAGCAGGTCGGCCAGCACCTGCAAGCGCACGCGGAAATGAAAGCGGCGGCGCCACAGCGCGGCGGCAGCCATCGCCAGCGCCAGCGCGAGGTAGGACAGCACCAGGCGCATCGGGCTGGCCCAGGTCCACGGCGCCTCCGGCAGGGCCTGCAGCATCTCGCCGCGCTGGGAGGGCAGCCAGATGTAGCCGAGCAGCAGCAGCCCGACGGCCAGACGCGTCCAGCAGAAGTAGTGCAGCAAGCGCCAGTGGAATTCCGGCGGCTCGGCCTGCTGCCAGGTCTGCAGCATGGCATGCAGCACGCCGGCTGGCGGCGCGGCGGGCTGCCGGGTCTTCATGCGGGCGGGCCGCTGTCGTCCGGCAGGTGGCTGCGCCGGCAATAGTGCAGGCCACGATAGGCGATCGCCTCGCTGCGCGGCAGGTGCACCCCGCAGCTCGCGCACGGCACCATCGCCTCGCTGGCACTGCCGTCATCGGGGGAGGGCCTGGCCGAGCGCGCCGCCCGGCGCTCCGCGCGCAGGCGTTCCTCGGCGCGGTTGCGCAGCCACCAGAACATGCCCAGCACCACGGCCAGGAGAAGGAAGATGCGTGCCATGCCGGGCCTCAGACGCGATGCAGGATCACTTCGATGACGAAGCGGCTGCCGACGTAGGCCAGCAGCAGGATGCCGAAGGAGGCGATCACCCAGCGCAGCGCGGCGCGCCCGCGCCAGCCGTAGAAGCGCCGGCCGATCAGGATGCCGCAGAACATGCCCCAGGACAGCAGGGCGAAGACCGTCTTGTGGTCGAGCCGGAAGGCCCGCCCGAACAGTTGCTCGGAGAACAGCAGGCCCGAGGCAATGGTCAGCGTCAGCAGCACGAAGCCGGCGCCGATCAGGCGGAACAGCAGCTTCTCCAGCGTCAGCAGCGGCGGCAGCAGGTCCAGCCAGCGGCCGAGCCAGCGCGGCTCGCCCGCGCCCCCGCCCACCGGACGGTTGAAGCCGTGCAGGCGGCGCTCGGCCAGCAGCATCAGGAAAGCATGGAAGGCGGCCAGGGTGAACAGCCCATAAGCCACGTTGGCGATGATGAAATGCAGCTTGAACAGCGGCTTGGCCGCATAGCCGAGGATCTGCGAGCCGGGAAAGACCAGCGGCATCAGGCTGGCCAGCAGGGCCACCGGGATCACGATCAGGCCGAGCCCGGCCAGCGAGAAGAAGAAACTCTCGATCCAGTAGATGCCCACGCCCAGCCAGAGCATGGCCGACAGCGCGTAGGCGAAGCCGAACATCATGTGGTCGGCGGGAAAGATGGTCTCGTGCAGCAGCAGGCCGTGGCTGGCCAGGGCCCCCACCATCAGCAGGTGCCACCAGGGCGGCTGCGCCTCTCCCGCGCCGGATGCACCCGCCATCAGCAGGGCCGAGCCGCCACCGCCCTGGGCCAGGGCGGCCAGCTGGGCATGACGCGCCGCCCAGCCGTGATAGGCCAGGCCGCAATAGAGAAGTGCCGTCAAGGCATACAGTACAATGGCCATTTGCACAGTTTACCCTAGCGCCCTGTACTGGTGGCGCCGCGGTAACGCCGCGCCCGGGCGCCAAACCTCCCCCTTTTCTGCCATGCTGGACAATCTCACTCAACGCTTGGCGCGGGTCGTCAAGACCATGCGCGGCGAGGCTCGCCTGACCGAGGCCAATACCGCCGAAATGCTGCGCGAAGTGCGCCTCGCCATGCTCGAGGCCGACGTCGCCCTGCCCGTCGTGCGCGAGTTCATCGCGCGCGTGAAGGAAAAGGCCATGGGCGAGGAGGTGGTCTCCAGCCTCACGCCGGGCCAGGCCCTGGTCGGGGTGGTGCAGCGCGAGCTGACCGCGGTGATCGGCGGCGAGGAAAGCCTGCAGGGCAAGAGCGCCGAACTGAACCTGGCAGTGCAGCCGCCCGCCATCATCCTGATGGCCGGCCTGCAGGGCGCGGGCAAGACCACCACGGTGGGCAAGCTGGCCAAGTGGCTCAAGGAGAACAAGAAGAAGAAGGTGCTGACGGTCTCCTGCGACGTCTACCGCCCCGCCGCGATCGCCCAGTTGAAGACGGTGTCCGAGCAGGTCGGCGCGGAGTTCTTCCCCTCCCAGCCGGACCAGAAACCGGTCGACATCGCACGCGCGGCGCTGGACTGGGCGCGCAAGCACTATGCCGACGTGCTGATCGTCGACACCGCCGGCCGCCTGGGCATCGACGAGGCGATGATGCAGGAGATCGCCGCGCTGCACGCCGAGCTCAAGCCCGCCGAGACCCTGTTCGTGGTCGATGCCATGCTGGGCCAGGACGCGGTCAATACCGCCAAGGCCTTCAATGACGCGCTGCCGCTGACCGGAGTGGTGCTGACCAAGCTCGACGGCGACGCACGCGGCGGCGCTGCGCTGTCGGTGCGCCACATCACCGGCAGGCCGATCAAGTTCGTCGGCGTCGGCGAGAAGCTCGACGGCCTGGAGCCCTTCTACCCCGATCGCATGGCCCAGCGGATCCTGGGCATGGGCGACATCCTCGCCCTGGTCGAGGAGGCGCAGCGCGGCGTCGACATGGAAGCGGCCGAGAAACTGGCCAAGAAGATCAAGAAGACCGGCGACTTCGACCTGGAAGACTTCAAGGCACAGATCGGCCAGATGAAGAAGATGGGTGGACTGGGCAGCCTGGTGGACAAGCTGCCGGCCCAGTTCGCGCAGCAGGCCCAGGGCGCCAACATGGACCAGGCCGAGAAGCAGGTGCGCCGCATGGAGGGCATCATCAACAGCATGACGCCCGCCGAGCGCGCCAAGCCGGACCTGATCAAGGCCAGCCGCAAGCGCCGTATCGCCGCCGGCGCCGGTGTGCCGGTGCAGGAAGTCAACCGGTTGCTCAACCAGTTCGATCAGATGCAGGGCATGATGAAGAAGCTCAAGGGCGGCGGCATGATGAAGCTGATGCGCTCAATGGGCGCCATGAAAGGCGGCATGAAAGGATTGTTCAACCGCTGATTCCCTGCCCGCGCGGGGCCGCTCCCCGCGCACCGCCCCCACGCCCCCACGCCAAGAAACGAGATAGGAAGAACCATCATGATGACCGCCGAACAGGCCCGCGAACTGTGGGCCAATTCCGAGGAAATCGTCAGCGCAGAAGCCGTGCAGGCCTCACTCGACCGCATGGCAGCCGAGATCACCGCCAAGATCGGCGACACCTTCCCGCTGGTGCTGTCCGTGATGGGAGGCGCCGTGGTCTTCACCGGCATGCTGCTGCCCAAGCTGGCCTTCCCGCTGGAATTCGACTACATCCACCTGTCCCGCTACAACAACAAGACGGTGGGCGGGGAAATGCAATGGCGCGTGGCGCCGCGCGAATCGGTCAAGGACCGCGTGGTACTGGTGCTCGACGACATCCTCGACGAAGGCGAGACCATGGCGGCCATCCGCCAGCGCATCATGGACATGGGCGCGCGCGAGTTCCACGCCGCCGTGCTGTGCGAAAAGACGCTGGCCAAGGCCAAGCCCATGCATCCGGACTTCTGCGGCTTCACCGTGCCGGACCGCTATGTGTTCGGCTGCGGCATGGATGCCAAGGGCTACTGGCGCAATCTCGGCGCCATCAGGGCCTTGCGCTGAGGATAGGCCACAGCGAGGCGAGCAGCAGCAGCGCCATCGCCACATTGAAGACCCGCAGCACCCGCGGGTCGGCCAGCCAGCGGCGCAGCGCCGAGCCGAACACCGCCCACATGGCCACGCTGGGCAGGTTGATCACGGCGAAGATCCCCGACAGCAGCAGGACGTTGACCCACAGGTTGCCGTGCAGCACATAGGTGCTGCACGCGCCCACCGCCATCACCCAGGCCTTGGGATTCACCCACTGGAAGGCCGCCGCGCGCAGGAAGCCCATCGGCCGCGCCACGCTGCGTTCCTGCACGCCGCCGCCCGTCGCGAGCTTCCAGGCCAGCCATGTCAGGTACAGCGCAGCCGCCACGCGCAGGACCTGCCAGGTCCACGGCAATGCCGTGAACAGCGAGCCCAGGCCCAGGCCCACCAGGGCTACCATCAGCGAGAAGCCCAGGCTGATGCCGAGCAGGTGCGGAACCGTGCGGGCGAAGCCGAAGTTGACGCCGGAGGCCAGCACCATCGTATTGTTGGGACCGGGGGTGACCGAGGACACCAGCGCGAAGCCGCAGAAGGCGGCGAAGACGCCGGAGCCGGCAGCGAGCTGAAGCAGTGCCATGAGAGGACTCCGTCTTAGGGGCGAAAAGCAGGGATGAAAACGACCTGCTCAGTCTAGCGACGGTTACCAGCACAGTACCGGTACACTTTTCCACAAATGTACCGGCATGGATATCGGATGCGACCGGGTTCGGCCTAGCTCCGCCAAGAGCGCACCGCCACGACGGTGGCCAGGCCCCACAAGGCCAATCCCGTGCAGCGGCCGACCGCAGTGGTCGAGCGGGCGAAACGCGAGGCCACGGCCGGGTGTCCGGCTCCGTACGCCACCAGCAGGTCCCAGCCGAACACGGCGCAGAACATCCAGGCCCCGTAGGCGGCCTGGATGGCCGGCGGCGTGTGCTGTGCGGCCAGCATGGCGAACAGGCTGGCATAGAACAGGGCGTTCTTGGGATTGAGCAGCGCCGACAGCAGGCCCGTGCCGAGCTGTGCAGCCCAGGCAACCGGGACCGTCGCCCCGCCCTGCCCCGGCTGCACCCCATCGGGCAGAGCGAAGCCGCCGCGCACGCGCAGGAAGCGCCAGCCCAGCCACACCAGGTAAGCGCAACCGGCCCATTGCAGGCCGTCCAGCCAAGCCTGGCTGGCCCGGCTGGCAGCCAGTCCGGCCAGTGCCAGCAGGATGAAGACCCCGTTGCCGAGGGCGATGCCCAGGCAGACCGCGGCCGTCCGGCGCGGGCCATGCAGCAGGCCGCTGCGCACCACCAGCAGGAAATCGGGGCCCGGGCTCAGCAGGGCCAGCAGGTGAGCGCCGGCCACCATGGCGAATTGCGGCGCGAGGCCGCCGGGCGCATTCAGCAGATCCATCTCCGTCCTCCATCGGAAGATGGCAGTGTCGGCCCGCCGCGCCGCGCCGTATTGAAGGAAATTGCGCGGCCGGGGAGCGCGGGCGGAAGACTCAGGCGGCCGTCCAGACGGCCAGCTCGTAGCCGTCCGGGTCGGTGAAATGGAAGCGCCGGCCTCCCGGGAATTCGAATACCTCCTGGCTGATGCGCCCGCCGGCGGCCACGATGCGCTGCCGGGCATCAGCCAGGTCCTCGCTGTACAGGATGACCAGCGGCCCGCCCGGCCGGACCGCCGCGCCGGTGGTGAAGCCACCGGTCAGCCGGCCATCGCTGAACTCGCAATAGGCCGGCCCATAGTCAGTGAAGGTCCAGCCGAACACCTCGCCGTAGAAACGCTTGCTGCGTGCGATGTCGCCCACGTTGAATTCGATGTTGTCGATCTGGCTGTCCTTGCCCCGGATTCCCATGGCTGCCTCCTGTGGAATGGAATGGAATGGATTGAATCAATTGGAAGTGCAGGCTACAGCATGAGGGCAGTGCGCGCCGCCGTCTTGAACGAAACGGCCAGCGGCGGGAACGGCACGTGCAGATCGCGCCGCCTCGCGGCTCCCCCCGCAGCGTTGCCGCTAGAGCGCCTGATCCGCCCGCAACTGCTGCCGCAGGCACGCCGGCGTGATGCCGCAAAGCGCCTGAACCTCGCGGCCGAGGTGGGCCTGGTCGGCATAGCCCGCCTCGGCGGCGAGGACCGCCAGCGATGCCGCGCCCGGCAGCCCGCGCAGGCGGGCAAAGAAGCGCTGGAAGCGCAGGATACGTTCCAGCGTCTTGGTCCCGTAGCCGAAATGATCGTGGCATAGACGCCGCACGCTACGTTCGCTGAGATCCAGCCGCTTCCGTATCGCCAACGCGCGCGCGCCGTCCTCGACGGGCAGCCCGCACAGGCGGAACAGCTCGGCCGCGCGCGCCTCGGCCGGTGCCACGCGGCGGCTTGCCGCAAGCAGTTCCTGGTGGAAGGCGCGCGCCTGGCCAAGCGGATCCCTGGCTTCCTGCACGCGCGCCGCCATGTCCGCGGCGGCCCTCCCCCATAGATCCTCCAGGGCCACGGCGCGCCCGACCAGTTCCGACAGCGGCAGGCCGAGCCAGGCGCGCGCCGCGCCCGCACGAAAGCGGGCACCCAGCACGTGCGCGCCCGGCGCCAGGTCCGGGTGTGCAGCCGTCACATCCGGACCGACCACACGCAGCGCGCCATCGCGCCAGAGGACATCCACGCAGCCATCGGGCAGCACCGCCACCGCGCGGGCAGGCCCGGGCGGCAGCGTGCTGCTCCAGAGGCAGGAAAAATGCCCGCGCAGCGCCAGGTCCGGCGGCGCCTCGCGATAGCATCCGGTCACGCCGGCGATGCCCGGCTCGGCACCTGGCGTGGCTGGCCCGCCCCGGCGCGGCGGCAGCGCCACGGTCATGGCCGCATGTCGCGCGCGGCGGGCGCGGCGTCTGCCGCGGCGCCACGCCCGCCGCGCTGGTAGGCCAGCGGTGTCATCGCCACGCGCTGCTTGAAGGCTCGCTGGAAGTGGCTCTGGTCGGCGAATCCCAGTTGCAGCGCGACGTCGGCCAGGACACCGCCCGCGCGCAGCAGCCGGCGTGCCTGGTTGATGCGCTGGTCGAGCTGGTAGGCGTGCGGCGTCAGGCCGGTCCCGGCGCGGAAGGCGCGGATCAGGTGATATCGGCTCATGCCGGCTTCGCGCGCCAGTTCGGCCAGCGGCAGGCGCTCGGCGTGACGCGCCTGCAGCAGCGCTTTCAGGTGCGCCAGCCGCGCGGCCGGCAGCATGGGGGCGGTCGGCGCCGGCTGGCGTGTCAAGGCGCCGCGGCCGGCAAGCAGGTCGCCGACCACGCCCACCAGGGCCGCCTCCTTGGTCTCGGCATCGGCCGGGGAGAACAGGATCCCGCCCAGGGTGCGCAGCGCCCGGTAGCTGGCCGCCTCGCGCCGCACGTCGACTTCGTCCAGAGCGTCGATCGCGCCGCCGTGGGCGGCAATCTCCGCCAGCACGCCCCGCACCCAGCACGGTTCAAGGTGCAGCATCTGGTAGCTCCAGCGGCCATCCGGCAAGGGATTGCAGGCATGCACGCGTTCGGCGGGCACGACCACCACCGTACCGGGCGCCAGGTGCTCGACACCGCCGGTCCAGCGGAAAACACTGCCGCCGCCGTCAACCGCGCCGATCGACAGGGTCGGATGCGTATGCGGCAGGTAGGCGGCGCCGCCGTCGCCGGCGCACCGGTACTCGGCGAACGGGAGCGCGGCATCGAACCAGAGGCGCGCGGCCGGCCTGGCCGGACTCAAGGCAGGTTCCGGTACGGACGCTCGCGCAGCCATTTGGTTGCGATCCATTTCTCGCCCGCTGTCACCGGCAGGCCCGCGTGCAGGGTCCGCTCGTCGAGACGTCCGTCCGGCAAGCGGTAGGCGAAGTAGACCGCATTGCCCTGCACCGGCGCCACCTCCAGGCCCAGGCGCGGAAAGGCCGTGGCGCCGCCGGCCGGCGGGCTGTTCAGGTAGATCACCAGGGTGGCGATGCGCTGGCCGCCGACGCGCAGCTGGCGCGCCTCGCCCGGCCGCTCCGGATGGAAATAGTCGTAGTGCGGCTGGTACTGGCCGCCGGGCTTGTAGTTGAGGATCTGCAGGCCTTCGCCATGCTCGGCCGGCACGCCCGTGAGCGCGGCGATACGCGCTTCGATGCGGGCGATCAGGGGGTGCTCGCCCACCTGGAACATGGCGCCCATGCTGGTGCGCGCATCGATCAGGTTTTCGTCGCCGGTGTCGGGATTGACCACCGGCGAGCGCGCCAGCCGCCCGCGCGCCAGCGCCACCAGGGCGTCGCACTCGGCGGCATCCAGCAAACCCTGGTAGAGCGAAACGCGCGGCGCCTGCAGCGAGAACAGCAGCCGCGTGTCGTGGGCGCCATGCCGGTGCACGTTCTGCATGGCATCGCCCGCAGCCCCGGCCGCCGGCGCGGATGCGGCGGCGTCGCGCGCAGGTGCCACGGCGAGGGCCGCCAGCACGGTGGTGCGGGCGAAGCCGGCCTCGTAGCCGGACAGGCACATCGAGCGCACCAGGGCTTCGACACCGAAGCCGAGTGCAATGTGGCGCACCAGCCAGCGCTCCAGCTCCGGCGACGAGACCGTGTGGCCGGTGGCGCCGGCCGCATTGCCGGGCTGCGCGCTCATGACGGATTGGCGAGGCGCCGCGCAGAGAAGGGGTTGCCGGCGGGGCGCTCGGCCAGGCCGCCCGGCGCGGCGCGCGGCGCGGCAGGCGCCGGATCGCCGGCCACGGTGACCGAGACTTCGGAATACTGCCAGCGCTTCCACGCGGCCAGCACGGCATTCGGGTATTCAGGACGGCCGCGGCTGCCGTTGTAGCGGCCCAGGGCGAGGAACAGGTCGCCCTGCTCGCGGTCGAGGTAGTAACGCAGGATGGTGCAGCCGTAGCGCAGGTTGCTCTGCAGGTGGAACAGTTTGCGGGAATCGCTGTCGCCGATGCTGCGCGTCCAGAACGGCATCACCTGCATCAGGCCGCGCGCGCCGGCGGCACTGATGGCGTACTTGCGGAAATTGCTCTCGACCTGCATCAGGCCGAGCACCAGCGCCGGCTCCAGTCCCGCACGCTTGGCTTCGTAGTAAGCGGTCTCGATCAGCTCGACGCGCGTCTGCGATTCGGGGATGCGGCTCTCCAGCCGGCGCGACATCTCGTCCAGCCATTTCAGGTAGGCCAGCCGCTCCCCGCCGCTGGCGAAGACGGGCCGCACCGGGCGGCCGTCGGCGATGGCGGCGGCCAGCGCGCCGCGCACCGAGTCGGCGAGATCTTCTTCCTTCTGTGCGCCGGCGTGGGCGGCGGCTGCCGCCACCACCAGGAACAGGGCGCCGCCCGCGCGCGCCAGCCGCCCGGCGCCGAGCCGGGTAGCGGACAGGCTGGAAGCTGGGCGTGGCGCGCGCACCGTCAGCCGCGTCAGCCGGCGAGCAGGCCGCGTACGTGGCCGACCACGTCGGCCACCGCCACCGCGGTCGCCTGCGCGTCGCGCCGGCCCTGGTACTCGACCTTGCCCTCCTTCAGGCCGCGATCGCCCACCACCACGCGGTGCGGCACGCCGATCAGCTCCCAGTCGGCGAACATCACGCCGGGACGCTCGCCGCGGTCATCCAGGATCACGTCGACGCCGGCCGCGAGCAGCTCGGCATGGATGCGGTCGGCCTCGGCCTTGACCGCCTCGTTGCGGTCGTAGCCGACCGGGCACACCACCACCTCGAAGGGCGCGATGGCGGCCGGCCAGATGATGCCGCGCTCGTCGAAATTCTGCTCGATGGCGGCACCGAGGATACGCGTGACGCCGATGCCGTAGCAGCCCATCTGCATCGGCTGGGTCTTGCCGTTCTCGTCGAGGAAGTTGGCGTTCATGTCGACCGAGTAGCGCGTGCCGAGCATGAACACGTGGCCCACCTCGATGCCGCGGCAGATGGACAGGCGGCCCTTGCCGTCGGGCGAGGCGTCGCCCTCGACCACGTTGCGCAGGTCGGCCACCTGCGGCTCGGGCAGGTCGCGGCCCCAGTTGACGCCGGTGTAGTGGTAGTCGCGCTCGTTGGCGCCGCAGCAGAAATCGCTCATATTGGCGACGGTGCGGTCCACCACCAGCTTGACCGGCTTCCTGGTGCCCACCGGGCCCAGGTAGCCCGGCGGCGAACCGAAGGTGTCAACGATCTCGTTCTCGGTGGCGAAGCGGAAGTCGGCCAGGCCGGGCACCTTCGATGCCTTGATCTCGTTCAGCTCATGATCGCCGCGGATCAGCAGCAGCCAGACCTGCGTGCCGGCCTCGCCGTCGGTGGCCAGCACGATCGACTTGACGGTGCGCTCCAGCGGGATGCCGAGGAACTCGGCCACGTGCTCGCACTTGGCCTTCTCCGGCGTCGACGCCTTCACCAGCGGCTCGGCGGCGGCAGCGCGGCTGGCCAGCAGCGGCAGCGCCTCGGCCGCCTCCATGTTGGCGGCGTAGTCGGAGTCCGGGCAGTAGACGATGGCGTCCTCGCCGGTGTCGGCGATCACGTGGAACTCATGCGAGCCCGAACCGCCGATGGCGCCGTTGTCGGCCGCCACCGCGCGGAATTCCAGGCCGAAGCGCTGGAAGATGCGCACGTAGGCGTCATACATCTTCTGGTACGAGGCCTTCATGCCGTCCAGGTCGCGGTCGAAGGAATAGGCGTCCTTCATGGTGAACTCGCGGCCGCGCATGATGCCGAAGCGCGGCCGGCGCTCGTCGCGGAACTTGGTCTGGATCTGGTAGAAGTTGATCGGCAGCTGCTTGTAGCTGCGGATCTCGCTGCGCGCGATGTCGGTCACGACCTCCTCCGAGGTCGGCTGCACGGCGAAATCGCGCTCGTGGCGATCCTTCAGGCGCAGCAGCTCCGGGCCCATCTTGTCCCAGCGGCCGGTCTCCTGCCACAGCTCGGCCGGCTGGATCACGGGCATCGACAACTCGACCGCGCCGGCCCGGTTCATCTCCTCGCGCACGATGTTCTCCACCTTGCGGATCACGCGCAGGCCGATCGGCATGTAGTTGTAGATGCCCGCGCCCAGCTTCTTGATCATGCCGGCGCGCATCATCAGCTTGTGCGAGACGATTTCCGCGTCGGAAGGGGCTTCCTTGAGGGTGGAAATGAAGAATTGCGAGGCTTTCATCCGTAGCTTTCTCTTAGGGTCCGGCCCCCCCGGCCGATTCCGGAGTGCCACCGCACCAAATCCTGTACGCACGCGCCTGAAACGACGCTTCCGCTGGGGAAAACCAGCACCTGCCCACTCAGGCCGTACCGCGCGCTTTATAATCGACGTAATTCTAAAGGATTCGAGGTGCAGTCATGCTCGATCGTGAAGGCTTTCGCCCGAACGTCGGCATTATCCTCATCAACGCACGGAACGAGGTGTTCTGGGGCAAACGTATCGGCGAACATTCGTGGCAGTTTCCTCAAGGCGGCATCAAATACGGCGAGACGCCGGAACAGGCGATGTACCGCGAACTGCATGAAGAGGTCGGACTGCTGCCCGAACATGTCCGAATCGTGGGTCGTACCCGCGACTGGCTGCGTTATGAGGTGCCGGACAAGTTCATCCGCCGCGAAATCCGCGGCCACTACCGGGGCCAGAAGCAGATCTGGTTCCTGCTGCGCATGGCCGCGCGGGATTGCGATATCCGCCTGCGCGCCACCGACCACCCCGAGTTCGACGCCTGGCGCTGGAGCCAGTACTGGGTGCCGCTCGAAGCGGTGATCGAGTTCAAGCGCGAGGTCTACCAGATGGCGCTGACGGAGCTGTCGCGCTTCCTGCAGCGTGGCCGCATGGCCGGCCCCTACGGTGGACACGGCCATCACCTCGGCCACCACGGCGGCCGCCACGGACAGGCGCGCCAGGAAAACGCGGGCCGCGGCAATCCGGGCCCGATCCAGCCGGCGCTGCCGGCAAACCCTGAACGGAGTACCGATGACTGAATTCGCCGGGCGCGGCCTTCGCCCGCGCCTGCGTGCCGCCTGCCTGCTGGCGGCCGCCGCCGCCTGCCTCGGACTGGCCGCGTGCAGCAGCACGCCCAGCAAGCCGCAGACCGCCAACGCTGAAGAGGAAGAGCTCCCCAACAAGAAAGGCGACCTGATCGACGACCTGTTCGGCGGCAAGCCGTTCAAGGAGGTCGAGGTCTCCCTGCCCGCGCTGCCCAGCGACGCCGACCTGATTCCCTTCGAATTCGGCCCGACCAACACCACGCTGAAGTTCGCGGTCGACGCCAAGTCGGTATTGGTCGGAGAAGACGGCGCCGTGCGCTACACCGTGGTGATCACCAGCGCCAGCGGCGTGCGCAATACCAGCTTCGAGGCGCTGCGCTGCGATACCTTCGAGCGCAAGCTGTACGCGACGCTGCCGCCCGGCGCCAAGGGCTGGGTGCGTAACCGCAGCGACGGCCGCGAGGGATGGATCCGCCTCAGCCAGAGCAGCCGCAACAACTACGCCGACGCACTGGGCCGCGACTACCTGTGCGACGGCCGCTCGGCCTACGGCAGCGCCAAGGACATCGTCAAGCGCCTGCGCAGCGACCAGCCGGCGCAGAACGGCTTCCGCTAGCGGCCCCTCGGCAGCCCCGCAGGGGCTGCCGATGAATCTGCGATCCAGGACACCAGGCGCGTCGCCGCGCCCGCGAGGCTGAGCCGCCCAGCCGGCGGCAGCCTTACATCAGGACCAGATTGTCCCGGTGGATGAGTTCGGGCTCGTTGACGTGCCCGAGCACGGCCTCGATCTCCGCGGAGGGCTTGCGCGCGATCAGGCGCGCCTCGGCGCTGGAGTAGTTGCTCATGCCGCGCGCCACCTCGCGCCCCGCCTGGTCGACACAGGCAACCACTTCGCCGCGCACGAACTCGCCCTGCACCTCGACCACGCCGATGGGCAGCAGCGAGGTGCCGCTGGCGGTCAGCTTGGCCACCGCGCCCGCGTCGATGACCAGGCGCCCGCGCAGCTGCAGGTGATCCGTCATCCATTGCTTGCGCGCGGTCAGCCGGCCGGTCGGCGCCAGCAGCTGGGTGCCGATGGCCTCGCCGGCCGCCAGCCGCTCCAGCACGCGGGGCTCCCGCCCCGAAGCGATCACGGTATGGGCGCCCGACTTGGCCGCGCGCTTGGCCGCCAGGATCTTGGTCAGCATGCCGCCGCGACCGATGGCCGTGCCGGCGCCGCCGGCCATGGCCTCCAGCTCGAGCGTACCGGCCAGCGCCTCGTGCACGAACTCGGCCGCCGGGTCCTTGCGCGGATCGGCCGTGTAGAGGCCACGCTGGTCGGTCAGGATCACCAGCGCGTCGCCTTCGATCAGGTTGGTCACCAGCGCGCCCAGCGTGTCGTTGTCGCCGAACTTGATCTCATCGGTGACGACGGTATCGTTCTCGTTGATGATCGGCACCACGCCGAGGCCGAGCAGGGTCACCAGCGTCGAGCGCGCATTCAGGTAGCGCTCGCGGTCGGCAAGGTCGGCGTGCGTCAGCAGTACCTGCGCGGTGCGGATGCCATGCAGCCCGAACTGGCTTTCGTAGACCTGCGCCAGGCCCATCTGGCCGACTGCGGCGGCCGCCTGCAACTCGTGGATCTCACTCGGACGCTTGCTCCAGCCCAGCCGCTGCATGCCTTCCGCGATGGCGCCAGAGCTGACCAGCACCACTTCCTTGCCACTGGCACGCAGGCTGGCGATCTGCGCCGCCCAACGGGCGATGGCGTCGTGGTCCAGGCCCTTGCCATCATTGGTCACCAGGCTGGATCCGACCTTGGCGACGATGCGCTTTGCCTGCGCGATGACCGATTGCATGGTGAGCTTCCTGTCTCGAGGAGTGGGGGACGCTGCCGCCGGGCAGGCGCCGGGGCGCCGCCCGTATTCCCCCGGAATGGTTATGTTGGTGGTGTCGTCGCCTGCGCCGCGCGGCCCGGCTCAGACCGGCCCGCCGCCGTCCCGCTCGACGTTGTGCAGGCGATCGTCGAGGCGGACGTCCGGCTCGGCCAGCGCGGCAGCTTCCTCGGCCTTGATCGCGGCCAGGTGGTCCTTGATCGCGTAGATCAGCTCACGGCAGCCTTCGCCGGTCAGCGCGGAGATGCGGAACACCGGCCCCTTCCACTTGTAGCGCTTGATGAAGTCCTTGGCGCGGGCCTCGCGCTCGTCTTCCGGCACCATGTCGAGCTTGTTCAGCACCAGCCAGCGCGGCTTCTCGTACAGCGTCGCATCGTACTTCTTCAGCTCGTTGACGATCGCGCGCGCCTCGGCGACCGGGTCGACCGCGTCGTCGAAGGGGGCCAGGTCGACGATATGCAGCAGCAGTCCGGTGCGCTGCAGGTGGCGCAGGAACTGGTGACCCAGGCCGGCGCCTTCGGCGGCCCCCTCGATCAGGCCGGGAATGTCGGCCACCACGAAGGACTGCTCATGGTCGACGCGCACCACGCCCAGGTTGGGGTGCAGCGTGGTGAAGGGATAGTCGGCGATCTTCGGGCGCGCGTTCGAGACGTGCGAGATGAAGGTCGACTTGCCGGCATTGGGCATGCCGAGCAGGCCGACGTCGGCCAGCACCTTCAGCTCCAGCTTGAGCATGCGGCGTTCGCCCGGCTTGCCGTCCACCTGCTGGCGCGGCGCGCGGTTGGTGCTGGACTTGAAGTGCAGGTTGCCCCAGCCGCCCATGCCGCCCTCGGCCAGGCAGACCTTCTGGCCATGCTCGGTCAGGTCCGCGACCAGTTCGCCGCTGTCGAGGTCGGTGATCAGGGTGCCCACCGGCATGCGCAGCGTGACGTCCTCGCCGGCCGCGCCATAGCAGTCCGAGCCGCGGCCGTTCTCGCCGTTGCGCGCCACGTGCTTCTTGGCGTAGCGGAAGTCGATCAGGGTATTGATGTTGCGGTCCGCCACGGCGAACACGCTGCCGCCGCGCCCGCCGTCACCGCCATCCGGACCGCCGAAGGGCACAAACTTCTCGCGCCGGAACGAGGCGCTGCCATTGCCGCCGTTGCCGGCGATGGCTTCGATGCGGGCTTCGTCGATGAACTTCATGATGGGTTTCCGTGGCTGGTGCGGGCCGCCCTGCCTTTCGGCACCAGGCGGCCACGGCGGATGGCGGACATCGGCAATATTGTCGCCAGAAAAGAAAAAGCCCCGCAAGCGTTGCGGGGCCTTCCTGCTGCAAAGGCGGAGATCAGGCTGCCGGAACGACGCTGACCTGCTGCTTCTTCGCAGCGCCCTTGACGGCGAACTGCACGTGGCCGTCAACCAGGGCGAAGAGGGTGTGGTCCTTGCCCACGCCGACGTTGTCGCCGGCATGCACGCGGGTACCGCGCTGGCGCACGATGATGCCGCCTGCATTGATGGCTTGGCCGCCAAACACCTTCACGCCGAGGCGCTTCGATTCGGAATCGCGGCCGTTCCGTGTAGAACCGCCGCCTTTTTTCTGTGCCATGACTTAACTCCTGTCGCTTTACCGGGTTACGTTCGAATTCGATGCAGACTGAGCCGATGCTCAGGCAACGATGGCTTCGATACGCAGTTCGGTGTAATTCTGACGATGGCCTTGACGCTTCTGGTAGTGCTTACGACGGCGCATCTTGAAGATCTTCACCTTGTCGTGACGACCTTGGGAGATAACGGTAGCTTTGACGGAAGCCCCGCTCACCAGCGGCGTACCAAACTTGATCTGGTCGCCTGCGCCCACTGCGAGCACCTGGTCGAGCGTGATTTCAGCGCCAATGTCAGCCGGTATCTGTTCTACTTTCAGTTTTTCGCCAGCAGCAACCTTGTATTGCTTGCCGCCGGTTTTTACGACCGCGTACATTGTCGAACCTCTCGATGTGTATAAAACGCCGAATGCCAGACCGGTGCCACTGCACCATGCCACTGTCATCGACAGGTCGAGGTGCCGGCCGGCTGGCCCGGTTATCTCCCGCCGGTGCACGATCGGCGCATGACCTGCGCACGAACCAGCCGCATCCTGGCGCGAGGCCAGGCTCCGCGCCGGACAGGACACGCTGCTCCGCCGTGACGGAGGTGGCGCGGCCGGCGCAGCTCGCGAAAGCTACCGGAGAGAACTGCGCATTCTATACGAGAATGAAGAAAAGCGCAAAGAAAACAGGTACATAGCCCGGCAGCGACGATCCACGCACATGGCGTCGCCGGCGAGGCTGTGCCGCTCAGGCCAGATCGGCCAGCAGGAAGCCGGCCAGCGCGGCGAAGGCGCACCACCAGGCGGCGCGGCGGGTGCGGCGGGTCGTGTCGCGGGACTTGTCCATGCGCCGATTATAGCCACGCCCGCCGACGCCCCTCGCACCCGCGCCGCCAGCGCCGCACAGCAACCGGGACACCCGCCTGGAGACGGACATACATACACGCCCATCGCATATAATCGTCCGGTTTTGCGCAACGGTGATCATCTTGTCCCAGTCTTCCGCCACTGCCCTGCTTGCCCCGGTCGCTGCCGACATGCGCGCCGTCGACGCAGTCATCCGCCGGCGCCTCGCCTCGGAAGTGCCCCTGATCGAACAGATCGGCGAATACATCATCGGCGCAGGCGGCAAGCGCCTGCGCCCGGTGATCCTGCTGCTGGTCGCGCGGGCCCTGGGCTACGATGGCCACCGCCACCATGACCTCGCCGCCGTGGTGGAGTTCATCCACACCGCCACCCTGCTGCACGACGACGTGGTCGACGAGTCGGAGCTGCGCCGCGGCCGCGAGACCGCCAACGCGGCCTTCGGCAATGCCGCTAGCGTGCTGGTGGGAGACTTCCTCTATTCGCGCGCCTTCCAGATGATGGTGGAGGCCGGCAGCATGCGCATCATGGAGATCCTCTCCAACGCCACCAACGTGATCGCCGAAGGTGAAGTGCTGCAACTGCTGAACATGCACGACCCGGACGTCACCGTCGAGCGCTACCTGAAGGTGATCCGCTACAAGACCGCCAAGCTGTTCGAAGCTTCGGCGCAGATCGGCGCGGTCCTGTCCGGCGCCGACGCGGCGCTGGAAGAGGCCGCCGCCGAATACGGCCGGCGCATCGGCACCGCCTTCCAGCTGATCGACGACATGCTCGACTACACGGCCAGCGCCGAGCAGATGGGCAAGAATGCCGGCGACGACCTGCGCGAAGGCAAGCCGACGCTGCCGCTGCTGCACCTGATCGAGCACGGCACGCCCGAGCAGCGCGCGCTCGCGCGCGAAGCTATCGTGCAGGGCGGCACCGAACACTTCGATGCCGTGTTCTCCGCCATCCACGACAGCGGCGCGCTGGAGGTCACCTTCCAGGCCGCGCAGCGCGAGGCCGCAGCGGCGGAAAAAGCGGCAATGCAATTTCCCCCTTCCCAACTGAAGGAAACGCTGATAGACTTATGTTCTTTCTCGCTGCAACGACAGTCGTAGCGCAGAAAAACAAGAAAACGGGGTGTAGCTTAGCCTGGTAGAGCGCTACGTTCGGGACGTAGAGGCCGGAGGTTCGAATCCTCTCACCCCGACCAGTTTCTGGTCATCGAGACCGCAAAAAGGCCGCACGACAGTGCGGCCTTTTTGTTTTCTGCGTCCGGCATTGCCATCCGTGTCCTGCGCGGCAGGCACGCCCCGCTACAGTCAATGCGGCACGGGATGCCCCCCCCACCCAAGCGGGGTTGCGCTGCTGTCGCGCAAATGCCGACGAGGACCGGCGGCTGCCTTTACAAAAAGTGACCCCGGCTGCAAACTGCCGCGGTCCAGGGCCCGCTCCCTGCCTCGCAGCCCTCGCGGGCCGTCCTGCCTCGCCATGACACTAGGTCTCGCTCTCGCGCAAAGCCGCCGCATCGCTCCGGCCCTTCTCGCCCAGCTCGAACAGGCCGCGCGGGAAAAGAAGTCGCAACTGATCGACGAGATCGTCGGCAGCGGCACCATGAGCGCGCGCGACCTCGCCACCTTCGCCGCCGACAAGTACCAGCTCCCGCTGCTGGACCTCAGCCAGTTCAACTTCGCCACGGTGCCGCCGGCCCTGGTCGGCAACCGCGAGTTCCACGCCCACCGGCTGCTGCCGCTGGGCCGGCGCGACAACCGTCTGGTCGTGGCAACCTCCGATCCGTCCAACCAGGCCGGCCTCGATGCCATCCGCCAGAAACTGAACCTGCCGGTCGACGCGGTCGTGGTCGAGCACGACAAGCTGCTGAAGCACGTGCGCTCGGCCGGCGAGGAAAGCAGTACGCTGCGCGCCGCCGGCCCGGTGGCGGCCGAGCACAAGCTGATCGAGTACGACCCGGTCGCCTCGGCGGGAGCCCAGCGCAACAAGGCGCCCAACGACATCGACGACGCACCGGTCGTGCGCTTCCTGCACAAGCTGCTGACCGAGGCCTTCCACCGGGGCGCATCCGACCTGCACTTCGAGCCGTTCGAGACCTTCTACCGCGTGCGCTTCCGCGTCGACGGCGTGCTGCTGGAGGTGGCCCGCCCCCCGCTGGACATTCGCGACAAGATCGCCACCCGCATCAAGGTGCTGTCGCGCTTGGACATCTCCGAGAAACGCGTGCCGCAGGACGGCCGCATGAAGCTGCTGATCGCGCTGCCGAAGGAAAAGGACAAGGACGGCAAGGACAGCAAGGAGACGGTCGAGAAGGCCATCGATTTCCGTGTGTCGACGCTGCCGACACTGTTCGGCGAGAAGATCGTCATGCGGATCCTCGACTCCTCGACCGACAAGCTCGACATCGACCGGCTCGGCTACGAGCCCGCGCAGAAGGCGCTGCTGCTCGAGACCATCAAGCGCCCCTACGGCATGATCCTGGTCACCGGCCCGACCGGCAGCGGCAAGACGGTCTCGCTCTACACCTTCCTCAACCTGCTCAACCAGGGCGACATCAATATCTCGACGGCCGAGGATCCCGCCGAAATCCAGCTGCCCGGCATCAACCAGGTCAACGTCAACGAGAAGGCCGGCCTGACCTTCGCCGCCGCGCTGCGCTCCTTCCTGCGCCAGGACCCGGACGTCATCATGGTGGGCGAGATCCGCGACCTGGAGACCGCGGACATCGCCATCAAGGCCGCCCAGACCGGCCATCTGGTGCTGTCCACGCTGCATACCAACGATGCGCCGACCACGCTGACGCGGCTGATGAACATGGGCGTGGCGCCGTTCAACATCGCCTCCAGCGTGCTGCTGATCACCGCCCAGCGGCTGGCGCGCCGGCTGTGCAACTGCAAGCGGCCGGGCGCCCTGGCGCGCGACGTGCTGCTTGACGCCGGCTTCCACGAGAGCGAACTAGACGGCAGCTGGCAGCCTTACCACCCGGCCGGCTGCGAGCGCTGCAGCGGCAGCGGCTACAAGGGGCGTTGCGGCATCTACCAGGTGATGCCCATCTCCGAGGCGATGCAGCAGATCATCCTGTCTCACGGTACGGCGCTGCAGATCGCCGAGCAGGCGCGCCGCGACGGCGTGCTATCGTTGCGGGAAGCCGGCCTGCTGAAGGTGAAGCAAGGCGTCACCTCGCTGGAAGAAGTGCTGGCGACGACCAATATGTAAAACAAAAGCAATCAGTCGGGGGTCAATCATGGCAACGCGTGCACCAGCCGCGGCGGCCCGCACGGCAGCGCCGTCGCGGAGCAAGCCGGGGCGCAAGGCGGCGACGCAGTACATCTTCGAGTGGGAAGGCAAGGACCGCAAGGGCAAGACCTTCACCGGGGAACAGCGCGCGGAGGACCAGGCCGAAGTCAATGCCATGCTGCGCAAGCAGGGCCTGACGGTGGTCAAGATGAAGCGCCGCCGCGCGGCGCGCGGTCGCAAGATCACCGAGAAGGACATCGCCTACTTCACGCGCCAGTTGTCCACCATGCTCAAGGCAGGCGTGCCGCTGCTGCAGTCGATCGACATCATCGCGCGCGGCCATGCCAACCCGAACTTCACCCAGCTGCTGGCGCAGATCCGCTTCGACATCGAGGCCGGCAGCAGCATGGCGCAGGCCTTCCGGCGCCATCCGCGCTACTTCGACACGCTCTACTGCAACCTGATCGACGCCGGCGAACAGGGCGGCATCCTGGATGCGCTGCTCGAACGACTGTCGATGTACATGGAGAAGACGATCGCGCTGAAAAGCCAGATCAAGTCGGCCATGATCTACCCGATCGCGGTGCTGACCGTGGCCTTCGCCGTCACCGTGATCCTGATGCTGTTCGTGATCCCTGCCTTCAAGGGCGTGTTCGCCAGCTTCGGCGCCAACCTGCCGGCGCCGACGCTGTTCGTGATCGCCATCTCCGACTTCTTCGTGGCCTACTGGTACATCGTCATCGGCGTGCCGGTGGCGGCCATCGCACTGTACCTGCGCGCCTTGCGCAAGTCGGAGAAGGTGCAGCGCGCCACCGACCGCGCGCTGCTGAAGATGCCCATCTTCGGCAGCCTGTTCCGCAAGGCGGTGATCGCGCGCTGGACGCGCACCCTGGCCACCATGTTCGCCGCGGGCACGCCGCTGGTGGAGTCGATGGAGTCGGTGGCGGGCGCGGCCGGCAACTGGGTCTACCACGACGCCACGCGCGAGGTCGAACAGGCGGTGCGCATCGGCACCAGCCTGACCAACGCCATGCAGGCCACCCACGTGTTCGACAATATGGTGCTGCAGATGACGCAGATCGGCGAGGAATCGGGCGCGCTGGACAATATGCTGCTGAAGGTGGCCGAATTCTACGAGCGCGAGGTCGACGACGCGGTCGCGGCCATCTCCAGCCTGATCGAGCCGCTGATCATCGTGATCCTCGGGGTACTGATCGGCGGCATGGTGATTGCCATGTACCTGCCGATCTTCAAGCTGGGACAGGTGGTCTGAAGCATGGTGTCCGCATTCTCGCCGCAAGGCGCCTTCACCATCGCCACGCTGGCCGCCCTGCCCGGCTGGTTCCTGATGCTGGCGGCCGGCCTGCTGGGCCTGGCGGTCGGCAGCTTCCTCAACGTGGTGATCCACCGCCTGCCGCGCATGATGGAGCACGACGAGGCGAACTACATCGCCGAGCTGCGCGGCGAGCCGCTGCCCCATCCGTCGCGCTACAACCTGGCGGTGCCGGGATCGGCATGCCCGCACTGCGGGCACACGCTGGCGCCATGGGAGAACATCCCCGTGCTCAGCTACCTGCTGCTGCGCGGGCGCTGTTCGGCCTGCCACGCACCGATCGGGGCGCGCTATCCGCTGGTGGAACTCGCCAGCGGGGTGCTGAGCGTGCTGGCCGCCTGGCACTTCGGGCCGACCTGGCAGGGCCTGGCGGCGCTGGTCCTGGTGTGGACGCTGCTGGCGCTGACCATGATCGACGCCGATACCCAGCTGCTGCCCGACCAGCTGACCCAGCCGCTGCTGTGGCTCGGCCTGCTGCTCAACCTGGCGGGCGTGTTCGCCTCGCTGGCCGACGCCGTGATCGGCGCGGCAGCCGGCTACCTGCTGCTGTGGAGCGTCTACTGGCTCTTCAAGCTGGTGCGCGGCAAGGAGGGCATGGGCTACGGCGACTTCAAGCTGATGGCGGCGCTCGGTGCCTGGTTCGGCTGGCAGGCGCTGCCCGCGCTGGTGCTGCTGTCCTCCGTGGTCGGCCTGCTGTTCGGCCTCGTCCGCATCGCACTGCGCCGGCAGCATCGCGACACGCCCTTCCCCTTCGGTCCGTTCATCGCCGGAGCGGGCCTGCTGGTACTGTTCCTGGGGGCCGGCGCGCTGCCGCTCGCGCTGGGCGTGCCGGGCTAGACTCACTGCCACGGGCTCCTTGCTCGGCATACACAGTACACACCGCACATCACCATGCTAGAAATCGGACTGACCGGAGGCATCGGCTCTGGCAAGACCCGCGTGGCCGACCTGTTCGCCGCGCGCGGCGCCGCGATCATCGATACCGACCTGCTCGCCCACGAGATCACGGCGCCGCATGGGCTGGCCATCCCCGCCCTGGTCGAGGCCTTCGGGCCGCAGTGCCTGCGCCCGGACGGCGCCATGGACCGCGACGCGATGCGCGCGCTGGTCTTTGCCGACCCGGCGGCGAAAGCGCGCCTGGAAGCCATCACCCACCCGCTGATCCGCCAGCTCACCGAGAGCCGCGCCGCCGCCGTGCGCGCCGGCGGCCGCCATCCCTACCTGATCTATGTGGTGCCGCTGCTGGTCGAGTCGGGAAGCTGGCGCCAGCGGGTCGGGCGCGTCCTGGTGGTCGATTGCAGCGAAGCGACCCAGGTGGCTCGGGTGATGTCCCGCAACGGCTTCACCCGGCCCCAGGTGGAAGCCATCATGGCGCGGCAGGCCACGCGTGCGCAGCGCCTGGCGCAGGCGGACGACGTGATCGACAACGAGGGCCGGCCCGAGGCGCTTGCGCCGCAAGTCGAGCGGCTGGACCGGCTGTACCGCTCGCAAGCGGCGGCGGCACCGCTCCATACGGCCGACTGAAACAGTCGTCCCCCCTGGGGCAGCCTGCATTGTCGCGCAGCGCGGACTCGCATAGAATGCGCTGATCATGGCAGGCAAGGGCCGGCCAGCCGCCGGTACCTGTACCGGATAGACCGGCGCCGGGAATGTTCCCCGCGCCGAATGGTTTTCCACGCGGGCGCCGCGCCGCAAACGGCACGCCAGCCCGCGCGCTGCACGGACATTCCCTTGATTCTGTACGAATATCCTTTCAACGAACGCATCAGGACACTTCTGCGCCTGGAAGACCTGTTCGATCGCCTGGATTTCTTCCTCGCCCAGGATCATGCGCTGCAGCACCACGTCGCCCTGACCACGGTATTCGAGATCATCGACGTAGCCGGCAGGGCCGACCTGAAGACCGACCTGATCAAGGAACTCGAGCGCCAGCGCCAGGCGCTGTCGTCGCTGCGCAGCAATCCGCAGATCGACCAGAAGGCGCTCGACGCAGTGATCGGCGAGATCGAGCAGGCCATGGCGCTGCTGAACCAGACCGTGGGCAAGGCCGGCCAGTTGCTGGTCGACAATGAGTGGCTGACCAGTATCCGCAGCCGCGCCATCATCCCCGGCGGCACCTGCGAGTTCGACCTGCCCGCCTACTATGCCTGGCAGCAACGCCCGGCCGAAGACCGGCGCATCGATGTGGCCAAGTGGGCACGCCCGCTGATGCCGTTGCGGCAGGGCACGACCACTGTGCTGCGCCTGCTGCGCGAATCCAGCCAGAGCGGCAAGGTGATCGCCACCGGCGGGAGCTACCAGCAGATGCTGTCCGGACGCAGCTACCAGCTGATGCAGGTGCTGCTGGATGAATCACTGCTGGCCTTCATCCCCGAAATGAGCGCCAACAAGTACATGCTGTGGGTGCGCTTCACGCAACAGGACGGGGACCTGAGGCCCAAGTCGGTCGACGCGGACATCCCCTTCCTGCTCAAGCTCTGCAATTTCTGACCACGGCGTCATGCGCCGCCCTGCCCTGCAGGGAGCGGCCGCGACGCACCATCCTGTCGTACACGACTCACAAGACACACCACCATGCCGACCATCGTCAAATGCCCCACTTGCGGCAAGGATGTGGCCTGGGTGCCGGAAAGCCGCTTCCGCCCGTTCTGCTCCGAACGCTGCAAGCAGATCGACCTGGGCGCCTGGGCTGCGGAGAAATATGTGATCGGGGGTAAGCCCGAGGAAACGCCGTCGCCGGACCTGCCGGACGACCAGGACCGCTAGGCACCGCAGTGGCCGCCTGGGGCGTGAATCGGCGCCCTGCTCAGCCGGCCTCGGCGGCCAGCCAGTCCACCACCGGGATGGTCGCCGGCAGCAGCGGGCCGACCGACACCGGCGCCTGCTGCCAGGCGAAGGCCTGGCCCTCGCGGCCGTGGGGCTCGCCGCGCCAGCCGACCACCTTGCAGAAGTGCAGCCGCACATAGGCGTGCGGATAGTCGTGCTCGAGTACCTTCCAGCGCTCGCAGCGGGTCACGTCGAGGCCGAGTTCCTCGTGCAGTTCGCGGGCCAGCGCCGCCTCAACCGATTCGCCAGGCTCCAGCTTGCCGCCCGGAAACTCCCAGTAGCCCTCGTAGGGCTTGCCGGCAGGGCGCTGCGCCAGCAGGAAGCTGCCGTCGGGGCGCATCAGCACCCCGACCGCCACTTCGGTCACCTTGCGCACGCCGTCCGGCGCGATGTCCGTCCCAGCACCCATCACTGCGCCTCGTCGACGGCACGGCGGCCGTGCTTGCCGCCCCAGTCGCGCGCGAACTGCCAGGCCACGCGGCCCGAACGCGAGCCGCGTTCCAGTGCCCACACCAGCGCATCGCCGCGCGCCGCGGCGATATCTTCGTCGCTGCAGCCGAAGTGCTTGAGCCAGTGGCCGACGATGGCCAGGTACTCGTCCTGCTTGGGCGGGTAGAACGACAGCCACAGGCCGAAACGCTCGGACAGCGAAATCTTCTCTTCGACCACCTCGCCCGGATGGATCTCGCCATCCGCGGTATGCCGGTAGCTTTCGTTGTCCTTCATGTACTCCGGCAGCAGGTGGCGCCGGTTCGAGGTGGCGTAGATCAGCACATTGTCCGACTGCGCGGCCACCGAGCCATCCAGCGCCGACTTCAGCGACTTGTAGCCCGACTCGCCTTCCTCGAAAGAGAGATCGTCGCAGAAGATGACGAAGCGCTCGGGACGCTGCGACAGCAGTTCGACGATGTCGCCGAGGTCACCGAGATCGTCCTTGTCCACCTCGACCAGGCGCAGGCCGTCGGCCACGAAGGCGTTCAGGCAAGCCTTGATCAGCGAGGACTTGCCGGTACCGCGCGCGCCGGTCAGCAGTACGTTGTTGGCCGGCAGGCGACCCACGAACTGGCGCGTATTGGCGACGATCGCGTCCTTCTGGCGCTCGATGTTCTTCAGGTCGTCCAGGTGGATCGGCGGCAGCTGGCGGATAGCCTGCAGATAGCCGATCTTGCCGAACAGGCTCTCCCTTTTGCGCCAACGGAACGCTACCGCCTCTTTCCAGTCCGCCTCGCCTAGCTGCGGCGGCAGCCATTGTTCGAGTCGGGACAGGAAGTGATCGAGGCGTGTGGCGAGGTCTGACATGGCAGCGTGGATTCCGTTGGCAGTGGAGGGCGGGGCTCAGGAACGGTAGTCGGCGTTGATTGAAACGTAGTCGTGCGACAGGTCGCAGGTCCAGACAGTCGCGCTGGCATCGCCGCGGCCGAGCGCGATGCGCACGGTGATCTCCGCCTGCTTCATCACGCGCTGGCCGTCTTCTTCGCGGTATTCCGGATGACGGCCGCCATCGCGGGCGACCCAGACGTCGTCCAGCCACAGGTTGACGCGATCGACGTCCAGGTCGTCCACGCCAGCGTAGCCGACTGCGGCCAGGATGCGGCCCAGGTTGGGATCGGAGGCATAGAAGGCCGTCTTCACCAGCGGCGAGTGCGCCACTGCATAGGCGATCTGGCGGCATTCGGCGACGTTCGCACCGCCTTCGACGCGGATCGTCATCAATTTGGTGGCGCCTTCGCCGTCGCGCACGATCATCTGCGCCAGTTCCTGCGCCAGCGAGGTGACCGCTTCGCGCAGCGCCTCGAAGGCCGCGCCGTCGGCGCGCTCCACGGCGACGCCGGCCTTGCCGGTGGCAACCAGCACGAAGGAGTCGTTGGTCGAGGTGTCGCCGTCGATGGTGATGCTGTTGAAGGAATGGTCGGCCGCATACGACACCAGGGCCTGCAGCACCGGCTGCGCGACGGCGGCGTCCATGGCGATGAAGCCCAGCATGGTGGCCATGTTCGGGCGGATCATGCCGGCGCCCTTGCTGATGCCGGACAGCGTGACCGTCTTGCCGTCGATCTGCACCGTGCGCGAAGCCGCCTTGGGCTGGGTGTCGGTGGTCATGATCGATTCGGCCGCGGCCAGCCAGTTGTCGGCGCGCGCGTTGGCGATGGCGGCCGGCAGCCCCGCGACCAAGCGGTCGACCGGCAGCGGCTCGAGGATCACCCCGGTCGAGAAGGGCAGCACCTGTTCCGGCGCGATGCCCAGTGCCTTGGCCAGCGCTTCGCAGGTGGCGCGGGCATTGGCCAGGCCGGGCTCGCCGGTACCGGCGTTGGCATTGCCGGTATTGACCACGATCGCACGGATGCCCTTGCCGGCGGCAAGGTGCTCACGGCAGACCTGCACCGGTGCCGCGCAGAAGCGGTTGCGGGTGAACACGCCGGCCACGGTGCTGCCCTCGGCCACGCGCGCGACCAGCACGTCCTTGCGGTTGGCCTTGCGGATGCCCGCCTCGGCCCAGCCCAGCTCGAAGCCGGCTACGGGTTTCAGGTCTTCCGCGCGGGGCAGCGGCAGGTTGACGGCCATGATGTTTCCTCTGTGTGCTGTGATGCTCGATGTGTCGAATGCGGCGGCACGCGCCCGCGCCCCGCCCTCCTGCTGCCGGGCTGCGGCCGCATCGGCGCGGCGGCACGGCAGCGATACGGCCCGCCTGACGAATATGCCCGCTTGCGCGGGCATATCGGTCCTGCCGTGCGCCTGGCTTCAGCTCAGCTTGCCATGGCACTGCTTGTACTTCTTGCCCGAGCCGCAGGGGCAGGGATCGTTGCGGCCCACCTTCGGCTGGCCGGCGGCCGCTGCCGCGGCCCCGGCGGCAATCGCCGAGCGCGCCGGCTGTCCGTCCTCGAGCGGCTCGCCGCCTTCGCCCAGCTCTTCGTGCTTGAACTGCAGGTTCTCCAGGTGGGACAGGCCCTCCTCGATCTGCTCCGATGCCTGTTCCAGCTCTTCGGGCGACTGGATCTGCACGTTGAAGATCACGCGCGTGACCTCGTTCTTGATCACGTCCAGCAGGCGGCCGAACAGTTCGAACGATTCGCGCTTGTATTCCTGCTTGGGATCCTTCTGTGCGTAGCCGCGCAGGTGGATGCCCTGGCGCAGGTGATCCAGCGCCGCCAGGTGCTCGCGCCAGTGCGTGTCGATGCTCTGCAGCATGACCGAGCGCTCGAAGCCGGCGAAGGCCTCGCGGCCGACCTGCGCGACCTTGCCGTCGTAGCGCTCGTTGGCGGCGCCCATCACCATGGTCAGCAGCTGCTCGTCCTCGATGCTCTGCGCGGCCTCGATGGTCTTCGCCAGCGGCAGCTCCAGCCCCCAGTCATCGCGCAGCCGCGTCTCGAGGCCGCTGATGTCCCATTGTTCTTCCATGGTGTCGGCCGGCACGTGCTCGTGGAACAGCTCCTCCAGCACGCTCTCGCGCAGGTTCCGCACCATCTCGCCGACATCCTGCGCCTCGAGCACCTCGTTGCGCAGCTTGTAGATTTCCTTGCGCTGGTCGTTGGCGACGTCATCGTACTGCAGCAGCTGCTTGCGGATGTCGAAGTTGCGGCCTTCCACCTTGCGCTGCGCCGATTCGATCGAACGGGTCACGATGCCGGCCTCGATCGGTTCGCCTTCGGGCATCTTCAGTCGTTCCATGATCGCGCGCACGCGATCACCGGCGAAGATGCGCAGCAGCTGGTCATCCAGCGACAGGTAGAAGCGCGAGGAGCCCGGATCGCCCTGGCGGCCGGCACGGCCGCGCAGCTGGTTGTCGATACGGCGCGACTCGTGGCGCTCGGTGCCGACGATGTGCAGGCCGCCGGAAGCCTTGACCTGCTCGTGCAGCGACTTCCACTCGTCCTTCAGCTTGGCGATGCGCGCCGCCTTTTCGTCGTCCGACAGGCCGGCGTCCGCCTCGATGAAGCCGGACTGCTTCTCCACGTTGCCGCCCAGCACGATGTCGGTACCGCGGCCGGCCATGTTGGTGGCGATGGTGATCATCTTGGGCCGGCCCGCCTGTGCGACGATCTCGGCCTCGCGCGCGTGCTGCTTGGCGTTGAGCACCTGGTGCGGCAGCTTTTCCTTGTTCAGCAGGTCCGACAGGTACTCCGAGGTCTCGATCGAGGTGGTACCCACCAGCACCGGCTGGCCACGCTCGTAGCAGTCGCGGATGTCGCGCACCACCGCGTCGTAGCGCTCCTTGGAGGTCTTGTAGATCTGGTCCTGCAGATCCTTGCGCTGGGCCGGGCGGTTGGTCGGGATCACCACCACTTCCAGGCCGTAGATCTCCTGGAATTCGTAGGCTTCCGTGTCGGCCGTGCCGGTCATGCCGGCCAGCTTCTCATACATGCGGAAGTAGTTCTGGAAGGTGATGGTGGCCAGCGTCTGGTTTTCCTGCTGGATGGTCACGCCTTCCTTGGCCTCGACCGCCTGGTGCAGGCCATCGGACCAACGGCGGCCGGTCATCAGGCGGCCGGTGAATTCGTCGACGATGATGACCTCGTCGTTCTGCACCACGTAGTGCTGGTCGCGGTGGAATAGGCTGTAGGCGCGCAGCGCGGCGTACAGGTGGTGCATCAGCGTGATGTTCTGCGGCGCGTAGAGCGACTCGCCCTCGCCGATCAGGCCCATCTCGGACATGATGCGCTCGGCCTTCTCGTGCCCGGACTCGGTCAGGTAGACCTGGTGGCCCTTCTCGTCGACATAGTAGTCGCCCGGCTTCTCCACCCCGGTGCCGTCGGCCTTCTCCTCGCCGATCTGGCGTTCCAGCAGCTTGGGAATGCCGTTCATGCGCTGGTACAGGTCGGTATGGTTCTCCGCCTGGCCCGAGATGATCAGCGGCGTGCGCGCCTCGTCGATCAGGATCGAGTCCACTTCGTCGACGATGGCGTAGTGCAGCGGGCGCTGCACGCGCTGCGACGGGTCGTAGACCATGTTGTCGCGCAGGTAGTCGAAGCCGAACTCGTTGTTGGTGCCGTAAGTGATGTCGGCGTTGTAGGCCGACTGCTTCTGGTCGTGCGGCATCTGCGACAGGTTCACGCCCACCGACAGACCGAGGAAGTTATACAGGCGCCCCATCCACTCCGCGTCGCGCTGGGCCAGGTAGTCGTTGACCGTGACCACGTGCACGCCCTTGCCGGTGATGGCGTTCAGGTAGACCGCCAGCGTGGCGGTCAGGGTCTTGCCCTCGCCGGTGCGCATTTCGGCGATCTTGTTGTCGTTGAGCACCATGCCGCCGATCAGCTGCATGTCGAAGTGGCGCATCTTCATCACGCGCTTGCTGGCCTCGCGGCACACCGCGAAGGCTTCGGGCAGCAACGCCTGCAGCGACTCGCCGGCGGCGTGGCGCTGGCGGAAAGTCTCCGTCATGCCCCGCAGCGCCTCGTCCGACAGCTTCTCGAACTGGGGCTCCAGCGCATTGATCTGCGCGACGGTCCGGCGATATTGTTTGATCAGCCGCTCGTTGCGGCTGCCGAAGACTTTCTTCAGGAGGCCCGTGATCATCGATTGCTTTCACCTGCGCGGAACCGGCCTGGCCGCCGGCACGACGGCTGGACCGGGGGGTTGGCCGCGCGAGGATATGGAGAGTTGGCGCAAAACGCCGAGTTTATCATGCGCGCGTGGCAATTCCTGGGCAGCCGGCGGCCCGCGCGCCCAGGCCGCCACAGGCGCGCCGCCGGGGGCCGCGGCCCTTGCCGGGACGGCCCCGCGGCGCCTGCCGCTGCGGTGTCCCGATGCACAAATCCGTTGAGCAAATCCGCCGATAAGCCGCGCGATGCGTCGTCACGAATGTTCGCAAGGCCCTAGCCGGGTTGCGCTTCGTTGCTGGCCTCGCACGTCTTCTCGGGTCTTCTCGGGTCTTCTCGTCAGACTGAGTGATGCCACGAACTGAAGAATCAGGACACTAGCTCAGATCGGGGCGCGCCGCCAGGGTTCAAGTGCACCCGCGCCCGTCCCGCCCGCGCCTGGCGAACTGCCGCTCGCGCTAGAATGTACGCATGCGCCTGTTCACCCACCACGCCGTCAAGACACCCGCCGCCAAGCCGCTCCACGACTGGCTGGACAAGGCCGGCCCCGTCTCGGTGCTGATGCGGACCGCACGTGAACTGGCCGACCTGGAGGGCGAGGTGCTGGCGCTGCTCCCCCCCGGCCTGCGGGCCGGCATCGCCGTGGCCGGCGTCAAACGGGACAACCGTGGCAATCCGCAGGAGCAGGCCCTGTTGCTGCTGGCCGCCCACGGCGCGGCCGCGGCGCGGGTACGCCAGATCGTGCCGACGCTGCTGACGCGGCTGCAGGAACGCGGCTCGGCCATCACCACCATCCGCGTGCGGGTCCAGCCCGAGGTCGGGCGCCGCGATGAGTGGGACGCTCCGCCGGTCGCACGGCCGCGCACCGGCCGCATGTCGGCCGCGGGGCTGGCCAGCCTCGGCGAGCTGGCCGGTCAGCTGCCGGCATCGCCGCTGCGCGATGCGCTGCAGACCTTGCTGTCGCAGCATCGCTGATCCGCTGCCGGTCCACCGCGCGGCATCGAACCGCCGGCGCCGCCCGCCAGCAAAAAAGGCCGATCGCAGGATCGGCCTTTGTCTTTTGCGAGTTCTGTGTACCGGGACCCGCCCGGCACACGCTTCAGCCGAAGGCCGGCTGCGCCTGCGGCAGGAAGGCGTGCGGCGCATCCTCCACACGATCGAAGGTGACGATCTCGTAGGCCTCCTGGTCCGCCAGCAAGGCCCGCAGCAGCTGGTTGTTCATGCCGTGGCCGGACTTGTGCGCTACATAGGCGCCGATCACCGGATGGCCCACCACGTACAGGTCACCGATCGCATCGAGGATCTTGTGGCGCACGAACTCGTCGCCGTAGCGCAACTCCTCGTTGTTGAGCATGCGATGTTCGTCCAGCACGATGGCGTTGTCCAGGCTGCCGCCGCGCGCCAGGCCCATCTCGCGCAGGGCCTCGAACTCGTGGGCGAAGCCGAAGGTGCGCGCGCGCGCGATCTCGCGCACGTAGCTGGTATCGGCGAAATCGATGGAGAAGGTCTGGCCGGTCTTGTCGACCGCCGGGTGGCGGAAGTCGATGGTGAAGCTCAGCTTGAAGCCGAAATAGGGCTCCAGCCGGGCCAGCTTGTCGCCTTCGCGCACTTCCACCGGCTTCTTGACCCGGATGAAGCGCTTGGCCGCCGGCTGCTCTTCGATGCCGGCCGACTGCAGCAGGAACACGAAGGAGGAGGCGCTGCCATCCAGGATCGGGATCTCTTCGGCATCGACGTCGACATAGAGGTTGTCGATGCCCAGGCCGGCGCAGGCCGACATCAGGTGCTCGACCGTGGAAACGCGCGCACCATCCTTCTGCAGCACCGAGGCCAGGCGCGTGTCGCCGATCGCCATGGCCGAAGCGGGGATTTCCACCGGCTCGGGCAGATCGACGCGGGTGAACACGATGCCGACATCGGCGGCAGCGGGTCTCAGCGTCAGCGTGACCTTGCGCCCCGAGTGCAAACCGATGCCGACCGTCTTCACCAGGGATTTGATGGTGCGCTGTTTGAGCATGACGGCCTCAGTTATTATTAAAATCTATCAACTATTTGATTCAATAAGTAATCTTACCACTGCTTCGCCTCCCGCGCTGCACCATTTTGTTTCGTCGTGTTAGGCGGCTCGGACATGTAGCATATCAGGCACACTCATGTCCTGACCGCCCCGCCGGTGTCTTACCCGCGCAACGCCTCCAGCATGGCCTCAGCGCTGCTGACACGGAACTCGCCCGGTGCTTCCACCTGGAGCACCTTGACCACGCCGTCATCGATCAGCATCGCGTAGCGCTTCGAGCGCACGCCCATGCCGCGCGCATCCAGGTCCTGGTCCAGGCCCAGCGCCCGCGTCCAGTGCGCACTGCCGTCGCCCATCATGCGGACCTTGCCGCCGACCTGTTGCTCACGGCCCCAGGCACCCATCACGAAGGCGTCGTTGACAGACACGCACCAGACCTCGTCGACACCGGCCGCACGCAAGGCCTCGGCCTGCGCCACATAGCCGGGCACGTGCTTGGCCGAACAAGTCGGCGTGAACGCACCCGGGAGTCCGAATACGAGGATCTTGCGGCCGCGCACCAGATCGGACACGGCAAAGGCATTGGGACCGAGGCTGCAGCCTTCGCGCTCGGCGTCCAGGAATTCGGTCAGGGTCGCGTCGGGTACGCGGTCTCCGATGGCAATCATGCGCTCAACTCTGTTCATCAATGTGTGGATCGGAATTGCCGGCGCGACGAGACGGAAAACGGGCGCGCACGACAGCTTTGTCGTGAAGCGACAGTCTGCATCATAGTAGGTCGCTGCTGGCCGCGCTCAAAGCAGCAAGGACGGCATCCCACCTGCGGCGCGGAGCGCATACGCAGGCAATGTGCAGGTCCGGAATGCGCCGCGCGCCGCACCTCTCGGTGCGGCGCGCGGACAGCGGCCCATCCCGGCCAGGAAGGCGGGAAACCGGATCCGGGGAGGCGGCCGTGGCACGCCTGTCCCGGCGACGGGATGGCTCAGGAGGCAGGCTTCAGCACAAGCGGGTGCCGCCGCGCTGGCGAGGCGGGCCAGTACGATCCGGGCCAGGCACGGGCGAGGGAGCGCCTGCGTGCATCGCCGCATCGGATCGCTGGCCAGCCGGCCGGCTGGCGAGCATGCCGCCCTGCCGGGCCGGCTCAGTCAGCCTGCTTGCGCAGGAAGGCCGGGATGTCGTAGGTGTCGACGCCCTTTTCCTGCAGCGCCGCCACGTGAGCCGACGCCGACTCGCGCGAGCTGCGCCACACCGCCGGCGTGTCGAGGCCGCTGTAGTCGGGCGTCTGCGTCACGGTCGGGGCGATGCTGGCCATCATCTGCACCGGCATGTTGTCGGTACCGGTCTTCAGCAGCGTCATCGGCTGCTGCTTCTTCGCCGAGCGGCCCAGGCCGGTCGCCACCACGGTCACGCGCAGTGCGTCGCCCATGGAGTCGTCGTACACCGTGCCGAAGATCACCGTGGCATCTTCCGCCGCGTAGCTGCGGATGGTGTTCATGACTTCCTTGGTCTCCGACAGCTTCAGCGAATGGCTGGCGGTGATGTTGACCAGCACGCCGCGCGCGCCCGACAGGTCCACGCCTTCCAGCAGCGGGCTGGCGACGGCCTGCTCGGCGGCCAGGCGGGCGCGGTCCACGCCGGACACGGTGGCCGTGCCCATCATGGCCTTGCCCTGCTCGCCCATGACCGTCTTGACGTCCTCGAAGTCGACGTTGACCAGGCCATCGACATTGATGATCTCGGCAATGCCGGCCACGGCGTTGTGCAGCACGTCGTCGGCGCACTGGAAGCACTTGTCCATCTCGGCGTCGTCGCCCATCACTTCGAACAGCTTCTCGTTGAGCACGACGATCAGCGAGTCAACGCAGGCCTCGAGCTCGCCCGAGCCGGCTTCGGCGACCTTGGCGCGGCGGGCACCTTCGAACTCGAACGGCTTGCTGACGACACCCACGGTCAGGATGCCCATTTCCTTCGCCACCTGCGCCACGATCGGTGCGGCGCCGGTACCGGTGCCGCCGCCCATGCCGGCAGTGATGAAGACCATGTGCGCGCCGCGCAGGGCATCGGCGATCTGATCGCGCGCCTGCTCGGCGCAGTTGCGGCCGACCTCAGGCTTGGCGCCGGCGCCGAGACCGCTGTTGCCGAGCTGCAGCACGCGCTCCGCCGACGAGCGCTTGAGCGCCTGGGCATCGGTATTCATGCAGATGAACTCCACACCCTGCACGCCGCGGTTGATCATGTGCTGCACGGCGTTGCCGCCCGCGCCGCCCACGCCAACCACCTTGATGATGGTGCCGTCCTGCATTTCCGTTTCGATCATGTCAAAGTCCATCACTGCCTCCAAGAAGAATCAGTCCCCAAACGCTGCGGCCTCCCCGCCGCAGCCCTTGGTTCCTGAACAAGAAACCAAAGATTGAAAAGAAAACTTCTACCTTGCGAACCTGTTGCGTACTGCCGGCCGCGGCAACTCAGAAGTTGCCGACGAACCATTCCTTCATGCGGCCCCATACCTGCTTGACCGAGCCGCTCTGCACGGCGACCTTGCGCCCGCGCATGCGCTGCACGCGCCCTTCGAGCAACAGACCCATCACCGTCGAGTAGCGCGGGCTCTTGACCACCTCGTGCAGGTTGCCGCGATACTCGGGCACACCGACACGCACCGGCTTGAGGAAGATGTCCTCGCCCAGCTCGACCATGCCCGGCATCATCGCCGTGCCACCGGTGATCACCACGCCCGACGACAGCAGTTCTTCATAGCCGGACTCGCGCACCACCTGGTGCACCAGGGAATACAGTTCCTCGATGCGCGGCTCGATCACCGCCGCCAGCGCCTGGCGCGACAGCGTGCGCGTGCCGCGGTCGCCGACGCCCGGCACCTCGATCATGTCGTCCGGATCGGCGATCGCCTGCTTGGCGATGCCGTACTGCATCTTGATGTCCTCGGCATCCGGCGTCGGCGTACGCAGCGCCATCGCGATGTCGTTGGTGATCTGGTCGCCGGCGATGGGAATCACCGCGGTGTGGCGGATCGCCCCTTCGCTGAAGATGGCGATATCGGTGGTGCCGCCGCCGATGTCGACCAGCACCACGCCCAGTTCCTTCTCGTCCTCGGTCAGCACCGCCAGGCTGGAAGCCAGCGGCTGCAGGATCAGGTCGTGCACTTCCAGGCCGCAGCGGCGTACGCACTTGACGATGTTCTGCGCCGCACTGACCGCGCCGGTGACGATGTGCACCTTCACTTCCAGGCGGATGCCGCTCATGCCGATCGGCTCGCGCACATCCTCCTGGCCATCGATGATGAATTCCTGGGTCAGGATGTGCAGGATCTGCTGGTCGGTCGGGATGTTGACCGCCTTGGCCGTCTCGATCACCCGGGCCACGTCCGTCTGCGTGACTTCCTTGTCCTTGATCGCCACCATGCCGCTCGAGTTGAAGCTGCGGATATGGCTGCCGGCGATGCCGGTGAAGACCTCGGAGATCTTGCAGTCGGCCATCAGTTCGGCCTCTTCCAGCGCCCGCTGGATCGACTGCACGGTGGCCTCGATGTTGACCACGACCCCCTTCTTCAGCCCCTTGGACTCGGCCTGGCCCATCCCGATCACTTCGTAGCTGCCGTCGGGGCGCAGTTCCGCGACCACCGCCGCCACCTTCGAGGTGCCGATGTCGAGACCGACCAGGAGGTCCTTGTATTCCTTGCTCATCGCGATTTCTCCGCGTTCTTGCTCTTCAGTCGCGTCGTATTGTTGGGGTTGCTGCTATTGGTAGTGCCCGCCTTCGCCGGCGATGCCTTGGCCTTCGCCGCGGCCGCCACCTGGGCATCGGTCAGGAAGCGGATATTGGCGGCACGGATGGCAAAACCGTTGGGATAGCGCAGGTCGGCGTACTCGACCTGCTTGCCCCACTGCCTGGTGACCTCCGGCCACGCCGCCACGAAACGCTTGACGCGCTGCTCCATGGCGGCGCGATCCTCTTCGTTCTGCTCGCGCCCCAGCTCCACCACCATGCCGTTGGAGAGCTTGGCGCGCCAGGCATAGCGGGCGGACAGCGACACCGCGAGCGGCTCTGCCTGCAGCGGCTTGAACCACTCGCGCATGGTCTCCAGCTTCTCGACCACGTCTTCCTCGCTGTCGGTCGGGCCTTCCAGCGCCAGCAGCTGGGCATCCTCCTCTGCCTCGGCCGTGTTGGCCACGAAGACTTCGCCGTAGGTATTGATCAGCCTGCCGCTGTCGGCGCCGCCCCAGGTACCGAGCGCCTCGTGCTCCTCGACCTCGACCGCCAGGCCGTTGGGCCATTCGCGGCGCACGCTGGCGCGGCGCACCCAGGGCACCGACTCGAACACCTGGCGCGCCGCGTTCAGGTCCAGCGTGAAGAAGTTTCCGTTCAGCTTGCCCAGGGCGTTGGTGCGCACGCTGGGCGCGTTGACGTGGCGCAGCACCGCGCCGTCCAGACCGCTCACGTCGACATGGGTGATGGCGAACACCGGCCGCTGGGCCAGCCACAGCAGGCCGGCCGCGAGCGCCATCAGCGCCACCAGCACATAGAGCGTGGAAGCGATCAGGTTGAGCAGGCGTGCGTTGTGCCACATGTCAGGTGTCGGTCAGATTCGGTCAGGTGTTGGTCGGCTGTCGTTGCTCGGTCCGTTTGCGTCGCGCGGCTTCGGTTCCAGTCATATCGGCTTCGTCTGCGCGCCGCCGTCCGCCGGCCGGCGCCCCCTGCCCTACTCGGGCTTCCAGTGTTCGTTCGGTTGCAGGTCCAGCGTCGCCGCGGCCAGCACCTGCATGACGAAGTCCTCGTAGCTGATGCCCGCGGCACGCGCCGCCATCGGCACCAGCGAATGGCCGGTCATGCCCGGCGAGGTGTTCATCTCCAGCAGGAAGGGCTTGCCGTCGGCGCGCAGCATCACGTCGGCACGCGCCCAGCCGCGGCAACCCAGCACGCGGTAGGCATTGACCGCCAGGTCCTGCACTTCGCGCTCGAGCGCCTCCGGCAGGCCCGACGGGCACAGGTATTGGGTATCGTCAGTAAAGTACTTATTTTGATAGTCGTAGTTGGCGCCGGGCGCGACGATGCGGATGACCGGCAGCGCCGCGGCGTCATCGCCCTCCCCTACCAGCGGGCAGGTCAGCTCCGCGCCATCGATGAAGGTCTCGGCGATGACATCGCGGTCGAGCGCCGCCGCCTTCTCGTAGGCCTCGCGCATCTGCGCCGCGTCGGTCACCTTGGTCAGGCCGATCGACGAACCCTCGCGCGCCGGCTTGACGATCAGCGGGAGCCCCAGCTCGGCCACCACGGCGGTGAAGTCGGAGCCGGCCCGCAGCATGGCGAAGCGCGGCGTCGGCAGGCCGTGGGTCATCCACAGCCGCTTGGTGGCCTGCTTGTCCATCGACAAGGCCGAGGCCAGCACGCCGCTGCCCGTATAGGGAATGCCGAGCTGCTCGAGCAGGCCCTGCATGGTGCCGTCCTCGCCGTAACGGCCGTGCAGCGCGATGAAGACGCGGTCGAATCCCGCCGCGGCCAGCTCGGCCACGCCCTGCACGGCCGGATCGAAGGCATGGGCATCCACGCCGCGCGACTGCAACGCCGCCAGCACGCCGCGGCCGGACATCAGCGATACCTCGCGTTCGGCCGAGCGGCCGCCGAACAGCACGCCGACCTTGCCAAGGGAGCGGGGATCGATCTGGGGATGGGCGACGAAGCTCATGCCTGGCCTCCTGCCGGCTGCTGGCGCGATACCACCTGGCCCGGCACGGCGCCGATCGAACCGGCGCCCATGGTGATCACGACATCGCCGGGACGCGCCGCGCCCAGGATGGCGGCCGGCATCTCCTCGATGTGCTCGACGAAGACTGGCTCGACCTTGGCTGCCACGCGCAGCGCGCGGGTCAGGGCGCGCCCGTCGGCCGCCACCACGGGGGCCTCGCCGGCCGCGTAGACTTCGGCCAGCAGCAGCGCGTCGACGCTGCCCAGCACCTTGACGAAGTCCTCGAAGCAGTCGCGCGTGCGCGTATAGCGGTGGGGCTGGAAGGCCAGCACCAGGCGGCGGCCCGGGAAGGCACCGCGTGCCGCCGCCAGGGTCGCCGCCATCTCGACCGGATGGTGGCCGTAGTCGTCGACCAGCGTGAAGGTGCCGGTGCCGTCGGCCGTGGCCACTTCTCCGTAGCGCTGGAAGCGCCGGCCCACGCCGTGGAACTCGCGCAGCGCCTTCACGATGGCGGCGTCAGGCACCTCCAGCTCGGTGGCGATGGCGATCGCGGCCAGCGCGTTCTGCACGTTGTGCAGGCCCGGCAGGTTCAGCACCACCTCGAGCGGTGGCTCGGCATGGCCGTTGAGCTGGCGCAGCACGGTGAAGTGCATCTGCCCGTCGACCGCGCGCGCGTCGACCGCCCGCACCTGCGCATCCTCGGCGAAGCCGTAGCGCACGATGGGCTTGGAGACGAAGGGCAGGATCTCGCGCACATTGGGATCGTCCACGCACAGCACGGCGATGCCATAGAAGGGCAGCCGTTGCGTGAACTCGATGAAAGCCTGCTTCAGGCGCGCGAAGTCATGGCCGTAGGTGGCCATGTGATCGGCATCGATATTGGTGATGACTTCCATCACCGGGAACAGGTTCAGGAAGGAAGCATCGGACTCGTCGGCCTCGGCGACGATGAAGTCGCCGGTGCCCAGGCGCGCGTTGGCGCCGGCCGAATTCAGACGGCCGCCGATGACGAAGGTGGGATCGAGGCCGCCCTCGGCCAGCACCGAGGCGACCAGGCTGGTGGTGGTGGTCTTGCCGTGCGTGCCGGCGATGGCCACGCCCTGCTTCAGGCGCATCAGCTCGGCCAGCATGACGGCGCGCGGCACCACCGGGATGCGGCGCGCGCGCGCGGCGATCACTTCCGGATTGTCGTCGCCCACGGCGGTGGAGATCACCACCGCATTGACGCCGTCGACATTGGCCGCATCATGGCCGTGCATCACCTTGGCGCCGAGCGAACTCAGGCGCTGCGTGGCAGCGTTGCTGCCCATGTCGGAACCGGAGACCTTGTAGCCCAGGTTCAGCAGGACCTCGGCGATGCCGCTCATGCCGGCGCCGCCGATGCCCACGAAGTGAATGTTCTTGACGATATGCTTCATGAATCCATTGCTTCAATGCCTGGCCATGCCGGCGCAGACCTCGGCCACGCGCCGGGTCGCATCCGGCTTGGCCAGGCCGCGCGCCAGGCGCGCCATGTCTTTCAGTTGCGGCCGCTGCAGGCCGGCGAGCGTGCGCGCCAGCCCCTCGGGGTTCAGGTCTTGCTGCTGGACCAGCAGGGCCGCGCCCTGCCGCGAGAGGAATTCCGCGTTGGTGGTCTGGTGGTCGTCCACGGCATGCGGGAACGGTACGAACAGCGCCGCCACGCCCGCCGCCGCGACTTCCGATACGGTCATTGCGCCCGAGCGGCAGATCACCAGGTCTGCCTCGTCGTAGGCTCGTGCCATGTCGTCGATGAAGGGCACGGTCTCGGCCTCGACGCCTGCCGCCGCGTAATTCGCGCGCAGGGTGTCGATCTGCTTGACGCCGGCCTGGTGCGTCACGCGCGGCCGCTCGGCCGCCGGCAGCAGCGCCAGCGCCTTGGGCACCACCTCGTTGAGGGCGGCCGCGCCCAGGCTGCCGCCCACCACCAGCACGCGCAGCGGACCGGTGCGCTGCGCATAGCGCGCCTCGGGTGCCGGCAGGCCGGCCACCTCCGCGCGTACCGGATTGCCGGTCCACTCGGCCCCGGGCAGTGCCCCGGGGAAAGCGCACAGCACACGGTCCGCCACCTTGGCCAGCACCTTGTTGGCCAGGCCGGCAATCGAATTCTGCTCGTGCAGCACCAGCGGCCGGCCGATCAGCGCCGCCATCATGCCCGCGGGGAAGGTGATATAGCCGCCCATGCCCAGCACCACGTCCGGGCGTACCCGGCGCAGCGCACCCAGGCTCTGCCAGAAGGCGCGCAGCAGGTTCAGCGGCAGCAGCAGCTTGGTCACCAGGCCCTTGCCACGCAGGCCGCCGAACTGCACGAACTCCATCGGGATATCGTGCTTCGGCACCAGCGTCGCCTCCATGCCGGTACGGTTGCCCAGCCAGACCACGCGCCAGCCCTGCTCGCGCAGCGTGCGTGCGACCGCCAGCCCGGGGAAGACGTGCCCCCCGGTGCCGCCGGCCATGACCAGGAGGGTGCGCTGCGCGCTCATACCTTCCCTCCGCGCATCGCAACGAGGTTTTGGTTACGGCCGCTGCGCTTAACTTCCTGCTCACGCAGGAAGTTAGCCTCCACCGAAACCGTGTATTGCTGCGCTCCGGTCATACCTTCCCTCCGCGCATCGCAACGAGGTTTTGGCTACGGCCGCTGCGCTTAACTTCCTGCTCACGCAGGAAGTTAGCCTCCACCGAAACCGTGTATTGCCGCGCTCCGGTCATACCTTCCCTCCGCGCATCAATACACGGTTTTCATAATCAATGCGCAGCAGGATCGCGAGCGCCACGCAGTTCATCAGGATGCCCGAGCCGCCGTAGCTGACCAGCGGCAGCGTCAAGCCCTTGGTCGGCAGCAGGCCGAGGTTCACGCCCATATTGATGAAGGTCTGCCAGCCGACCCACACGCCGATGCCCTTGGCCACCAGGCCGGCAAAGGTGCGGTCGAGCTGCAGCGCGGTGCGGCCGATGCCGAAGGCGCGCCGCACCAGCCAGTAGAACAGCACGATCACCACCAGCACGCCGATGAAACCGAATTCCTCGCCGATGACGGCGAGGATGAAGTCGGTGTGGGCTTCGGGCAGGTAGTGCAGCTTCTCGATGCTGCCGCCCAGTCCGACGCCGGCCCATTCGCCGCGCCCGAAGGCGATCAGCGAGTGGGTGAGCTGGTAGGCCTTGCCCAGCGCGTTGCTCTCTTCCCATGGGTTCAGGTAGGCAAAGATCCGCTCGCGCCGCCAGGGCGATGCCGTGATCAGCAGCGCGAAGGCGCCGATCGCCACGCCGACCAGGCCGGCGAACAGCTTGCCGTTGATCCCGCCCAGGAAAAGGATGGCCATCGCCACCGCGGCCACCACGAGGAAGGCCCCCATGTCCGGCTCCAGCAGCAGCAGCATGCCCACCACGACCACCGCCACTCCCATCGGCAGGAAGCCCTTGGCGACGGTCTGCATCCACTCCTGTTTGCGCACGGTGTAGTTGGCCGCGTACAGCACCACCGCCAGTTTCATCAGCTCGGAGGGCTGGAAGTTCATTACGCCCAGCGGAATCCAGCGGCGCGCGCCGTTGACGCCCTTGCCGACGTGGGGGATCAGCACCACCACCAGCAGCAGCAGGGCGAGGATGAAGAGCTTGGGCGCGTAGCGGTCCCACACCTTGACCGGGATCTGGAAGGCGACGAGGCCGCACGACAGGCCGATGAACAGCGCGAAGGCGTGGCGGAGCAGGAAGTGGCCCTCGCCGTAGTTGGCATAGCGCGGCGCATCGGGCAGCGCGATCGAGGCCGAGTAGACCATCACCAGGCCGAAGGCGAGCAGCACGATCGACACCCACAGCAGGGGCTGATCGTATTCCATCATGCGCGAGCGCGTCGGCTTGACGCCGGATACCGCGTCACGCAGGCCACCCCAGGCATTGCCGATGGTGGCGCCGATGAAGCCGCTGCGCTTGACCTGCGAATCGCTCATGGCATGATCCCCCGGGACAGGGCGAGTTCCTCCACCGCGGCGCGGAACACCTCGGCGCGGTGCACGTAGTTGCGGAACATGTCGAGGCTGGCACAGGCGGGCGACAGCAGCACGGCGTCGCCCGGCTGGGCCAGGCGCGCGGCCAGCGTGACCGCCTCTTCCAGCGTGCCGGCGTCGACCAGCTGCGCGCCGCTCTGCTCCAGCGCCGCGCGCAATTCACCGGCGGCGCGCCCGATCAGCACCACCGCACGCGCGTACTGCGCGACCGGCGCCGCCAGCGGCGAGAAATCCTGCCCCTTGCCCTCGCCGCCCGCGATCAGCACCACGCGCTTGTCCAGCCCGGACAAGGCGGCCACGGTGGCGCCGACATTGGTGCCCTTGCTGTCGTCGAAGTACTCGACTTCGTCCAGCGTCATCATGTGCTCGACGCGATGCGGTTCGCCCTGGTACTCGCGCAGCCCGTGCAGCAGGGCATTGAGCGGCAGGCCGATGGCGCGGCACAGTGCCAGCGCGGCCATCGCATTGGTGGCATTGTGCAGGCCGCGGATCTGCAGCGCGTCCACGGGCATCAGGCGCTTGTGGCGAACCGGCAGCGCCTCCTCCGGCGCGCCCGCGGCGGACTTGCGGCGACGCGGCCTGGACTCCTCGGCCTCGCTGTCGGCCTCCGCCAGCACCAGCCAGGGCATGCCGCCCTCGCGCAGGATGCCGTAGCTGCCGGCCGTCTCGGGCAGGTCGGTGCCGAAGCTGACCGGCACCGAGCCGGGCCGTGCCATCGCCATGGTCACGCGGTCATTGCGGTTCAGCACCTGCACGCAACGGCCCGAGGTGCCGAAGATGCGGGCCTTGGCGGCGGCATAGGCCTCCATGCTGCCGTGCCAGTCGAGGTGGTCCTGCGTCACGTTGAGCACGGTGGCCGCGTGCGGCGCCAGCGTGTGGGTGGTCTCGAGCTGGAAGCTGGAGAGTTCCAGCACCCAGACTTCGGGCAGCGCCCCGGCGGCGATGCAGGCGGCCAGCTTGTCGAGCGCGGAAGGACTGATATTGCCGGCCACGGCCACGCTCTTGCCGGCGCGCTCGGCCAGACGGCCGGTCAGCGCGGTGGTGGTGGTCTTGCCGTTGGTGCCGGTGATGGCGATCACGCTCGGGGTATAGCCGGTGTCGGCCTGCAACTGCACCAGGGCGCGGGCGAACAGCTCGATCTCGCCCCACACCGGGATGCCGCGCGCGCGCGCCGCCGCCAGCAGGGCGGCCGTACCGGCCTCGTTCGGCGACAGGCCGGGGCTGATCGCCACCAGGCCGATGCCGTCGAGCAGCGTCTCGCCGAAAGCGCCGCCGACGAACTCCGCGCCGGTCAGCTCGGCTTGCAGGAAGACAAGGTTGGCGGGCGCCTCGCGCGTGTCGGCCACGCGCACGGCGCAGCCGTGGCGGCCGCACCAGCGCGCCATCGCCAGGCCCGATTCGCCCAGGCCCAGTACCAGCACATGAGGTTGTTGCAACTCGCCGAACACTTTGTTTCCCTGCCTTCGTTCCTGTTGATTACCTGAATTTCCGTCCCGCTGCGCCGCTCAGCGCAGCTTCAGCGAGGACAGGCCGATCAGCACCAGCAGCATGGTGATGATCCAGAAGCGCACGACGACCTGCGTCTCCTTCCAGCCGCTCAGCTCGAAGTGGTGATGCAGCGGCGCCATGCGGAACAAGCGCCGTCCTTCGCCGTAGCGCCGCTTGGTGATCTTGAACCAGGTCACCTGCAGCATCACCGACAGCGTTTCCACCACGAAGATGCCGCCCATCACGAACAGCACGATTTCCTGGCGCACGATCACCGCCACCGTGCCGAGCGCGCCGCCCAGCGCCAGCGCGCCCACGTCGCCCATGAAGACCTGGGCCGGATGGGCGTTGAACCAGAGGAAGGCCAGCCCCGCGCCTGCCATCGCCGAACAGAAGATCAGCAGTTCGCCGGCGCCGGGGATGTGCGGGAACAACAGGTACTTGCTGTACACCGCGCTGCCCATCACGTAGGCGAACACACCCAGCGCGCCGCCGACCAGCACCACCGGCATGATGACCAGCCCGTCGAGGCCGTCGGTCAGGTTGACCGCGTTGCTCGAGCCGACGATCACCAGGTAGGTCAGCACGATGAAGCCGGCCACGCCCAGCGGGTAGCTCACCTCCTTGAAGAAGGGCACGATCAGGTTGGACTTGTACGGCATGTCCAGCGACATCCCACCCTCGACCCAGCCGAGGAACAGGTGCCAGACCTTCACGTTGCTGCTTTCCGAGACCGAGAAGGCCAGGTAGACCGCCGCCACCAGGCCGATCAGAGTCTGCCAGAAGAACTTCTCGCGGCTCGACATGCCACGCGGATCGCGATAGACCACCTTGCGGTAGTCATCGACCCAGCCGATCGCGCCATAGCCCAGCGTGACCAGCATCACTACCCAGATGAAGCGGTTGCCCCAGTCGCACCACAGCAGCGTGGAGATGGCGATCGACAGCAGCACCAGCACGCCGCCCATGGTGGGCGTGCCGGCCTTGACCAGGTGGGTCTGCGGGCCGATCGTGCGCACCGCCTGGCCGATCTTCAGGTCGGTCAGCTTGCGGATCACCCACGGGCCGAGCGCGAGCCCGATCACCAGCGCGGTGAGGTTGGCCATCACCGCGCGGAAGGTCAGATAGTTGAAGACCCGCAGGAAGCCGTAGTCGTCTTGCAGCCACTGGGCCAGAGCCAATAACATCGTGTTTCCGTATTCCTTTCGCCAGCCGCCGGTGGATCCGGCGTCTCACTGTGCGATGGGGGATCCGACCAGCGCATCCACCATCCGTTCCATGCGCATGAAGCGCGATCCTTTCACCAGCACCGCGGCTGCCCGCGTCACCACCCCTTCCTCATCCGCCGCCAGCGCCTGCAGCAGGTCTTCCGCGCGGGCGAAATGGCGTCCACCCGGCCCGAAGGCCTGCACCGCATGGGTCGCCAGTTCGCCCGTCGCCCACAGCGCGCCGATGCCGCGCTCACGCGCAAAGGCGCCGACCTCCGCGTGGAACGGCACGCCCTGGTCGCCGACCTCGCCCATGTCCCCCAGCACCAGCAGGCGCGGGGTGGCGAAGCCGGCCAGCACGTCGATCGCCGCCCGCACCGAGTCCGGATTGGCGTTGTAGCTGTCGTCGATCACCAGTTCGCCGCGCCGGCCATGCTTGACCTGCAGGCGTCCCTTGACCGCGCTGAAGCCGGCCAGGCCACGCTGGATCGCCGCCACTTCAACGCCGGCGGCCAGCGCGCACGCGATCGCGCCAAGCGCGTTGCGGGCGTTGTGCGCGCCGAGCAGCGGCAGGCGCACCTCGAATGCGCCGGCCGGCGAGCGTACCTGCAGGCATTGCACGCCGTCCTCGAGCCGGATCTCCGCGCCGACGTCGGCGCCGGTCGCCAGGCCGAAGCTCAGCACGCGGCGCGCGCCGGCAGCTTCGCGCCAGATCGGCGCATGCGTGCTGCCGCCTTCCGCGTCGTGCGGGATCACGGCGACACCGTCGGCCGGCAGCGCGGCGATGGCTGCGGCATGCTCGCGCGCCACCGCCTCGACGCTGACCATGAATTCCTGGTGCTCGCGCTGGGCGTTGGTGATCACCGCCACCGTGGCCTGGGCGATGCCGGCCAGGTAGACCGTCTCGCCCGGATGGTTCATGCCCAGTTCGAGCACGGCCAGCCGGTGCTGCGCACGCAGGCGCAGCACGGTCAGCGGCAGGCCGATATCGTTGTTCAGGTTGCCGCCGGTAGCCAGGCGCTGCTCGGCGCCGACCGCGGCGGCGAAGATCGCCGCGATCATCTCCTTGACCGTGGTCTTGCCGTTGCTGCCGGTCACCGCCACGGTCGGCAGGTGGAAGCGGCGGCGCCAGCCCGCGGCGAGCGCACCCAGCGCCAGCCGCGTGTCGGGCGCCACGATGGCCGGCACGTCCAGGCCGGGCTCGCGCGCGACCAGCACCGCGGCCACGCCGCGCGCCACCACCTCGGGCAGGAAATCGTGCGCATCGAAACGCTCGCCCTTGAGTGCGACGAAGAGGTCGCCGGGCGCCGCGGTGCGGCTGTCGGTATGGACGCGGGTAAAGGCGCGCGCGGCATCGCCGCGCACGCTGGCGCCGTCGATCCAGGCAGTGGCCTGGGCCAGCGAGCACATCGCTTCGCTGGGTTCGGTACGTTCGGTGTTCATGCTGCTCATGCCGAGACTCCGCGCGCGCCCAGGGTCAGGCGCACATGCTCGCGGTCGGAGAAAGGCCGCTTGCGGCCATTCACTTCCTGGGTGGCCTCATGGCCCTTGCCGGCCACCAGCACCACGTCGGCGGCGCCGGCATGGCGGATGGCGTGGAGGATGGCGGCGGCGCGGTCCTCGATCAGGCGCGCGCGCGCGCGCTCCCGCATGCCGTCGGCAATGGCCTCCAGGATGTCCTGCGGGTCTTCGCTGCGCGGGTTGTCGCTGGTGAGGACCACTTCGTCGGCCAGCCGTTCGGCCACGGCGCCCATCAGCGGACGCTTGATCGGATCGCGGTCGCCACCGCAGCCGAACACGCACCAGAGCCGTCCACCGCGTGCCTGCGCCACCGGCCGCAGCGCGGCCAGCGTCTGCTCCAGCGCGTCCGGCGTATGTGCGTAGTCGACCACGGCGAGCGGCCCGTCGTGGCCGCCGAACAGCTCCATGCGCCCCTCGACCGGGGTCAGCCCGCGCAGCGCCGCGAGCGCGGCGTCCCAGGGCACGCCGTTGGCGAGCGCGGCACCCAGCACGGCCAGCAGGTTGCTGACATTGAAGGCGCCGATCATCGACGTCACCACCTCGGCGCTGCCGAAGCTGCCGTCGATGTGGAAACTGGTGCCGCCGGTGGTGGCCTGCACGGCGCTGGCGCGCAGCCATTGGCCGCGCGGGCCGGCAAGGCTGGCGCCGGCCGGGCCGTCGATGCCGTACTCGATCACCTGCGGGGCCGACAGCTTGGCGCCGCCGCCGGCCAGCAGGCGGCGCCCCATGGCGTCGTCGCGGTTGACCACTGCGGTGCGCAGGCCGGGCCACTGGAACAGCAGCGCCTTCGCCGCCTCGTACTCGGCCATGGTGCCGTGGTAGTCGAGATGGTCCTGGGTCAGGTTGGTCAACACCGCCACATCGAAGCAGGTCCCGGCCACGCGCCCCTGCTCGAGGCCGTGCGACGACACTTCCATGGCGACGGCGCGCGCACCGGCTGTGCGCAGCTCGGCCAGGCTGGCCTGCAGTTGCACCGCATCGGGCGTGGTGAAGCCGGTCATCTTCAGGGCACCGGGGAAACCGGTGCCGAGCGTGCCGATTGCCGCGCAGGGGGTGCCGGCCGCCTGCAGCAGCCGGGCCAGCCACTGGCTGCACGAGGTCTTGCCATTGGTGCCGGTGATGCCGGTCACCGCCAGCGGCTGCGCCAGGTTGCCGTACCAGCCGGCGGCAACCGGGCCGGCCAGGCGGTGCAGGCCGTCGACGCCGAGATGGGCGACCGCCTGACCGTGCTGCCAGGCGAAGCCGTCGGCCTCGTAGATCACCGCCGAGGCGCCGGCGGCAATGGCCTGGGCGATATGCGGCCGGCCGTCGGTGGACAGGCGCTGGTTGCCGAGCACGTAGGCGAAGAACACATCGCCCGGCGCCAGGCGGCGCGTGTCGCCGGTCAACCTGGCCGTGGCGGGCGCATGTGCGCGCAGCCAGGCCAGCGCGTTGTCGGCCTCGGCCGCCAGTTCGATGGGAAGCATGGCCTTGCCGCTCATTGGGATCCGCTCCAGGGTTCGCTTTCCTGCACCCCGTCGGTCACCACCAGCTGGCGGATCGGCGAGTCCGGCTGCACGTTCAGCGCGCGCAGCGCGCCGCTGGTCAGCGCGGCGAAGACCGGGCCGGCGACGGCGCCGCCGTAGTGGCTGCCGGCGGACGGCTCGTCCACGCTGACCGCAACGATCACGCGCGGGTTGGACATCGGCGCCAGGCCGGCGAAGGATGCGCGGTACTTGCTGCGGTCATAGCCGCGACCGACGTGCTTGTAGGCCGTGCCGGTCTTGCCGCCGACGCGGTAGCCCATCACCTGCGCCTGCGGCGCGGTGCCGCCCGGCGCCGTCACGGTTTCCAGCATGGCGCGCACCTGGCGCGCCACCTCCGGCGACAGCACGCGCTCGCCGCCCACCGGACCGCTGGTGCGGAAGATCGACAGCGGGATCAGCTCGCCGTCATGGGCAAAGATGGTGTAGGCATGGGCCATCTGCAACAGGGAGACCGACAGGCCGTAGCCGTAGGACATGGTCGCCTGCTCGATCGGGCGCCAGCTCTTCCACGGCCGCACGCGCCCGGCCACCGCGCCGGGGAAGCCGATCTTGGGCGCCTGGCCGAGGCCGACGCTGGTGAACATGTCCCACATCTCCTGCGGCTTGAGCTGCATCGCGATCTTCATCGTGCCGATGTTGCTCGACTTCTGGATCACGCCGGCCACGGTCAGGGCGCCGTAGTTATGGGTGTCGGAGATGGTCGCGCCTTCGTAGGTGAACTTGCCGCTGGTCTGGATCACGGTCGACGGCGTCACGCGGCCGAGCTGCAGGGCCAGGCCGACGGTGATCGGCTTCATCATCGAGCCCGGCTCGAAGGTGTCGGTCAACACGCGGTTGCGCAACTGTTCGCCCGACAGGCGGGTGCGGTCGTTCGGGTTATAGGTAGGCCAGTTGGCCAGCGCCAGGATCTCGCCGGTCTGCGCGTCGAGCACCACGGCGCTGGCGGCCTTGGCCTTGTTGCGCTCGACCACCGCCTTGACCTCGTTGAAGGCCAGGTACTGGATCTTGGCGTCGATGGAGAGCTGCAGGTCGGCGCCGTCGCGCGGCGTCTTCAGGACGCCGACGTCCTCGACCACCCGGCCGAGCCGGTCCTTGATCACCTGGCGCGCGCCGGGCTTGCCCGCCAGCACGGACTCCTGCGACAGCTCGACGCCCTCCTGCCCCTTGTCCTCGACATTGGTGAAGCCGACCACGTGGGCCATCGCCTCGCCCTCGGGATAGAAGCGCTTGTACTCGCGCATCTGGTGGATGCCGTCGATCTTCAGTTCGGCGATCTTGTCCGCCACGTCGGGCTCCACCTGGCGCTTCAGGTAGACGAAGCTCTTGTCCTCGGACAGCTTCTTGCTCAATTCCTTCTCGGACATGCCGAGCAGCTTGGCCAGGCGCTGGATCTTGTCCAGCTCGACCTGCTCCGGCACGTCCTCCGGCACCGCCCAGATGGCCCGCACCGGCAGGCTGGTGGCCAGCACCAGGCCGTTGCGGTCGAGGATCTTGCCGCGCGTGGCCGGCAGCTCGAGCGTGCGCTGGAAACGCTTCTTGCCTTGCGCCTCGTAGAACTGGTTGCCAGGCCCCTGGATCCACAGCGCGCGCGCGGCCAGCGCCACGAAGGCGGCAAACATCAGGAACACGACGAACTTGGAACGCCACATCGGCAGCCTCAGGCCGAGCACCGGACTGGCCGAGAACTGGCCGCTGCGCGGACGCGCGCGGCCGTTGGCACCGTCGGCGCGCGCACGCGCGCCGACGCCCTGGCCGGAACGGGCGATGGTCATGGCCGGCCCTCCGCGCTGCTGGCCGGCGCCGCCGCAACGCCGCTGGCGGGCGCCAGCACGATGCCGGACAGGTACTGGGTACGCCCGGGGGTGACCGGGGACATCTGCAGCTGGCTGCGCGCCGCATCGGCAATGCGCGCGCTCTTGCTGAGCGCGCTCTGCTGGTATTGCAGGCGCGACCAGTCGACGTCGAGCTGCTTCTCCTCGCTCTGCGCCCGCTCGAGTGCAACGAACAGCGTGCGAGCCTGGTGCTGCGCGCCGACCAGGGACAGCGCGCACAGCATCAGGGCCACGAGCAGGAAGAAGGCCAGGCGGTTCACGCGCGCACTCCCGCCGGCGGCAGTTTCTCCGCCACGCGCATCACCGCCGAGCGCGCGCGCGGGTTGTCCGCGACCTCGGCCTCGCTGGGCTTGTAGCGGCCGAGCAGCTTGAGCGTGGGCTGGGGCAGGTCGGCGGCGCGCAGCGGCGCGCGCCGCAGGGCCGGATCGGCGTCCTGCTGGGGGCGGGCGTGCGCCTGCATGAACCGCTTGACGATGCGATCCTCCAGCGAGTGAAAGCTGATCACCACCAGGCGCCCTCCGACCTCCAGCAACTCGTACGCCGCGCTCAGGCCTCTTTCGAGGTCCGCAAGCTCTTGATTGACGTGAATCCGTAGAGCTTGAAAGGTGCGGGTCGCAGGGTCCTGACCCTTCTCGCGAGTCTTGACGGCTTTCGCCACGAGCGCGGCAAGGTCGGATGTAGTGGCAATGGGTCCGCCATCGCCGGGTTCGCTCCGGCGAGCAACAATCGCCTTTGCAATCTGTACAGCAAACCGTTCTTCCCCATAGTCCCGTATCACCCTCGCGATGTCTTTCTCATCCGCCTGCGCCAGCCACTCGGCGGCGGTGATGCCGCGCGTGGTGTCCATGCGCATGTCCAGCGGCCCCTCGAAACGAAAGGAGAATCCCCGTGACGCCTCGTCGATCTGCGGCGAGCTGATGCCGAGGTCGAGCAGCACGCCCGCCACCGGTGCGCGGCCGGACAGGCACGCGCCCATCTCCGCGAAGCTCGCATGCTCAATGGAGAAGCGGGCATCCTGGATGGTGCCCGCTTCTGCGATTGCTGCCGGATCCTTGTCGAAGGCGACCAGGGCGCCGGCTGGTCCGAGCCGGGCCAGCACGGCCCGGCTATGCCCCCCGCGCCCGAAGGTACCGTCCACATAGACGCCATCCGAGCGCCAGAGCAAAGCCTCGACGGCTTCGTCCAGCATCACGGTGCGATGGCGCAGGGCGGTGGTTCCCGGCGTTGCGGTTGGGCTCATGACCTAATCAGAAAGAGAAATTCTTCAATGCTTCCGGCATGCCCTGCGCCATCGCCTGCTGTTCCTTGGCGGCGTATGTCGCGGCATCCCAGACTTCGAAGTGGCTGCCCATGCCGAGCAGCATCACTTCCTTGTCGAGCATGGCGGCACTGCGCAGTTCCGGTGCGATCAGCACGCGGCCTGCGCCGTCCATGTCCACGTCGGCGGCGTTGCCCAGAAAGATGCGCTTCCACCAGTGCGCATCCATCGGCAGCGCCGCAATCCGGCTACGGAAGGTTTCCCATTCGGGACGAGGAAAGAGCAGCAGGCAGCCATCCGGGTGCTTGGTCAGCGTCACCCGGCCCTCGGCCTGTTGTTGCAGCGCCTCGCGATGCCTCGCCGGAATCGACATCCGGCCCTTGGCATCCAGCGACAGCGCCGAAGCTCCCTGAAACAATTTCGCCCCCGAATGTTACCGGCGCCCTTTTCGCCGGCTACCGCCCAAGCTCTCCGGGTTCAGCTTGCAGGAAATGATCCCACAAACCCCTCGATCCCTCACACAAAAATACACTTCCTCACACTATTTCCCACTTTAGAGGAAGCGTTTTGGCGGGTCAAGGCTCGCCGTGCCGCAGCAAACACGGATTTTCTGAATCAGAACAATGACTTAGCGCGCACACTTCACGCACCTTGATGGTGAATTCCTAATGAAATGAAGGTCTTAGGGAGGAATGCGGAGAAACCACCTGAGAACTGCCGAGGGAGAAACTGCGGCTGGCCGGCGGAATCCGGGTCCGCGGGCCGATTGGAAGGATACAACGTTTTGCAATTCACCCCGGCGGGCGTCCTGGCCGGCACGCCCGCAGGGACACCGGCCGGGCGCCGTCAGAGACGGTAGGCGGCCGTGGTCATCACGCGCGAGGCCAGGCGCATGACGGCCCGCACGGGGTCGGGCAGCGGCATGCCGCCCGCCTCCCTGGCGGCGTCGCCATGGCGCACCTCGTCGTCGCGCATCTGTTCGAGGATGGCCCGCGAGCGCGAGTCGGCCGCGGGCAGGCGCTCGAGGTGGCCGCTCAGGTGCTGCTCGACCTGGCGCTCGGTCTCGGCGACGAAGCCGAGGCTGACCCGGTCGCCGGCACGGCCGGCCGCCCAGCCGATGGCGAAGGCGCCCGCATACCAGAGCGGATTCAGCAGGCTGGGCCGCGAACCGAGCTCGCGCAGGCGATCGGCGCACCAGGCGAGGTGGTCTTCCTCTTCGCGCGCCGCGGTATCCATCTGCGTGCGCACCGCCGGCGTGCGCGCGGTCAGCTTCTGCGCCTGGTAGAGGGCCTGGGCGCAGACCTCGCCGACATGGTTGATGCGCATCAGGCCGGCCACATGGCGGCGCTCGTCCTCGGACAGGGCCGCGTCGTCCGGCGCCAGGGTATCAGCGGGGTTCGGGCGCGCGGCCCGCGTCACGCCGGCGATCGCTCGCAGCGCGACGTCGAATTCTCGAATCAGGGTGTCCATTGTCGTTGTGCTTGCCGCGGGACCGCCCCACCAGCGTGGGGGATCCAGGCCGTCGTGAGGGCCCGGTCATTCCTCGGGATTACCCGTATTGTAGCGCGTCGCCAGCGCGCGCCGCCTGGCGCGCAGCCCGCACCGGGCCGAGCCCTGCCCCGCCCGGTGCTCCAAAACCCTGAGTTGTGAAAAGCAGACAAGGGAGGGGAGCCTCTACTGGTGAATCAGGGGTTGTTTGTTACATTACTTGGCAACTTCTTACGAAGTTTGTCGTGCCGGCGAGTGGAGAGGAAACAGGAGGTCTCGCCGTATGACACCAATAATTCTTAAATGGAGATCATCGAGCATGAAGAAATCGCTTATCGCGGCAGCGGCGCTGTGCGCATGTGCCGGTGCGGCTCAAGCGCAATCCAGCGTGACCCTGTACGGCGTGGTGGATGCGCCGATCGAGTACGTCAGCAACATGCCGAAGGCCGGCGGCGGCTCGGCGAACCTGTTCCGCATGGCCAGCGGCGGCGGCCTGTCCGGTTCGCGTTGGGGCCTGCGCGGCACGGAAGACCTGGGCGGCGGCAACCAGGCACTGTTCGTGCTGGAAAGCGGTTTCGGCATTGACAACGGCGCCAGCCAGCAGGGCAACCGCCTGTTTGGTCGCCAAGCTTTCGTCGGCCTGAACAACAACCAGTTCGGCAAGATCACCCTGGGCCGCCAGTACACCACGATCTTCGACGTGCTCGCCAACTTCTCGCCGACCGGCTACGCCACGATGTGGGAACCGGTGGTGCAGCAACTGGGCCTGAACTTCCGCTCGGACAACACCGCCAAGTACACCGGCACCTTCGGTCCGGTCACGGCCGAGGGCCACTGGTCGTTCGGCAATGGCGCGCTGGGCGCCGGCGAAGCGCCGGGCCAGTTCCGCCGTGACAGCGGCTACGGTCTCGGTGCCTCCTACATCGCCGGCCCGCTCGGCGTCGGCGTGGCCTACGACCAGTACAACCCGTCACTCAACGGCGCCGGCGGCGCCACTGGCACGATCCGCAAGGCAGCCGTGGCCGCCAGCTACTCCTTCGGCAGCGCCATCAAGGTCATGGCCGGCTACCGCTGGGGCCAGGCCCAGGCACCCGCTGGTCTGGCATCGGCCCTCTCGCAGTACCGCGACGACTACTACTGGGCTGGTATCAACTACCAGGCAACCGCCGCGCTGGGCCTGACGCTGGGCTACTCTTACGACAACTTCAAGAGCATGGCCACCAGTGCCACCACCTCGGTCAATCCGCCCAATCCCTGGCAAGTGCAGCTGGTCGCGGACTACAACCTGTCCAAGCGCACCGACGTCTACGTGATGGGCGCCTATGCCAAGAACGCCGGCCTGGGCCTGGACAACCTGTCGATCAACTTCGCCAACGGCTATACACCCGCCACGGGCAAGGACAGCATGGTCGGCGTCGCCGTCGGCCTGCGCCACAAGTTCTAACAAGAACCATCGCTTCATCCTGCAAGGCACCTTCGGGTGCCTTTTTTCATGGCGCGGCCGGCAAGGCCACCTAGGGCATCACCGCATCCGCGCCGTGCGCCGGGCTGCCTACAATGCTGTGCATCCACAACCCGGTCCGAAGAGACCGATTCCGGAGACAGACCTATGCGCAGCAGTCGCAGAACCATCCTGGCGGTGATGCTCGGCGCCGTCGCCAGCCTCGCCGGGGTGTCGGGCCCGGCGGCGGCCGACGCCTATCCGAGCAAGCCGATCCGGCTGGTGGTGCCCTTCCCGGCGGGCGGGACCACCGACATCCTGGCGCGCGCGGTGGCGGCCGAGTTGTCCAAGCTGCCAGGCTGGAACGTCGTGGTCGACAACCGCCCCGGCGCGGGCGGCAATATCGGCGCCGACCTGGTGGCCAAGGCACCGCCCGACGGCTACACGCTGCTGATGGGCACCGTCGGCACGCACGGCATCAACCAGTCGCTCTACGGCAAGCTGCCCTTCGACCCGGTCAAGGATTTCGCGCCGATCACCGAGGTGGCCGCCGTACCCAATGTGCTGGTCGTGAACCCGGCTTTCGCGCAGCAGAACCAGATCAACACGGTCAACGACCTGATCGCCTACGCGCGCGCCCATCCCGGCAAGCTGAATATGGCCTCGAGCGGCAACGGTACCTCGATTCACCTGGCCGGCGAGTTGTTCAAGACGCAGACCCATACCTATATGGTGCACTTCCCCTACAAGGGCAGCGGACCGGCGCTGACCGACCTGGCCGGGGGCACCATGCAGCTGATGTTCGATAACCTGCCCTCCTCGATCGCCTTGATCAAGGCGGGCAAGCTCAAGGCGCTGGCGGTGACCAGCGCCAAGCCCTCGGCCGCGCTCCCGGGCGTGGGCACGATCGCGGAGCTGGCCAAGCTGCCGAACTACGAAGCCAGTTCCTGGTTCGGCCTGCTGGCACCGGCAGGCACGCCTCATGAGGTCGTGGTGCGCATCCAGCAGGAGGTGGCCAGGTCGCTGGCCACGCCGGCGATGCGCGACAAGCTGCAGGCCCAGGGCGCCGATCCGGTCGGCAACACGCCCGAGCAGTTCGCCGCCTTCATCCGCGCCGAGCTGGCCAAGTGGTCCAAGGTGGTGAAGGACTCCGGCGCGAAGGTGGATTGACGCGCCTGCGCCGTCGGCGCATATATACTTGAGGCATCAAATAAGCACGCGGCCGCCTGGCGGCCGGCGGTGCCCTCTTGCCGTACAAGATGCCCAATCCTCCCGATATCGAGGCAAGCGCCGAACCGGCGCTGGACCTCGAAACCCGTGCCGACGACAGTGGCCATGAGGCGCTGCGCCTGTGGCTGCGCCTGCTGACCTGCACCAACCTGCTGGAAGGGGATATCCGCTCCCGCCTGCGCCAGGAGTTCGCCTGCACGCTGCCGCGCTTCGACCTGATGGCCCAGCTGGACCGCCACCCCGAAGGCTTGAAAATGGGAGAGCTGTCGCGCCGCCTGATGGTGACCGGCGGCAACGTGACCGGCATCACGGACCAGTTGCAGCAGGAGGGACTGGTCTCGCGCGAAGCGCTGCCCAGCGACCGCCGTGCCTACCTGATCCGGCTGACCCCGGCCGGCCGCACGGCATTCTCGGGCATGGCGCGGGCCCACGAACAGTGGGTCGAGGAATTGTTCGGCGGGCTGGGCGAATCCGACCGCCGCGCGCTGTTCAAGCTGCTCGGCCGCCTGAAGGCCAGCCTGGCCGCGCCCTGACCCGAGGCCGCGGCTGCAGGCGGCGCCGGCGCGATGCCGGCGCCGACGTACCGGTCAGGCCGCCTGGCGGTTGTCGCGCAACTCGCGGCGCAGGATCTTGCCCACATTGGTCTTGGGCAGCTCGCTGCGGAACTCGACATACTTCGGCCGCTTGTAGCCGGTCAGGCGTTCCTTGCAGAAGGCGATCACGTCCGCTTCGGTCAGCGCCGGATCCTTCTTCACCACGAACAGCTTGACCACCTCGCCGGAGTGCTGGTCCGGCACGCCGACCGCTGCCACTTCCAGCACCCCCGGGCATTCCGCCACCACGCCCTCGACCTCGTTCGGATAGACGTTGAAGCCCGACACCAGGATCATGTCCTTCTTGCGGTCGACGATCTTGGTGTAGCCGCGCTCGTCCATCACGCCGATGTCGCCGGTCTTGAAGAAGCCGTCCGGCGTCATGACCTTGGCGGTCTCGTCCGGACGGTTCCAGTAGCCGGCCATCACCTGCGGCCCGCGGATGCAGATCTCGCCGGGCTGGCCCAGCGGCAGGTCGCGGCCGTCGTCGTCGCGGATGGCGATATCGGTGGAAGGCAGCGGCAGGCCGATGGTGCCGGAGAAGGCATCGGTGTCGGTCGGGTTGCAGGTGGCCGAGGGCGACGTCTCCGACAGGCCGTAGCCCTCGATGATCGGGCAGCCGGTCTTGGCCAGCCATTGCTTGGCGACCGCCTCCTGCACCGCCATGCCGCCGCCGTTGGCGACGCGCAGGTTGGAGAAGTCGACCTTGCCGATGTCCGGGCTGTTGAGCAGCGCGTTGTACAGCGTGTTGACCGCCGGGAACATGTGGAAGCGGTACTTCTGCAGTTCCTTGACGAAGCCCGGGATGTCGCGCGGATTCGGGATCAGCACGCTCATGCCGCCGCTGCGCATGCCCAGCAGGCAGCAGACCGTCAGCGCGAAGATGTGGTAGAGCGGCAGCGCGGTGATGGTGATCACCTGGTCGATCTGGCCGCCCTTGTTCAGCGCCGGCTGCATCCAGGCCTCCGACTGCAGCACATTGGAAACGATGTTCCGGTGCAGCAGCGTCGCTCCCTTCGACACGCCGGTGGTCCCCCCCGTGTATTGCAGGAAGGCGACATCGTCCGGGCCGGTCGAGACCGGCTTGCGCTGCATGCGGCTGCCTTCGCGCAGCACGTCGTTGAAGCGGACGCAGTTGGGCAGCTCCCAGGCCGGCACCATCTTCTTGACGTTGCGCACGACGAAATTGACGATGGCGCCCTTGAGGCCGCCGAGCAGGTCGCCCATGCTGGCCACGACGACATGCTTGACCGGCGTGCTGGCCAGCACCTGCTGCAGCGTGGTGGCGAAATTCTCCAGGATGACGATGGCCTCGGCGCCGCTGTCCTTGAGCTGGTGCTCCAGCTCGCGCGGGGTGTACAGCGGATTGACGTTGACCACGACGAAACCTGCGCGCAGCACCGCGGCGAGCACCACGGGGTACTGCAGCACGTTCGGCATCATGATGGCGACGCGCGCGCCGGCGCGCAGGCCGCGCGCCTGCAGCCAGGCGGCGAACTGCGCCGACATCCGGTCCAGTTCGCCATAGGTGATGGCCTTGTCCATGCAGACGAAAGCCTTGCGGTCCGCATAGGCGCGGAAAGACTCTTCCAGCAGCTCGCCGAGCGAGCGGAACTGGCTGGCATCGATCTCGGCGGGCACGCCCGCCGGGTACTGCTTCAGCCAAAACCTTTCCATAGCCACCGTCTCCTGATTTCTGGATTTCTGAATGATCGTTCGATTTTCGGCATGCTAAACGCGCCGCCGGGCTTTAGACAACCAATTAGATGAAGTCCTCTGGAAACGAGGCCCAGCATAGCGTGATTCCCGTGCCATGGGACGCACACTGACTGGGGAATACCCTGATGCGCGCTTGCAATCGGAAGAGGGCCAGCCGTCTTCGCGAAGGCTCCCAGGAAAATCGCAGCCTCATCCGGCCCGCGGCACGCGCCTCAGTCGCCGGCCGGCAATACCAGCTTCATCATATTGGTGGCCAGCTCGCGCGCCAGCGCCTCGCCGTCGAGGCGGTCCGGATCGTGCCAGGTGTACATGAAGCCGACCACGCTGCCGATGGCGTGCGCGGCCACGCGTGCATCGCCGTAGGCGAACACGCCGGCGCCCTTGCCCTCCTCCAGCAAGGCATAGAGATCCCGGTAGAAGGCGCGCGCCATCTCGCCGAGCCAGGCCACGGTGTCGGGACGCAGGTACTGGTGGTCGCGGAAGCTCAGCGTGGCCGGCACATGGCTGGCGATGCAGCGCCGCGCCATCTCCAGCAGGCAGGCCTCGAGACGCTCGCGCACGGGCAGCGCAGGATCGGCGGTTTCGCGGATCACCGGCAGGCAGGTCTGCGCCGACTCGCGGCAGAGGATGTCGAAGATCTCGTACTTGTCGGTGAAGTAGTAATAGACCGCGGGCTTGGTCACGCCCAGCGCCCGGCACAGGTCGTTCATGGTCATGCCCGGATAGCCCTTGGTGTAGAAGAGCTGGGCCGCGGTATCGAGGATCTGGCGGCGCCGCGCTTCCTGGCGCTCGGCGATGTGCGAACGGGCGGGAGTGGCTTCGGCGAGGGCGGAGGGCTGTGGCATGGACATGTCGGAATTCTCGCACGGCGGCACTCTGCCACCGCGCTGCCGCCGCTCGCCGGCAGCGCCGCGCCCGGCTCCCGCTTGACGACTGGCGGCGATCTCCCTAGCATCTTACCAAGAGGTAAATAAATATACCAAAAGGTAGATGCGCTGCATCGCCGGCGCGTCGCACTCGCGAGGAGACCCGCACCGATGGACCATACCGCCCAGGGGCCGGCCGCGGCCGCCGACGAAGCCGCCTATCTCGACGACCTGCACCAGCGCTGGCAGCGCGCATGGCCTGCCGGCACGCCACGCGAGCCGGTCTACCCGCTGGGGCGCCAGCCGCTCAGCGAGATGCTGCGCCACTGGGGCCGCACGCGGCCCGGACAGCCCGCCGTGCTCTTCTACGGGCACCAGACCACCTACGGCGAACTGGATGCGCTGAGCGACCGCTGTGCCGCGCTGCTGGCCGCGCACGGCATCGGCGCCGGCGACCGCGTGGCGGTGCTGCTGCCGAACTGCCCGCAATTCCACGTGGTCTTCTTCGGCATCCTGAAGCTGGGCGCGGTCTACGTGCCGGTCAGCCCGCTCTCCCAGCGCGCCGAGCTGCTGCACGCGCTGCGCGACAGCACGCCGCGCGCGCTGGTCGCGCTGGACCAGTTGCTGCCGCTGGTGCGCGATGCGCGCGGCGCGCTGGGCGCGGAGGATCCCCTCGCCAGCCTGTTCTACACCAGCTTCGCCGACGTGGTGCCGGCCGCACCGACGCTGCCCCTGCCGCCGATGGCCCAGGCGCCGCGCTGCCCGGCCGAACCGCAGGACCATGCCATCGACCTGCTGCCAGCGCTGGCCGCCTGCCAGGCGCCCGCGCCACGGGCCGCGCCCGCGCTCGACGCCGTGGCCGCGCTTAACTACACCGGCGGCACCACCGGCCTGCCCAAGGGCTGCATCCACACCCAGGGCGACATGGTCGACATGGCGGCAGCCTTCGGCGCGGTCTCGCTGCCGCTCGACGAACAGGCCGTGATGCTCGGCTTCTTTCCCGAGTTCTGGATCGCCGGCGAAAACCTGTGCCTGATCTTCCCGGTCTTCTACGGCACGCCGCTGGTCCTGCTGGCACGCTGGGATGCCGAGACCTTCATGGCCGCGGTCGAACGCTACCGCGTCACCAATGCCTCCATGCTGGTCGACAGCGTGGTGGAGGTGATGGACCACCCGCGCGTATCGCAGTATTCGCTGCGCTCCCTGCGGCACGTGGGCGTGTCGTCCTTCGTCAAGAAGCTCAACCTGGACTACCGGCGCCGCTGGCAGGCACTGACCGGCTCGACCATCGCCGAAACCGCCTGGGGCATGACCGAGACCCAGACCTGCAACACCTTCACGCTGGGCATGCAGGGGGACGATCTCGACCTGCGCTCCCAGCCCATCTTCGTCGGCCTGCCGGTCCCGGGCACCGAGTTCAAGATCTGCGACTTCGACAGCGGCGCACTGCTGCCGCCGGGCACGGAGGGCGAACTGTGCGTGCGCACGCCAACGCTGCTCAAGGGCTACTGGAACAAGCCCGAGGCCACGCGCGAGTCGCTGCGCGGCGGCTGGTTCCACACCGGCGACATCGGCGTGATCGACACGCAGGGCTACCTGCACTACCTGGGCCGGCGCAAGGAGATGCTCAAGGTCAACGGCATGAGCGTGTTCCCGGCCGAGATCGAGGCCCTGCTCGGCCAGCACCCGGCGGTGCTCGGCTCCGCCGTGCTGGGGCGCCCGGACGAAGACCGCGGCCAGCTGCCGATAGCCTTCGTGATGCTCAAGCCCGAAGCCGCCGGCACGCTCGACGAAGCCGCGCTGACCGCCTGGTGCCGCGCCAACATGGCTGTCTACAAGGTGCCGCTGCTGCGCATCGTCGACGCCCTGCCGCTGACCGCCACCGGCAAGGTGCGCAAGCAGGACCTGGCCGACCTCGCGGCCGCGGTGCGCTGACGCCCCGCGGGTCCGAGCCGCGCCGCCGGCCAGGGCACCGGCTACGGCGCACCAACCATCGCCCCCGGGGCCGGCTTCCACCGGCCGCCCACGGGCTCCCGACTCCTCCGACCTCTGCATCATGACCACCCCGAAGCTGCTGATCGCCAACCGCGGCGAGATCGCCATCCGCATCGCCCGCGCCGCGGCCGCGCTGGACATCCCCACCGTCGCCATCTACAGCGAGGATGACCGCGACGCGCTGCACGTGCGCAAGGCCGACCAGGCCGTGGCCTTGCCGGGCAGCGGCCCGCGCGCCTACCTCGATATTGCCCAGGTGGTGGCCGCGGCGCGCGCCGCCGGCTGCACCCTGGTCCATCCGGGTTACGGCTTCCTGTCGGAGAACGCCGACTTCGCCCAGGCCTGCCTGGATGCCGGGCTCGGCTTCGTCGGCCCCGCGCCGGACGTGCTGCGGCTGTTCGGCGACAAGGCACGCGCCCGCGCGCTGGCCCGCGAGCACGACGTGCCGGTGGTGGCAGGAACCACCGGCCCCACCACGCTGGACGGCGCCCGCGCCTTCTTCGCCACGCTGCAGGCCGAGTCGCCCGGCGCCGGCATGATGATCAAGGCGCTCGCCGGGGGCGGCGGGCGCGGCATGCGGGCCGTGCATGACGCGGCGCAGATCGACGAGGCCTACGCGCGCTGCGTCTCGGAAGCCACCGCGGCTTTCGGCAATGGCGCGGTCTACGTCGAGCGCATCGTCGAGGCACCGCGCCACATCGAGGTCCAGGTGGCGGCCGACGCCACCGGTAACGCGATCGCGCTGGGCGAGCGCGAATGCAGCCTGCAGCGGCGCCACCAGAAGCTGGTCGAGATCGCGCCCAGCCCGTCGCTCGATGCGCGCACGCGCGCCCGCGTGGCGCAGGCCGCGCTGACGCTGGCGCGCGCGGCGGCCTACCGCGGCATCGGCACCTTCGAGTTCCTGGTGGAGGCGCCGCGCCAGGGACGGCACGAGGCTGCGCTGTGGTTCATGGAGGCCAATCCACGCCTGCAGGTCGAGCACACCGTCACCGAGATGGTCACCGGCGTGGACCTGGTGCAGCTCCAGCTCGCCCTGGCTGGCGATGCCACCCTGGCGCGCCTCGGCCTGGCCACGGCGCCGGCGCCGCGCGGCGTGGCGGTGCAATTGCGCCTGAACGCCGAACAGGTCGACGGCAACGGACAGCTGCGTCCTGCCGCTGGCATGCTGAGCGCCTACGAGCCGCCCAGCGGCCCGGGCGTGCGCGTCGATGGCGCCGGCTTTGCCGGCATGGTGGTCAATCCGCGCTTCGACTCCCTGCTCGCCAAGCTGATCGTGCACGAGCCGGGCGGCGACTACGGCCGCGCGCTCGCCCTCGCCTACCGCGCCCTGTGCGAGTTCCGCATCGAGGGCATCGCCACCAACCGGCGCCTGCTGCAGGAACTGCTGCAGCAGGACGCGGTGCGGGCCAACGCCGTCCACACCCAGTACCTCGACGAGGCCCTGCCCGCGCTGGCCGCCAGGGCCGCGGCGGACGATCCGCATCCCGCCCTGCATGCCCGTGCCGCCGGCGGCATGTACGACACGGCGGCCGCCACCGCCGCCGAACCGCTGCCCGACCATGCCGTCGCCGTGGCCGCGCCGATGGACGGCGCCCTCGCCGCACTGCAGGTCGCCGTCGGCGAGCGCGTGCGGCGCGGGCAATCGCTCGCCGTGATCGAGGCCATGAAGATGGAGCACACGCTCGACGCACCGGCGTCGGGCACCGTGCTGCGCGTGCTCGCGGCGCCCGGCGGCACGGTCCGCGCCGGCGCCCCGGTGCTGTGGCTCGAAGCCGATGGCGACGATGAGACCGGGCACCAGTCGACGCAGCACGAAGCCGCGCCCGACCACATCCGCGCCGACCTGCGCGATGCCCTCGAGCGCATCGCCTTCGGCCTGGACGCGGCGCGGCCGGACGCCGTCGCCAAGCGTCACCGGCAAGGCGGGCGCACCGCGCGCGAGAACATCGAGCAGCTGTGCGACCCGGACTCCTTCATCGAATACGGCGCGCTGGCCATCGCGGCCCAGCGCCAGCGCCGCAGCGTCGACGACCTGGTGCGCGCCACGCCGGCGGACGGCATCGTCACCGGCATCGGCACCGTCAACGCCGGCGCCACCAGTGCAGCCGACACGCGCTGCATGGTACTGGCCTACGACTACACCGTGCTGGCCGGCACCCAGGGCTTCTACGGCCACAAGAAACTGGATCGCATGCTGGCGCTGGCGCGCCAGTGGCGCGTGCCGGTGGTGCTGTTCGCCGAAGGCGGCGGCGGCCGGCCCGGCGACACCGACATGCCGGTGGTGGCCGGCCTCGACTGCACCTCATTCATCCAGTTCGCGCGCTTGTCGGGCCAGGTGCCGCTGGTCGGCATCGTGCACGGGCGCTGCTTCGCCGGCAACGCCGCGCTGCTGGGCTGCGCCGACGTCATCATCGCCACGCGCAGCGCCACCATCGGCATGGGCGGTCCCGCCATGATCGAAGGCGGTGGCCTGGGCGTGTACGCACCCGAGGAAGTCGGCCCGGTCGGCGTGCAGGCGCCCAACGGCGTGATCGACGTGCTGGTCGAGGACGAGCAGCAGGCCGTGGAAGCCGCGCGCCGCTACCTGTCCTATTTCCAGGGCGACGCCACGCATTGGGAGGCCGGCGACGCGCGCCGGCTGCGCCATGTGATCCCGGAGAACCGGCTGCGCAGCTACGACATGCGCGCCGTGATCGAGGCGCTGGCCGACACCGGCTCGGTGCTCGAACTGCGCCCCGCCTTCGGCAGCGGCATCCTGACCGCGCTGATCCGCATCGAAGGGCGCGCCTTCGGCTGCATCGCCAACAACCCGCGCCACCTGGGCGGCGCCATCGACGCGGCCGCCGCCGACAAGGCCGCGCGCTTCATGCAGCTGTGCGACGCGCACGGGCTGCCGCTGCTGTCGCTGTGCGACACGCCGGGCTTCATGGTCGGTCCCGAGGCCGAGAAGACCGCCACCGTGCGCCACGTGTCGCGCCTGTTCGTCACCGCGGGCGCGCTGCGCGTGCCGTTCTTCACCGTGGTGCTGCGCAAGGGCTACGGGCTGGGCGCGCAGGCCATGGCCGGCGGCAGCTTCTCCGCGCCGTTCTTCACGGTGGCCTGGCCCAGCGGCGAGTTCGGCGCGATGGGCATCGAAGGCTCGATCCGGCTCGGCTTCCGCAAGGAGCTGGAAGCGGTGGCCGACCCCGATGAGCGCGAGGCACTCTTCGCGCGCATGGTCGATGCGGCCTACCAGCGCGGGCGGGCGCTGAACATGGCCAGCCATCTCGAGATCGACGCGGTGATCGATCCGGCCGACACGCGCCGCTGGCTGCTGCGCGGCCTGGCCTCGGTGCCGGCCGATGCGCTCGGCGCGCGCGCGCCCGAAGCGCGCCGCTTCATCGACACCTGGTAGGCGCGGTTGCCCTCGCCGGGCGCGCGCAACCGCCATGTGACGACAACGAGAAACAACAAGAGACACAACAAGAGAAAGAGGAGACAAGCCATGCGAAACGCAGCGATGCCGGGCCCCGGCGCGCACCACCGGCCAGGCGCGCTACGACGTCCGGCCGGCCTTGCCCGTGCCGCCAGGGCGGCTGCCCTGGCGCTGGTCGCCGCCGCCCCCCTGCCGGCGCTGGCCGACGATGCCGGCGGCGCGCCGATCAAGGTAGCCTTCATCGACCAGCTGTCGGGGCCGCTGGCCAATGTCGGCGAGCTGTTCCAGGCCAACCTGAAGTTCGCGCTCGACGACGCCAACGCCGGCGGCGGCGTGCTCGGCCGCAAGTACGAGCTGCTCAGCTACGACGACAAGCTCTCGGCCCAGGATGCCCTCACCGCCCTGCAGAGCGCGATCGACGCCGGCGCGCGCGCGGTGTTCACCGGCGGCTCCGGCTCCGCCGTGGTGAGCGCCCTGGTGGAGGCCGCCGGCAAGCACAACGAGCGCAATCCGGAGCACCGGATCCTGATCATCAACTATGCGTCGATCGACCCCGACCTGACCGGCGCGCGCTGCAGCTTCTGGCACTTCGCCACCGAGGCCAACACCGCCATGAAGATGCGCGCGCTGGCCGACTTCACGCGCGGCCAGAAGGACATCCACAAGGTCTACCTGATCAACCAGGACTACGCGCACGGACGCATGTGGGCGGCGCTCGGCCAGCAGATGATCGCCACCGCCCGGCCGGACGTGCAGTTCGTCGGCGCGACGCTGCACCCGCTCGGCAAGGTCAAGGACTTCGCTCCCTATGCGGGCAAGGCCAAGGCCAGCGGCGCCGACACCGTCGTCACCGGCAACTGGGGCCAGGACCTGAACCTGCTGATCAAGGCCGCCGGAGAGATCGGCTACGATGCGCGCTACCTGAACCACAGCGGCGGCGGTGCGCCAGGCACCGTGCAAGCGATCGCCCAGGCAAGAATGGGACGCCTGACCTGGGTCGCGGAAGCCTTGCCCAACAGCGACGATCCCGTGCTGGCGCCGCTGGCCGCGCGCGTGCGGCAAACCCCGGCCGGCGAGTATTTCGCGCCGCGCGTGCTGGTCTCCGTGCAATTGCTGAGCGAAGCCATCCGCCGTGCCGGCAGCGACGATCCGACCAAGGTCGCGTTCGCGCTGGAGGGACTGCGCTACGCCTCGCCGCTGGGCGAAGTGATGATGCGCAAGAGCGACCACCAGTTGCTGCTGCCGCAGGTGGTGTCCACGGTGGTACCGGTCGACGGCAAGACTGTGAAAGTGGGCGCGGAGGGCACCCAGTACGGCTTCCGCCAGGACAGCGTGACACCGGCGCGCGCGCTGGACCTGCCCTCGGCCTGCCGCATGAGGCGCCCGGCCGCCGGCTGAGCACAAAGCCGCGCTGCACCGAGTCCTGCCTGGCCGCGCAAGGCCGTCAGCGCGGTTCGGCCGCGGCGCCGTGCATCTCGCCCTTGGCGCTCCCGGCGACCCCGGCAGAAGCAGCGGCCGCACCGCGCGACTCTCCTCCGCCCGGGACCGCCACGTCGGTCCAGCCGGCATCCTCGGCCGCCGGCGGCGCCAGCGCACGCAGCGCGGCCTGCCGCTCGGGCGGCGGCAGGTCGCCGATGCGCCGGGCCTCGGCATAGAAGCGCTCCCAGTCGCCGCCGCAGCGCGCCAGCAGGGCCAGGAAGGCCGGCACCCACTGCTGGTAGGTCGCGACCGCGGCGAACTGCGGGTTGACCAGCGGCCCGGCGAACCAGCGGTCGTAACCGGCATAGCCGCCCCAGCCCGCCTTCAGGCCGGCGTACTGCCGGCGCAGCTCGGCGAGCAGTTCGGCCTTGCGCCGTCGTTTCTCCGCGTCGCTCAGCGGCGAGCGGTAGAGCGCGTCGAGCCGGTTGCGCGCGGCCAGCACCAGCGCCCGGAACTGCTGGCGGCGCTGGTCGAACTGCCGGTAGCTGGCGCGCTGCTCCGGCGTGGCTTCCTGCGCCATCCAGCCTGCCACGCCGGCGGTCTCGACGGCGGTGGCGAAGGACTCGTTGAAGGCCGTGTCGTTGCGCACGTAGACCACCTGGTGGCCGAGTTCGTGGAAGATCAGGCGCGCCAGCTCGCCGGCTGGCTGGTGGACGAAGGTATTGAGCAGCGGGTCGTCGAAGTAGCCCAGCGTGGAGTAGGCGGGAATGCCGGCCACATAGGCTTCCAGGCCCTCGCTGCGCAGTTGCGCCGCGTAGCGCTCGGCATCGGCCTGGTCGTAGTAGCCGCGGTAGGAGATGCAGCCGACCACGGGGAAGCACCAGGTCTTCAGCGTCATCGACAGCTCGGGCGTGGCGAACACGCTCCACACCACGAAGGAACGGTGCAGGTCGGCGTAGCGCCGGTAGCTGCCGTTGTCGGGCAGCTTGAGTTCGCGCGAGGCATAGGCACGGATCTCGCCGGCCAGCGCCAGCCGCTGGGCCAGCCGTACGTCGTTGGCGGCGCGCGCGTCGGCGATGGCGTCGTCCAGCGGCCTGGCCTGCGCCATCACGCTCAGGTGGCCGTTGACCGATTGCGCGTAGTAGCGGACCGTGTCGCAGCCGGACAGCAGCAGCACAGCCACCAGCGCGCCGGCCAGCGCCACACGCGTGGCCACCTTCGGCACCGAGGCTGCGGCAAGCCCGCGTGCCGGCCGTCCCCTCATGGCGCCGCGGCCATCTCCGCCGCCGGGGCGGACACCACGCCATCGGCGCGCTCCACCTCCACCAGGCAGTCATAGAAGACCGGCGCGCGGCCCAGGTCGGTCAGCCGCTGGCTGGTCAGCTCGTTGGCGTTCTTGCCGTCCGCGGCCAGCTTCTTCCACCAGATCGACAGGCCCACCACCAGGCCCCGGCGCGCGCGATCGGTGACGCGGGCGCGCGCCAGCAGGCTGCCGCGATCGTTGAAGGCGCGCACCATCGTGCCGGCCTCGATGCCGCGCGCCGCCGCGTCTTCCGGGTGGATGTCCAGGTGCGGCTCGCCTTCGGTCGCACGCAGGCTGTCGACGTTGACGAAGGTGCTGTTGAGGAAGTTCCGGGCCGGCGGCGAGATCATCGCCAGCGGGTAGCGCGAGGCCAGCTCCGGTGCGGTGGCGGGTGCCTCGTAAGGCGGCACGTAGGCTGGCAGCGGATCGAGGCCGTCGCGTCGCATCGCCTCCGAGTAGAACTCACACTTGCCGGACGCGGTCGGGAAGCCACCGTCGGCGAACGGTGCCGCTGGCAGGTTCAACTTCTGCCAGCCACGTGCTTTCAGGGTCTCCCAGCTGATGCCTTGGGCACGCGGATCGTCGCGCAGGATGGCCTGCGCGGCGATGTCTTCGTCGCTGTCGGTGAAGCAGGCATCGGCGAAGCCCATGCGCTGCGCCAGCCGGCGGAAGATCTCGGTGTTCGGCAGCGCCTCGCCCAGCGGCGCGACTGCGGCATTGTTGGCAAGGAAGTAGGTATGACCGTAGGCCTTGTGCACGTCGACGTGCTCGAGTTGCGTGGTGGCGGGCAGCAGCACGTCGGCATAGTCGGCAGTATCGGTGCGGAAGTGTTCGAGCACCACCGTGAACAGGTCCTCGCGCGCAAAGCCGGCCGCGACCTTGGCCGACTCGGGCGCCACCGCCACCGGATTGCTGTTGTAGACCACCAGCGCCTCGATCTTCGGCCTGCCCGCGCCGTTACCGGTATCCAGCAGTGCGTCGCCGATGGTGGACATATTGACCGTGCGCGGCAGCGCCGGCCAGCCCGGCAGCAGATCCGGGCGCTGCAGCGCCTGGCCGTCGACCGGGAAGAAGCCCGAGGTCGACAGCTGCAGGCCGCCGGCCGGCTGGCGCCAGGCGCCCACCAGAGACGGCAGGCAGGCCACCGCGCGCACCGCCTGGCCGCCGCCGTGGGCGCGCTGCATGCCGTAGTTCAGGCGGATCGCCACCGGCAGGTGCTCGCGCACGGCGAGGCGGCCGTACAGGCCGGCCAGCCATTCGATGTCATCGGCAGCGATGCCGCAGATCTGCGCCGCGCGCGCGGGGGTAAAGGCTTGCGCGCGCTCGCGCAACGCCTCGAAGCCGACGGTGTGGCGTGCGATGTAGTCGTGGTCGAGCAGGTCGTCGCGGATCAGCACATGGATCAGCGCCAGCGCCAGCGCGCCGTCGGTACCCGGCATCGGCGCGATATGGCGGTGGCACTTCTCCGCACTCAGCGAACGGTAGGGATCGATCGCCACCAGCGTAGCGCCGCGCCGCTTGGCTTCCTGCACGCGCGTCCAGAAATGCAGGTTGGAGGCAATCGGATTGCCGCCCCAGATCACGATCAGCTTGGCCTCGGTCACATGCTCGACGTCCATGCCGACGCTGGCGCCATAGGTATAGCGCAGCGCCGTGGCGCCGGCGCTGGCGCAGATGGTGCGGTCCAGCAGCGAGGCGCCCAGCTTGTGGAAGAAACGCGCAGCCATGCTCTCGCCCTGCACCAGGCCCATGGTGCCGGCGTAGCTGTAGGGCAGGATGGCCTGCGCATCGCGCGCGGCGATCTGGCCCAGCCGCGTGGCGATGAGGTCGAGTGCCTCGTCCCAGCCGATCGGCGCGAACTTGCCTTCGCCCTTGCGGCCCACGCGCTTCATCGGCGTCAGCAGCCGGTCCGGGTGGTAGGTGCGCTCGGTGTAGCGCGATACCTTGGTGCACAGCACCCCCTGCGTACCCGGGTGGTCGGGATCGCCCGCCACCTTGACCGCGCGGCCGTCCTCGACGGTGACGAGCAGGGCGCAGGTATCGGGGCAGTCGTGCGGGCAGGCGGCACGGATGATGCGAGTGGCCATGTGATCTCCGGGGCGATGGCGGCACCGTGCGGCGCGTCGCGGCGCCGTCCTTCGGCGTTCGGGTTGTGGGGGAAGTCCGAGCGGCTTCGGCGGGCGGCGCCGGTGGCTGGCGCGGAGCGCGCAGGCGGCGCGGCGGACCAGGGCAGCGGGCGGCGGGTGGAACACGCTCGCGGGAGGCCCGGCCGGGCCTGGCGGACGCCCGCCCGACCGTTCCGGCGCGGGTGCAGCGGCCTGCCCCTGTTGTACGCCGGCGTCGCCGGCCGGCATGCCGCCCGGGGAAGTTTCTCGGCTTCGATTGTATTCGATTATGATGTGCCGGCGCGCCGCGCCCGCCCGGGTGCGGCAGGCTGGGCCAGCACCGGCGCAGAGCGGGCGGCCATGGGTAAAACATCACCGCTTCGACGGGAATACCATGCAATTGCAGATCGGGGTCAAACGCTGGCGCATTGCCGGCCTGCTGGTGGCATGCGCCATCGGCTCGATCGGCGCCGGCGGCTCCTACGCCGCCACCGCCGCCGCCAACCGTAGCAGTGCCGGCAGGGCGGAGGCCGCCGGCGGCGACACCATCTTGCTCGGCCAGTCGGCCGCCCTCAGCGGCCCGACCGCGATGCTGGGCAAGGAGCTGGGCGCGGGGGCCCGCCTCTACTTCGACTACGTCAACCAGCAGGGCGGCATCTACGGCCGCAGGATCGAGCTCAAGTCGCTCGATGACTACAACGAACCCGACACGGCGGCCAAGAACACGCGCGAACTGATCGAGCAGGACCGCGTGCTGGCCCTGTTCGGCTACGTCGATACCGAGCCCAGCCAGGCCGCCTTGCCGCTGGCGACGGAAGCCAAGGTGCCGTTCTTCGCCCCCTTCACCGGGTCGCAGTCCCTGCGCGAGCCCTTCAACCGCTACGCCTTCCACGTGCGCGCCGGCTACAACGAGGAGACCGCGGCCATCGTGCGCCAGATCGAGACCACCGGCCTCAAGCGCGTGGCGGTGGTCTACAACGACGATGCCTACGGCAAGGCCGGCCTGGCCGGCCTGGAACGCGCGCTGAAGACGGCATCGGGGAGCGGCGTGCAGATCGTGGCGCGCGAAGGCGTGGTGCGCAATACCGCCGAGATCGGCGATGCCATGCAGGGCAGCATGAAGGCCAAGCCGGATGCGGTGGTGATGATCAGCGCGTACCGGACCGCCGGCGCCTTCGTCAAGGAAGCGCTGCGGCGCGGCTACAACGGGCAGTTCTACAACGTGTCCTTCGTCGGCACCCAGGCCCTGGCGCAGCAGGTGGGCGCGCAGGGCAGCGGCGTGATCATCTCGCAGGTGATGCCGCACCCGGGCAATGCCACGCTGCCGGTGGTGCGCGAGTACCTGCGGCTGCTGAAGGCGGCAGGCAAGTCGAACGACTACGACTACGCCAGCATCGAGGGCTTCATCGCCGCCAAGGCCATGGTGGAAGGCCTGCGCCGCGCCGGCCGGGAGCCCTCGCGCGAGAAGCTGGTCAGCGCGCTGGAGACCATGCGCAACGTCGACCTCGGCGGCTACATCATCAACTTCACGCAGGACAACCACGTGGGTTCCAAGTTCGTGGAGATGACCATCATCAACTCGCGCGGCCAGGTGATCCGCTGAGCGGTGCCGCACCGGCGGGCGCTCTATGCCTGGTCGTTCAGGTGGCAGGCCGAGAAGCGCAGCGGCGCGATTTCCCGCAGCGCCGGCACTTCTTCGCGGCAACGCGGCATCGCGTACGGGCAGCGCGGGTGGAAATGGCAGCCGCGCGGCGGATTCAGCGGCGACGGGATCTCGCCCTGGATCGCCACAAAGGTCTTCTTGCCCACCTCCAGCCGGGGCGCCTCGGCCAGCAAGGCCTGCGTATAGGGATGGTTGGGCGCGGCGAAGACCGCTTCGGTGGGCGCCGACTCGACCACCCGCCCCAGGTACATGATCACCACGCGGTCGCTGATGTGCTTGACCACGCCGAGGTCATGGCTGATGAACAGGTAGGTCAGGTTCAGTTCCTCGCGCAGGCGCATGAACAGGTTCAGCACCTGTGCCTGGATCGACACGTCCAGCGCGGCCACCGACTCGTCGCACACCAGGAATTCCGGCCGCACCGCCAGGGCGCGCGCGATGCCGATGCGGGCGCGCTGCCCGCCTGAGAACTGGTGCGGGAAACGGCGCAGCACGGTCGGGTCCATGCCCACCCGCACCAGCATGTCCTCCACGTAGGCGCGCTGCCCGCCCCGCTCCACCAGGCCGTGCACCACCGGCGCCTCGCCGATGATGTCGACCACGCGCAGGCGCGGGTTCAGCGAGGCATAGGGATCCTGGAAGATCATCTGGATGGCGAGCTGCTTCTCGCGCCGGCGCTCGGGCGGCAGGCGATCCAGGTCGACGCCCTTCCACAGGCGTTCGCCTTCGCTCAGTGTGTGCAGGCCGACCGCCATGCGTCCGAGCGTCGACTTGCCGCAGCCGGACTCGCCCACCAGGCCCACCACCTCCCCGGGCTGGATGGCCAGGTCGACACGGTCCACCGCGTGCACGATCTCTTCGCGCGCGTGCGCACCGAGCAGGTTGGCTACCTTGGCGGCCACGTCGAGCGACTTGACGAAGCGCTTGGAGACGCCGCGCATCTCCAGCAGGGGTGCGCCCGGCGTGGCGGTAAGAACAGCGGCCGTAGCCGGCGCCGGCCGTGGTGCGGCAGCTGTGCTCATGCGGCCTCCGGTTGCACGACGATGGGGTGGAAGCAGCGCAGGCGGCGGCCGTCGGCCCCCGTCTCCAGCGGCGGTGGCTGCAGGCAGGCCTCGGTGGCAAAGCTGCAGCGGGCGCGGAAGGCGCAGCCCGCCGGCAGGTTCAGCAGCGAAGGCGTCATGCCCGGGATCTGGCGCAGCGGCACGCCGCGCGGATTGCGCGACGGCGCCGAGGCGATCAGCCCGTGCGTGTACGGATGGGCCGGCCGCTCCAGCACCTGGTGCACATCGCCCGCCTCGACGATCTTGCCGGCATACATCACGCAGACCGAGTCGGCCAGCCCGGCCACCACCGACAGGTCATGGGTGATCCAGATCAGCGCCGTGCCCGATTCGCTGCACAGCTTCTGCATCTCATAGAGGATCTGTCCCTGGATGGTGACATCGAGGGCGGTGGTGGGCTCGTCGGCGATGATCAGGTCGGGCTTGTTCAGCAGCGCGATGGCGATCGCCACGCGCTGGCGCATGCCGCCGGAGAACTGGTGCGGATAGGCCAGCAGCCGCTCGTCCGGCGAAGGGATGCCGACCCGCGCCAGCGCATCGCGGGCACGTTCGCGCGCCGCCGCCTTGCCGACCTTCTCGTGTGCCAGCACCGCCTCGATCATCTGGGTATCGATGCGCAGCACCGGGTTGAGCGTCATCATCGGGTCCTGGAAGATCATCGCGATGCGGTTGCCGCGCACGTTGCGCATCTGCTCGGGCGTGAGCTGGCGCAGGTCACGCGTGACGCCGTCGCGGCTGCTCAGTTCGATGCGTCCGCCCACCACGCGTCCGGGCGCGTCGATCAGGCCCATGATCGAGTATCCCGTCATCGACTTGCCCGACCCGGATTCGCCCACCAGCCCCATGATCTCGCCGCGGCCGACCGAGAACGAGACGTCGTCGACCGCGCGCGCCACGCCGGCACGGGTGAAGAACTGCGTTTCGAGGTGCTCGACCAGCAAGGTCGGTTTGTTCATGGACACTCCGGGATCGTCCTCATTGGGTCTGCAGGCGCGGATTGAGCACGTCGCGCAACTGGTCGGCCACCAGGTTCATCGAGACGATGGTGACCAGCAGCGCAATGCCGGGAAAGAAGCTGATCCAGTACTTGCCGGACAGCATGTACTGCTGCCCGTTCGAGATCAGCGAGCCGAGCGAGGGCTGGGTGATGGGCACGCCCAGGCCGAGGAAGGACAGCGTCGCCTCCAGCGTGATGGCGGACGCCACCTGCAGCGCGGCGATCACGATCAGCGGCGGCAGGCAGTTGGGCAGCAGGTGGCGGAACATGATGCGGGCAGGCGACAGGCCCAGGCAGGCGGCAGCCTCGATGTACTCCTTGCGCCGCTCGACCAGCGCCGCGCTGCGCGTGGTGCGGGCGTAGTAGGCCCATTGCACCGCCACCAGCGCGATCACGATGTTGCCGATACCGGGACGCAGGAAGGCCAGCAGGATCAGCGCCAGCAGGATGGGCGGGAACGACAGCTGCAGGTCGGCCACGCGCATGATGAAAGCTTCTGTGCGCCCGCCCAGGAAGCCTGCCAGCAGGCCCAGCGTGGCGCCCAGCAGCAGGGCGATCACCGTGCTGACCAGGCCCACGCCGATGCTGATGCGCAGCCCGTACATCACCGCCGACAGGATATCGCGGCCCTGCTCGTCCGAGCCGAGCAGGAACACCATGCCGTTGCCGGCATGCTCGCCCGGGGCCAGGCGCGCGTCCAGCACATCGAGTGCCGCCAGGTCGTAGGGATCCTGCGGCGCCAGCCACGGCGCCAGCAGCGCCACCAGCACGATCAGGACCAGCACCACCAGGCCGCCCACCGCCAGCTTGCTGGCGAGGAACTGCGCGGCGAAGCGGCGCAGCGGCGTCTGCTCGCGCAGCGCGGCCGGCTGCGGGTCGGGCTTGTCAGCCTGCAGGCTTGCATCGGTCATGGCTCAGCCCTTGTTGTCGGCGATACGCACGCGCGGATCGAGCATGCTGTAGGCGATGTCGACCACCAGGTTGATCAGGATGAACAACGTGACAATCACCATCAGGTAGGCCACGATCACCGGCCGGTCGAGCAGCTGGATGGAATCGATGATCAGCTTGCCCATGCCGGGCCAGGCGAAGATGGATTCGGTCACGATGGCGAAGGCGATGATGGAGCCGAACTGCAGCGCGATCACGGTGACGATGGGAATCAGGATGTTCTTGAGCACATGCACGCCGACGATGCGCGTATTGGACAGTCCCTTGGCGCGCGCGAACTTGACGTAGTCCTGCAGCATGGCCTCCTGCGTGCCGGCGCGCGTCAGCCGGATCACCATGGCGACGTTGAGCAGCGCCAGCGTGACCGCCGGCAGCACCAGGTGACGCAGGCCGTCCACGGTCAGGAAGCTGACCGGCACGCCCAGCAGCGGCACGGTCTCGCCACGGCCGTTGGAGGGCAGCCAGCCGAGCTGCACCGCGAACACCATGATCAGCATCAGCCCCACCCAGAAGGTCGGCAGCGAGAAGCCGAGGATGGACACCGTCATGATGGACTTGCTGGCCAGCCCGTGCGGCCGCAGTCCCGCCCACAGGCCGAGCGGGATGCCGAGCACGATCGCCATCAGGATGGCGGCCACTGCCAGCTCCATGGTGGCCGGCATGCGCTCGAAGATCAGCTTGAGCGCCGGCGTGCCGTGCGCGAACGAGATCCCCAGGTTGCCGTGCAGCGCGTTCTGCAGGAACACCAGGTACTGCTCCCACAGCGGCTTGTCCAGGCCGAGCGCGGCGATGGTGCGCTTGATGTCCTCCTGGTCGGCCTGCGGGTTGATCAGGATGTCGACAGGATTGCCGATGGCAAAGACGCCGAGGAAGACAAGCAGCGACATGACGAAGAGCACGACCACGCTCTGCATCAGGCGGCGGATGATGAAGACCAGCATGATCGGATCGTTCCCCTTGCCCGTGGGCGTCAGTCGCAAGCCGCCCGCGGCGGTCCGGAACACGCTTGCGCGCGCGCCGGCGCCGCCGCGGCCGCTTCTGCGGCGCTAGGCGCCAGCCTGCGGGCCGGCCCGGCGCCGGACCTCAAAGCGGGCGGAAGTTGTGCGCATAGGTCCGCTCATCGGTGCGGGGCACGTAGGTGATGCCCTTCTGCGTGGCCCAGGTGGTCACCTGGTGGTGGATGGGGATGATGCCGCCGTCATCGATGGCGATCGCCGTGGCTTCCTGCAGCAGCCTGGAACGCTCCTTGTCGTCCACGGTCGCCAGCGCCTTCTCCAGCACGACGTCCATCTTCGGGTTGCAGTATTCGCCCCAGTTGGTGGTGCCGAAGCCCTTCTTGGAGTCTTCGCAGGCCAGCAGCGCGCGCAGCGGCGAGCTGACTTCACCGGTCTGCGCACCCCAGCCGAGCAGGCCGAAGGAGAACTCATGCTTGATGCCCTTGGCCGAGTAGGTGGCCATCGGCATGGCCTCGACCTTGGTGACGATGCCGACGCGCGTCAGGTTCTGCGCGATGGTCTGCGCGATCTTCTCGTCGTTGACATAGCGGTTGTTGGGCGTATGCAGCGTCACGCCGAAGCCGTTCGGATAGCCGGCCTCGGCCAGCAGCTTCCTGGCGCCTTCCGGATCGTACTTGACCGTCTTGAGATTGGGGTTGTAGCCGAACAGCGTGGGTGGCACCAGGTTGTTGGTCGGCTCCGCCAGGCCCTCCATCAACCGGTCCTTGATGCCTTCACGGTTGATTGCCATGCTGATGGCGCGGCGCACGCGGGCGTCCTTCAGCGGGTTCTTGTCCATCGGCTGCCCGTCCCTTGTGGTGACGTAGGGCGACTTGTCGCGCTTGGCATCGAAGTACAGATAGATCACGCGATGCGAGATCTTGGAGAAGAACGACAGCTTGGGATCGCTGCGCACCTTGGGCAGGTCGGGCGTGGGCACGTTCTCGATCGCCTGCACATCGCCCGACAGCAGCGCCGCCAGGCGCGTGGCGGGGTTGGGAATGAAGCGCAGCGTGACCTTGTCCCAGGCCGGCCGGGTTCCCCAGTAGTCGGGATTGCGCACCAGCTCGACGCGGTCGTCGCGCGCATAGCTGACAAACTTGAACGGCCCGGTGCCGATCATGCCCTTGCCCTGGGCGAAGTCGTCGGAACTCAGGCCCTGCGTGGCCTTCTTCTGCACGATGAAGATGGACGTCAGGTCGTTCAGCATCAGCGGATACGGCTGTGCGGTGCGGAGCTGGATGGTGTATTTGTCGATGACTTTCTTGCCGACGATGGCCTTGGTATAGACATCGAACTTGCCGGGACTGTTCTGGATCGTGGCCGGCCGGTCCAGCGACCACACCACGTCCTCGGTGGTCAGCTCGGCGCCGTCGTGGAACTTGACGCCCTTGCGCAGCTTGAATTCCCAGGTATGGTCGTCGACCAGCTTCCACGATTCGGCCAGGCCGGGGATGACACGGCTGTCCGGATCGAGCTTCACCAGGCTGTCGAAGATGTGCTCCGAGACGTTGATGTTGGAGAACAGGTTATAGAAATGCGGATCCATCGAAGTCGGCGGCGAACTCATCGCGAGCTTCAGGTCCGCGGCCTGCGCCGGCGCGGCGCTGCCCAGGCTCATGGCCCAGGCCAGCATCGCTGCGCCGAATACCTTCTTGACGTTGCGAAGGGACATCGTGCGTTCTCCCTGTGGGAAGCCAAGCAGTCTTGGAATGGAGCGTCGCGCGCGCATTGCCGCATTGCCGCAAGCTGGTGCAGGGCGATGGCCCTGCCATGCCGGTGCGACGCTGTCCGGGTACGTCAAGCATTAACTGTTCCAGCTTGCCGCATCGTCCGGCAATGCGGGGAAACCCCCGCGCGGCGCGGCGGCGCGAGCTGCCTGCTTTGGCACTTTCGGAGCCAGCGTCGTATGATCGGGGTATTCCATCGCCTTATCGCTTATCGCCTAAGTACCGGCACCATGAAGCTCATCCCCGAAATCCAGCAGGCCCAGGCCGACATCCGCGCCATCCGGCGCGACATCCACGCGCACCCCGAACTCTGCTTCGAGGAGCAGCGCACGGCCGACGTGGTCGCCCAGCAACTCGCCGCCTGGGGCATCGAGGTACACCGCGGGCTCGGCACCACCGGGCTGGTCGGCGTGATCCGCAACGGCAACAGCCCGCGCACCATCGGCCTGCGCGCCGACATGGATGCGCTGCCGCTGCAGGAGGCCAATGCCTTCGCCCACCGCTCGCAGCACGAAGGCAAGATGCACGCCTGCGGCCACGATGGCCATACCGCCATGCTGCTGGGCGCAGCGCACTACCTGGCGCAGCACCGCAACTTCGACGGTACCGTGCACCTGATCTTCCAGCCTGCCGAGGAAGGCGGCGGCGGCGCGCGCGAAATGATCAAGGACGGCCTGTTCGAGCGCTTCCCCTGCGACGCCGTGTTCGGCATGCACAACTGGCCGGGCATGCCGGCCGGCAGCTTCGGCACGCGCGCAGGCCCGTTGATGGCCTCCAGCAACGAGTTCCGCATCGTCGTGCGCGGCAAGGGCGCGCACGCGGCAATGCCCCACAACGGCAATGACCCGGTCTTCACCGCGGCACAGATCGTCTCGGCGCTGCAAGGCATCATCACGCGCAACAAGCGGCCGATCGACACCGCGGTGATCTCCGTCACGCAGTTCCACGCAGGCGACGCCACCAACATCGTGCCGAACGAGGCCTGGATCGGCGGCACCGTGCGCACCTTCACCGTGCCCGTGCTCGACCTGATCGAGCGCCGCATGCGTGAAGTTTCGGAAGCCGTGGCCGCCGCCTTCGACTGCACCATCGAGTACACCTTCCATCGCAACTACCCGCCCACCATCAACAGTGCGGCGGAGGCGACCTTCGCCATCGAAGTAGCGCGCGAACTGGTCGGGCCCGAGCTGGTCGATGGCGACGTCGAGCCGACCATGGGCGCGGAGGACTTCTCCTTCATGCTCGAGGCCAGGCCCGGCTGCTATCTGTTCATCGGCAATGGCGACGGGGCGCACCGTGAGCATGGCCACGGCATCGGCCCCTGCATGCTGCACAACCCGAGCTACGACTTCAACGACGAGTTGCTGCCGATCGGTTCGACCTTCTTCGTGCGGCTGGTGGAGAAGTGGCTGGCTCCGGCCTGAACGCCACCGATACGCAGGCGGCCGGCGCGGTGCCGGCGCTCGACCACGCCATGGCGGCCCGCTTCGCGCGGGTCGCGCTGGAAAACATCCAGCGGCCCTATCCCTGCAAGGTCGATCACCTGATGACCTCGGCGGACGACCTGGCCCCGCCCGCTGTCCACCACCCGGTGTTCCACGGCAGCTACGACTGGCATTCGAGCGTGCACATGCACTGGCTGCTGGTACGCCTGCTTGCCCTGTTCCCGGACCTGGAGGGCGCCGAATCGATCCGCGAGGCCCTTGACCGTCGCTTGCGCCCGGAAGCGCTCGCGGCCGAGCGCGACTACTTCGCACGGCCCTCGGCCGCCACCTTCGAGCGCCCCTATGGCTGGGCCTGGCTGCTGCGCCTGCAGGCGGAGTCGATCGATCTGGCGCAGCGGGACGCCCGCGCGGTGCCCTGGAGCGCCGCATGCGCGCCGCTGGCCGACCTGCTGGCGATGCGCCTGATCGATTACATGGCCATCGCCGACTTCCCGGTCCGTACCGGCACGCACTTCAACAGCGCCTTCGCCCTGGTGATGGCACTGGACTACGCCCATGCACTGCCGCACCCTGCCTTGCGCCAGGCCGTGGTTGCGCGGGCCCACGGGTGGTTCGGCCGCGACCGGCGCTATCCGGCGCGCTACGAACCCGGCGGTGACGAGTTCCTGTCGGGAGGGCTGGTCGAAGCCGTCCTGATGCGGCAGGTCCTTGACGGATGTGGCTTTGCAGAATGGTGGGAGCAGTTCTCGCCGCCTGCAGGCGAACTCGGCCAGTGGCTGATGCCGGTCGCGGTCAGTGATCGCAGCGACCCCAAGCTCAGCCACCTAGACGGGCTGAACCTGTCGCGTGCCTGGTGCTGGGGACGCCTGGAATCCTCGCTGCCGGCCGATCTGGTGCCGCTGGCGCGGCAGGCACGCCTTGACCATCTGGCCGCCGGACTGCCGCACGCAGCGGCCGGCGACTATGCCGGCACGCACTGGCTGGCCTCCTTCGCCACGCTGGCGATGAGCGAGGTCAGCCAGGCCGCAGCTACGTCAGCTACGTAAGCAGCGCAAGCGGCAGCCGGCTCAATCCAGCAGGATGTCGCCATACCAGGACTCGGCTCGTGTCCTGGTGTTGTCCGTGTCGGTCATGATGCCGACCGCGATCACCCGCCCAGGCTCCTGGCCGAAGGCCTTGCGGTAATCGGCACGCAGGTCGCGCTCGTGGCAGCGCCACTCTCCCGTGTGGGCAAGCCCTGAATCGGCCACGATCATGCGCACACGGTCGGTATGCGGATTTGGCAGGATCGAGCCCGCCGGGCGACGGCCGGCCCAGATATACATCAGGGTCGCATACGGCATCTCGCGCCCGGTGGTCAGCCGCGCCATTTCATACATCAACTGGTCCTTCAACGACAGGTTGCCCTTGTCGCCATCGAACGCGACGAAGACGCGCAGCGGCGCATCCTCGCGAGAACCCAGCGTATTGTCGGCAGTGCGGATCACGTCGCGGGTGCGCCAGGCCCAGCGCAGCATGCCCGCGTCACGCGCGGTCAGCGGCACGTAGAGGCCGGACGCCGAGGCATCGGCCTGCGCGTGCATCACGACCTGGTCCCGTTGGGCAACGAGCCCGTAGCGAGTCGGTGTCTTGTTGCGATTGATGCGCCAGGGGTGCCAGCCGGACGGATAAGGCTGGCCCACGGGGGCAGTGGAGAACAGCGGAAGATCCGCGCGTGGAGCCGGCTCGGCCTCGCCAGATTCCTCATCGGCATCGGCGCCGGCCGCCCCTTCGTCCGCCGCGGCAGCCACCTGGGGCGACGCGGTCACCTTCTGCTGATGCTGCGCATGCGTCGCCACGCGCGTGGCAAACGTACTGCATTCCATCGGCGCTACCGAGACCATCCTGTCCGGATCCTGCGGCTGCATAGGAGCCATGCTGGAGCACCCGGTCAGTCCTGCTGCACTCACGATGCCGCTCAGCGCCAGCAGGCACCACTTCGACTCCATCTCAACTCCCTGAACAAGCCTTGATGCACACGCGGCAGGTGCCGAGCGCCAGTCGCGTACGGCGCGCATGCGCCGGCCCCGATCCGGCAGCCAAGGTAGCAGAAGCCCGAAGGCGTCGGAATCCTCGCACACCCTGAGAAACGGACCGTGGAAGCGGACGCGGGTTCCTGATGCGATGCATGGATGAGTCAAAAACTACGTGCTCGCAACGAGTTGTCTGCGGCGGGGCAGGGCCCGGTCAGGAAATCGGAAGATGGCGTAGTTGGCGACATGTGCGCCGCGAGCGCCACAAAGACAAAACCCCTCGCAGCGTTTGCTGTCGAGGGGTTTTGCGGGAGGGAGAGCCTGGCGATGACCTACTTTCACACGGGTAGTCCGCACTATCATCGGCGCAAAGTCGTTTCACGGTCCTGTTCGGGATGGGAAGGGGTGGTTCCGACTCGCTATGGTCACCAGGCATAAGGGGTTGCTGCGCCGGGGTTGAGCCGTCGCAGCGAATAGGGATGTAGTCTTGGTTGTGAGGTATCGGCACCGTCCTGGGCACACGCGATACGTCAACCAGTGAAACACACTGGTTATAGGATCAAGCCTTACGGGCAATTAGTACTGGTTAGCTTAACGCATTACTGCGCTTCCACACCCAGCCTATCAACGTCCTGGTCTCGAACGACCCTTCAAGGAGGTCAAGCCTCCAGGGAATCCTCATCTTCAGGCGAGTTTCCCGCTTAGATGCTTTCAGCGGTTATCTCTTCCGTACATAGCTACCCTGCGATGCCTCTGGCGAGACAACAGGTACACCAGCGGTACGTCCACTCCGGTCCTCTCGTACTAGGAGCAGCCCCCGTCAAGATTCCAACGCCCACGGCAGATAGGGACCAAACTGTCTCACGACGTTTTAAACCCAGCTCACGTACCTCTTTAAATGGCGAACAGCCATACCCTTGGGACCGGCTACAGCCCCAGGATGAGATGAGCCGACATCGAGGTGCCAAACACCGCCGTCGATATGAACTCTTGGGCGGTATCAGCCTGTTATCCCCAGAGTACCTTTTATCCGTTGAGCGATGGCCCTTCCATACAGAACCACCGGATCACTATGTCCTGCTTTCGCACCTGCTCGACTTGTCGGTCTCGCAGTTAAGCACGCTTTTGCCATTGCACTTTAGGTACGATGTCCGACCGTACCAAGCGTACCTTCGAACTCCTCCGTTACACTTTGGGAGGAGACCGCCCCAGTCAAACTGCCTACCATGCACTGTCCCCGACCCGGATTCACGGGCCAAGGTTAGAACCTCAAACAAACCAGGGTGGTATTTCAAGGACGGCTCCACCGGAACTAGCGTCCCGGTTTCAAAGCCTCCCACCTATCCTACACAGATCGGTTCAAAGTCCAATGCAAAGCTACAGTAAAGGTTCATGGGGTCTTTCCGTCTAGCCGCGGGGAGATTGCATCATCACAAACACTTCAACTTCGCTGAGTCTCGGGAGGAGACAGTGTGGCCATCGTTACGCCATTCGTGCAGGTCGGAACTTACCCGACAAGGAATTTCGCTACCTTAGGACCGTTATAGTTACGGCCGCCGTTTACCGGGACTTCAATCAAGAGCTTGCACCCCATCATTTAATCTTCCGGCACCGGGCAGGCGTCACACCCTATACGTCCACTTTCGTGTTTGCAGAGTGCTGTGTTTTTATTAAACAGTCGCAGCCACCAGTTTATTGCAACCCCTTCACCCTTCTGGCGCAGGCCAGTCAAGCTACCAGGGCGTACCTTATCCCGAAGTTACGGTACCAATTTGCCGAGTTCCTTCTCCCGAGTTCTCTCAAGCGCCTTAGAATACTCATCTCGCCCACCTGTGTCGGTTTGCGGTACGGTCTCGTATGACTGAAGCTTAGAGGCTTTTCTTGGAACCACTTCCGATTGCTTCGCGACGCATGGTCGCTCGCCCCACAGCCTTGAATCCCGCGCCCGGATTTGCCTAAGCGCCTTCTCCACTGCAGGGACCGGGACTTCCAACACCCGGACAACCTTCCGCGATCCGTCCCCCCATCGCATCATACGACGGTGCAGGAATATTAACCTGCTTCCCATCAGCTACGCATCTCTGCCTCGCCTTAGGGGCCGACTCACCCTACGCCGATGAACGTTGCGTAGGAAACCTTGGGCTTACGGCGAGGGGGCCTTTCACCCCCTTTATCGCTACTCATGTCAGCATTCGCACTTCTGATACCTCCAGCATCCTTTACAAGACACCTTCACAGGCTTACAGAACGCTCTCCTACCACGCGCTTGCGCGCGTCCGCAGCTTCGGTGACTGGCTTAGCCCCGTTACATCTTCCGCGCAGGACGACTCGATCAGTGAGCTATTACGCTTTCTTTAAAGGGTGGCTGCTTCTAAGCCAACCTCCTGACTGTTTTAGCCTTCCCACTTCGTTTCCCACTTAGCCAATCTTTGGGACCTTAGCTGGCGGTCTGGGTTGTTTCCCTCTTGACACCGGACGTTAGCACCCGATGTCTGTCTCCCGTGATTGCACTCTTCGGTATTCGGAGTTTGCTATGGCGGGGTAATCAGCAATAGACCCCCCAACCATGACAGTGCTCTACCCCCGAAGGTGAGACACGAGGCACTACCTAAATAGTTTTCGGAGAGAACCAGCTATTTCCAGATTTGTTTAGCCTTTCACCCCTATCCACAGCTCATCCCCTAGTTTTTCAACACTAGTGGGTTCGGTCCTCCAGTACGTGTTACCGCACCTTCAACCTGGCCATGGATAGATCATCTGGTTTCGGGTCTACACCCAGCGACTGAACGCCCTGTTCGGACTCGCTTTCGCTACGCCTGCCCTAATCGGTTAAGCTTGCCACTGAATGTAAGTCGCTGACCCATTATACAAAAGGTACGCCGTCACCCGTTTCCAGGCTCCGACTGTTTGTATGCATGCGGTTTCAGGATCTATTTCACTCCCCTCCCGGGGTTCTTTTCGCCTTTCCCTCACGGTACTGGTTCACTATCGGTCGATCACGAGTATTTAGCCTTGGAGGATGGTCCCCCCATCTTCAGACAGGATTTCACGTGTCCCGCCCTACTTGTCGTACACCTAGTTCCACAACGCTGTTTTCGCATACAGGGCTATCACCTGCTATGGCCGGGCTTTCCATCCCGTTCTGCTAACAATGCTGCTAAAGAGTACAAGGCTCTTCCCATTTCGTTCGCCACTACTCTGGGAATCTCGGTTGATTTCTGTTCCTGCAGCTACTTAGATGTTTCAGTTCGCCGCGTTCGCTTCCCTTGCCTATGTATTCAGCAAGGGATGACCCATACGGGCCGGGTTTCCCCATTCGGACATCTCCGGATCAAAGCTCGTTTGCCAGCTCCCCGAAGCTTTTCGCAGGCTACCGCGTCCTTCATCGCCTGTGATCGCCAAGGCATCCACCACATGCACTTGTTCGCTTGACCCTATAACGAGTGTGTCTCAAGCTCGCGCTTGAAACGCTCATTACAGGTTGAGTTCTCGCATTTGTGCCGTATTCCAAGTCATCTTTCGATCACTTAAATACTTTGGTTGATACAATCACAACCCGGTATCACGTTAAACTACTGCGCGTCTCATCAACACGCCGTGACACCTTTACTACATCCCATATTGTTAAAGAACAGCCGATGCTTTCGCATCGCTTGGCCAACGCCAAATGCAAGCGCTCAACGCTAAGCGCTTGCATTTGGCTTGTCCAACCCAAGGTCGATGGTGGAGGATGACGGGATCGAACCGACGACCCCCTGCTTGCAAAGCAGGTGCTCTCCCAGCTGAGCTAATCCCCCTCGGATAACTTGGTGGGTCTGGTAGGACTTGAACCTACGACCCCCGCCTTATCAAGACGGTGCTCTAACCACCTGAGCTACAGACCCTTGGCTGTAACAGCAAACAGACCGATAAGTGTGAACGCTTCACTTGGGAAGCACGCTCTGGAAAGGAGGTGATCCAGCCGCACCTTCCGGTACGGCTACCTTGTTACGACTTCACCCCAGTCATGAACCCTGCCGTGGTAATCGCCCTCCTTGCGGTTAGGCTAACTACTTCTGGCAAAACCCACTCCCATGGTGTGACGGGCGGTGTGTACAAGACCCGGGAACGTATTCACCGCGGCATGCTGATCCGCGATTACTAGCGATTCCAGCTTCACGTAGTCGAGTTGCAGACTACGATCCGGACTACGATGCGTTTTCTGGGATTAGCTCCCCCTCGCGGGTTGGCAACCCTCTGTACGCACCATTGTATGACGTGTGAAGCCCTACCCATAAGGGCCATGAGGACTTGACGTCATCCCCACCTTCCTCCGGTTTGTCACCGGCAGTCTCTCTAGAGTGCCCTTTCGTAGCAACTAGAGACAAGGGTTGCGCTCGTTGCGGGACTTAACCCAACATCTCACGACACGAGCTGACGACAGCCATGCAGCACCTGTGTCCACTTTCCCTTTCGGGCACCTGATGCATCTCTGCTTCGTTAGTGGCATGTCAAGGGTAGGTAAGGTTTTTCGCGTTGCATCGAATTAATCCACATCATCCACCGCTTGTGCGGGTCCCCGTCAATTCCTTTGAGTTTTAATCTTGCGACCGTACTCCCCAGGCGGTCAACTTCACGCGTTAGCTTCGTTACTGAAGAAATGAATCCCCAACAACTAGTTGACATCGTTTAGGGCGTGGACTACCAGGGTATCTAATCCTGTTTGCTCCCCACGCTTTCGTGCATGAGCGTCAGTCACGTCCCAGGGGGCTGCCTTCGCCATCGGTATTCCTCCACATCTCTACGCATTTCACTGCTACACGTGGAATTCTACCCCCCTCTGACGCACTCTAGCCTTGCAGTCACAAGCGCCATTCCCAGGTTGAGCCCGGGGATTTCACGCCTGTCTTACAAAACCGCCTGCGCACGCTTTACGCCCAGTAATTCCGATTAACGCTCGCACCCTACGTATTACCGCGGCTGCTGGCACGTAGTTAGCCGGTGCTTATTCTTCCGGTACCGTCATCCCTCCGGGGTATTAGCCCAAAGGATTTCTTTCCGGACAAAAGTGCTTTACAACCCGAAGGCCTTCTTCACACACGCGGCATTGCTGGATCAGGGTTGCCCCCATTGTCCAAAATTCCCCACTGCTGCCTCCCGTAGGAGTCTGGGCCGTGTCTCAGTCCCAGTGTGGCTGATCGTCCTCTCAGACCAGCTACTGATCGTCGCCTTGGTGAGCCTTTACCTCACCAACTAGCTAATCAGACATCGGCCGCTCCTATTGCGCGAGGCCTTACGGTCCCCCGCTTTCACCCTCAGGTCGTATGCGGTATTAGCTAATCTTTCGACTAGTTATCCCCCACAACAGGGCACGTTCCGATGTATTACTCACCCGTTCGCCACTCGCCGCCAGACCGAAGTCCGCGCTGCCGTTCGACTTGCATGTGTAAGGCATGCCGCCAGCGTTCAATCTGAGCCAGGATCAAACTCTTCAGTTCAATCTCTGTGTGGTTCCGCGCAGTTGCCTGCGCAAACCTCGCTCTTTCGAGCGGTCGCTCACTCTCAGAAAACTGACTGGCTCCGTCCGAAGACGAAACCAAACATGTTTACTGTGCGAGCACTGATAACTTGTAAGCTAGAAGACCGAGGTCTTCCGCTTCCCGCATCAAGCGCCCACACTTATCGGCTGTTTGTTTGTTAAAGAACTCACGCGATTCGCTTTGCTTACCGCGTCGCTGCGTTGTCAGCAGCAGAGAAACGAGATTATGAACAACTTTCTGCGTTTCGTCAACAGGTTCGAAGCATCTTTTTCGCTTCGGTCGGTCGCGCTTCGCAGCACCACCCACCATCCTGCCAACCCCGCAACCCGCGTCGCTGCTGGCTTTGCCGCTGCGCTTCGTGTTGCGAGGGGGCGAATAGTAGGCCGGATCCCGCAGCTTGGCAACACATTTGTCATGAAGTCATGGCAGCCCCTCTCGAGGAAACAGCCAAACCATTGAATCCATTGAAAAATGTTTCTCCGGCGAGGATTGGAAAGGAATACCCGAGTGATGATCTCGGGTATTCCCCTATCAAGTTTTTAGCGATGCTTGAAGTTCGGGCTGCGCTTTTCCAGGAAGGCTGCCATACCTTCCTTCTGGTCTTCCGTGGCGAAAGTGGAGTGGAAGACGCGCCGCTCGAAATGCACGCCCTCGGCGAGGGTGGTTTCATAGGCGGTGTTGATCGACTCCTTGATCATCATGACCACCGGAAGCGAATAGCTGGCGATGGCCTCAGCAGCGCCGATCGCTTCGTCAAGCAGTTTGTCGGCAGCAACCACGCGCGACACCAGGCCGGCGCGCTCGGCCTCGGCCGCATCCATCATGCGGGCGCTCAGGCACAGGTCCATGGCCTTGGCCTTGGAAACGGCACGCGGCAGGCGCTGGGTGCCGCCCGCACCGGGCATGGTGCCGAGCTTGACTTCGGGTTGGCCGAACCGTGCGGTATCCGCCGCGATGATGATGTCGCACATCATCGCCAGCTCGCAGCCGCCGCCCAGCGCATAGCCGGCCACGGCCGCGATCACGGGCTTGCGGATGCGGCGGATGGTTTCCCAATTGCGCGTGATGTACTCGCCCTTGTACACATCCATATAGGTGTACTGGGCCATCATGCCGATATCGGCCCCCGCAGCAAAGGCGCGCTCGCTACCGGTGATGACGATGCAGCCGACCCCTTCATCGGCATCGAAGGCGCTCAGCGCCGCGCCGAGCTCGTCCATCAGCGCATCGTTGAGCGCGTTGAGCGCCTTGGGCCGGTTCAGGGTGACCAGGCCTACGCGGCCACGCGTCTCGACCAGGATGTTTTCATACGACATGCCATCTCCTCTGGGATTGAATGATGCAGGAACCCGGCGCCGCATCGAAGCAACGCTCGGGTGTTGCCCCGGCAGTCTGCCACTTCGAGAGCATTTTTCAAGATGCGTGCAGCATGCGGGCGAGTCCGGCAGGCATGCAAAAAGGCCGGTCGAGATCGACCGGCCCTTGGAAATGCGGCGCCACGCAGAGAAGTCAGGCGGCGCGCGCCATCGGCGCAGACACGTAGTCCATCAACAATTGACCGACCGCATCCAGGCGTTCAGCCGAGCCGAACAGGCGGTTCGACACCAGCGCGTTCTGCAGCGCTGCGTAGATCACCTGGGCCAGTTCATGCGGCGCGGCCGGCAACGACCGCGCATGTTCACGCACAGCCTGCTCCAGCATTTGCGCCAGCCTTTCCTCATGCAGGCGGAAGAAATCGCGCACCACCGCCTGGGTCGCCGGAGACAGGCTCAGGACCTCCGTCGACAGCATCCCGACCAGGCAGATCTGGTCACCATGGCAGGCGGCAGCCCGGAGATTCTGCAGGTAGGCGCGCGCCTGGTCCTGCGCGGTAGGCAGACGATCCAGCTCGCGCAGGCGCTCCATCACCCGTGCGCTGTATTCCGTGACCGCCTCCAGCACCAGGTCGTCCTTGGAGGGAAAGTAATAGTGGATGCTCGAGGTCTTGACCCCGACCAGTTCGGCCAGGTCTCGATAGCTGAAGCCGTTCACGCCGCGGCGGCGGATCAGCACCAGCGTGTGCTCGAGCAGTTGTTCTCTTACAGATTGGGTTTTCATGGCGTGATCCTCCGCGTCGCGACGGCACTTCAGGCTGGTTGCTGCAACGCTCTGGCCAGATCCTCGCCTGCTCTCGCTCACGCCGGCAGCACTTGCGCCGCCAGGGTCACCAGCGAGCCGCTGGCCAGGCACAGGAACACCCAGCCGGCCAGGATCAGAACGCTATCCCGCAGTCTCATGATCGCTTCTCCACTCACCTGCTAACGCGGGGCGGCGCCGGCCACGGGCCGCCACCACCCCGCCATCCACATCAGGCCAGCGCGCCGTCGGTGTACGGGTCGAACTTGCCGACCTTGGCACCATCCGTGTACGGGTCGAACTTACGAGCCGGCTCCGACGACACGCCGCTGCGGTCCAGGCCTGCCACGATGCGGGCACCATCCGTGTACGGGTCGGCCTTGCGGGCCGGCTCCGACGACACGCCGCTGCGGTCCAGGCCCGCCACGATGCGGGCACCATCGGTGTACGGGTCGAACTTGCCGACCTTGGCACCGTCCGTGTACGGATCGAACTTACGAGCCGGTTCCGACGACACGCCGCTGCGGTCCAGGCCTGCCACGATGCGGGCACCGTCGGTGTAGGGGTCGAACTTGCCGACCTTGGCGCCGTCCGTGTACGGATCGGCCTTGCCCGCCTTGGCCCCGTCCGTGTAGACGCTGCGCGCGTCATTGCCGCGGAACACGTAGCCGTAGCGGTCGCCCGAGATGCCGCTGTCCTTCGGGCCCGAGGCGTAGGCCTGGCCGCCCAGCACGGCGGCAGCCAGCACGGCGGCGGTGATCAGGGTCTTGGTGAAGGTCTTGTTGGTGCTCATGATGCTCTCCTTGTCTAGCAAGAATCCACGCGATCGGGATCCGGTTGGTCTGCGGCGCGGCGCTTGGTGCCGGGCCGGTTAGGTATCTACTTGCATCTACTTGTAGATAGAGAACCGGTCCTGAAAAAACGGGGAAATCCCCGATGTCGCGCTGGATCCTCTTTTTCTTTCCTGCCGCCGGTGGCGGAGGGGAAGCAGCGATCCATGAACACATGGTATCTACTGGTAGATAGATAGTCAAGGGGTTTTTTGCATTGCCGCAGCCAGGGACGTCCCGACGATCCCGCGCCCTCCCCGGGAGCCAGCCCCGCCCCCCCCTCCTGCCGGATATCGCAGCGCGGGTGAATCCCGCCCCGTCCGCATGCGTCACGCTCCTCAGCCAGGAAAAATAGTGCTACCATTTTCCGACCGACTGGTCGGTTAATTTATCAACCGCCGACACCTGCCTACAATCGAGTTGGCAGGACGGGGCGCACGGCCGCGCCCCGGCAAATAGAACAGAACACCGGCAGGAGACGCCATGCGAGACACGCCCCCGCAGACCACGCTCAATGATGGTCCCGTGCTATTGCGCTGGCACGGCCAGGTTGCCGTGCTGACGCTGAATCGCCCGGACAAGCTCAACAGCTTTACCCGCCAGATGCACGCCGCGCTGCAGTCCGCGCTCGACCTCGCCGAGGCCGGCGGCGCCCGCGCCCTGCTGCTGACGGGGTCCGGACGGGGCTTCTGCGCCGGGCAGGACCTGGCCGATCTCGACTTCACCCCCGGGCACATGAGCGATCTGGGGGAATTGATCGATTCCTGCTTCAATCCACTGATCCGCCGGCTGCAGGCGCTGCCGCTGCCGGTCATCGCCGCGGTCAACGGCACCGCCGCCGGCGCGGGCGCGAACCTGGCGCTGGCCTGCGACATCGTACTGGCGGCTCGCTCGGCCAGCTTCCTGCAGGCCTTCGTCAAGATCGGGCTGGTTCCGGATTCGGGCGGTACCTGGTTCCTGCCTCAGCGGGTCGGCATGGCCCGCGCGCTCGGGCTGGCCCTGACCGGCGACAAATTGTCGGCCGAGGATGCCGAGCGCTGGGGCCTGATCTGGGAGGTGATGGACGACACCCTGCTGGCCGAACAAGCCCTGGCCCTGGCCACGCAGCTGGCGGCCCAGCCGACCCGCGCCCTGGCCGCCATCAAGCAGGCCATGCGCGCCGGCGCGACGCAGACGCTCGACGCCCAGCTCGACCTGGAGCGCGACCTGCAGCGCGAACTGGGCGCATCCCACGACTACGCCGAGGGCGTCAACGCCTTCCTGGCCAGGCGCACACCGCGCTTCACCGGCGCCTAGCCGCCGGCCTCGCGCAGCACCGGCGTCTGCGCTGCGCACCTCGATCCGCCCATCCACCGCTCCAAGGAGATCGCTTGACCTCATCCACAGAAGCCGCCCAGGCACTCGCCGAAGCCGCGGCCGCCAGCATGTACGAGGCCGATGCCTGCAGCCGCTGGCTCGGCATCGTGGTCGAGGCGGTCCGCCCCGGCTACGCCCGCCTGTCGATGCCCGTACGTCCAGAGTTCCTCAACGGCCACGGTATCTGCCACGGCGGCCTGATGTTCACGCTGGCCGACTCGACCTTTGCCTTCGCCTGCAACAGCCACAATATCAACACCGTAGCGGCCGGCTGCAGCATCGAGTTCCTCAAGCCTGTGCACGGTGGTGACGTGCTGTGCGCCGAGGCGGTCGAGCAGACGCTGTCCGGCCGACACGGCATCTACGATGTCCGTCTCAGCAATCGCGCCGGCGAGACGGTGGCAATGTTCCGCGGCAAGTCCGCGCAGATCAAGGGCCACGTGGTGCCGCCGCCCGCCGAGGCCGGCTGAAATCGGCTGAAATCGACAGAAGCCGGCGGAAGCCCCCGCGCCCCCCCCCCCTCCTTACGATAACCCGCACCGAAGCGCAGGAGACACCATGAGCACGCGCCTGACCGATCTGCCCCTGGAGCCGATCGAGACCGCCAGCCGCGACGCATTGCAGGACTTGCAGTTGCAGCGCCTGAAATGGTCGCTCGATCACGCCTACCGCAACTCGCCGGTGTACCGGCGCAAGTTCGACGAAGCCGGCGTGCACCCCGATGACCTGCGCTCGCTGGCCGACCTGGCGCGCTTTCCCTTCACCACCAAGCAGGACCTGCGCGACAACTATCCCTTCGGCATGTTCGCCGTGCCGCAGGACCGGGTGGCCCGCATCCATGCCTCCTCCGGCACCACCGGCAAACCCACGGTGGTCGGCTACACGCTGCAGGACATCGATACCTGGGCCACGGTGATGGCGCGCTCGATCCGTGCCGCCGGCGCGCGCCGTGGCGACAAGGTCCACGTCAGCTACGGCTACGGGCTGTTTACCGGCGGCCTGGGCGCGCACTACGGCGTGGAAAAGGCCGGCCTCACCGCCATCCCCTTCGGCGGCGGCCAGACCGAGCGCCAGGTGCAGTTGATCCAGGATTTCAAGCCCGAGGTGATCATGGTCACGCCCAGCTACATGCTGGCGCTGGCCGACGAATTCGAGCGCCAAGGCATCGACCCGGCTTCCACTTCGCTCAAGGTGGGTATCTTCGGCGCCGAGCCCTGGACGCCCGAGATGCGGCTGGCACTGGAAAAGCGCATGGGCATCTCGGCGGTGGACATCTACGGCCTGTCCGAGGTGATGGGGCCGGGCGTGGCCAACGAGTGCGCCGAGACCAAGGATGGCCCGACCATCTGGGAAGACCATTTCTATCCGGAGGTGATCGACCCGATCACCGGCGAGGTGCTGCCGGATGGTGCGTTCGGCGAGCTGGTCTTCACCACGCTGAGCAAGGAAGCGCTGCCGGTGGTGCGTTACCGCACGCGCGACCTGACCCGGCTGCTGCCCGGTACCGCGCGCCCGGCGTTCCGCCGCATGGAGAAGATCACCGGCCGCTCGGACGACATGATGATCATCCGCGGCGTCAACGTCTTCCCCTCACAGATCGAGGAACTGATCCTCAAGCATCCCGAACTGGCGCCCCACTACCAGTGCGTGCTGGGCAAGGACGGTCCGCTCGACACCCTGACCGTGCGCGTCGAGTGCGCGCACGGCGCGGTCCCTGCCAACACCGGCGAGGCCCGCGCCAGGCTGGCCCACGACATCAAGGCCTTCATCGGCGTGACGGCGAGCGTGGACGTGCTGCCCGAAGGCGGTGTCGAGCGCTCAGTGGGCAAGGCCCGCCGCATCGTCGACCAGCGTCCGCGCTGAGCGTTGCGCGCCGCGCTCAACTGCGTGGCATCAGCACCCACATGCGCCCGGCCTGCTTCATGCGGCCGGCGGTCTCCCCGGCGGCATCGCCCGCCCCCCAGAAGAAGTCGGCGCGCACCCCGCCCTTGATGGCGGTGCCGGTGTCCTGGGCGAACATGAGCCGCTGGATCGGCTCGCTCGACAGCGGCCGCGTGGTCGACAGGAAGACCGGCACGCCCAGCGGGATGGTGGCCGGATCGACCGCGATCGAGCGCTCCGCCGTCAACGGTACTCCCAGCGCGCCCACCGGCCCCTCGTTGGTCGGCGCCAGCTCGCGGAAGAAGACGAAGCGCGGATTGACGTTGAGCATCTCGTCGACCCGGCCCGGATTGGCACGCGCCCAGGCCTTGATGCCCTGCATGGTGGCCTGGGCCGGCGTGATTTCGCCGCGGTCCAGCAGCCATTTGCCGAAGGATCGGAACGGATGGTCGTTGGTGCCGCCGTAACCGACCCGCATCAGCGTGCCGTCGGCCAGGCGGATGCGGCCCGAACCCTGGATCTGCAGGAAGGCAGCCTCGACCGGGTCGTCCACCCAGGCCAGCTCCTGGCCGCGCAGCCCCGGGTTCTGCAGCAGTTCGGCGCGCGCCGGCAGCGCGCGGCCGTTCCATTGCGGCGGCTTGCGGTACAGCGCGACCTGGTAGGGCCCCTGGCGCGTGCGCGAACCATGGAGGATGGGCTCGTAGTAGCCGGTGATCAGGCCGGAGTCGGAGCCATCGCCGTTGACCACACGGTAGGGCTGGAAATAGGTCTCGAAATAGCTGCGCATCGCGCCCAAGTCGCCGGCGTCGACCATCAGGCCGGCCGAGCAGGCGCGGTTCCAGTCCGCGCGCTTCTTCAGTACCTGGCAGCTTTCCTGCAGCGCCGGCCAGGCGGCGCGCACGTCGTCCTGCTGCCAGCCGGCGACATCGTTCCAGTCGACCGCTTGCAGCCGGCCCTTCTGCGACGACGCGGCCGGCGGCTGGCCGGGCGTGCCGGGTCCCTCGACACGCGGCGGCGGACCGCTCATGCAGCCGGCCAGCAAGGCCGCGCCGGCGGCCAGGGCCAGCCAGGCTCGCGTGCGCGCTGATGGCAGCACTGGACGCTGCCAGGAGAAACGGGGAAGGGAAGAAAAATCCGGAGTTGCCATCTTGCTCTGTTCAATCGCCGGCCCGCGCGATCCGATGCGCCACCGATGTCCTACAATGCCCAGCGTCCTGTCATCCAACCACGCCCCCGGCACGGATCACGCCATGAGTGCATTCCTCGAAGCCCATCCCATGCTGCTGTTCGCCCTGGAAGCCGGCGTGGCATTGTTCCTGCTGATCTTCATCGTGGTCTGGACCATGGGCACCGCCAAGAAGCATCCCCGCCCGACCCGCGCACCGGCCGATCACCCTTCGCGCAGCGGCCAGCCCGCGCAGCCTGGAGAGGACAACGGCGGCGCCCGATAGGTTCCGCGCGCCGCGCCGGCGGCATCGTGCGCGCGGCGCGGAATCCGCGCCGGCCGACTCAATGCAGCATGCGCGGCAGCACCAGCGCGAACTCGGGAATCGGCACCTCGAAGCGGTGGCCGTCCTCGGCCACGCAGAAGTAGTCGCCCTTCATCGAGCCCACCGGGGTGGAGATGGTGGCCCAGCTGGTGTATTCGAAATGCTCGCCCGGCTTGAGCAGCGGCTGGTGCCCGACCACGCCGAGGCCGGACACTTCCTGCGTGCCGTTGTCGCTGTCGGTAATGATCCAGTGGCGCGAGATCAACTGCGCAGCCACCTCGCCGGTATTGTGGATGGTGATGGTGTAAGCGAAGGCATGGCGCCCGCGCTCGGGATCGGACTGCTCGGGCAGGTACTGGGTGCGTACCGCCACGGAAAACGCGTACTCGCTCATCGTCTGGGGCGTCGGGCCGAGGAAATGGGTAGCCGCATTGTGCGGCAAGGCACCCGGGGCGGCAAGCGCGGCGCCGGACGGGCATGGCCGGCGCCCGCGGCGCCGGCAGCGTAAAATGGCGGCGGTTCCCTCGTTTTATCGCCAATTCCCCACGCCGCCGCCATGAGCACGCCCACGTACCGCATCGCCCCGTCCATCCTGTCCGCCGACTTCGCCCGCCTGGGCGAGGAAGTCCGCCGCGTGACCGAGGCCGGCGCCGACTGGATCCACTTCGACGTGATGGACAATCACTACGTGCCGAACCTGACGGTCGGCCCGATGGTGTGCGAAGCCATCCGCCCGCACGTGACGGCACCGATCGACGTGCACCTGATGGTGCGTCCGGTCGACCGCATCATTCCCGACTTCGCGCGCGCCGGGGCCAACATCATCACCTTCCACCCCGAGGCCAGCGACCACGTCGACCGCTCGCTGGCACTGATCCGCGACCAGGGCTGCCAGGCCGGCCTGGTGTTCAACCCGGCCACGCCGCTGCACCATCTGGACCATGTGATGGACCGCCTCGACGTGATCCTGCTGATGTCGGTCAACCCCGGCTTCGGCGGCCAGTCCTTCATCCCCGAGACGCTCAACAAGCTGCGCGCCGTGCGCGCCCGCATCGACGCCTATGCCGAGCGCACCGGCCGCCCCATCCTGCTGGAAGTCGACGGCGGCGTGAAGGTCGATAACATCGCCGAGATCGCGGCAGCCGGCGCCGACACCTTCGTGGCCGGCTCGGCGGTGTTCGGCAAGCCCGACGCCGACGGTGGCTACCGCGGCGTGCTGTCGGCCCTGCGCGCCGAACTGGCCAAGGTCCCCGCGCAGGCAGCCCGATGAGCGCCGCACAGCCGGCGCGCCGCGACTGGAGCGGCATCCGCGGCGTGATCGTCGACCTCGATGGCACCATGGTCGATACCGCAGGTGACTTCCACGCCGCCGTCAATGCCATGCTGGGCGCGCTCGCGCGCCTGCACCCGCACCTGCCGGCGCCGGCGCCGCTGACGCGCGAAGCCATCGTCAGCTTCGTCGGCAAGGGCTCGGAGAACCTGATCCGGCGCGTGCTCGACGCCCGCTTCACGCCGGCCCACGCCAACGGCCTGTTCGCCGACGCGCTGGCGCTGTACGACCGCGAGTACCTGCGCATCAACGGCCGGTTCTCGCAGGTCTACGCGGGTGTGGCCGAAGGCCTGGCGCGCCTCAAGGCCGCCGGGCTGCGCCTGGCCTGCGTGACCAACAAGCCCTACAGCTTCACCGAGCCGCTGTTGGCCAAGACCGGGCTGGTCCGGTATTTCGAGCTGGTCTACGGTGGCGACGCCTTCCCGCTGCGCAAGCCGGACCCGCTGCCCCTGCTCAAGGTGGCCGAGGCCTTCCGCCTGGAGCCGGCGCAGATGGCAGCCATCGGGGACTCCGAGAACGACGCCCAGGCGGCCCGCGCGGCCGGCATGGGAGTGCTGCTGGTGCCCTATGGCTACAACCACGGCAACCCTGTACAAGGCGTCGACGCCGATGGTATAGTCGGCACCATTGCCCAGGCGGCGTCCCTGTTGACGGCGTAGCGGGCATGACCGAAGCCGGTCCCGGCGCATGGCACACGTATTGCACGGATTGCAGTGCGCGGCAGACCGGCCTTCGCTTACCTCCGTCGCAGAACACGACACATGTTTCTGAATCGCAAACGCATCTCTTCTGGCAGTGATCGGCAGGCCTGGCCCTGGCGTCGCTGGCGCGCCTCCCAACAGGCGTAAAGTGCGTTCGCGAGTCTCCTGAGAAGCTTCCCTACACGCGGAAGGTTTCGCCAGGCCGGCAGCAGCCGGGCAATCCCAGCCATACCCCTCTCGCCAGCCGGCCGTAGCCAACGCCGCAGCAATCGGCTACGTTTGGTCCACGAACGCACCGCACGCCCCACCAGGCCGTGTGCGGTCTTGTTCGCAAGTCTTCCGCACCACGGCAAGCCACCGGGGCCGGCGACCGTATCGCCTGCCCCTCCCGCCGTACCATGGCGCCGCCGCCCGGCAGCGGGCGCGCCGCCCACGAGGATGGACATGACCGAGCTCGAATTCAAATCGCTGGCCGACCAGGGCTACAACCGCATCCCGCTGATCGCCGAGGCCTTCGCCGACCTGGAGACGCCCCTCTCGCTCTACCTGAAGCTGGCCCAGTCGCAAACCCGCGGCATCAACACCTTCTTGCTGGAATCGGTAGTCGGCGGAGAACGCTTCGGCCGCTATTCCTTCATCGGCCTGCACGCCCGCACGCTGCTGCGCGCCTACGGCGAGCGCACCGAGGTGGTGACCGACGGCCGAGTGGTGGAGACGCATGAAGGCAACCCGCTGGACTTCATCGCCGACTTCGAAAAGCGCTTCAAGGTGGCGCTGCGCCCAGGCCTGCCGCGCTTCTGCGGCGGCCTGGCCGGCTATTTCGGCTACGACGCGGTGCGCTATATCGAGAAGAAGCTCGCCGCCACGCAGAAGGCCGACGACCTCGGCCTGCCCGACATCCAGTTGCTGCTGTGCGAAGAGCTGGCGGTGATCGACAACCTGTCGGGCAAGCTCTACCTGATCGTCTACGCCGACCCGAACACGCCCGAGGCCTATCCGCGCGCCCGCGCCCGCCTGCGCGACCTGCGCATGAAGCTGCGCCAGCCGGTGGACCTGCCGGTCACCAGCCCGTCGGTGCAGACCGAGGTCTTCCGCGAATTCGACAAGGCCGACTATCTGGCCGCCGTCCACCGCGCCAAGGAGTACATCATGGCCGGCGACATGATGCAGGTGCAGATCGGCCAGCGCCTGACCAAGCCCTACCGCGACGCGCCGCTGTCGCTGTACCGCGCGCTGCGCTCGCTGAACCCCTCGCCGTACATGTACTTCTACAACTTCGGCGACTTCCAGATCGTCGGTGCCTCGCCCGAGATCCTGGTGCGCCAGGAGACCCGCCGCACCGGCACCGCGAACAACGGCGGCGAAGTGCGCGAGGAGCGCGTCATCACCATCCGCCCGCTGGCCGGCACCCGCCCGCGCGGCAATACGCCGGAGAAGGACGCCCAGCTCGCCACCGAACTGCTCAACGACCCCAAGGAAATCGCCGAGCACGTGATGCTGATCGACCTGGCGCGCAACGACATCGGCCGCATCGCCGAGACCGGCAGCGTCAAGGTCACCGACAAGATGGTGATCGAGAAGTACTCGCACGTGCAGCACATCGTCAGCTCGGTCGAAGGCCGCCTCAAGGACGGCATGACCAATCTCGACGTGCTGCGCGCCAGCTTCCCGGCCGGCACGCTGTCGGGCGCACCCAAGGTGCGCGCGATGGAGATCATCGACGAGCTGGAGCCGCGCAAGCGCGGCATCTACGGCGGCGCGGTGGGCTACCTGTCCTTCGGCGGTGAAATGGACCTCGCCATCGCCATCCGCACCGGCATCATCAAGGACGGCAACCTCTACGTGCAGGCGGCCGCCGGCATCGTCGCCGATTCGGACCCCGAAGCCGAATGGCGCGAGACCGAAGCCAAGGCGCGCGCGGTGATCCGCGCCGCCGAGCAGGTCCAGGATGGCCTGGACTCCGACATCTGACCCGGAACAGGACAGGAGAAACGGCCATGCTGCTGATGATCGACAACTACGATTCCTTTACCTACAACCTCGTGCAGTATTTCGGCGAACTCGGCGCCGACGTGCGCACCTTCCGCAACGACGAGATCACGCTGGACGAGATCGAGGCCCTCGGGCCCGACCATATCTGCGTCTCGCCCGGCCCCTGCAGCCCCAGGGAAGCCGGCATCTCGGTGGCCGTGCTGCAGCACTTCGCCGGCAAGGTGCCGCTGCTGGGCGTGTGCCTGGGCCACCAGGCCATCGGCGAGGCCTTCGGCGGCAAGGTGATCCGCGCCAAACAGGTCATGCACGGCAAGGTCAGCACCATCGAGACGACCCAGCAGGGCGTGTTCGCCGGGCTGCCCAGGCACTTCGACGTCACGCGCTATCATTCGCTGGCAATCGAGCGCGAGACCCTGCCCGACTGCCTGGAAGTGACGGCCTGGACGCCGGATGGCGAGATCATGGGCGTGCGCCACAAGACCCTTGCGGTCGAAGGCGTGCAATTCCACCCCGAATCCATCCTGTCCGAGCACGGACACGCGCTGCTGGCGAACTTCCTCAAGGCGGGCTCGGGCGAGGTACGGCGATGAAGCTGACCGATCCCGCCGCCGGCGCCGGCCCGCTCGCGCAACTGGAACCTGCCAACCATCCGAACGAGAGCCCCATGTCCATCACCCCGCAGGAAGCGCTGACGCGCTGCATCGAACATCGCGAGATCTTCCACGACGAGATGCTGCACCTGATGCGGCAGATCATGCAGGCGCAGGTCTCGCCGGTGATGGCCGCCGCCATCCTGACCGGGCTGCGCGTGAAGAAGGAAACCATCGGCGAGATCTCCGCCGCGGCCCAGGTGATGCGCGAGTTCGCCAACAAGGTGCCGCTGCCCGCCGACGTGGCGCGCGGCAACTTCGTCGACATCGTCGGCACCGGCGGCGACGGCTCGCACACCTTCAATATCTCCACCGCCTCGATGTTCGTCGTGGCCGCGGCCGGCGCGCGCATCGCCAAGCACGGCAATCGCGGCGTCAGCTCCAAGTCGGGCAGCGCCGACGTGCTGGAGGCGCTCGGCGTCAACATCCTGCTGACGCCGGAACAGGTCGGCGAGTGCATCGAGCAGACCGGCATCGGCTTCATGTTCGCGCCGACCCACCACCCGGCGATGAAGAACGTGGCGGCGATCCGCAAGGAGATGGGCGTGCGCACCATCTTCAATATTCTCGGCCCGCTGACCAATCCGGCCGGCGCGCCTAATATCCTGATGGGCGTGTTCCACCCGGACCTGGTCGGCATCCAGGTGCGCGTGATGCAGCGCCTGGGCGCCGAGCACGCGCTGGTGGTGTACGGCAAGGACGGCATGGACGAGGTCTCGCTGGGCGCCGCCACCATGGTCGGCGAACTGAAGGACGGCCAGGTGCGCGAGTACGAGATCCACCCCGAGGACTTCGGCCTGAACATGATCTCCAACCGCGGCCTGAAGGTGGCCGACGCGCTGGAGTCCAAGGCCATGCTGATGGAAGCGCTGGGCAACGTGGCGGGCACGCCGCGCGAGATCGTCTCGCTGAATGCCGGCACCGCGCTGTACGCCGCCAACGTGGCCAGCTCGATCGAGGACGGCATCGCGCGGGCGCGCGAGGCCATCGCCAGCGGCGCGGCGCGCGAGAAGCTCGACCAGTTCGTGCGCGCCACCCAGCAGTTCCAGTAAAACACGCGCGCCGCCCCCGCCCGCGCGGGAGCGGCGGCAGAGAGTCAAGCCATGTCCGATATCCTGCAGAAGATCCTGGCCGTCAAGGCCGATGAAGTCGCCGCCGCGCGCAAGCAACGCGACCTCCACAGCCTGCGGGGCGAGGCCGAAAGCCTGCGCCACGAGGCAGGCCTGGCGCCGCGCGGCTTCGAGCGCGCGCTGCGCGCCAGGATCGGCGCCGGCCAGGCCGGCGTGATCGCCGAGGTCAAGAAGGCCTCGCCGTCCAAGGGCGTGCTGCGCGAGCACTTCGTGCCCGAGGCCATCGCCGAGAGCTATGCCGGCCACGGCGCGGCCTGCCTGTCGGTGCTGACCGACGTCAACTTCTTCCAGGGCCACGCCGACTACCTCAAGCGCGCCCGCGCCGCCTGCGAACTGCCGGCGCTGCGCAAGGACTTCATGGTCGACCTGTACCAGGTCTACGAAGCGCGCACCTGGGGGGCGGACTGCATCCTGCTGATCGTGGCGGCACTCGACCCGGGCCTGATGGCCGAGCTGGAAGCCTGCGCCCACGAACTGGGCATGGACGTGCTGGTGGAAGTGCATGGCGAGGACGAGCTGGAGCGCGCGCTGCGCCTGAAGACGCCGCTGCTGGGCATCAATAACCGCAACCTGCGCACCTTCGAGGTCTCACTGGACAACACCATCGGCCTGCTGCCGCACATCCCGGGCGAGCGCCTGGTGGTGACCGAATCCGGCATCCTCGGCCAGGCCGACGTGCAGCGCATGCGCGATGCCGGCGTGCACGCCTTCCTGGTCGGCGAGGCATTCATGCGCGCCAAGGATCCGGGCGCCGAGCTGGCACGGCTGTTCGCCTGATCAGCGCGCCATGGCCCAGGAAATCGAACTGAAGCTTGCCGTGCCGGACGGTGCGCTGGATGCGCTGGCCGCCTGGCTGGATGCCCATGGCGAAGCGCGCGGCCGCTGGCTGCTGCGCAATGTCTACCTCGACACCCCGGCGCGCGAGCTGGCCGGCGCGCGTGCCGCGCTGCGCCTGCGCAGCCAGGGCGAGCGCTGGCTGCAGACGCTGAAGACCGCCGGCAGCAGCGCGGGCGGCCTGGCCACACGCCACGAGTGGGAAACCGAGGTCGCCGGCGAAGCGCTGGAACCGGCGCGCCTGCCGGCCGAGGCGCAGTCCCTGCTGGCGCCGCTGGCGCAGCGGCTGGCGCCGGTCTTCCGCACCGACTTCGAGCGCCGCGCCTGGCTGGTGCGCCAGGACGGCGCCGAGATCGAGGCCGCGCTCGACATCGGCACCGTCAGCGCGCCCGGCACCAAGGAGGTGGAGCGCATCCAGGAACTCGAACTCGAATTCCTGGCCGGCGATGCCACCCAGGCCGCCCAGGCACTGCGCGCCCTGGCCGCGCGCCTGCAGGCGGTTGCAGCCCTGGTGCCCTCCGACCTGAGCAAGGCCGCGCGCGGCTATCGCCTGGCCGGCACGCGCCAGGACGAGGCGCCCTGAGCCCCCGGGCGCGGCAGCGCCCGCCCGCTCCACCCCGGGGGCCCGGCCCGCCTCAGGCCCGGCCCACCTTGAACCCGGCGCCGGCAAGCCGGCAGGCCGCCCACCCGTTTCCCCTACCCGACCCGATGCAATCCGATCTCTTCGCTGCGGACACGCCCGCCCGATCCACCGCCCAGGCCCCCGCCGCCGCGCTGCAGGCCCAGGCCGACGCCCTGCCGCCGGCCTGGCGCACGCTGCTGGCCCCCTGCCTGTCCGGCGCCGGCTGGCGCGAACTGGCCGCCTTCGTCGACGGCGAGCACGCCAGCGGCAAGCGCGTGTTCCCGCACGACGTGTTCCACGCGCTGCACCTGACGCCGCCCGACTCGGTCAAGGTCGTGATCCTCGGCCAGGATCCCTACCACGGCGTCGAGACCGTGGCCGGCGCCGAGGTGCCGCAGGCCCACGGACTGGCCTTCTCGGTACCGGACGGCGTGCGGGTGCCGCCCAGCCTGCGCAATATCTTCAAGGAAATCGCCGCGGAGTACGGCGAGGCGCCCGCGCGCGGCGCCTCGGGCAACCTCGAGGGCTGGGCCCGCCAGGGCGTGCTGCTGCTCAACACGGTGCTGACCGTCGAGCAGGGCCGCGCGGCCAGCCACGCCAAGCGCGGCTGGGAAGCGGTGACCGACTGCCTGATCCAGGCGCTGGCCGGCAGCCGCCAGAAGCTCGTGTTCCTGCTGTGGGGCAGCCATGCCCAGGCGAAGAAGCCGCTGCTGGGGGCGGGCCACTGCGTGCTGGAGGCGCCGCATCCGTCGCCGCTGTCGGCGCACCGAGGCTTCCTTGGCTGCGGCCACTTCCGCCAGGCCAATGACTGGCTGACGGCCCAGGGGCTGGCAGCGGTCGACTGGCAGGCGCACCGCGCCTGAGCCGGAGTATCCAGTCGATCCGGTCGATCCGGTCGACCCGGCTTATGGCGGCCGCATCACACGGTGGGGCGCCAGATGAAGCCCTGGAATTCCCCCTCCGACAAGGCCACCGCCAGGTCGAGCACCTGTGCCGCCGGCGGTCCGATGCGCATCCAGTCGCACAGGGCCCGCAGTTGCCCCGGGCTGCCGCGCGCCATGACCTCGACCGTGCCGTCGCTGCGGTTGCGCACCCAGCCGCGCAGCGCCAGTTCGCTGGCCCGCGCCGCGCAGGCAGCGCGGTAGCCTACGCCCTGCACGCGCCCGCTGGCCACGATGTGCCAGGTTTCCAGTTGCCGGGTTTCCATCGCCAAAGTCTCTCCTGCAGGATTGGACTGCCTGTCTGCTATCGCTGACAACTGTTGCAGCAGCGAGACGATCTATGCTGAAACGGCGCCGACATGCACACACGGTAAACTAGGCGGCCGCTCTGAGCGTTAGCAAGTAGGGCTTTGCACCGGACGTGATGCGTGCGGCACCGGGCGACCCAAAAGGGCTGCCGGCAGCCGACGCCAGCCACGCCGTTCCAGCGGGCGCCACCCGTAGTCCCAGGCCGACCGAGCCGGCCCCCGATCCGTCTTTCACCATGATGCAGCCCGCCCAATCCGCCGACAGCGACCAGGCCAAGCCGGCCCCTTCCCTCGGCTACGTCAGCCAATTGCTGACGGCTCCGCCCAACCGCTTCGACCTCGCCCTGCTGCCCATCATCCTGGCGGCCATCGTGCTGGTGGCGTTCGCCGCCAAGCAGATGAACGTGCCCTACCAGCCGGGCGAGCCGCTGGATCTCAGCCTCGACGTCGCCTACCTGCCCTACTACCTGATGCGCACCAGCATCCGCATGCTGACGGCACTGGGCGCCTCGCTGCTGTTCTCCTTCGCCTTCGCCGCCATCGCCTCCAAGAGCCGCACGGCGGAAAAGGTCATGGTGCCGGCCCTCGACATCCTGCAGTCGATCCCGGTACTGGGCTTCCTGTCGATCACCGTGACCGGCTTCATCGCGCTGTTCCCCGGCAACCTGATCGGGGTGGAATGCGCGGCGATCTTCGCCATCTTCACTTCGCAGGCCTGGAACATGGCCTTCAGCCTGTACCAGTCCTTCCGCACCATCCCCAGCGACCTGCTGGAGGCGGCCGCCATGTTCCGCCTGTCGTCGTGGCAGCGCTTCTGGCGGCTCGAAGTGCCATTCGCCATGCCGGGCCTGCTGTGGAACATGATGATGTCGATGTCGGGCGGCTGGTTCTTCGTGGTGGCCTCGGAAGCGATCTCCGTGTCGGGCAATGACATCAAGCTGCCCGGCATCGGCTCCTACATTTCGCTGGCCATCCAGCAGCAGAACCTGCCGGCCATCGGCTGGGCCATCGTGGCCATGCTGATCGGCATCCTGCTCTACGATCAGTTGCTGTTCCGCCCGCTGATCGCCTGGGCCGACCGCTTCCGCTTCGAGACCCTGGCGCAGGAGAAGGAGCCGCAGTCCTGGCTGCTCGACCTGCTGCGCCGCTCGGAATGGGTGCGCGTGCTGCTGTCGTGGACCGCCGGCCTAGCCGGCCGCACGCTGTCCTGGGGCGCCCGGCGCGGCACGCTGGCACCGGCCTCGGCAGGCGCCAGCGGCCGCCGCCAGTGGATCGAGCGGGCCTGCAACGTGCTGATTATCGTGGCCGCCCTGCTGGCGCTCTACCGCATCCTGCACTTCGTGCGCTCCGAGGTGGGCTGGAGCGAGTTCGGCCACGTGCTGTGGCTGGGCACGCTGACCATGGTGCGGGTGATCGTGCTGATCGCGCTGGCCGCGCTGGTGTGGGTGCCGATCGGCATCCGCATCGGCATGAATCCGGCCGTGGCGCGCGTCGCCCAGCCGGTCGCGCAGTTCCTGGCCGCCTTCCCGGCCAACCTGATGTTCCCGCTGGCGGTGGTGGTGATCGCGCGCTTCGGCCTGAACCCTGAGATCTGGCTCAGCCCGCTGATGATCTTCGGCACGCAGTGGTACATCCTCTTCAACGTGGTGGCGGGTGCCTCGGGCATTCCCACGGAGCTGCGGCTGGCGGCGCGCAATTTCGGCCTGCGCGGCTGGCTGATGTGGAAGCGCTTCCTGATCCCCGCCGTCTTCCCCAGCCTGCTGACCGGACTGGTGACCGCCGCCGGCGGCTCGTGGAATGCCAGCATCGTGTCCGAGTACGTGACCTGGGGCAACCACACCCTGGTGGCTACCGGGCTGGGCAGCTACATTGCCGAGATGACGTCCAAGGGCGACTTCCCCCGCATCGCACTGGGCATCTGCGTGATGGCCCTGTTCGTGGTCGGCTTCAACCGCCTGCTGTGGAACCGCCTGTATCAATTGGCGCAGGAGCGCACCCGTCTATGACGATCGAACGAAAGGACGCCATGTCCAGCAGCACCGCACCAACCGCCGCGCCCGCCGTGATCGAGCTGCGCGGCGTCTCGAAGATCTTCCGCACCGCCGACCACACCGACCGCGCCGTGCTCGAAGGCGTGGACCTGACGCTGCGCCAGGGAGAGATCGTCGCCATGCTGGGCAAGTCCGGCTCGGGCAAGTCCACCCTGCTGCGCATCATGGCCGGCCTGGTCGGCACCGACCGCGGCGAAGTGCGCTTCCGCGGCGAGCGCCTGGCGGGCACGGCCGAAGGCATCGCCATGGTGTTCCAGTCGTTCGCGCTGTTCCCCTGGCTCACCGTGCAGCAGAACGTGGAACTGGGCCTGGAGGCCCAGGGTGTCGACAAGGAGGAGCGCACCCGCCGCGCCGAAGCGGCGATCGACATGATCGGCCTGTCCGGCTTCAACAGCGCGCTGCCGCGCGAGCTGTCCGGCGGCATGCGCCAGCGCGTCGGCATCGCCCGCGCCATGGTGACCGAGCCCGACCTGCTGCTGATGGACGAAGCCTTCTCGGCGCTGGACGTGCTGACCGGCGAGACCCTGCGCGACGAGATGCTCGACCTGTGGGAAGACGGCCGCACCAACATCAAGTGCATCCTGATCGTCTCGCACAATATCGAGGAAGCGGTGATGATGGCCGACCGCATCGTCATCCTGTCGAGCGACCCGGGCCGCATCCGCGCCGAGGTGCGCGTGCCCTTCGCGCGCCCGCGCAACCGCGACTCGACCCAGGTGCGCGCGCTGATCGACGAGGTCTACGCGCTGATGACCTCGCCCGCGGCACTGGGTCCACGCGTGCCCGCGCTGGCGGCCGCCTCGCAGATCGGCTACCGCCTGCCGGATGCCGACATCAGCCAGATGGAGGCCATTCTCGACCTGCTGTGCGAGTCGCCCTTCTTCGGCCGCGCCGACCTGCCCCACCTGGCCGACGAAGCAGGCCTCACCGACGACGAACTGCTGCCCGCCTGCGAAGCGCTGCAACTGGTGCAGCTGGCCACCATCGAGCGCGGCGACATCATCGCCACCCCGCTCGGGCGCACCTACTACGAGACCGAGCCGCCCGAGCGCAAGGTGCTGTTCGGCAAGCAGCTGCTGGAACACGTGGCGCTGGCCGCGCACATCCGCCGCGAGCTGGAGGAAACCGAGGACGGCGAGATCGGCGAAGAGCACGTGCTGCGCGAGCTGGAGGCCTACCTGAAGCCCGACGAAGCCGAGCGCGTGCTGACCCTCGCCATCGAATGGGGCCGCTACGGCGAGATCTACGAATACAGCTACAACAGCGGCATGCTGACGCTGCCGCGCGAAGAACAGGCCGAGGGCACGGCAGGCGGGGAAGGCTAGTCCACTGAATCATTGAAATGGGAGGGGAAAGACATGGCAGGCACCGACCGATTTCAGCGATTCAGTGGACTAGCGGCCGACCGGCGCCGCGCACGGAGCATGCGTCGCGCGCTCACGCCGGGGCGTGCATAGCCTGGTGTGAATTTGACAGCCCGCGCTCCCGGCGAGCGCCTGCCCTCTCCCCCGGCCCCTCTCCCGCAAGCGGGAGAGGGGCGCGAACCGGCGCGGTACGAATCCTGTCGTGCGGAACAAAGCCACCAGGATGCGCCAACACCAATCGCCAAGCATAGTGTCCTGGCTCCCTCTCCCCGCATGGGGAGAGGGCGGGGGTGAGGGGTGGTCTAGCAAGGCGCCACATCCAGCGAAGCCCTCGGTGCGATCCAGCACGCCGCCGCCCACACAAGGCCAACGGTGTGATCCCGCCCGCCAGGCCGGCAACAAGCCAGCCCCCCCCTCACTCCTCCACCCGCACCGCCCTCCCGATCGCCCCGGTACGCAGCGCGATCTTGGCGGCGTCCTCGCGCAGCGCGCGCAGGCGGCGCTCCAGCTGGGCGTTGGTACTGCGTCCGCCGGCGCCGTTCGCGGCAATGCTGGCCGCCGCCAGCTCGCCGGACGCGGCGGCCTGCACCAGCACGTCGGCGCGGCGGCGGTCGGCCGAGTCGGCCACGCGTGCGCGGCGCGCGCTGGCGTCTTCCTCGCCGGACTGCGTTTCGGCCACGGCCGCCGCGGGAGCCGGCATGGTGGCGCCGCCGGCCTGGGCGGCCGCCTCGGGCAGGCCCGTCGGTGGCGGACGCAGGAAGCCGACCCCGCGTCCGCCGGCGCGCTCGCCCGCCAGCAGGCGCTCGCGGGCAAGGTCCAGGCTGCGCACGGCCGCGTCAGTGGCCTGTTCGATGGCAGCCTCGGCCGCCGGCAGTTCCAGCTCCTGGTAGTGCTGGCGCACCTGGATGCGCACCGCGGCGACGTGCGCGGCCACCAGGTAGTTCTGCACGATGAAGCGGTTCAGGTTGTCGACCGCGCGATGCCGGCTCTTGGGCTCGTCCTGCATGCGCTGGAAGGCGGAGATCAGTCCCGACAGGCTGTCCATGAACTGCTTTCGCTGCACGCGGTAGGCGAAGTCGTCCTTGGCGCGCCGCAACAGCAGGTCGCGCGTGGCGAGGATGTAGCGCCGGTTGGCCTGCAGCACGTTTTCCACCAGCTTGGGAATGGCGCGGTACTCCCAGCTCGGCAGGACAAAGGAGAAGGCCGAGGCGATCAGCCCGCCGATCACCGTGTCGATCAACCGCTCGCCCGCCACCGTGGGACTGTCGGGCAGCAACAGCTTGAACTGGATCAGCACCTGCACGCAGGCGGCGATCGCCGTGTAGCGGTACTTGATGGTGGAAAAGGCGGCACTGGCCACCAGCGCGGCGAACAGTACCGCCAGCAACAGCAGCGGCTGGTGCACCACCTTGAGTATGCCCAGCGAGATCACGCAGCCGATCAGCGTACCGATCACGCGATCGTTGTAGCGCTGCTTGGTCAGGCTGAAGTTGGGCTTCAGGATGACGATGATGGTCAGCAGGATCCAGTAGCTGTGCGAGGCATAGGGCACGTGGTCCGCCACCCATAGCCCGACCGCCACGGCCAGCGAGATACGCACCGCATAGCGGAAGCCGGGCGAGCGCCAGCGCAGGTTGTCGACCAGCACGCCCAGCTCATACCTCTGCCGGGTCAGGAAAGGTGTCATGTCGGGCCCGGGCAGCACCTTGCTCGGCTCCACCGGCGTGCGCGAGGCCTCGTGCAGCTGCTCCACCAGGGCGATGGCGCCGCGGATCATCTCCAGCGTATCGGCCAGCGCGGTCAATGCGGCCGGCTTGATATGGTGGTGGCGCAGCTGGGCGATCTCCTCCTCCACCGAGCGCAGCACCTGGCGGTATTCCACCGTGGCGTAGGACGGCCGGCCGCGCGTGACCTCGTAGGCGATGCCCGCCAGGTCCTCGCTCATCAGCAGCACCAGGCGGCGCAGGTGGTCCAGCACCGGTGTGCCGCCGAAGGTGTGGCGCAGCAGCGGATAGTCGGTATTGGTCGACAGCATGTACTCGTACAGGTCGAGCATGCGCAGGTGCACCTGCACCAGCAGGCCGTCGTAGGGCGTGCGATTGCCGCGCAGCACCAGGTCGCGCGCGGCCTGCTGGCGCTCGGCCACTACGATCTGCTGCCGCACCAGCTGGCTGAAGCAGGCCTCGTAATCGGTGCCGGCATCGTAGAAGGCCGCCTTGAGTTCGAGATAGGACGCCATCTCGTAGAGCGACTCGGCCAGGATCTGCTGCTTGGTCCGCCGCGCCATGGCCCAGCTCACCGCCATCGAGTACGCCGTGTAGGCCAGCCCGCCCAGGCCGAACAGGCCGGCGTGCTCCAGCGCGCGCCGCACCACGAAGTCCTCGTTGATGGTCATTGTCATGACGAACAGCGCCGAGAACTGCAGCGGCATGGTCTTGTTGCCGTACACCGTCATCATGCCGGCCAGGAAGGTGACCAGCACCAGCACGAAGGGCATCACGCGCGGGAACGGCGTGGCCAGCGCGACCACCAGCGTCACCGCGGTGCACAGCAGCACGCTGGCGATCATCTCGTTGAACTTGTGGTTCAACGGACTGGGCAGGTCCATCAGGCTGGTGCACAGCGCGCCGATCGACACCACCATCGCGGTCGGCATGTCGGTGAACTGCAGCGCGACCAGGGTGGCCCCGATCACCCCCGTGGCAGAACGCAGGCCGCGATAGACATAGTGCGAATAGATGAAGGTACGGGTGTCGTGCGCGTATTGCATAGGCCTGCATCAATCCGATCCGGTCGGCGCGACCACGAGGACGCCGCCGCCATACTGCCGGCGCCGCCGCGCGGCGGCGCCGTGTCTCCCTTATTGTCCCAGCCAGCGCGCGCGTGCGGCCTGCTTGCCCGCGGCCAGCGACAGCCGGTACTGCGTGGCCGGTTCGCGCGCGAACGCCAGCGGCAGGCACATCAGCTCGTCGCGGCGGAACACGTGCAGTTCGGCGCGGTCGCCGGGGCGGTAGCGGCCCAGCAGCTTGTCGAGCTGGCCGGGCGCGACACGCAGGCCGTCCACCGCCGCCAGCAGGTCACCGGCCGACAGGCCGGCCGCCTGCCCGGCCCCGCCGTCCAGCACCTGGGTCACGCGCACCCAGCCGTCTTCGCTCTTGCTCTTGATGCCCAGCGCCGCGCCGGCCTCGGGCTTCTGCGCCTGCACGCCCACGCCGATGGCCTTCAGCAGCGGCGCCAGCGGCAGCTCGGCGGTGCCCTCGGTGAAGCTGCGCAGCGGCGCGCCCAGGCGCAGGCCGGTGACCTCGTCGAACAAGGCATGGACCTCGGCCTCGGTGACGCCTCGCTGCGTCGTGCCGGCCGCGTAGAAGTCGCGGCCGTAGCGCTGCCACAGCGCGCGCATCACATCGTCGAGCGAGCGCCGCCCGCGCGTGCGCTGGCGGATGGTGAGATCGAGCGCCAGCGCCACCAGCGAGCCCTTGGTGTAGTAGCTGACGATGGCGTTGGGCGCGTTCTCGTCCTGGCGGTAGTACTTGGTCCAGGCATCGAAGGAGCTCTCGGCCACGCTCTGCTTGGTGCGGCCGCTGCCACGCAGCACGCCGTTCCAGGTCTTGCCCAGCATCTCCACGTACTGCGCCTCGGTGACGCAGCCCGAGCGCACCAGCATCAGGTCGTCGTAGTAGCTGGTGAAACCCTCGAACAGCCACAGCAGCGGCGTGTAGCTCTCCTCGCGCAGCCGGTACGGCACGAAGGCGGCCGGCTTGATGCGCTTGACGTTCCAGGTATGGAAGTACTCGTGGCTGCACAGTCCCAGGAAGGTGCGGTAGCCTTCGCCGGCATCCGCCTTGCCGAGCGACGGCAGGTCCGCGCGCGCGCACATCAGCGCGGTGCTGGCGCGATGCTCCAGGCCGCCGTAGCCGTCGGTGGTCACCATGGTCATGAAGACATAGCGACGGTTGCTGTCGAGGAAGGGCGCACGCTGTGTCTTCGGCTCGAACAGGCGGATCTGCGCCTCGCAGATGCGCTTGAGGTCGCGGCACACGCGTTCCAGGTCGAGCTGGGGCACGCGCCCGGTGACGACCACGTCATGCTGGGCGCCGCAGGCCTTGAAGCTGCCCAGCGCGAAGGTGCCCATCTCGACCGGGTGGTCGATCAGCTCGTCGTAGCCGGCAGCTTCGTAGCGGCCGAAGCCGTAGCGCTTGGCGCCCTCGCGGCCGCGGGCCTCGCGCAGCGCGGTGGCCACGCGCCAGCCGCCATAGGCCTCGCCCTCGGGCGGGAAGATGTCGACCGTGCAGGGTCTCTCGGCCTGGCCCTCGACGCACAGGAAGACCGAGCTGCCGTTGAAGAAGCCGTGCGTCTGGTCGAGGTGGGCGGCACGCACCGACAGGTCCCAGGCATAGACCTCGTAGCGCAGCGTCAGCGGGCCGGCGCCGGCCTCGAGCGGCGCGGCCTGCCAGGTCTGCTTGTCCAGCTTGTGCAGGATCACGGCACGGCCGCCGCACTCGGCGCGGACGCGGCCGATGTTGCGGGCGAACTCGCGGATCATGTAGCTGCCCGGGATCCAGGCCGGCAGGAAGAAGCGCTGGCCGGCGGGATCGGGGGCATCGACCGTGACGGTCACGGCGAACAGGTGCGCGTGCGGCGCGAGCGGGGCGATGGCGTAGCGGATGGGCGTCATGGCAAAGATTGTAGCGCCGGGCGCGGCGTGGCCAGCGCAGGGAGCCGGCACCGGGCGCCGGCACGCAGGAAGGCACGCAGCGCAGCCCGTACCGGGCGGCTGCGCCGCAGCCGGGCTCAGGCGTTGACGTCGACCACCACGCGGCCGCGCATGCCGCCTTCGACGATGCGGCGGCCGGCCTCGATCGCCTCGTCCAGCCGGATCTCGCGCGTGATGGCGCGCAGCCGGTCCGGTGCCAGGTCCTGTGCCAGCCGTGCCCACGCGCGCTCGCGCAACGCCATCGGCGCCATCACGCTGTCGACACCGGCCAGCGTCACGCCGCGCAGGATGAAGGGGGCCACGCTGGCGGGGAAGTCCATGCCCTGCGCCAGCCCGCAGGCCGTGACCACGCCGCCGTAGCGCACCTGGGCGCAGGCGTTGGCCAGCGTGTGCGAACCGACCGCATCGACCACCGCGGCCCAGCGCTCCTTCTGCAGCGGCTTGCCGGGCGCGCCCAGCTCGGCGCGGTCGATCACCTCGGCGGCGCCGAGGCCCTTCAGGAAGTCCGCCTCGGCCGCCTTGCCGGTGGAGGCCGTCACGCGGTAGCCGAGCTGCGCCAGGATGGCGATGGCCACCGAGCCGACGCCGCCCGAGGCGCCGGTCACCAGCACGTCGCCGTCGCCGGGCCGCACCGGCCCATTCATGCCGCCGCGCTCCAGCGCCAGTACCGACAGCATGGCGGTATAGCCGGCCGTGCCGATGGCCATGGCCTGGCTGGCGCTGAAGGCCTGCGGCAGGCGCACCAGCCAGTCGCCCTTCAGGCGCGCCCGCTGCGCCAGGCAGCCCCAGTGCGCCTCGCCCACGCCGAAGCCGTTGAGGATCACCTTGTCGCCGGCGCGCCAGCGCGGATGGCTGGATTCGAGCACGGTGCCGGCACCGTCGATGCCGGCCACCATCGGCCACTTGCGTACCACCGGCGCGCGTCCGGTGATGGCCAGGCCGTCCTTGTAGTTGATAGTGGAATAGTCGACGGCAACCAGCACATCGCCGTCGGCGGGAAGCTGTGCCGTCTCCAGCTCGGCGATCTCGGCACGGGTGGCGCCATCGGCCTGGGTCAGCAGCAGGGCTCGGAAGGTCATGGTGTCTCCTCTTCGGGATTGTAGTGAGCGAGCGGCGCGGCCACGGGCGATGCCCGTGCCGCGCGCTCCGGCCGGGACACCGCCGGCGGCCGGGCCTATTTCTTCAGGCTGGCGAGCTTGCGCTCCAGCGTGGCGGCATCGGCCGCGCCGGGGATGCGGGTACCGTCGGTGAAGAACACCGCCGGCGTGCCGTTGATGTTGAGGCTGCGGCCCAGGGCCAGGTTGTCCTCGACCGGCGTCTTGCAGCTGCCGTTGCCGGTCAGCGCCACCTTGTTCAGCATCCAGTCGCGCCAGGCCTTGGTGCGGTCGGCCGAACACCAGACCTGCCTGGCCTTGGCCTCCGAATCCGGCGACAGCACCGGGAAGAGGAAGGTGTAGACGGTGATGTTGTCCATCTGCTGGAAGGTCTGCTCGATGCGCTTGCAGTAGCCGCAGTTCGGGTCGGAGAAGACCGCCACCTGGCGGCTGCCGTTGCCCTTGGTCCACTTGATGGCACGGTCCAGCGGCAGGTCCGCCCACTTGATGCGGTTGAGCTCGGCCAGGCGCTCCTCGGTCAGGTTGGCGCCGGTCTTGGTGTCGACCAGCTCGCCGTTGAGCACATAGCGGCCGCTGGCATCGGTGTAGACGACCTGTCCGCCGATATTGACCTCGAACAGGCCCGGCACCGGCGTCTTGCCGACAGAGCGCACCTCGGCGCGGCCGCCCAAGGCCTTCTGCAGCGTGTCCTTGATGCGGTCGGTGCCCGGCTCGCCCGCAGCCATGGCATGCAGGGCGAAGCCCGCCGCGGCCAGGCCGCTGGCGATGGCGGCAAACCAGTAAGGGCGGCGGCGCAGGGATGACAACATAGAAGGCTCCAGGTAAGGGGTGGGTCGGGGCGCGCGGGTCCGGGGCATCGGTCCGGGGCGATGTGGCGCCCGGCTCAGCCGAGCGCGCGCCCGATCAGGAAGCGTTTGAGCAGGGGCTGGCTGCCCACCGCCCGCATGCCGGCATTGCGCACCAGGGCGGGCAGGCTGCCGGGCAGCGAGAACAGCCGGTGCAGGCCGTCGGTGGCCACCGTCAGCGACAGCAGGTCGGTGGCGCGGGCGCGCTCGTAGCGGCGCAGCAGGCGCAGGTCGCCTTCGCCACGGAATGTCTCTTTGTCCGCCATCACGCGCCCGAGTTCCACCACGTCGCGCAGCCCCAGGTTCACGCCCTGGCCGGCCAGCGGGTGGACCACGTGCGCCGCGTCGCCCACCAGGGCCATGTGCGGCTGCACGAACTGCTCGGCGCGCTGCAGCACCAGCGGGAAGCCCTGGGCCGGCGTGACACAGCGCAGCGCGCCGAAGCGGCGCCCGACCGCGCCGCCGGCGGCCTCGGCCACGGCGGCGCACAGCGCCTCGGGCGGCAACGCCAGCAGCTCGCGCGCATGGGCCTCGTCGGCCGACCACACCATCGAAAGATAGGGCCCGGGCAGCGGCAGCATGGCGAGGATCTCGCCGTTGGCCGGCTCCTCGTCGGCCATCAGCTTGGGCAGCGGCCCGAGGAACCATTGCGACGCGGTGTCGTGGTGCGGCTGCTCGCAGTGGAAATTGGCGACCACGCCGAGCTGGCGGTAGCGCCGCGTGCTGACCGGGATATGGCACTGCCCGCGCAGCCAGGAACGCGCGCCGTCGGCGCCGATCACGCAGGCGGCCCGCAGGCGGGTACCGCCGGCCAGCGTCAGGGTGGCGCCGTCGTCGTCGCGGTCGAAGGCGGAGGCGCTGTCATCGAACCAGTGCAGCTGGGGCTGGAAGCGCAGCGCGGTGTCGAGCACGCGCTCCACATGGTCGGATTCGATGATCCAGGCCAGTTGCGGCACCGCTGCGGCGTAGGCCGAGAAATGCAGGTCGCCATCGATGCCGGCAGCCGCGTCGGCCGCGCTGGCATCGCCGAACACGCGCATGTCGCGCACCGGCTGGATGCGCGCCGGATCCAGCGCCTCCCACACGCGCAGGCGCTCGAACAGAGCCTGCGAACTGGCCGAGAAGGCATAGATGCGGCTGCCCCACTCGCCCTCGCCCGGCGCCGCCGCCGCCCCCGGCGGACGCGGCGCCACCAGGGCGACCTGCATGCCCTGCTGGGCCAGCAGCAGGGCACAGGCCTTGCCGACGATGCCGCCGCCGACGACGGCGATCTGGAACTGGGAGGAATTGGGCCGCGCAGGCGCGTGGGATCGGATCATGGTGGCTCGATTATAGCGACCCGGGACGACAGCCCGGGCCGGGCCGGGTGACGCCGCCTGCGCGCCGCGCGGCGCCGGGCAGCCGCAGGGCGGCGATGGGGGGCAGCCACGGGGCCGGCCGGCTGCGGCCATCCGCTAGAATAGAGGTTTTGCCATTCTCCGCCTGACACCATGAGCCTCAAATGCGGCATCGTCGGCCTGCCCAACGTCGGCAAGTCCACGCTGTTCAACGCCCTGACCAAGGCCGGCATCGCCGCCGAGAACTATCCGTTCTGCACCATCGAGCCCAATGTCGGCGTGGTGGAAGTGCCGGATCCGAGGCTTGCCAAGCTGTCCGAGATCGTCAAGCCGGAGCGCGTGCTGCCGGCCACCGTCGAATTCGTCGATATCGCCGGCCTGGTGGCGGGCGCCTCCAAGGGTGAAGGCCTCGGCAACCAGTTCCTGGCCAATATCCGCGAGACCGACGCCATCACCCACGTGGTGCGCTGCTTCGAGGATCCCAACGTGATCCACGTGGCCGGCAAGGTCGATCCGCTGTCGGACATCGAGGTCATCAACACCGAACTGGCACTGGCCGACCTGGCCACCGTCGAAAAAGCCCTGGCCCGCTACATCAAGCCGGCCCGCGCGGGGGACAAGGAAGCGCAGCGCCTGGTGGCGGTGCTGGAAAAGGCACAGATCGTGCTCGACCAGGCCAAGGCCGTGCGCACGCTGGACCTGGCGCCCGAAGAGTGGGACGCACTGCGCCCGTTCTGCCTGATCACCGCCAAGCCGACCATGTATGTAGCCAACGTGCGTGAGGACGGCTTCGAGAACAACCCGCACCTGGACGCCGTGCGCGGCTATGCCGAGCAGACCAAGTCGCCGGTGGTTGCCGTGTGCGCCGCCATCGAGGCCGAGATCGCCGACCTGGACGATGCCGACAAGGCCGAGTTCCTGGCCGACCTGGGCATGGAAGAGCCGGGCCTGGACCGCGTGATCCGCGCCGGCTTCAAGTTGCTCGGCCTGCAGACCTACTTCACCGCCGGCGTCAAGGAAGTGCGCGCCTGGACCATCCACGTGGGCGACACGGCGCCCAAGGCGGCCGGCGTGATCCACACCGACTTCGAGCGCGGCTTCATCCGTGCCCAGACCATCGCCTACGAGGACTACATCAATTTCAAGGGCGAACAGGGAGCCAAGGAAGCGGGCAAGATGCGCGCCGAAGGCAAGGAATACGTGGTGCACGACGGCGACGTGATGAACTTCCTGTTCAACGTTTAAACGTCTGACGATTTCTCGCGGAACTCAGTAGCCCTCAGTAGCGCTCGTTGGACTCGGCTTCTCATTTCAAATCAATGAGTTGCGAGTTAAATACGGTCTACTGAGGTTTCTGTTTATCCGCATCCAGAAAAATTGGGGGTAGCGTTGGGGGTACTCGTGTTCAACCGTGGGGGTACTTTTCCCCGCGGTGGAGTCCGACGATGCCCGAGAATCTGCTCACCGACACGAAGATCAAGTCGGCCAAACCCACCGATCGCGACCGGAAACTATCAGACGGTGGCGGCCTGTTCCTGCTGGTCAAGGCAAACTCTGGCGGTGGAAGTACCGCCTCCAAGGCAAGGAAAACCTCTTTGCCTTCGGCAGCTTTCCTCAAGTAAGCCTTGCGGATGCACGCGCCGCCCGCGAAAAGGCGCGCACACTCGTCAAGCAAGGCATCCACCCTGCCCATGCCCATGAGCGGCAGCGGACCAAACAAAGCAACCTGGAAGCGCTGGAAGAACGCATGCGCGCCCGCGCAAGCTCGTTCGCCAAGGTGGCCGAAGCGTACCTGGCCGAGATCAAACCGGTCTTCGCCGCCAGTTCCTACCGCACAAAGGAATCGCGCATCCAGAAGTACCTGTTGCCCAAGTTCGACGAGACGCCTATCAGCGACATTGGCGTCAAGCAGATTCGTCCACTGCTGGAAGAGTGCAAATCACACGGTGCCTGGGCGGCGATCCATGTCAAAGGCGATCTGGGGGCCTGGCTGAGTCAAACCCGCTCCCTAACCTGCGCGGGCTGCTCCGTATCCCGGTCAGCGAGAGCAAAGCCGCCAGACCCGCGAGCAAATTCACGGCTTCTACCAAGCGTTACGGGGGTACAGGGGCTATCCGGAGGCCGCACTTTGCTTGCGCCTGATTGCCCTGACAGCCTGTCGCCCTGGTGAAGCTGCGGATGCCGAGTGGGATGAGTTCGACTACGAGGACGCAGTATGGCGCCGCCCTGCCGCGAAGATGAAAGCGCGCCGCGATTACATTAGTCAGCTTTCTACGCAGGCCATTGCCGTGCTGAAAGACTTGCAGCGCATCACGGGTGGTGGACGCTACCTGTCCCCGCATCGGAGTGGCAAGGGTTTCACAACACCCGATCCGCTGACCTACGCCATGCGCGATAAGAACCTCGGACGAGGCACCACTCCGCATTGCTGGCGGACCATGTTCTCAACATGGGCAAACGAGAACGGCTTCCGTCCGGATCCAATCGAACGGCAACTCGCCCACATTGAAAGCAACAAGGTGCGCGCCACTTACAACAAAGCACTGTTGTTGGATGAAAGAAGGGTCTTGCTCCAGAAATGGGTCAGCTATCTTGATGACGCAGAAGGTGTCTCGACGTCGTGAAGGACCCATTGCATGAGCCCGCGTAATGACTCGGGCCGAAAGGCCTGAGTCATGACATTCCTGCGGAACATCTGCAAGAAGTTCTGGATCGTCTATGTAGTGAAATGGTCTTTAAAACCAAAAGCCGTTTATCGAGGCGAGTGTAAACCCAGTCGATTCCCTTCGGTATCTAGAAATAATGCGAAGAAGCCACTTTCGTCGGCATGTGGTGTTTTGGGAACAAGTATTTTTCCACCATTTTCCTCTACTTTTGATAAGACTACTTGCAGGTCTTCGCCCGCATTCAAATACAGTGTAACTCCGGAGCTGGACGGCAAATAACCATCGCCTTCAATAATAACACCAATCGTAGGCTGCCCCTCATATGGAAACAACCCCATCTTTACCTCCGGAATATCCACGGCCTCAATGGGTACAGAAAAAATTCTGCTATAGAATTTTACAGCACGCTCTAAACTTGTCGCTGGAATCTCAAAAATCGATGCAAAGCCATGCATTCTATTTTCCTCGATATTGTACGCGTTACATGATTATTTTGTGCTTTTATCCGGCACCCATTCAATTTACATCCAGAGTATCGCGATGAATTGTAAAAAAGCGACAGCGCAATTTATTTGTATAACAATGAAGATAGCATCATGCTTTTTTCGCCAAAAAAATCACTCGGCCTTACCCCGGTAAACTCCTTAAAGTCCTTAATGAAATGAGATTGATCATAATAATTGCCTTCGTACGCTATATGAGTCAGACTTTCTTCCCGATTGATTAACAACTTCAAGGCAGCTTGCAAGCGGATAACCTTGCTCAATTGCTTTGGACTAATGCCAATGACGTCCAGAAACTGCCTTTCCAGCTGCCGTTTTTTACTGCGATCTGAGTTTGTAATTTCGTTAATTGATATGCTTCCATTGTTTGAAAAGAGAATTTCCACGGTCGTCTTTACAATATTCTCGATAGTTCGTTGATCACTAATTTTTGAAAAAAGAAATGCTTCCAATATATTAATTCGCTCCCTTGTGCTTAACGCCTTAATAATGTCCCCCTCCAGTTGTTTTGCTTCGTTGTGCTCAAATAACTCATAAATTGACGTCTCCTTATTTATTAGGCTTTTAATGGGCCTGGAAACGAAGTTTGAAAAGCCGTAAGGAAAGAAGCTCGCTGCAAAGGTATAGACATAGCCTGTTGGTTGAATATAAAAAGGAGTAAGTGTCTGTCCAAGCACCATGGCGCGCGGTTGAATTATGTAATCATTCTCCGAGGTATACCTCTTGATATCATCGCCCAATACAAAGGCCAGCTCAATACAGCCGTCCGGCACAATTCTCTGCCTTTCTGCGCTTTCTTCCGGAAAGACTTCCAGTGTCCAAAAGAATTTAACAAAAGAGGCCAAATCTTTACTTGGTTGAAATCTGTTGTAATTCATGAAGCCTCCAAAACCACATAACCATTTGAGCGCTTGCCAAAGCGATCAATTGCCTTGCAACCAGCCGAATAATTCAACAGGGTACGACAACGAGAGCTTGCGTTTCGCAGTTGGGTACATGATCGCGCGAAAGTGCCCAAGCGCGTAGTGAGCTACGCAAATTCGAACTTGAGATTGATCAAGTGATCACCTTCCAAGGTACACCGCCGTAATCTGCGTGCGCTCATGCCCCAGCTCGCGGCTGATCGCCTGCCGCGCCTGCGCATCCACGGCACGCTGCGCAGGCGTCAACGACCGCGCCGAAGGCCGCCAGCGGCCGGTGCCTTCCAGCCGTCAGCACCTCATAGCGATCCTGCGCGTACCGGTGCCGCAACCCATGCATATTGCTCAGCCCGGCCGCCTTGCATTGCCCATCGTAGGTGTTGCGCTGCTGGATAAAGCTCTTGTGCGCGGGGATCAATGACCCCGCGCCGGACGGCTCGGGCACCTGGTCCAGCACGCGTCGTTGTTCGGCCGTGGTAATCGGCACGGCGCGAGGCCGTGACGCGCTTTCCCCGTGAAACTTAGCGTTTCCGGGCCTTTGCCGACGGACCAACGTTTAAACGTGTGATCCACGCCTGAGCCCGGCCCGGCACCTTGCCCCGGGCAGGCCCACCGAAAAGCCCGCAATCCCCTCGGAGTTGCGGGATTTTTGTCGATTTTTCGACACTTTTGCCGTCCTGTTGTCACATGCAGCACCTGCAAGGGCAGCCGGCACCGCCCGCCGCAGACTCCCTTACGCAGCCTGAGCCACTCCCGGGTACGACACCCCGAAGGCGCGGCCATCCTGGCGCGGGAGCAAACCGCCGGCTCAGTCCGAGCTAAGTCTGCCTCGGTAATGTCTCCACCGTGCAGATCCCTGCACTGCCCCTCCCGGAGACGCGCCATGTCCCGCCGCACCCGGCTTTCCGTGCCGGACCGGCGCCTCGCCATCCTGCCTGCCGGCGCGCGTGCGGGGCACGACGACCACAGCGGGCGGGCCCGAGCGCCCGCCCGCGAGGCCGAGCCGTCCGCGCCGCGGAGGTCCGGCCGGGAGAACCAGGAACCGATGGAAGCCCTCAACCGAACGCTCTTTCTCTGGCTCAACGCGCCTGCGCACCCGCAGGCGTGGCTGGTGGCGCTGGCCACGGTCCTGGCGCAGTGGCTGATCTGGGCCATACCGGCCCTGCTCGCCATCGGCTGGCTGCGTGGCGATGAGCGCACCCGCAAGGCGATGCTGGCGGCCACGGCGTCGGCCTGGCTGGGGCTGCTCGCCGGCCAGCTGATCGGTCTCGCCTGGCCGCACCCCCGGCCCTTCATGATCGGCCTGGGCCACACGCTTCTCGCTCATGCGGCCGATCCGTCCTTCCCCAGTGATCACCTGACGCTGTGGTGGGCGGTCGCGTGCGCGCTTCTGCAGGCAGGCCAGCGCCGTATCGGGGCCGCGCTGGCCTTGTCCGGCCTGGCCATCGCCTGGGCACGCGTCTACCTGGGCGTGCATTTTCCCTTCGACATGCTCGGCGCGGCCGGGGTGGCCGCGTCCAGTGCCTGGCTGGCACAGCGCGCCGCGCCCTGGTATCTGGGGCCGGCCTATCGGACCGCCGATGCCGTTCATCGTGTCCTGTTCGGCAGGCTGATCGCGCGCGGCTGGGTCCGCGCATGAGGCGGGCCGCTTGCCAGGCGGCGCTGGCCGATCTGCCGAAAACCTTCGATACTTTCCAGGGCAAAGCCCGCACCGAGAGCGCTTCCGATGAAAACGCCAACTGAACAGGCACTGGCCAAGGTTCCCGAAGTCACGCTGGGGTTCTGGCTGATCAAGATCGCCGCCACCACGCTGGGCGAAACCGGCGGCGACGCGGTTTCGATGTCCATGAACCTGGGCTACCTGGTGAGCACCGGCATTTTCGCCGTGCTCTTCCTGGTCGCCGTGGTCGCGCAGATCCGGGCGAAGCGATTCCATCCGCTGCTGTACTGGGCCACCATCATCGCCACCACCACGGTCGGCACGACGCTGGCGGACTTCGCGGACCGCTCGCTGGGCATCGGCTATGCAGGCGGGTCGCTGTTGCTGCTGGCCTTGCTGCTCGGCTCTCTGCTGGCCTGGCATCGCACGCTCGGCTCGGTGTCGGTGGGCACCGTGCACTCGCCCAAGGCGGAGGCCTTCTATTGGGTGACGATCATGTTCTCCCAGACCCTGGGCACCGCGCTGGGCGACTGGACCGCCGACACCGCGGGCCTGGGCTACACCGGCGCGGCCGTCGTCTTCGGCGCACTGCTCGCCTTGATCCTGGCCGCCCGCTACGGCACCCGCGTGTCCCGCACGCTGCTGTTCTGGGCGGCGTTCATCCTGACCCGCCCCCTCGGCGCGGTGGTCGGCGACTTCCTCGACAAGCCGCTGAGCGCCGGCGGGATGGCGCTGAGCCGCTATTCGGCGTCGGCCGCGCTGCTGTCCTTTATGCTGGCCGGCCTCCTGCTGTTCCGTCAGCGAGCGGCCACGACATCGCATTGAACCATCACGCCGCGGGAGGAGGAATGCGGGTATTGCTGGTCGAAGACGACCCCATGATCGGCGCGACGCTGGCCGCGGCGCTGAAGGATGCCTCCTACGCAACCGACTGGGTGCAGGACGGACTGGCCGCCCTGACCACGCTGGATTGCCAGCACTACGACCTGGTCCTGCTCGACCTGGGCCTGCCCGGCAAGGACGGCCTGGAGGTACTGGCCAGCCTGCGCGCGCGCGATAACCCGGTGCCCTTGCTGATCATCACGGCCCGCGATGGCCTGGATGACCGCCTGCGCGGCCTGGACAGCGGCGCGGACGACTACGTGCTCAAGCCGTTCGAACTGGCGGAACTGCTGGCCCGCATGCGCGCCGTGCTGCGGCGCAAGGGCGGCAGCGCCGCGCCGGTTCTCGGCAATGGGGTGGTGTCGCTCGATCCGGCGACGAAGGCAGCGAGCGTCAGCGGCGGCGCGCCGGTACAGCTGTCCAATCGCGAGTTCTCCTTGCTGCGGGCGCTGCTGGTCCGGCCGGGGGCCATCCTCTCGCGCAGCGAGCTGGAGGACCGCATCTACGGCTGGGGCGAAGAAGTCGAGAGCAATGCCGTCGAATTCCTGATCCATGCGCTGCGGCGCAAGCTGGGCAGCGACGTCATCAAGAACGTCAGGGGCGTGGGATGGATGGTCTCAAGAATAGTCTCGGAAGACGCCTGAACGAGTCGGTACAGCTCAAGCTGTCCTTCACGCTGTCGCTGGCCATACTCGCGCTGGCCATCGTCGCCGGCGCCTTCTCGTTCCTGTCGGCCCTGGGCGAAGCCCATGAACTGCAGGACGATGTCCTGCGCCAGGTAGCGCACCTGGTGGATCGGCAGCACCTGCTGCCGGCGGAGCCGGGGGCCGCCACCGAATTCAAGCAGGGCGATGAAGACGCACGGGTGATCGTGCAGGGCCTCGGCGATGGCGCCACTTCCCGGCTGAGCGTGGACGAAGGAGGAGCGCTGCCGCTCCCCGCAACCCTGCCCGATGGCCTGCACACGCTTGAGGTCGGCGGCGAGACGTTCCGTGTACTGGTCAAGACCACGCGTGCCGGCGAGCGTATCGCGGTCGCGCAGGAATCGGGCTTCCGCAATGAAATCGCCCGCGATGGCGCGCTGCGCACCGTGATGCCCTTCCTCATCCTGGTGCCGATCCTGCTGCTGATCGTCGCCGACCTGGTGCGCAAGATGTTCCGCCCCATCGCGGCGCTCTCCCGGGAGATCGACCAGCGCGCCGAACAGGACCTGCACCCGATCGAAGACCGGCATCTGCCTGCCGAGGTACGGCCCTTCGCCGTGGCCATCAACCGCTTGCTCGCCCGCGTCGGCCAGGCCATGGAGTCCCAGCGCCGCTTCGTCGCGGATGCGGCCCACGAGTTGCGCTCGCCGCTGACCGCCCTGTCGCTGCAGGCGGAGCGGCTCGCAGACGCGGAAATGTCAGCGGCGGCACGGGACAGGCTGGCGGTGCTGCGGCAGGGCATCGAGCGCGGCAGGAACCTGCTGGACCAGTTGCTGACCTTGGCCAGGGCCCAGGCCGTGGCGGCATCGCCGACATCCCCCGTGTCCGTCCAGCACGTCTTCCGCCGTGTGCTGGAAGACCTGCTGCCGCTGGCCGAGGCCAAGCACATCGACATCGGCGTCGAGGGAACGCAGGACGCGCGGGTATGGGTGAGCGAGCTGGACCTGACCGCCGTGGTGAAGAACCTGGTCGACAATGCCATCCGCTATACGCCGGCGGGCGGACGCGCCGATCTCTCGGTAAGCGTGGCGCAGGGGCATGCCGTGCTGCGCATCCAGGACAGCGGGCCGGGCATCCCGGCGCAAGAGCGGGACCGGGTGTTCGACCCGTTCTACCGGACGCTGGGCAACGGGCAGCTCGGCTCGGGCCTGGGGCTGTCCATCGTCCGGACGATCGCCGATCGCATCGGCGCGGAGATCCGCCTCGACTTTGCCGACGAGGCGAAGCAGGCGGGCTTGTGCGTCACGCTGCGGATTCCGCTGGCGGGGCCGCTGCCGCCGGCCTGAGGGCCGTGCTGCCCGCGCCGCGGCGAGCCGGCACCTGACCGTGCGGCGCGCGCTGCCATACAATGCAGTCGAGCCTGCCCGCACCAGCGCGCCGCCCGTGCGGGCGGCCGCCGGCAAAGCCGGGCGAGGCCATCGCCATCCACCGGATGACTGCATCATGTATCGCCCCCGCACCTTTCTTCCCGTTCCGCCGTCCTCCCGCCTGACTCCCTGCCTGGCCGCCCTGGCGACCGTGTTCGCCGCCGCGGGCACGCCCGCCCGGGCCGAGGACGCAGCGCCCGCCAGGGACACCGGCGTCTGCCGCACCGCGTGGTTCGCGCACGGCGGCCACGTGCAGATGGAGGCCGACGGCAATATGCCGCTGTCGCGCCGCTCCACGCAGCAGCCGCCGCGGGCCACGGCCGCGGGCTGCGAGGTCGAGATCGAGATCCGTTCCAAGACCGCGCTGGCAGCCCTGATGGGGCCGCCCATCGTCACCGAGCAGCAGCAGCGCGTGCTGATCCAGCCCCCGGCCGACGGGCAGCAGGCCAGCGTCACCGGCAGCGCCATGGTCAACGCCTGGGGGCCGCATGCCCGCCTGTACGGCATGACCACCATCGACGGCCTCGGCCTGCTGGACTACCAGTACCGCGGCCAGGACCTGCGCGAAGGCAGCATGCTCGACGGGGAAACCGTAGATTCCAGCGCGTCCTTCACCATCTACGCGCGCGAGTCGGGCGAGGAAGTCGGCAAGCTGGTGGCCCCGCACGCCACGGTCGAGATCAGCGTGCGCCAGGTCGGCAAGCGCCGGGTGATCCAGACCGCGCTGGGCCCGTCGGAATGCCTGCCGATCCGTTATGTGCGCACCACCTCGGTCGGGCGCCTGATCGTGGCCGGCGTGCAGGTGCTGACCGAACCGTCACGCATGAGCGTCACCGACTGGTTCTGCCCCGCCGAGGGCTTCGTGATGCGCCAGGACATCGTCGAAGGCGGCGAGGCGCAGCGCATCGACACCACCATGGCCGACCGCGCGCAGGCGCCGGCGCCTGCGCCGGCCTCCCCTCGCACCAGCGACTAGCGCCCTGGCGCCGGGCCCGGCGCGTCGGCCCCCGGCGTCGCCATGCCGCCTGCGGGCACCGCCAGGCGCAGCGCGCTGGCCACGCTGGCCAGCGCGGAGAAGGCCGCGCCCAGGCCCAGCGCCAGGGTCGGGCCGTGGCGCCCGGCGATGCCGAAGCTGGCCGCCACCAGCGCCGCGCCGGTGGCCTGGCCGAGCAGGCGCGCGGTGGCGATCACGCCGCTGGCGCCGCCGCTGCGCTCGCGCGGCGCGCTCGACATCAGGGCCTTCAGGTTAGGCGACTGGAAGAAGCCGAAGCCCGCGCCGCAGATCGCCATGCGGATGCCGATGTCGAACGCCGAGGGCGACACCGGCAGCATGGCCAGCGAGGCCATGCCCACGGCCAGCACCGCCAGGCCGATGCCGCCCAGCAGGCCGGGCGGGTAGCGGTCGGACAGGCGGCCGGCCAGCGGTGCCATCAGCGCCACCACCAGCGACCACGGCGTCATCAGGAAGCCGGTCTCCACCTGGCTGCGGCCGAGCACGGTCTGGAAATAGAACGGCAGCGAGACGAAGGCCAGGCCCTGGGCGGCGAAGGAGCAGATCGCCGTCACCGTGGACAATGCGAACAGCGGCCGCCGGAACAGGTCCACCGGCAGCATCGGCGCCGGGTGGCCGCGCTCGCGGCGCAGCAGCAGCGCGAACGCCACCAGGAATACCGCCAGCGCCGCCAGCGTCCAGTGCAGCGGCGCATGCTGCGAGCCCTCGCCCAGGGCGAAGATCAGCGCGGCGAAGGTGATCACGTTGAGCCCGGCGGCGACCCGGTCGAAGCCGTGCCCGCTGCGTGCCGTCTGTGGCAGCGAGGACCAGGCGATCGACAGCGCCAGCAGGCCGATCGGCAGGTTCACGGCGAACAGCCAGGGCCAGTTGCCGACCGACAGGATCACCGAGGCCACGGTCGGTCCCAGCGCGAAGGACATGCCCACCACCAGCGCGTTCAGCCCGACTCCGCGGCCGAGCCGGTGCATCGGGTAGAGAGCGCTGATCAGCGCCGTGTTGACGCTCATGATGGCGCTCGCGCCGATGCCCTGCAGCACGCGCGCGGCGGCCAGCGTGGGCAGCGACCACGACAGCGCGCATACCAGCGAGGACAGCAGGAACAGCACCACCCCGCCCAGGTAGATGCGCCGGTGGCCGAGGATGCCGCCGAGCGCGGCGAAGGGCAGCAGGGTCGCCACCATGGCGAGCTGGTAAGCGTTGATGACCCATACCGAGGCGGCCGGCGTGGCATGCAGGTCGGCGGCGATCGAAGGCAGCGCGGTGTTGGCGATGGCGGTGTCGAGCGTGGCCAGGGCCACCGCGATCATGATGGCGGCCATGCCGCGGCGCTCGCGCGCATTGAGGGGACGGTCGGCCGGGCGCGCCGTGGCCTGGGGTTCGGGAGTGCTGGGCATAGGGTGCGGCCTGTTGCGTGCTGCTTGCGGCGCGCACCCTGGCGGGCGCCGCCACGTCGCCGTGCGGCGCTGGCTGTCGGGGTCTTTGTCTGACGTCAGACGACACGATAAGGGAAAACACGGAAGTCTGCAGGCGTGGCGCACACGCGCCGGCGCCCACCAAGCGCCGGCACCATCACGTCAAGCCAGGTTGAGGCCGCCGTCGGCCAGCACGATCTCACCGGTCAGGTAGGACGATGACACCAGCATGGCCACGATCTCGGCAATGTCCTCCGGGCTGGCCCCGCGCCGCATCGGCGCGCGCTCGCGCCAGAGCGCGTGCGCCTGCGTCCAGTCGGCCGTCAGCGGAGTATCGACCAGGCCGGGCGCCACCGCGTTGACGCGGATCTCGGGCGCCAGCGCCAGGGCCAGCAGCCGGGTCGTATGGTTGAGTGCGGCCTTGCTCGCCGCATAGGGGATGGAAGCCCCCTTGGGCCGTATCCCGGCGTGGGAGCTGATGTTGACCACGCAGCCCGGCCGGCCCCGCGCGGCGGCCGCGCGCAGCGCCCCCTCCGCCTCGGCCACCAGCCGGAATGGCGCCACCACATTGACCTCGTGCATGGCCTGCCAGACCGCAGCGGTGGCCGCGCCCAGGTCGGCGTGGGGAATCACGCCGCTGATGCCGGCGTTGTTGACCAGGACGTCCAGCCGTCCCCATGCCGCCTGCGCCTCGCCTACCAGGCGCGTCCGCTCGGCGTCGTCGGCCAGGTCTGCCTGGACGTAGACCGCGTGGCCGAGTTCGGCGGCCAGCGCCCTGCCCGCCTCGGCGGAACGGCGCGAATGAAGCACCACGGCAAAGCCGTCGCGCGACAGCCGGCGCGCGACGGCGGCGCCGATGCCGGAGGTGGAGCCGGTGACGAGGGCCACCGGACGGTCAGCAAGGATGGGCGGTTTCATGGGTACGGACATACTCGGGACGGGATCGGAGAGCCGGGCCGCCCCGCTCGGAGCCGCAGCGGGCCGGCACGGCGCACGGGGGGAAGCGGGCCGCATGGCCCGGCCGGGATCGGAGGTGCGATCCGTGAGAGCGGCGGCGGGGACCGCCATGCCGGCGGATGGCGCCGGAGGCGTGCCCGCAGGCCAGCCCCGCCGGTGGGCCGGGGCTATGCGCGGCAACGGGCTTGGCACCGCCGCGTCACGCCTGCAGACATCATGCAGCGGATTGTAGCGTGGCGGACAAGCAAGGGATGCTCCCTGCGCCGCACGCCATCCTTGACCATGGACTCAAACGCGGCACCACCCGCCTTCCCACCCGCTTCCCTGGAACCAGACCGCCAGACGCGCGCTATGCGTGCGTCTGGCGCACGTCATGCGCGCTTTGTGCGCGCGGCATAAAGCACCCGCCTTGACTTCGCAGGGACGGCCATTAGTATTTTTTGTGAAGACTCCCTCTTTCCGCGGCCAGAGCGCGGCCGTGCCCTCGCAACGAGGAGCACCACGGCGCGGCGCGGAACCCCCATGTGCGAACGCCACCGCAATCGCCTCGCTTCCCGCACGCCCGCCTGCATGTGCCGGGCGGATGACTTCAGCCACCGTTTACGTTTGCCTGGTGGCTCCCGCCCCTTCCCCCGATGAACAGGAAACAACAATGCACCCTACCGCTCGCACCCTCCGTTCCGCCGCCACGCCGGCCTTGCTGGCCCTGGCCCTGATGGCCGGCCCGGCGCTCGCCCAGAGCAGCGCCAGCGCTCCGATGTCGACGCCCGCCGCGGCGGGCAAGCGCACGCCGGCCCTGCAGCACGAGGCGGCCGTCGAACAGCGCATCAAGCAGTTGCACGACCAGATGCAGATCACCGCCCAGCAGGCGCCGCAGTGGGACGCCTTCGCGCAGGCCATGCGCGACAACGGCAAGCGCGCCGGCGAGGCCTACCAGGAACACGCGCAGAAGCTGTCGACGATGAACGCCGACGAAGCCATGAAGTCCTACGCTTCGCTGGCACAGATGCACGCCGACCATATGCAGAAACTGAGTGCGGCCTTCAGCCCGCTCTATGCCACGCTGTCGGACACGCAGAAGGCGACCGCCGACCGGCTGTTCCGCCATGAGCATGAGCGCCACCATGGCGGCGACATGCACCACGGCATGCGCCACGGCATGCGGCCGGGCGCATCGTCACCGGCGGCAGCCGGCGGTTGAGGAGCGGTTGAGGTGCCGCGCCAGGGCCGCGGCCGGAAACCGCGGCAAAGGGCGGCAAGCGGCGGCAGCCAGGGGGAGCGCGCCTACTGCGGCAGCTCGTTCGGCTCGATCAGGTCGTCGAGCGTCAGGCCCTTTTCCTTCAGGATGGCTTCCAGCACGGGCTGCAGCTTGCCCAGGGTTTCCTGCACCGTTTCGCGCACGGTGTCGACCACCACCTGGGTAGCGCGTTCGATCTCGACATTGAGCGCGTCGCCGGGCTGCTTCTGCTCGAACACCGTGGCGCGGCGCGTCTCGGGAATCAGCCACACTTCGAACCAGCCTTCGGCGCGGTTGACCTCCGCCACGGTCAGGCTGGCGCCGTTGACGGCGATATAACCCTTGGCGAAGACGTACTTGCGGAACGCCGGCGGGATACCGATGCGCAGCACGCGGTTGTTGTCCGAGTGGCGCACGCTCAGCAGGGTAGTGGCGAAATCGACGTGCCCGGACAAGGGATGGCCGCCGATCTCTGCGCCGTCCTTGGCCGCGCGCTCGACATTGACCTCGCCGGCCTGGGCATAACCACCCAGCGTGGTGATATTCAGGCTCTGCTGCATCACGTCGAAGGAGGCCGCGGTCGGCGACAGCAGCTCGGTCACGGTCAGGCAGACACCGTCGACCGAGACGCTGGCGCCGATCGCCAGGTCCTGGCAGAAGCCGGGCGGGAATTCGAGTGCGAAGGTGCGCAGGCCCTCGCGGTCCTGGATGGCGGCGATCTTCGCCACGCCCTGGATGATGCCGGTGAACATGATGCTGTCTTCCCAAACTGGTCGGTGGTCCCGCGGGACCGCGGGGGGATCCGCCGGATCCCCGCCTGGATGCGGCGCCGGCCCGGCGCCGCCGCCATTGTCGCTCAAGCAGGCGGCGCGCGCTGGCGCCCCGCCCGCCGCACTCATGCCGCGGCCAGGCGGCCGAGGCTGGCGATGGTCTGCACGCAGGCGTTGGCCGCTTCCTTGCCCTTGACGACGAAGTGCTCGGTGAAATAGCGGCGGTGCTCTTCGTGATCGTGGAAGCTCTTCGGCGTCAGCACGGCGGAGAGCACCGGCACCTCGGTGTCGAGCTGCACGCGCATCAGGCCCGAGATCACCGCGTCGGCGACGAACTCGTGGCGGTAGATGCCGCCGTCGACCACCAGCGCGCACGCCACCACGGCATCGTAGCGGCCGCTGGCGGCCAGCTTGCGCGCATGCAGCGGGATCTCGAAGGCGCCCGGCACGTCGATGACATCGATGGCATCGCGCGCCACGCCGAGCCGGACCGCTTCGGCCAGGAAGGCGTCGCGCGCGCTATGGACGATGCCGGCGTGCCATTGGGCACAGATGAGGGCAATGCGGCCGCCCGCTCCGCCGGAGCCCGGCGACGAGGAAGAACGGCCTTCGTGAACGAGTTGATACGAGGGGGTCAGCTGATTCATGGCTTTCCTTGGAGAGGTTTCCAGAATCAGGGCGCACGAGCGCTGCCTCCCGGGCCCGGCAGGCCAGGCAGGAGGCGAACACATCGCGCTCTCTTCCATCCGGACTATGACCGTCGGCTTCGGAATCGCACCGAATCTGCTGACCCCGGCCTGTGGGCAGGCCGGGCGCTCGCGGGCTAATGCGGGCTAGCGCGAGACGCGCGACAACCGCCATTACCGCCGGTGGGGACTTTCACCCCGCCCTGAGAACGCTGTTGCGGCAGTGCCGCAACGGGAAGATTCTGCCTCAAGGCAGCGCCGTCCGGCAAGGCCGGAGGTGATGCCGGCGGCAGAAAACCGAAGACAGGCGGCACACCGCGCACCTGGCGCCGTGCCGCTGGCGACCGCGGCGGCACGGCGCCTGCAGAGCGGAACGCGATGGCCGCGCCGCTCACTCGGCCGACGCGCCCGATTCCTTCGCCACCTTGCCCCATTTGGCCGTCTCGGTGCGGATGAAGGCGGCCAACTGCTGCGCGTTCATATTGCCGGCCGTCACGCCCTGCTCCTCGAAGCGCTTCTGCACCTCGGGCTGCTTCAGCACCTTGGCCAGCTCCGCGCCGACGCGCTGCTCGATCTCCGCCGGCGTGCCGTGCGGCGCCACCAGCGCGTACCAGGTGGTCACCTCGAAGCCTTTGACGCCGCTCTCGTCGAGCGTGGGCACCCCCGGATACGCGGAGGAGCGCCTGGCGGTGGTGACGGCCAGCGCTTTCACCGCGCCGCTGCGCACGTGCGGCGCCGCCGACGGGCTGGTCTCGATCGCCATCTGGATCTGGCCGGCGATCAGGTCGGTCATCATCGGCGCACCGCCCTTGTAAGGCACGTGCGAGAGATCGGTGCCCGTCATGGCGCGGAACAGCTCGCCCGACAGGTGCTCGGTGCTGCCGATGCCGGCCGAGCCGTAGTTGACCTTGCCCGGATGCTGCCGGATGTAGGCAATCAGCTCCGGCACCGTCTTGGCCGGGATCGCGGGATTGACCAGCAGCACATTGGGGGTCAGCGCCACCAGGCCGACCGGGTCGAGGTCGCGCGTGAACTCGTAGGGCAGCTTCTTGTAGATTCCCGGCGCCATGGTGTGCGCCACGGTGGCGAGCAGGAAGGTGTAGCCGTCGGGCTGGGCGCGCGCCACCACGCTCGCGCCCAGCGTGCCGCCGGCGCCGGGCCGGTTGTCGATCACCACCGGCTGGCGCAGGGCCTCGCCCAGTTTCTGCCCGACGATGCGGCCGATGATGTCGGTGGTGCCGCCCGCGGCGAAGGGCACCACCAGCGTGACAGGCCGCGCGGGCCAGGCCTGGGCCAGCACCGGCGCGGCGCCGGCGAGCATCAGCGCCGTGCCCAGCAGGCCGGCGAGCACGGTTCTGCGTGCGTGGGTCGTCATGGGTTCGTCTCCTCTTGGCAATGTCGCAATGTCGCAATGTCGCAATGTCGCGATGTCTTTATCGTGATCGGTGCCGCGCGGCTCTCAGTCCGAGCCCAGCTTCAGCGTGTCCGGCTGGCGCTTCTCGATGGCCGACTTCAGCAGCGCCGCGCTGCGGTAGATGCCGTGCGCGAACTTGCCGTAGGGCAGCGTGGCGAACAGCGCCATCACCACGCCCAGGTGCACCGCCAGCAGCGCGGCCATGGCGCCGCTGTCGCGCCCGGCCAGCAGGGCCAGGCCGCTGAGCGCCGTCAGCAGCAGCAGGGCGATGAAGCCGCGGTCCATCGGTCGCTGGGCCGCGTCGCCGCGTGCCGGGTCGCGGCGCAGGTTCAGCCACAGCAGGCCGGCGCTGCCGATCGAGAGCGCGACGCCGCCGATGGTGCCGAGCAGCACCGGCGCGCTGAGATAGGCGTAGGGGGCGTGCCAGCCGAAGGCGTAGTGGTAGAGCGTCGCCACCGCGGTGGCGGCGAAGCACAGCAGGAAGCCGTAGAAGGTGCAGTGGTGGAAGCGGCGCCGCGCCAGCGTGAAGCGGTCATCCTCCTCGTTGCAGCCCTCGCCGTGCCCGCCATCCAGGTAGGTCAGCGTGAACGCGTCGTGCGCGGCCTCGGCCAGCGCCGGCGCGCCGGCGCGGCCGGGCGAAACGCTGCGCCAGAAACGCGTCACGCCGAACGCCAGCGCCAGCAGCGCGAAGGCGAAGACCGCGCCGAACATCGCCGCCATCAGGTTGTGCGGGAAGATCGCGTAGAAGTCGCCCGCCAGCGGCGCGTGCCACAGCGTGCCGTGGCGCGCCAGCGCCAGCAGCAGGAACAGCGCCAGGCCGGCGGCCAGCGCCAGCGCCACGGTGAGCCCGTTGCGCTTGTACAGCGCGCCCAGCGCCGGCGGCCAGGCATAGTCGGCATAGGTCTGGCCGCGCACGCGCGCCATCGCCTGCGGCACGTTGACGCCGAAATCGTGGGGCGGCGCGTACTGGCAGGCGTGGTAGCAGGCGCCGCAGTTGTGGCACAGGTTGGCCAGGTAGTGGATATCGGCCTTGCCGAACTCCAGGCGGCGCGTCATGGCCGGGAACACCGCGCAGAAGCCCTCGCAATAGCGGCAGGCATTGCAGATCTGCATCTGGCGCGCGACCTCTTCTTCATTCTCCGTCAGCGGCAGCACGCGGATCACGCGCCGCGGCGCGGATGCCTCGGCCGGCGCCTGCGCCAGGGCCTGCGCCTCGCGCGTGAGGGCCGACAGCGTGGCCGGCGCGGACAGGGTCTCAGGCTGCTTCATCTTGCTTTCCTCGTTGCTGCGCGGCGGCCTGTGCCGCCTGTGTGCCCGCGATGCGGCCGAAGGCGGTGCCGATCGACATGCCGACGCCGGCCGTGTATCCCTTGCCGAGCACGTTGCCGGCCATCATCTCGCCGGCCACGAACAGGTTGTCGCTCGGCACGCCGCCGAAGTGCACCGCCGCCTGCTCGTTCACCTTGAGGCCGAGGTAGGTGAAGGTGATGCCGGGGCGCAGCGGGTAGCCGTAGAACGGCGCGGTATCGAGCGGGCGCGCCCAGTGCGTCTTGGGCGGCACGATGCCCTCGGTGTGGCAGTCGTCGAGCCGGGTGTGGTCGAAGGTGCCGACGCGGCAGGCCGCGTTATAGGCCTCGATGCTCTGCAGGAAAGCCGCCTCGGGCAGGTCCAGCTTGCGCGCCAGCCCCGGCAGCGTATCGGCCTGGGTGCCGGGAAAGACCGGCGGCATGAAGCGGCCCACCGCCTTGGCGTCGATGATGGAATAGCCGATCTGGCCCGGCTGCTGCGCCACCAGCCGGCCCCAGATGGCATAGCGCTTGGGCCAGAAGTCCTCGCCCTCGTCGTAGAAGCGCCGGGCATCGCGGTTCAGCACCACGCCCAGCGAAACGCAATCGATGCGCGTGCAGATGCCGCCGTCGTAGAGCGGCGCGCGCGCGTCGATGGCCACGCAGTGCGACTGCGAGGGATCGCCGATGGCGTCCGCGCCGGCATCGATCATGTAGCGCAGCAGCACGCCCATGTTGTAACGGGTGCCGCGGATCAGGAAATTGTCGGCCGGCCACTCACCGCGCTCGTTGCGGCCCCAGGCCTCGCGCAGCCAGCCGCGGTTGGACTCGAAGCCGCCGGCGGCCAGCACGCAGGCGCGCGCGGCGATGCGCTCGCGGCCGATGCGCGCGGCGACGAAGCGGCCGCCGTCCAGCTCGATGGCATCGACCGGCGCCTGGTAGCGGATCTGCACGCCCAGTGCCTCGGCGCTGCGGTAGTAGGCATTGACCAGGGCCTTGCCGCCGCCCATGAAGAAGGCATTGGTGCGCGCCACGTGCAGTGCGCCGGACAACGGCGGCTGGAAGCGCACGCCGTGCTTGCGCATCCATGGCCGGCAGCTGGAGGAAGCGCGGATCACCAGCCGCGCCAGCGTCTCGTCGGTGAGGCCGCCGGTGACCTTGAGCAGGTCCTGCCAGTACTCCTCCTCGGGATAGGCGTCGACCAGCACATCCTGCGGCGCGTCGTGCATGCAGCGCAGGTTGCGCGTGTGCTGCGAATTGCCGCCGCGCCACGCGCGCGGCGCCGCTTCCAGCATCAGCACGGAAGCACCGGCTTCGCGCGCCATCAAGGCTGCGCACAGGGCAGCGTTGCCGCCGCCGATGACCAGGACGTCCCACATATTCCGCTCCGCCTCCCGCACTGCTTGGTGTCGAAGCGCGGACTGTAGCGAGCGGGGCGAGGCGGCGCCAGACGCGCCGGCTCAAGGGGTCTTCAGGCTTTGTGAAGGGTGGCCCCGGGCCAGCGCCCGGCCTTGACCAGCTCGCGCGTGACGCTGGCCAGCGTGTTGCGCGCCGCCAGCCCGGCCGGCGACAGCTCGTCGTCGGACAGGCTGACCAGCAGGTTGGGACGGTGCACGGCGCGGTCGGCGATGCCGATCATGGCAAGCGGCTCGCCCGCCACCCGGCCGACCGCCGCGCCCGGCTGCACGGTGGCGCCGAGGCCGGCGCGCACCGCGTCCATCAGCATGGCGAGCCCATCGATCTCGGCCACCACATTGGGCTGGCAGCGGCTGCGCAGGAAGGCGGCGTTGAGCACCGAGCGCAGCCCGTGCGGGCTGCTCGGCAGGATCAGCGGCAGATCGCGCAACGCCGACAGCCGCGTGGTGGCGGTGGACGGCAGGCCTGGCAAGCCGGGGCGGGCGATGACGAAGAGGCGTTCGGTCAGCAGCGGAGTCACGCTCCAGCGCTGCCCGGCGGCGGTCTGGAACAGCACCGCGAGGTCGAGCTGGCGCGCGCCGATCATCGCGCCGAGGTTGCCGGACAGGCTCTCGACCAGGTGCAGGCGGATGTCGGGATAGCGCTCGCGCATGGCCTGCAGGAAGGGCAGGCCGAGCACGGTGATGGTGCTGGGCGCCATGCCCACGCTGACGTGGCCGGACAGGCGCGCGAGCTGGGCCGCGCGCACGGCGTCGTCGGCATGGCGCAGGGCCAGCTGCGCCTGGCGCCAGAAGGCCAGCCCGGCGTCGGTCGGCACCACGCCGGTGGAGGTGCGCTGCAGCAGCCGGGTCGACAGCTCGCTCTCCAGCCGGCTGATCTGCTGGCTCAGCGCCGAGGTCACCACGCCCAGCTTCTGCGCGGCCTGGCCCATGCTGCCGAGTTCGACCACCTGTACGAAGTAGCGCAGTTGCCTGAGCTCCATGCCCTTCCCTTGGATATCCGATCCCGCGGATTCTAGCGGCATGGCGCGGGACACGGCACATGCCCTGCCCTGAGCACGCCCGGGGGCGTGCTCAGGGCAGGCTCAGGGCGCCACTTCCTCGATGCGGTCGACCCGGTCGGGATAGAAGGCGAGGTAGCCGGCGATCTGCGCCACCGCCGCATACGGGGCTTCGTACGACCACACTGCGTTGATGGCGCGCGTGCCGCCCACGGGGATGCTGAAGTAGCTGCAATCGCCCTTGTATGGGCAGTAGGTGGCGTGGCCGGTGCGCGCCAGCAGCGCCATGTCGGCATCCTCGCGCGGCAGGTACTGCACCGCCGCGTACGACGCCTCGCGCAGCGTCAGCGCGCGCCGGCTGTCGGCCACCACGCGGCCGGCGACCGTGACGATGACCCGGGCCGGATTGGGCGTCACGGTGATGGGATGGTCGGGTCCGGGAATCTTGACCGGCTTGGCCGTCATGACAGGCCTCCTGCGGGAAGGGGACGGAAGGGACGGAAGGAGACGCGGAGGCATCGGCAGCGGAAGCCGCGACGGCGCCGCGTCCGCCACAGTATGCGCCGCCCGGCGGCGGCACGCCCTTCAGGAAGAAAACGACTTGCATCTGTGAAATCAAGTCATTTTTGGAATTTCATCCACGGCACTACACTGACGCCAGGGTTAACCCTGAACCGCGTTCTTGTACACGACCAGCCACACGACGCCCCCAGGCCCTGCGGAGACGACGCCCCTCCGCGCTGCGCACGCACCGTTCCTCCGCAACGGGGAACGGTGCGCGGCCCGGCAAGACTCCGGCGCCCCCTGTCCCGCCCGGGACTGCCATCCCGCCGGGGCCACGACTTGCACCATGAAGACCCAGACCTCCCTCCTCGCCGCCCTGCTGCTGCTGGGCGCCGCCTCTGCCTGGAGTACTCCCGCCGCCGCCATCCCCGCCCCCAGCGCGCCCCCCAGCGCGGATAGCCGCCTGTTCGGCAGTCCCGCCCGTCTCGACACCGTCACCCGCACCATCGACGTCACCCCCGGCACGCGTCGCGTGCTGGTCGGCTCGGGCGAATCGGTCGCCATCCGCGCCGGCGGCCAGACCGTCGGCTGGACCTTCCTGCAGGCCATCGGCGGCAGTTCGATGAAGCTGGCCCTGCTGATGCCCGGCGTGCCGCAGGCCAAGGACGTCTACATCCAGATCGCGCCGAGCGAGATCTACAGCGGCGGCTGAGCGCCGCCCGCCTCGCGCCGCGCCGGCCGCCCGGCGCGGCAGCGTTCCAGCAGGCGCAGCACCGCCGGCGCCTGCACATTGCGCCGGTGCGCCACCGCCAGCGGCGAGCGCACGGCCTGCTGCGCCAGCGGCCGGTACACCACGTCCGGCGGCGCGAAGGCGCGCATCGACTCCGGCACCAGGGCCACGCCGAAGCCCGCCGCCACCATGCTGACGATGGTGGACATCTGCGGCGACAGCGTTTCGACGCGCGGCGCGAAACCGGCGCTGGCGCAGACCGCCTGGGTGATGGCATAGAAGCCCGTGCCCTCCTGCGTGTGGGTACAGAGGAAGGTCTCGCCGCGCAGGCGGGCGGGATCGACCACGGCCTGGCGCGCCAGCGCATGGCCGGCATGCACGGCCAGCACCACCGGCTCGTCGGCCACCTCCAGCAGCGCCACGCCTTCCGGCAACCCCGGCAGCGGCGGCCGCACGAAGCCTAGGTCGAGTTCGCCGTCGGCCAGCCGGGTGAGCTGCAGCGGCATCTCCATCTCGCGCAGGCTGAACTGCACGTCGGGATGATCCTGGCGGAAACGATGGATCAGGCGCGGCAGCAGGCCCGACAGCGCCGCCGAGGCAACGTAGCCGATCGCTATGCTGCCGGTCTCGCCACGGCTGGCGCGCGCGGTCGCCAGTTCGGCCAGTTGCAGGCGGCGCAGCACATCCTGCGCCTCGCGCAGCAGCACCGTCCCCACCTCGGTCAGCGCCAGGCGGCGCCCGCCGCGCGCCAGCAGCGGCGCGCCCACCCGCTGCTCGATCCAGCGCAACTGCTGGCTCAAGGCCGGCTGCGAGATGCCCAGGCGCTCGGCCGCGCGGCCGAAGTGCAAGGCCTCGGCCAGCGCGACGAAATAGCGGTAGTGCCTCACTTCCAGGTCCATGGAGCTCTCCTTGCCTGCCAGGCCGTCTTCATAAGCTCAGCTTATCAATATTTAAGGTGGCTGCCGTTGTGCCTATGCCTGCGGCCGGCACAAGATGCGGCTTCGGCGTGCGCGGCCAGTGCCGCGGCGCCCCCCGTGAGGAAGGCTGATGAAACGAGTGGACAAGCGCGTGGCGCGCTGCAGCGAGGCCGTGGCCGGCCTGCGCGACGGCGCCACGCTGATGGTGGGCGGCTTCGGCAGCGCCGGCCTGCCGGCGGCGCTGATCAACGCCGTGCTGGACCAGGGCGCGCGCGGGCTGACGGTGGTCTCCAACAATGCAGGCTTCGACAACGAAGGCGTGGCCAGCCTGATCGCGGCCGGACGCGTGCGCAAGCTGGTCTGCTCCTACCCGCTCACCGCCGGCGCCACCGCCTTCCGCGATGCCTACCGGCACGGCGAGGTCGAGCTGGAACTGGTGCCGCAGGGCACCCTGGTCGAACGCATCCGCTGCGCCGGCGCCGGCCTGGGCGGATTCCTCAGCCCGATCACGGTCGGTACGCCGCTGGCCGAGGGCAAGACGGTGCAGGAGGTCGGCGGCGTGGCCTATGTGCTGGAGCTGCCGCTGCGCGCCGACTTCGCGCTGGTCCGTGCGCATTGCGCCGACCGGCTCGGCAACCTGAGCTATCGCCTGGCGGGCCGCAATTTCAACCCGGTCATGGCGACCGCCGCCGAGGTGGTGGTGGCGGAAGTGGACAGCATGGTGGAAGCCGGCGCGCTCGACCCGGAACAGGTCGTGACCCCGGGCATCTTCGTCGACCGCGTCGTGCTGGCCCCGGGAGGCGCGGCATGAGCGGCCAGCCGAACCTTGCCCCCGGCGCCCGGCCCTGGACGCGCGAGGAGATCGCGCGCCGCGCCGCGCAGGACGTCCCGCACGGGGCCTACGTCAACCTGGGCATCGGCCTGCCCACCCAGGTCGCCGACTGGATGCCGCAGGACCGCGAAGTCTTCCTGCACAGCGAGAACGGCATCCTGCACCTCGGGCCGCGCCCGCCCGCCGGCCAGGAGGACGCCGAACTGGTCAATGCCAGCAAACAGCCGGTCAGCCTGCTGCCGGGCGCATCCCTGTTCGACTCGGCGCTCAGTTTCGCCATGATGCGCGGCGGACACCTCGACCTGGCCATCCTCGGCGCCTACGAAGTGGCGGCCAACGGCGACCTCGCCAACTGGACCCGCGCCGACCCCGGCACGCCGCCGGCCGTCGGCGGTGCGATGGAACTGGCCTTCGGCGCGCGCGCGGTCTGGGTGCTGATGGAGCACACCACGCGCGACGGCCGGCCGCGGCTGCGCGCGCGCTGCAGCCTGCCGCTGACCGCGGCCGGCGTGGTGCGCCGCATCTATACCGACCTGGCGGTGCTGGCGGTGACAGCGGACGGGCTGCGCGTCGAGGCGATGGCGCCCGGCGTGACCTGGTCCGCGCTGCAGGCGCTCACGGAGGCGCCGCTGCTGCGCTGAGGCCGCCGCGGGCGGGCGCCTGCGTGCCGGCGAACGCTGGCGTCGGCGCACTGTCGCACAGCGCCGCCGGCGCCGGGCGGGCCGGAACGTCAGGCCTCCGGCAGCACCTCGTGCACCAGCGCGACGAAGGCGCGCGCGGCCGGCGACAGCGTACGCCCGGCCAGCCACACCGCGCCATAGGGCGCGCGCAGCTCGGTGGCCGGGCGCAGCGGCAGCGCGGCCGCCTCGCCCGCGGCACAGGCACCCGCCATCATCGACCGGGGTACCAGCACGACGGTGTCGGTCGCCTGCATCAGCGTGCGCAGCGCGTGCATGTCGTCGCAGGTGACGGTGAGCAACGCCTCCGGCGCCGCGGCCGGTCCGCCACGCGCGTCGGCCTCGGCCTGGAGCTGGGCGGCGAAGAAAGCCTGCACGCGAGCCGGCAGGCGCGGCCCGGCCACCGGGAAGCCTGCCAGTTCCGTCAGCGCTACGGCGCGCCGCCCGGCCAGCGGGTGGCCGGCGCGCACGAAGAAGCCGGTCTGCAGCGCGGGCAGGCGATCGATATGCAGGTGCGGCTGGCCGGCCAGGCTCTGGCTCTCGCCGATGAAGACGTCGAGCCGCTCAGCCTCCAGCGCCTGCACCATGCTCTGCGTGTCGGCGATCTCCAGGTCGATGCCAAGGCGTGGGTGGCGCGTCACCAGCGCGGCCAGCACAGGCTCCAGCAGGAAGGCCGCGGCAAAGGGGCCGAAGCCCAGGCGCAGGCTGCCGATCTCGATGTCCTGCAGCAACTGCAGCTCGCGCCGCAGCTCGCGGCCCTCGCGCAGCATGCGGCGGGCCCGCGCCAGCACCATGGTCCCCGCGGCGGTCGTGCCGGCCTTGCCGTAGCTGCGGTCGACCAGCGCGCAACCGTAGTCGGCCTCCAGCGCCTGGATGCTGCGCGACAAGGCGGGCTGCGACAGGTGCAGCGCGTCGGCGGCGCGGGCAAAGCTGCCCTGCTCGATCAGCGTGACGAAGTGATGCAAGCGGCGAAGGCCCATGGTGCCGTCTGGTCTCCTGGAGGGGTTCCTGGAAGCGTTCCTGTGTCGTAACTCGCCGAGGCTGCCACGGGGACACAAGCTTCAACTTTGCATGATTTGCATCGAAAACTTAAAAATATGGCATTGGACGTATTTTCTCAAGCCGGGTAGCGTGTGGACGCCACTCGCCCCCACGGCGGTGGCATGGCGACAGACCCGACAGAAAAAGACACGCAGGAGACAAGGCATGTTCAGACGACGCGCGCTGCTCGCGCTCGCCCTCGGCGGCATCACCCTCGGCACCGCCAGCACCGCGGCCCAGGCCCAGGCCGGCGGCTATCCGGCCAAGCCGATCCGCATCGTGGTGCCCTACCCCGCCGGCGGCGGCACCGACATCGTCGCCCGCGCGCTGGGAGAAAAGCTCAGCAAGCGGCTGGGCCAGCCCATCATCGTCGACAACAAGGGCGGCGCCTCCGGCATCATCGGCACCGATGCCGTGGCCAAGGCCGCGCCGGACGGCTACACGCTGCTGGTCACGCTGACGCAGTCCGTGCTGACCAATCAGTTCCTCTACGCCAAGCTGCCCTACGACCCGCGCAAGGACCTGACGCTGATCAACGTGCTGGCCGACGCGCAGCTCGTGCTGGTGACCACGCCCGCGCTGCCCGTACGCAATGCCAGGGAACTGGGCGAGTACGGCCGCAGCCACCGCGGCAAGGTCGGCTACGCCTCCTGGGGCGTGGGCTCCTACGCCCACCTGGCGGGGGCCTACTTCAGCCGGCAGATGCAGGCCGACATGGTGCACGTGCCCTACAAGGGCGAGGCGCCGATGCTGCAGGACCTGATGGGCGGCCAGGTGCAGTTCGGCGTGGCCAGCCTCCTCACCGCCAAGCCCTACATCCAAAACGGCAAGCTCAAGGCGCTGGCGGTGACCGGCGACAGCCGCAACGCCGGCCTGCCCGAGGTGCCCACCTTCGCCGAGTCGGGCCTGCCGGACAACGCCTTCAAGACCATGGGCTGGATCGGCCTGCTGGCGCCGATGGGCACCCCGCCGGCGGTGGTGGCGAAGCTGGACGAAGAGGTCCGCGCGGTGCTGCAGCAGCCCGACATGCAGACCCGCCTGACTTCGCTCGGCCTGCGCCCGCTGGGTACCACGCCGAAGGAATCGCAGGCGCTCTACGCGCGCGACTGGCCGGTGCTCAAGCAACTGGTGGCGGACTCGGGCGCCAGGCTGGATTGAGCGGCACGCCGGCGCGCGTCAGGCGCCGCCCGCGCCGGTCTCGATCTCCGGCTCCACCGACATCCCCACGCGCAGCCGCGCGGCTTCCGGCTGGGCCGGATCGAGCCGGATGCGCGTGGGCAGGCGCTGAACGATCTTGGTGAAGTTGCCGGTCGCGTTCTGCGGCGCGATCGGTGCATAGCTGAGGCTGCTGGCCGGCGCCACGCTGTCGACCCGGCCGCGCAGCACCACGCCCGGCAGCGCGTCGACCTTGATGCGCACCGGCTGGCCGGGCCGCACGTGCGCGAGCTGCGTCTCGCGGTAGTTGGCCTCCACGTACACGGCATCCAGCGGCACCACCACCATCAGCGGCTTGCCCGCGCCGACGAAGGCACCGACGCGCACCGAGCGCTCGCCCACCATGCCGGCCTGCGGCGCGACCACGCGCGTGTAGGACAGGTTCAGTTCGGCGGCGGCCTGCGCGGCGCGGGCCTGCGCCAGCACGGCGCGCGCCTTCTGCAGGTCGGCCCGCAGGATCTCCAGCTGCTGCCGCGCGGCCTCGTGCGTGGCGGCGTTCCGGTCGCGGCCGGCCTGCTGGATGGCGAGCCGCGCTTCGGCCTGCTGCAAGGCCTGCACCGTGCCGGCGCCGTCGGCGGCCAGGTTGCGGTAGCGCGCAGTGTCCGCGCGCGCCAGCCTGAGCGCGGCATCGTCGGCCGCCACACTGGCCCGTGCCTCGCGGATGACGCTCTGCTGCCGCGCCTGCTGCGCCTGCAGGCTGTCGATGGCGGCCTCGCTGCTCTGCACCTGGGCGCGTGCGCTGTCGAGCGCGACCACGAAGTCGCGGTCGTCGAGGGTGGCCAGCAGCGTGCCGGCCTGCACCACCTGGTTGTCCTGTACGAGCACCTGGGCGACGCGGCCCGACACCTGCGGCGCCACCACGGTGAAATCGGCGCGCACGTAGGCATTGTCGGTGGACTGGACCGCGGCCTCGGCTTCCGGCTGGTTCAGGTAGGCCAGCGCGCCGAGGGCGATGAGGGCCACCAGGCTGACGGTGGCGATCTGGATCTGTCTGGGGAGTGCCATGGCGATCTCCGGATAAGTTCGTTGCGGTTTCGCTACGGCTTCGTTGCTGTTGCGTTGCGGTGAAGCCGTAGCGAGCGGAATGCAGTGACAGCGGCCCCGCTAGCGCGGCGCGGCCACGGTAGGAGCAGGGATGTACTGCAGGCGCAGCACCACCGGGATCAGCGCCAGCGCGAACCATCCCAGCACGCGGTAGGCGTCGGCGGTGGCGAGCACGAAGGCCTGCCGGGCCACCATGCCGCCCAGCCCCGCCGGCAGCGGCGCGTCGCCGAGGGCACCGCCCAGCCGGCCGACGTGGTCCAGCAGCAGGCTGGTGTGGAAGCGCTCGCGCACGGCCAGGAACTGGCCGAGGCCGGCACCGCCCAGCAGCGTGCCGAACACGCGCAGGGCATTGATGATCCCCGATACATAGGGGCCCTCCTGCGGACGCACCACGCTGGTGGCGAGGAACAGCAGCGGCACCACGGTCATCGGCTGGCCGAGTGCCTGCAATACCTGGACCCAGGCGAATTGCCGCCACATCCAGTCGGGCGTCAGGCGCGCGGCCAGCAGGCAGGACAGCGCCAGCAGCGCCAGGCCGCACGCGAACACCCAGCGCGCATCCACCCAGCGGCGGTACAGCAGCAGCGCCACCAGCGAGCCCAGCACCATCTGCGGCAGGCCCACGATCAGGCCGATCGGCATGCCCTGCAGCGCGCGGTAGCCCCAGGTCCGCGCCAGGAAGCCCGACGGCAAGGCCGAGCCCGACAGCATCACCACCAGCAGGCAGACGAAGACGGCAAAGCCCAGGCCAAGGTTGCGCCGTGCCAGCAGGCGCAGTTCCATGAAGGGCTCGGGGTGGTACCACTCGGTCAGCAGGTACAGGGCCGTGCAGCCGGCGCCCGCCGCCAGCGCGCAGGTGACCAGCGGCGAGCGGAACCAGTCCAGGCGCACGCCCTGGTCCAGCCCCACCGCCAGCAAGGCCAGCCCCGTCGCGCCGCAGGCCAGGCCCAGCCAGTTGCCGCGCGGGAAGCGGCCGGCCTGGATCGGCTCGCGCGGCAGGCCGCGCGCCACCAGCGCGCCGGCGATGGCGGCCAGCGGCACGATCTGCCAGTAGACCAGGCGCCAGTCATGCAGCGCATCGGTCCACTGCGCCGCCAGCCACATCGCCACATTAGGGGCAAAGGTGGCGGTCATCGCGTACAGCGCCAGGCCATGCAGGCGGACCGGCGCCGGCAGGAACCTGAGCGCGGCCGACATCAGCAGCGGGATCATCGCGCCGCAGGCCAGGCCCTGCTGCGCGCGCAGCGCCAGCAGCAGGTGCAGGTCGCGCACCCAGGGCAGCAGCAAGGCCACGGCCACGCTGGCAAGCAGCAGCCCGAGATGGAAGCGGCGCAGCGTCAGCGTGATGGCGAACCACGAGGCAAAGGGCATGGCCACCAGTTCGCCGGCCGCATAGGCGGTGCCGAGCCAGGAGGCGTCGTCCAGGCCGAAGCCGAGCGCGCCGCGCACGTCGGCCAGCGCGAGCGTGCCCACGCGGTTGTTCAGGCCGGCCATCATCGCGGCCAGGAAGATGCCGCCGAGCGCCAGCAGCGGGCGCGTGGTACCGCCGGCAGTACCGGACGCGGCAGCAGACGCGGCCACCACGGCCGGCACCGCAAGGCCGCCGGACACGGACGCCGCCTCGCCGGAACGGGCGGCGCTCACGAGTTGGCTCCCTGGCCGCGCTCATCGGGCGGCGGCAGGCTGGTATTGGCCGTGGCGGCGGCCTCGCCCGGCGCCGGGTCCGCCGTCGTCCCCGCCTCCCAGCCGCCACCCAGCGCCTTGTACAGCGCGACCACGGTCAGGGTGGCGGTGGTGGCGCTGTCGCTCAGCGCGAGCTGGCCGCCGAGCAGGTTGCGCTGCGCCACCAGCACCGGCAGGTAGTCGGCGGCCCCCTGCTGCCAGGCGCGTTCGGCCGCCTGCAGTGCGACGCGGTTCTGCGCCTCGGCGCGCGCCAGCTCGGCATGGCGGCGCTGCTCGGCGGCCCAGGCGTCGAGCGCATTGTCGATCTCGTGCCAGGCCTGCAGCACCGTCTTCTGGTAGGCGATGGCGGCGGCCTGCTGCCCGGCCTCGGTGAGCGCCAGCGTCTGCTTCAGGCGCCCGCCCTCGAAGATGGGCAGGTAGAGCGTGGGCCCGACCAGGAAGTTGCGCGAGGCCCAGTTGCCCAGGTCGGTGAACTGGAAGGCCTCGGCGCCGAGCCGGGCCTTGAGCGTGAGGCGCGGATAGAAATCGGCCTGGGCGGCGCCCACCGCCGCGGTGGCCGCGTGCAGTTCGGCCTCGGCCTGCAGGATGTCGGGGCGGCGCCGGGCCAGTTCCGAAGGCAGGCCCACCGGCAGCGCCGGCGGCATGGCGGGCAGCGGCATCGCACGCGTGAGCTCGCCGTCCAGCTCGCGCGGCGGCAGCGCCAGCAGCAAGGCCAGCGCATTGAGCAGCGCATCGCGCTGCCGCTCCAGCTCGGGCTCGAGCGCCGTCACCGTGGCCAGCTGCGCCTGCGCGGCGGCAGTATCGAAGCGCGTTGCCACGCCGTTGGCCTCGCGGCTCTGCGCCAGCCGCAGCGCATGTGCGGCGATGGCCCGGTTGGCGCCCGCGATGTCGAGCTGTGCCTGCACGCCGCGCCATTGCAGATAGGTGCGCGCCACCTCGGCCGACAGGCTGACGCGCACGGCCTCGCGGGCCAGCAGCGCGGCCTGCGTGCCCGCCTGCGCCTGTTCGAGCAGGCGGCGCGCGCGGCCCCACAGGTCGATCTCCCAGGCGGCGTCGAAACCGGCCTGCCACAGGTCGATCGCATGGCTGGGCGCGCCCAGCGCGGCGAACAGGCCGTTGGCGCTGACCGCTTGGCGGCCGTAGTTGCCGTCCGCGCCCAGCGCCGGCAGCAGCGCGGCGCCGGCGATGCCCATCCGGGCGCGGCTTTGCGCCACGCGCGCCGAGGCCGCGCGCAGGTCGAGGTTGGCCGCCTGCGCGCGTGCCTGCAGCGCGTCCAGCGTGGCGTCGCCGAACAGGCGCCACCAGGCCGCGGGCGCGGCCTCGGCGGTCAGGCGGGCCGGCAAGCCCTCGGCACGGCGCGGCGACAGCGTCGCGCCGGCCAGCGGCGCCGCGGGGGGAGAGAAGTCAGGGCCGACGGCGCATCCGCCCAGCAGCAAGGCCAGGAGGAGCGCCGGCGCCCGGGGATGCAGGCGTGGCAGTCGGATCATGAGAGCGAGGGGGAAGCCCGCGCGGACCGCATCGACGGACGCGGCCCGGCACGGCGCTTGCGCAAAGGGATGAACACCAGGACACCAGCCGGCGAGAGCCATGCCGGGGCGCCTACCAGGCGCGGACGGCAGGGCATCCGCGCGATAGCCGCATGCTAGGCCGGCGCCCGGCTGGCGCCATGGCGCCATCGCGCCAGAGAATTGCGCAATCCGGCCATTGGCTGGATTGCGAAACGGATTGACCGAGTTGCAAAATGACGCCACCCCAGCCGGCCTCTACAGTCCCGCCATGGACTGCGCCGAGCCATCGCCGGTCCCCGCTCCACGCTCTGCCCTTGTCGACTTCCACACGGACCGCATGCCCGCCAGTACCGACCTGCTCCGCTCCCACCTGCCGCACAGCGTCGCGCGGCCCGTCGCCGCGCTCAGCATCCAGGTGGTGACGGATGGCAACGAGCAGCCGCTGCACGCCCATCGCAAGGCCCAGCTTCTGCTCACGCTGTCCGGCGTGATCACCTTGGAGACCGAGCGCGGCGTATGGATCGCGCCGCCGCAGTGTGCGGTGTGGATCCCGGGCGAGTTACCGCACAAAGCCAGCGGCGCCGGCAAGGTGCTCGGCTACGGCCTGTTCGTCGAGCCCGATGCGGTGCCGGGCCTGCCCACCGTGTGCTGCAGCGTCTCCGTTTCGCCGCTGCTGCAGGCCCTGATCGCGCGCGCGGCGGAAATGCCCGAGCTGTACGACGAGCAAGGACCGGACGGGCGTGCCATTGCCGTGCTGCTCGACGAGCTGGTGAAGGCCCCGCTGGAAGAACTGCACCTGCCGCGGCCGGCGGATGCCCGCCTGCGCCGGCTGACCGAAGCCCTGCTCGCCGAGCCCGCCGACCCTGCCACGCTGGAATGCTGGGCGACGCGCATCGGCATGAGCGAGCGCAGCCTGAGCCGGCTGTTCCGGCAGGAAACCGGCATGAGCGTGGGCCACTGGCGGCGCCAGTTGCACGTGATCACCGGCACCCGCCTGCTGACCGGCGGCCTGTCGGTGCAGGCCGTGGCCTTCGACCTGGGCTACGACAGCCCGAGCGCCTTCGTCACCATGTTCAAGAAGGCCGTGGGCAAGCCGCCGGGGCGCTTCCTCGCCGAGCGGCGCCAGGTGCTGGCGCAGCAGGCCGGGGAACGCGCTGGATGAGGGCGGGATGGGGCCGGGATGGGGCCGGATGAAACGCAGCGGAAGATCCGGCGAGGGCTGGCACGGATCGGGGCACGGCGGAAGTCTCGCTTGCACCGGGGTTGCAACGGCAATCGATACGGCGCGCACCGGGTCATTCATGCGTTCCATCGCTCCATCCGGCTGCGCAGCAGGCAAGCCTGCGCAGCCGGATGGAGACCAGGAACGGCGGGTCGGATCCGGCCCGCCACATCACGCGCAGAGCACTGGACGGCTCCCTCGGACCCGGCGGCAAGGCTGCTGGATCCGGCGTTTCCCCGAGGCAATCCCCAAAAGCCTGCAAGTCGGCCCGCCCGCTGTTGTGATGAGGACGTGGCCGCCAGCGCTCCCTGTCTGCTGCCGCGATGCATCGACGCTGTCGTTGCCCGCGGCGCGCCTCAGGTTGCCGCACGAGGCGGAGCTGCCGCGCCGGGCTGCCGCTGGAACCCAGTATGCCGGGGCGGCGGCAACCGTCCCATCACGCAAACGAGTTAATCTCGCGCGTGCACCGGCGAAGATGACCTGCCGCGAGCCACCGCGCGATACCGGGACAGCACACCACGCATCGCCAGCACCCGGGACGTCGCTCCCCCGGCACACCGTCGTTGCGCCGCCGCGACGGTGGCACGAATCGCCTGGGCAAACGCGCGCCGACTGCCGATACTGGTGGCGGGCCGTTCGCGAAGCGCCCGTCTTTCAAGCCCTGGCCTGTCTGGCAGGGCTTTTTCGTTGGTGACAGATGAGTGACAGTCGTGCCGTCAAACTCAGGCGCGCATTGGCTTGAGAGCGAGCCGTTGCGAGGCCCTGCCTCTGGCCTCCCACAGCGATCAAGCTGGCAAACGCAAAGCTTCCCGCCTGAATTCGCTGCACAACTTGCGGAAAGAGCGACTTCCCGCGTGCGCCTGGTCCAGGTCGATCTCCGCAGAGAAGGCGGGTTGATCGGTCATCACCTGATAGGTTCCGCCCGGCATATGCTGCGTCATCCAGAGCTTGGTGTTGCGCGGCCGCTCGGCTTCGACTTGCTGCGGGGCCATCAGGCTCCTGTCGGGAAGCCAAGGACTGGAGGCGAAGCGTATCTGCAATTCCGTATGGAAAACGTGACGTTCTGATACGGAACGAGCCCATGTCGCGAGGCCGAATCTTGCACGCAATCGGCACAAACGGACACAGAAAGAGAAAGTCAACGCCCACACAATCACAACGCCTACCGGAAGCCGGTCGCGCAAATGCCGCTGACAGGCAGACGTGCCGATGTCGATACGGTCTCTGGTCCGGGCAGGCACTTCTACTTGAGGAAAGTCCAAGCACGCAACGAAGAGGAACCATGCCCCTGTCGCCATTTCAAGTCACTCGGAAAGCCATCGAAAGCAGGCCCGTTGGCGTCCAGAACATGAAGCTACGCTCAGCGCTGATGCTGGCCCTCAAGGACCATCTCGCCAGCACGGCCAGGAATGAGTCACAGGCGGCCACGCTATTCGGCGTACCGCAGGCACGCATCGCAGAACTCATGCGCGGCAGAATCCACCAGTTCGATCTCGAATCGCTCGTCGGCATGGCTGCGATGGCGGGCCTTCGCATCGAGATGCAGATAGTAGATGCCTCTGGAGAGCAGCCGCGCTGCGGATCCGGTCAGTGTGTGCCTGCAATGCCGAACCATCGCACCCGACATCGGAACCCGAAGCCGTCGCGCTGAGGCCAAGGGCCCGCGTGGGGCCCTTGGCCTTCCATCCACGTCAATGCATGAGATGGGAACGCTCAGGTCCGATCAGCGTCCGTCCCGGCCTGCAGCACCGCCATCTCGCTCATCACCAGCGTTTCATGAGCCAGGTCCGCCGCCAGCGACAGGATGCCGTCCTGCAGTTCCCGCGCCAGGGTCTCGAAGGCGCCGTCGCCGGTCGCACAGTCCCGGAGCAGGTACAGCAGGCCGTGCAGTTGTGCCGCCTTCTCCGCTGCCACGCTCAATGGCGTTTCGAGGGCGAAATGGCGGGTCAGGAAGATGGCCGAGGGGCCTTGCTCGGCAGTGAGGTTGGAACGGGTGTGTTTAAGCATGGTCAGCCATCCCCCACCCAGAGGACGCCCGCGGAACGGGGGGCTCGCTACAAATGATGGGAGCGCTGACACCGGGCAATAGGCAGGTCCGGATCCTGACAGTCAAAGACCGATACATGGCATTTGCCTCCTGGGCTAAACGATTGCCTGTGGATTGCCTGTGTATTCGGGCTGTCAATCCCGGTCGCTTTGCATGCGACGAGATGAAGCGTACTCCCGGAGGGGCCCAGGGAATGTTGCGCTTTGATACGCAAACAGTGTGCGGTGAAAATCCTCTGCGCAGCCTTGGCAAGCGCAGCGCCGCCACATCTCACAACGCCTCCAAGCCCTCCCCCACCACCTTCACCAGCACCGCCGTTCCATCGTCCCCGACACGGAACTCGCCGTACTTCGCGTGCTCGAAACGCGCCGCCTGCCCCTCCTGGAAGAAGAAGGCGTCGGTCGACACCTGGACCTGCACCCCGCCCCAGCGTGTGGGCACGGTCTGGTAGCGCAGCAGCCGTTCGCCGGGCGCGAGCGCTTCGCTGCCGTGCAGGCGCACGAAGACGGCTTCGCGCCGGGCGTCGAGCGTGACCACGGCAACGCCCGCGCGGGCGTCCGGCAGGTCGTGCTGCCGGCGCGCTTCGCGGATGGCGTTGCCGATGGCGAAGTTCAGCGCCATGTAGTCGCCCTGCATCAGCGAGCGCGGGTCCACCGGGGCCAGGCGCAGGTAGATGGTCTGGCCGCCGGCCAGCAGCCGTTCCTTGCCGGCGATGCCGAAAGCGGCCACGCCCAGCGTCAGGGCCCAGGCGATCAGGATCCAGCGTTTCATCGCAGCTCCTTGGTGCCGCCGCGGCGCAGCAGCACGACGCGCGCCAGCAGGACCAGCACGCCGGCGCCGGCCAGCGTGGCCGACTTGGCGAGCAGGGTCCAGCTCAGCGCGCTGTAGTACCAGGTGAAACCCGCCAGCAACGTGGCCACGCCCAATCCGAGCCAGGGCAGCGAGGCACGCCGCAGCGCCAGCCCCAGGGCCAGCACGCCGACGCTGACGGCCGGCGCGCCCGCCATCAGGCCGCCGAGCGCCAGTGCGACGATCACCGCGGGCAGGCCGGCGGCATTGGGCAGTTCGAGGCGGCGCGCTTCCGCGGCCGCGAACACGGCCAGCAGGAAAGCCAGCACGGCGCCGGCGTGCCAGTGCATGCCGATCGGCGCCGCCCCGCCTGTCGCGAGCAGCCAGGGCCGGTCGGCGCCGGTCAGCATCAGGGCGCCGCCCAGGGCGAACAGCAAGGTCGCATCGGCGGCGGGTTCGGCCCAGTCCAGCCGGTCGGCGGTGCACAGCTGTGCCTCGTTGTTGGTGAAGGCGATCAGCAGCACGCAGGCCAGCGGCACCAGCCCCACCAGCGGCCAGGGATAGGCCAGCCAGCCGTCGAGGGCGGACGGTCCGATCAGGCGCTGCGCGGTCACCGCGAGCGCGCCCCAGGCCGTCAAGGCGCACAGCAGCCGGTGCAGGCGGTTGGGCACCACGGCGAACAGCAGCGCCTGGAACGCGGCGATGCCGGCCCAGAAGCCGGCCGACTCCAGCGCGCGCCCGAAGGCGACCCCCTTGGCCGCGCCCAGGATCACCATGCCCTGGCCGCTCAGGCTGATGGCCAGCGCGAACTGTTCCAGCGCGATGCCGCCGAGGCGGCGCCGGTACAGCACGTAGGCCAGTGCGACCATCGCGGCGCCGCACAGCGCCATGGCCCAGCCGTTGTCGCGCGCGGCCAGGAAGACGCTGCCGACCAGGAAGAGCTGGAAGAACAGCGCGCCCAGCCAGCCGGCGCCGCCCATCAGCACGCGCACCGCCCACGGGGCGCGCACGGCTTCGGTATAGGCGCCGCTGGCCATGCCGCGCGCGGAGAAATCGTCCCAGACCTTGCGCACGGCGCGGCGGGTCGAACGGGACGTGTCGTCCGGATGCATCGTGCTCATGCCTGCGCTCCCATCACGTGGCGGCGGTGCGCCCGCAGCAGCCAGCTGGCCGTGCCGCCGGCCAGGGCCACGGTCAGCAGGCCCAGCAGCAGGAAGACGCCGTAGTCGGCGCTGCCGCGCAGCAGCCAGTGGCCGGCCCCGCCGATCCCCAGCACGATGGCGCTGAAGCTCGCCAGGCTGAGCAGCACGATATCGAAGGCGCGCAGGTAGACCCAGGCACCGAGCGCGGCCAGCGCGGCCAGCGCGGCCAGGGCACACAGGTAGTAGCCGCCGGCAACCGCGGACTGCAGCAGGCTGGCCAGGCCCAGCCAGGTGGCGTAGGCGCAGGCCAGCGCGCCCGCGATGCGGGCCCCGGCCTGGCCGCGGAAGCCCAGCGCCGGCGCCAGCGCGCACAGGCCGTACCACAGCGCCAGTTGCACCGCGGTGGCCAGCAGCAGCAGCAGGCTGGTGGCAAGGCCGCCACGCTCGCCGAACAGCAGTTCGAACATGCCGCCCACGCCCAGGCGGATGCTGCAGTAGCGCAGCAGCGCCACATTGCCCACCACCAGCACCACCCACCAGTGCGGCGCGGCGCGCGCCGCCAGGGCCCAGGGCACGGCCAGCAGCGCCCACAGGGCGAACAGCTGCCAGGCATCGGCGCCGGTCTGGTAGATCTGCCCGATCACGGCCAGCAGCGCGCCCGTGAGCACCTGCGCGCCGGCCAGCGCCGCCTGGGCCGCGAGGTCGCCGGGCCGGCGCGGCAGGGCGAAGGCCGCCAGAGCGGTGATCAGCGCGGCCAGCAGGCCGAACTTGGCGAACTTGTGCAGGTCCTGCCAGTTGAAGGCGAAGAAGACGATGACGCCGACGCACAACAGCGCCGCGCCCAGCGCGAGCAAGGCGAGGTCGAGCCAGCCGCGCCAGTCGGACGCGCCGGGCTCGGTGCGGGTCCAGGCCAGCCTGGCGGCCGCCGGCACCAATACGCCGTCGCGGCGCCAGCCGGCCAGGGCCTGGCGGATCGCGCGCCGCTCGCGCAGCAACTGCATCGGAGAGGAAGGCATGGGCAGGGAAGGGATGGACGCGATGAGATGCACTGTAGCAAAGCGACTGCCACTACGCATCCGCCGTCGCATCCGCCTGCCGCATCCAGGGCGCCCGCAGCGGGCCGCCGGTGCTTTGCGCGGGCCGCGCCCGCCCGGTATCCTTGGCGCCTTGTCCGATCACTACCGGCGCCTGGCCGCGCCCTGACCTGCCATGACCCTGGGCATCCTTGCCGCCATCCACGACGAAGTCGACGCGCTGATCGCCGCCATGCGGCACGAGGATGCGAAGGCCACGGTACACCGCGTCGGCATGCGCGACTACCACGTCGGCACCCTGCACGGCCAGCCCTGCGTGCTGGTGCTGGCGCGCATGGGCAAGGTGGCGGCGGCGGCCACCACGGTGACGCTGATCCGCGAATTCGGTGCCAGCGAGATCGTCTTCACCGGCCTGGCCGGCGGTGTGGGCGATGCCACGCACGTGGGCGACGTGGTGATCGCCGACGCCACGCTGCAGCACGACCTCGACGCCCGTCCCTTCTTCCCCCGCCACGAGGTGCCGCTGCTGGAACAAGCCAGCTTCGCCACCGATGCCGCCCTCACCGCGGCCCTGCGCCAGGCCACCGAGGACTTCCTGCGCCTGGACCTGGCCGAGGCCGTGCCGGCGCCGGTGCGCGCGCGCTTCGGCGTCAGCGCGCCCGCACTGCACCTCGGGCTGATCGCCAGCGGCGACCAGTTCATCGGCGCGCCGGCCGCGGTGGCCGAACTGCGCGCGCGCCTGCCCGGGCTGCAGGCCGTGGAGATGGAGGGCGCGGCAGTGGGCCAGGTATGCCATGAGTACGGCGTGCCCTATGCGGTGATGCGCACCATTTCCGACCGTGCCGACGACAGCGCCCATGTGGATTTCGCCGCCTTCCTCAGCGAGGTGGCGAGCCACTATTCCAGCGGCGTGCTGAACCGCTTCCTGGCGGCACGCCGCTGAGGCAGCGGCGGCGGCACGATCCGCCCGCGGGCGGGGCGGTGTCACCCGCGCCGGAACACCAGCCCCCACAGCGCCGTCAGCAGGGCGGCGCCCAGGATCGCGGCGCCCCAGCCGATCATCTGCCCGTCGATGAACCAGCGCAGCGCCTGGCCGCCATAGAAGGCCAGCGCCGCCCCCACCGCACCCAGCAGCGGCGCGACGCGCCAGCCGACCACGCGCCGCCCGACCGGGTGCAGTTGGCGCCCCGTGAGGCCGACCAGGGCGCCGACCACCAAGATTCCCACCATATGTTTTCCTGAATGCTGCGGTGCCGGCGGCCGTGGCCTGCCGCCCGCCGCCGGATGCAAGGTATCGCAAAAGTCACCCGTTCGGGGGCCTTGCGGCAGTGATGCCGCCCTCCCCCTCGATTCACCGCCGAGCGTGCAAGGATAAGACTTGGCGGACTCCTGAGCCAGATCAAGTCCGCGTCCAGCAATTTGTACCGCCGGCGGTATAATGCAAAGCGGTCCGCGCTGTATACGCCGCCTTATACGCGTCCACGCCCTCCGGCATCACCGCGGCCCAGAAAAAAGCCCCCGAAAGCACCCCCGCAAGAATGCAACTGCTCGCGATCGGCATCAATCACACCACGGCACCCGTCTCGCTGCGCGAGCGTGTGGCGTTTCCGCTTGAGCAGATCAAACCCGCGCTGGGCACCTTGCGCAATCACCTTGCGGGCCGCAGCGGCACCGAGGCCGCCATCCTCTCCACCTGCAACCGCACCGAGATCTACTGCGCCACCGACATCCTGGTGAGCGGCTCGGACGGCTTCGAGCACACGCTGCGCTGGCTGGCCCAGCATCACAACGTGCCGGCCGGCGAACTGGCGCCGCACCTGTATGCGCTGCCGCAGTCGGAAGCGGTGCGCCACGCTTTCCGCGTGGCCAGCGGCCTGGATTCGATGGTGCTGGGCGAGACCCAGATCCTCGGCCAGCTGAAGGATGCGGTGCGCACCGCCGGCGAGGCCGGCGCGCTGGGCACCTACCTGAACCAGCTGTTCCAGCGCACCTTCGCCGTGGCCAAGGAAGTGCGCGGCCAGACCGAGATCGGCGCGCATTCGGTGTCGATGGCGGCGGCGGCCGTGCGGCTGGCGCAGCGCATTTTCGAGAGCGTGTCGACGCAGCGTGTGCTGTTCATCGGCGCGGGCGAAATGATCGAACTGTGCGCGACCCACTTCGCCGCGCAGCAGCCGCGCCAGATCGTGGTGGCCAACCGCACCGTCGAACGCGGCGAGAAGCTGGCCGAGCAGCTCTCCGGCCAGGGCCTGACCACCGAGGCGATCCGCCTGTCCGAACTGGGCGAGCGCCTGCACGAGTTCGACATCGTGGTCTCCTGCACCGCCAGCTCGCTGCCCATCATCGGGCTGGGCGCCGTGGAACGCGCGGTCAAGCGCCGCAAGCACCGCCCCATCATGATGGTGGACCTGGCCGTGCCGCGCGACGTGGAGCCCGAGGTGGCGCGCCTGGACGACGTCTTCCTGTACACCGTGGACGACCTCGGCGCCATCGTGCGCGAGGGCAATGCCATGCGCCAGGCGGCGGTGGCCCAGGCCGAGGCGATCATCGAGTCGCGCGTGCAGAACTTCATGCACTGGCTGGAGACCCGCAGCGTGGTACCGGTCATCCGCGACCTGCAGCAGCAAGGCGAGTCGATGCGCCAGGCCGAGCTGGAACGCGCGCGCCGCATGCTGGCGCGCGGCGATGATCCCGAAGCCGTGCTCGAGGCGCTCTCCGGCGCCCTCACCCGCAAGTTCCTGCACGGCCCCACCCACGCCCTGAACCACACCCAGGGCGAGGATCGCGAGGCGCTGCTGCGCCTGGTGCCGGGCCTGTTCCGCCACAGCAGCCACTCCGAGCGCTAGCCGCGCCCGTCCTTCGCGCGCTGCCTTCGCGGCACGCGCCAGCCGCCCAGCCGCCCGCGCGGCGCCAGCCCCCGCAGCCGTCCTGCCCAGCCTGGCGCGGATGCGGCGGCGATGTCCCAGAACACCCTCCCGGAATTGCCGAACCCCCGATGAAAGCCAGCATGCAAGCCAAGCTCGACCAACTGGCCGAGCGACTCGAAGAGGTCAACGCCCTGCTCGCGCGCGAGAACGCCACGGCCGACATGGAGCAGTACCGCAAGCTGACGCGCGAGCACGCCGAACTGTCGCCGGTGGCCGAACAGTACGGCCAGTACCGCCAGGCCCAGGACGACCTGGCCACCGCCCAGGCGCTGCTGGACGACCCCGAGATGAAGGACTTCGCCGCCGACGAGATCGCCGTGGCGAAGGAGCGCCTGGAGGGGCTGGAGGGCAGCCTGCAGACGCTGCTGCTGCCCAAGGACCCCAACGACGACCGCAACCTGCTGCTGGAAATCCGCGCCGGCGCCGGCGGCGAGGAAAGCGCGCTGTTCGCCGCCGACCTGCTGCGCATGTACACACGCTACGCCGAGCGCCAGCGCTGGCAGGTCGAGGTGATGAGCGAATCGGAATCCGACCTGGGCGGCTACAAGGAAGTGATCGTGCGCATCGCCGGCGACAAGGCTTTCTCGCGGCTCAAGTTCGAGTCCGGCGGCCACCGCGTGCAGCGCGTGCCGGCCACCGAGGCGCAGGGCCGCATCCATACCTCGGCCTGCACGGTGGCGGTGATGCCCGAGGCCGACGAGGTGGGCGAAGTGCAGATCAACCCGGCCGACCTGCGCATCGACACCTTCCGCGCTTCCGGCGCCGGCGGCCAGCACGTCAACAAGACTGACTCCGCGGTGCGCCTGACCCACCTGCCGACCGGCATCGTGGTCGAGTGCCAGGACGACCGCAGCCAGCACCGCAACAAGGACAAGGCGATGAAGGTGCTGGCGGCGCGCATCAAGGACATGCAGGAGCGCGCCGCCCAGGCCAAGGAAGCCAGCACGCGGCGCAACCTGATCGGCTCGGGCGACCGCAGCGACCGCATCCGCACCTACAACTTCCCGCAGGGCCGCGTCACCGACCACCGCATCAACCTGACGCTGTACAAGATCGACGCCATCATGGACGGCGACCTCGACGAACTGGTGGGCGCACTGGCCGCCGAGCACCAGGCGGACCAGCTCGCAGCCCTGGGGGAAGAGGCCTGAGCGCCCCCCCATGCCGTGCGCTCACCTTTGTTTGCACATCCGGCACGATCGGAAAGCCTTTGTATCTGTTGTAAATGCTTGAAACAGCACTGGCATGGCCTGGGCCGCTTCCTATAATCGAACGCGACTGGACCTGCCGCGCAAGAAGGCAGGCGAACGTCACCTCGAAACGGACAAAAGGATGAAATCATGAAGAAGTTGCTCGCACTGCTGATGGTCGCCGCCGCTCTCACCGCTTGCAGCAAGAAGGAAGAAGCGCCTGCCACCAGCGCCGAAAGCGCGATGCAGAACGCCGCCGATTCCGCCAAGGCCGCTGCCAGCGATGCCGCCGCGGCTGCCAGCAATGCGGCCGACGCGGCCAAGGCCGCCGCCGGCAATGCCGCCAGCCAGGCTTCCGCCGCCGCCGAGCAGGCCAAGTCGGATGCCGCCAGCGCCATGGCCAATGCCAAGGATGCGGCCAAGGACGCCGTCAACGCGGCTGCCGACAAGGCCAAGGACGCCGTCAACAAGTAATCCGGACGTACCGGCCGGCCCCGGGACATGCTCCTGGCCGGCCACCGGCGCGGCCAGGCTGCGCCGCACGGCCCCGCCCCCGCCACGCCGGCGTATGCTGTCCGGCAAGGCACGGCGGGGTTTTTTGCTGCCGGCCACCGCCCGACCTACCCGTACCCCGAGACACCATGCCGCACCCGGCACCCGCCGCCCCGTCAGCTCCCCAGGCCTCGCCACCCGCCGCCGATAGCGGCCCAGATAACCCAGATAGCGGCCGCTGGCCGTCCTCGCCCACCCTGCGCGAGGCGCAGGCGCTCGCCACCGCGGCCGGCCTGCCGGTGCTGGAGGCGCGCATGCTGCTGGGCCACCTGACCGGCTACAGCCGCACCCAGCTCATCACCCGCGACGACGAGGCGCTCACTCCTGCGCGCCGCGAGGCGCTGGCCGCGCTGGTCGCACGCCGGCTGGCGGGCGAACCGATGGCCTACCTGCTCGGCGAGCGTGAGTTCTTCGGCCGAGTCTTCCGCGTCACGCCGGATGTGCTGATCCCCCGGCCCGACACCGAGATCGCGGTCGAGGCGGCGCTGGCGCGCCTGCACGGCCGCGCGCGGCCGCATCTGCTGGACATGGGCACGGGCTCGGGCATCCTGGCGCTGACCCTGGCGCTGGAGCGGCCCGACGCCGAGGTCTGGGCCACCGATGTCTCGCCGGCGGCGCTGGCGGTGGCGCAGGACAATGCCGCGCGGCTGGGCGCGGGCAATGTGCGCTTCCTGCGCTCCGACTGGTACGCAGCGCTGCCGGAAGCAGTGCGCTTCGACCTGATCATCAGCAACCCGCCCTATATCGCCGCGGCCGACCCGCATCTGGTGCAGGGCGACCTGCGCTTCGAGCCGGTCGATGCCCTGACCGACCATGGCGACGGCCTCGGCGACCTGCGCACGATCGCCGCCGGCGCCCCGGCCCGCCTGGCGCCCGGCGGCTGGCTGCTGGTCGAGCACGGCTACGACCAAGGCGAGGCCGCGCGCGGCCTGCTCGCCGCGGCGGGCTTCGCCGAGATCTCCACCGCACGCGACCTGGGCGGCAACGAGCGCTGCAGCGGCGGGCGGCTGGCCACCTGAGCGGGCCGGCGGTGCCTGCGGCGCCACCCACGCAGGCACCGCCGCGGCGCTCCTGGCCCGGCCCTGAAGGGCCGGCCCGAATCAAGTAAAATCCGCCCCAGCACGGCGCGCCCCCGCGCTTGTTCCGATTTCCCCGTGCGGCATCGGCCCCGGCCGGCATCGCCTCAACCCGATACGTGAAACCATGAGTGACGTGCAACAAAAGATCGACCAGATCGTCAAGGGCAGCCCGGTCGTGCTGTTCATGAAGGGCACCGCCCAGTTCCCGATGTGCGGTTTCTCCGGCCGCGCCATCCAGATCCTGAAGGCCTGCGGCGTCGACGCGCCGACCACGGTCAACGTGCTGGAAGACGACGGCATCCGCCAGGGCATCAAGGAATACGCCAACTGGCCGACCATTCCCCAGCTCTATGTCAACGGCGAATTCATCGGCGGCTCGGACATCATGATGGAGATGTATCAGAGCGGCGAACTGCAGACCCTGCTCAAGGGCTGAACATGACGGCCACGCCCGCGGCCGGCGGCGCCGCGCCGCGGCGCGTGATCGTTGCCATCACCGGGGCCACCGGCGCCGTCTACGGCGTGCGGCTGGCCCAGGTGCTGCGCGGCGCGCCCGGGGTCGAAACCCACCTGCTGGTATCGCCCGCCGGCGTGATGAACCTGCAGCACGAGCTGGACATGGGCAAGGGCGAGGTGGAGGCCCTGGCCGACGTGGTGCATAACGTGCGTGACGTAGGCGCCACCATCGCCAGCGGGTCCTTCCGCGCGCATGCGATGGTGATCGCACCCTGCTCCATGCGCACCCTCGCCGCCGTGGCGAACGGCTTCTCCGACAACCTGATCACGCGCGCCGCCGACGTCACGCTGAAAGAGCGCCGCCGGCTGGTGCTGCTGGTGCGCGAGACGCCGCTCAACCTGGCGCACCTGCGCAATATGACGGCCGTCACCGAGATGGGCGGCATCGTCTTTCCGCCGGTGCCCGGCTTCTACCAGAAGCCGCGCACCATCGACGAACTGGTCGACCACACGGTCGGCCGCGTGCTCGACCTGATCGACCTGCCCGAACTGGCGCAGGCCCTGGCGCCCAGCTGGCCCGGCCTCAGCAGCCAGGCCTGAGCCGGCCGGCCCGCACCGGGGCGCACCGGCCTGGCCCGCTCAGCGCCAGTGGCGATAGCGCCGGCCACCACCGTAGTAGCCGCCGCCGTAACCGAAATAGACCGAGGGGCCGACGTAGGCAGGCGGGGCCACGTAGGCCGGCGCAGGCGCAACCACGGCCGGGCCGCCATAGGCGTCATAGGCCGGGTAGGCGGGATAGGCCGGATAGACGGCACAACCGCCGAGCATTGCCGTGGCGGCTGCGGCCGCCAATCCGATCAACAGCGTCTTCATCGCGAGTCCTTTGGGGCGTTCCTGTTCTTAAGAACGTTATACGGGGACTCCCCGTAATACAGCGTCAAGGCGCTGTAACCCTTGTTACGATTCGCTACGAATCGCGCGCGTCACCCCGCGCGTCACCCCCTCCCCGCCATGCTCCGCGCGCGCTCGGACGGGCATCCTGCACCGCACTAGATGTCGAAGCGAATCCCCTGCGCGAGCGGCAGCGCATCGCCATAGTTGATGGTATTGGTGGCGCGCCGCATATAGCCCTTCCATGCATCCGAGCCCGATTCGCGACCGCCGCCCGTTTCCTTCTCGCCGCCGAAGGCCCCGCCGATCTCGGCACCGCTGGTGCCGATGTTCACGTTGGCGATGCCGCAATCGCTGCCCGCCGCCGACAGGAAGGTCTCGGCCTCGCGCAGCGACTCGGTGAAGAGGCAGGACGACAGGCCGTGCCGTGCCGCGTTGTTCAGCGCGATGGCCTCGTCCAGCGAGGTGTAGGGCATCAGGTAGAGGATGGGCGCGAAAGTCTCGGTCAGCATGGTGTCGTGCTGCTCGCCGGTCAGCACCAGCGCCGGCCGCACGTAGCAGGCCTGCGGATAGCGCTCGCCCAGCAGGCGTTCGCCGCCGTGCACCACATTGCCCTGCGCGCGGCAGTCCGCCAGCGCGTTGGCCATGGCATCGCCCGCGTCGCCATCGATCAGCGGCCCCACCAGCGTGCCGTCCTCGAGCGGGTCGCCCACTGGCAGCCGGCCCAGTACCTGCACCAGGCGCTCGCCCAGTTGCGGCAGCAGGTCGGCATGCACGAACAGGCGCCGCAGCGAGGTGCAGCGCTGGCCCGCGGTACCGGCCGCGGCGAAGGTGATGGCACGCACCGCCAGCTCCAGGTTGGCGGACGGCGCCACGATGGCGGCATTGTTGCCGCCCAGCTCCAGGATGCTGCGCTTGAAGTGGCGCGCGCAGGCCACACCGACTTCACGCCCCATGCGCGTGGAGCCGGTGGCACTGACCAGGCGCACCGCCGGATGCTCGACCAGGTAGCTGCCCAGCGCCCGGCCGCCGGGCAGCACCGCCGAGATGCCTGCATACTGCGGCGCGGCGTTGGCCACCACGCGTTCGAGCAGGCCATGCGCGGCCAGCGCGCTCAGCGGTGTCTTCTCCGACGGCTTCCACAGCACGCCATTGCCGCACACCAGCGCCAGCGCCGCGTTCCAGGCCCACACCGCGACCGGGAAATTGAACGCCGAGATCACCGCGCACAGGCCGAAGGGGTGCCAGCTCTCGCGCATCACGTGCTGCGGCCGCTCGGAGGCGATGGTCAGGCCGTGCAGCTGGCGCGACAGGCCGACCGCGAAGTCGCAGATATCGATCATCTCCTGCACCTCGCCCAGCCCTTCCTGCAGGATCTTGCCGGCCTCCAGCGAGACCAGGCGCCCCAGCGCCTTCTTGTGCTCGCGCAACACCTCGCCGAAGCGCCGCACCACCTCGCCGCGCGCCGGCGCGGGCAGCAGCGCCCACGCGCTCTGCGCCTCGCGCGCGCGGTGGATGCGCTGCCCGGCCTCGGCCTCGCTGCAGGCGGGCAGGTGCCCGTAGGTCTCGCCGTCGATGGGCGAGCGCAGCGCCAGCGCGGCGCCCGTGCCCGCGCCGTCCGACCACGGGCGCGGCAGGCCCATGGCCTGCCAGCATGCTGCGATGTCCTGCGTCTTCATGCCGTCGTCTCCTGCAAGGGATGGCTTCTGTAGCGCCGGCCGAAACGGTTGGCCAGGAAGGCATCGAGCGCGATCGCCTCCTGCCGCACGAAACCGGCCTGCGGCAGCACGCCCTGTGCCACAAGGTCGAGCGCGGCGCAGATGCCGGCGGCGGTGGTGAGCTGGATCGCGTTCAGGTGGCCAGCCGGCGAGTCGGCGCCGCCGATGCGCGCCGAGAACGAAGCCTGCGTCAGCGGCGCGGCGCCCGCGGTGCCCGCGGTGCCCGCTGCAGGATACCCCGTGGCGCTGGCGAAGACGATCACCACATCCTGCTGCGTGACCGGGATCGCGCTGTCGAAGATCTCGCGCAGCCATTCGCGCCGGTCGCGCAGGCGCAGGTCGTTGAGCAGCAGCTTCATCACCGCGCAATGGCCCGGGTAGCGGATCGACTTGTAGTCGACCTGGCGCGCGCGCCCGGCCAGCGTCTCGGGCAACGTGCCCAGCCCGCCGGACGTATTGAAGGCCTCGTACTCGACGCCGTCCAGCGCGAAGCTCTCCAGCCCTTCCAGCGCGGGGACTTCGACCTGCCGGCCGTCGACGATGGCCTCGCAGGGATTGCAGTACTCGTTGATCAGGCCCTCGGTGCTCCACGTGAGGTTGTACTTGAGCGCGTTGTTCGGGTAGCGCGGCAGCGCGCCGACGCGCATGCGCAGTTCCAGCAGTTCGCCGCCGTCGCGCAGGAAGCGCTGCGCCAGGTCGTGCCCGACGATGCCGATGAAGCCCGGCGCCAGCCCGCACTGGGGCATCAGCACCGAGCGCGCGCCGTCGGCCAGGCGCCGGATGGCCTGGGTCGCGGCGACGTCCTCGGTCAGGTCGAAGTAGTGGACGCCGAGCGCCGCCGCCTGGGTGGCGACACCGACCGCCGCGTGGAAGGGCAGTGCGTTGAGCACCGCATCGGCGCCGGCCAGCAGCGCCGCGCAGGCGGCCGGCTCGGCGGGATCGCCGGCCTGTCCGACGATGCCGGCAGGCAGGCCCTGCAGCCGCGCCGCGTCGCGGTCGACCAGGCGCACGCGGTAGTCGCCGCTGTCATGCAGCATGGCGGCGATGGTGCGGCCGATCTTGCCCGCGCCCAGCACCACCACCTGCCAGGGCCTGCGCCCCGCGCGCGCGCCGCCGCCGCCCGCCACCCCCACCGGATCGGCCGCGCGGGCCAGTTTGCCTTGCATCGTCATGGGACCTCCTCTCGTGCTTGACCTGCCGCTGCATGACGGCCTTCTGGTGTGAAGTATGGGTCGCAGCTCCGTCGGAATGAAGGCACGAGATTGACGATATCCAGTCATAATCCGTCGAAACGACAGACATTCCCGACGAATCGACAAACGTCGACAGTCATCGACAGTCATCGACATGCAAGCGGCGCGCCGGCCCCGGCGCCTCGCCCAACCCAGGCAAGGAGGAACCCGATGCCGGAACTGGACGCCACCGACCGCCACCTGCTGTCGCTGCTGCAGGCCAACGCGCGCGAGAGCGCCGCCAACCTTGCGCGCAAGCTGGGCATCGCGCGCACCACGGTGGTGGCGCGCATCGCCCGGCTGGAACGCGAAGGCGTGATCGCCGGCTATGGCGTGCGCCTCGGCCAGCAGATGGAAGACAACGCCATCCTGGCCTTCTGCGGCATCTCGGTGCAGCCCAAGGCCGCGCCCGCGGTGGTGCGCGCGCTGCAGCGCCTGCCCGAGGTGGAAGAGCTGAACTCGGTCAGCGGGCCGGTGGACTACCTGGCGGTGATCCGCTGCGACACGCACGCGCGGCTCGACAAGCTGCTCGACGAGATCGGCATGCTGGAGGGGGTGAACCACACCGCCACCTCGATCGTGCTGGCGCGCAAGATCGATCGCAGGCGTGCTGCCGGGTAGTGCCGGATAGTGCCGGGCAGCACCGCCGCAGGCGCCAGCCGGATCGCCCCGCGGCAGGACGGGCACGGCGGCGCTATGCTGCCGCATGCGAACGCGCCAGCGGTGCGGCCGCCGCGCCGACCGTCCCCATCAACGAACCTCGAACCGCAACAAGCATCCAGGAGAGACACACCATGAACCCTCGCATCCGAGTCGCCGTCGGCGGCGTGACCGGCTGGGCCGGCAGCGAACTGGCGCGCGGCGTGGCGCATGCGCCCGATATGCAACTGGTGGCCGGCCTGTCGCGCGGCGCCGCCGGACAGCCGCTGGCGCAGCTGACCGGCCATGCCGACACGCCGGGCGTGGCGGCGGCCAGCATCGACGTGCTGGCGCAGACGCCGTGCGACGTCTACGTCGAGTACACCAAGCCGGCGGTAGCCAAGCACAACATCCTGCAGGCACTGCGCCACGGCGCGCACGTGGTGGTGGGCACCTCGGGCCTGTCGGACCAGGACTACGCCGAGATCGACGCCGCCGCGCACCAGGCCGGACGGGGCGTGCTGGCCTGCGGCAACTTCGCCATCACGGTGGTGCTGCTGCAGAAGTTCGCCGAGATGGCCGCACGCCACCTGGACCAGTGGGAGATCATCGACTACGCCAAGGCCGGCAAGGTCGATGCCCCGTCCGGCACCGTGCGCGAACTGGCCTATCGCCTGGGACAGGTCAGGCAGCCCGAACTGACGGTGCCGCTGGACAAGGTCAACGGCCCGGTCGAGACGCGCGGCGCCTCGCTGTCGGGCACCCAGGTGCACGCCGTGCGCCTGCCCGGCTACCAGCTCGGCGTGGAGGTCATCTTCGGCGCCGACGGCCAGCGCCTGCACCTGCGCCACGAGGCGGGCGACGGCTCCAGGCCCTATGTCTCGGGCGCCCTGCTCGCCATCCGCAAGGTGCACACGCTGCGCGGCGTGGTACGCGGACTGGATCGCGTGATGGAAGGACTGTAGGACGGTCTGCAGGAACGTCTGCCAGGCAGGCGGTGCGCCGGCCCATGCCGGCAGCGCCGCAGCGCGGGCAGCCGGGCTACCAGGCGGCCTTGCCCTTGGCCTTCGGCTCGGGTGCGGCCTTGGCGGCCGGCGCCGAGGCCGGCGCCAGCTGCTTGGCCATGGCATCGCTCTGGCCCGTCATCAGCTTGCGCGCCTGCGGCAGCAGCATCTCGATGGTGCCCTCGTCGCCCTCTTCCGGGATCGCATACAGCTCCACCGTCAACGGCGCCTTGACCCAGGCCGCGTGCACGGTCTTGAGCGGCTTGCCGTTGCGGTCCTTGACCTCGACTTCGCGCTGACGGAGCGGCTTGCCGTAGCCGGCCACCAGCGACTCCAGCGCGGCCTGCTGGCCGCGCGTGCCGGTGGTCGGCACGATCAGGCCGACCAGCGCGTTACCGTCGACGAAGGCAACCACGTGCGTGCCGTCCATGAAGGACGGGCGCTTGTCGCGCGGCACGCCGATCTGGCGCATCACGCCGTCGCCGCGCAGTTCCACGCAGTAGGCTGTCACGTCGCGGCCATCCGGCGTGCGCTTGTCGGCGCAGTCGGGCAGTGCCGGGATCGGGTTGCCGATCTCCAGCGTGCGCAGCACCGGCGCCAGCGCGTTGCTGCCGGTGCCGGCGGGCGCCGCCTGGGCAGCGGTGGCCGAAGCCGCGGCGGTGGACGGGGCCGGGGTTGCCGCGGGCGCGGCGGCGCGGGCCGCCGGCAGGCAGGCCATCAGGCTGGCGGCAGCCAGCCCGGCAAGGGTCAATCGCATCGATACTCCAGGAATCTCGGACGGCCCGGCGCCATGCGCGGGCAGCCAGCAGTATGCCGGCTTCCCGCGCCTGCGCGCCGTGCGCGGCGAACAAGGCAGACAAAACCGGGCACAGACTGGATTGGAGCCCGGCCGGCCCGGGCGGTTCCTGAGCGGCACGGCCGGTCCGTTCCGGTGGCTCCGGCGGCATGTGGCCGCGGGCGCCGGAGGGGCGCTAGGCCGTCATGCGCAGCACCGCGTTGGCCAGTCCGGCCAGCACCGCCAGGAACAAGGCCCACAGCAGCAGGCGCGGCACGCGGCTGGGCGGCAGTTCGCGGCGGCCGGGCCGCGCGCGGGAGGCGTCCTGGCGCACCTCGTGGCGCGGGCCGCGCGTATGCCACACCATGTCGGGATCCGGCCGGGGCGGCGGGTCCTTCGCCTGCTTGCTGGGCGCGGGGCGTCCCGCCGGTCCTTGCGTGGCCATCTGTGCTCCCCGGTGAAGCGAAAGGCTGCCATCCGGCGCGGGCGGCGCCGTCGCGCGCACCGGACAGTGCGCCGGCGCGGGCCCATGGTAAGGCATCCGCCCATGCCCGCAACGGGCGCGGCACACGCTGCCGGGCAGGTGTTTGAACGCCGCCACACCTGGGCGCAGCACGCTCCACCCGGCGCCCGCTCAAGCCGGCGCGGCCTTGCGCTCCAGCCCCACCGCCTCGCGCCGGAAGGCATGGCCGACGTGGTGGTAGAAGGGATGAGGGCAGAACTGGCGGGCCAGGAAGGAGGCCAGCAGCGAGGCGGCCAGCAGGAACAGGGTCAGGTCCTGCGAGCGGGTCATTTCCATCACGATCACGCTGGCGGTGATCGGCGCCTGCGTGGCCGCCGCCAGGAAGGCGGCCATCGATACCAGCGCCAGCACGCGCGGCTCGGCCATGCCGGTGATGAAATGCGCGACGTTGGCGCCGATGCCGGCGCCGATGGCCAGCGACGGCGTGAAGATACCGCCGGGGATACCGGCGAAATACGACACCACGGTGGACACCAGCTTGGCCACGCCGAACCACAGCGTGGTCTCGTGCGGCACGCCGTTGATCAGGCCGGCGGCCTGGCCGTAGCCGGTGCCGAAAGTAGCGCCACCGGTGGCCCAGCCGATCGCGGCGGCCACCAGGCCGCAGCCGAAGGCCACCTGCACCGGGTGGCGCCCCGGCCAGCCGCGCCAGCGCGCCGGCAGCAGCGCGGGCACGCCGCCGATCAGCGCCTTGGCGAACAGGCCACCCAGCACGCCGTTGAGCACCGCGCACAGCAGCACCGGGCCCCAGGCGCTGTGCAGCGCCAGGATCGGCGTGCGCACGGTGAAGTACGGGTTGTTGCCGAAGATGGCCAGCGACAGGAAGCCGGCGGTCAGCACGCCGGTGAGCACCAGCCGGTCCCAGCGCACGGCCGTGCCCTTGCCCAGTTCCTCGATGGCGAACACCACGCCGGCCAGCGGCGTGTTGAAGGCCGCGGCCAGCCCGCCGGCGGCGCCGGCGGCGATCAGCGCATTGGGATGGAAGCCGATGCGGAACTGCAGCCGTTCGTGGCACCAGCGCCCCCACGCCAGCATGGCGGCCGCCCCCACCTGCACCGAGGGCCCCTCGCGGCCGATCGATGCGCCGGCCATCAGGCCGCCGGCGGTGAGCACCACCTTCCACATCGACTGGCGGAACGACACCAGGATGTTCTGCGCGGTGCCCGCCTCGGGCAGGTTGACCGCGGCGATCACCTGCGGGATGCCGCTGCCGCGCGCCTGCGGCGCGAAGCGGATGGTGAGCCAGCGCAGCGCCGCCAGCCCGCAGGGCAGCAGCAGGAAGGCCAGCCACGGCCTGGCCGTGGTGATGCGCTCGTTCCACTGCAGCGCCCATTCAGCGAGCCAGGCGAACACCATCGAGAACAGCGCGACGCAGCCGGCACCGCACATGAAGACGGTGTAGCGCATGGTGGTGCGCGACAGGCGCCCGACCTGGCGCGACTTGCGCGTGGCGGCCGAACGCGCGCGGCGGCCCAGCGCGCGCAAAAGGTCAGGGTCGTCCACGGCGGGGGCATCGTCCGGGTCAGCGTGATCGGGCCCCGCGGCAGGACCGGAGGCAGGGGATGAGGAAGGCGGGGCGGCGGCAGAACCGGCGGGTTCAGCCGAACCGGTCCCGGGCGGGGCGGCGCCGGGACGGGACGCCGGGTTGGTCTCTTGGTCGTTCATGGGGCGGCAGGCGGTTGCAGGGACACCGCAGCCGCTCCCGGGCGCCGGAAACGTCGCGGCATCCCCGGCACTATACGCCCCTCGACGCGGCTCGTGCCGCATGGAATCGCGTGGAATCGCGTTGCGTCGCGTTCGCCCGCACCGAGCCGTGCCGAGCCGCATCAAGCCGTGCCCCCGCCGGCAGCCGCTCAGTCCAGCGCGATGTGGTTGGCCTGGATCACCGCGCCCCAGCGGGCCCGGTCGGCATCGACGTAGCGCTGGATCTCAGCGCTGTCGCGCGGGCGCTGGATCACCAGGCCAAGCTCGGCGAAGGTGCGGCGGAAGCCCGGGTCGGCGGTGACGTGCGCGGCGGCCGCCTGCAGCCGCGCCACCACCTCGGGCGGCGTCTGCGCGGGCACCGCCAGGCCGAACCAGGTCGCAGCCTGGTAGTCGGGATGGCCGCTCTCGGCCACGGTGGGCACGTTGGGCAGCACCTCCAGGCGTTCGCGGCCGGTCACCGCCAGCGCCTTGAGCTTGCCGGCCTTGATGTGCGGCAGCGAGGTGCTCACCACGTCGATCATCAGCTGCACGTCGTTGGCCAGCAGCGCCGACAGCGCCGGCGCGCTGCCGTTGTAGGGCACGTGGGTCAACTGGATGCCCAGCTCCGTCTTCAGCATCTCGGTGGCGAGCTGCAGCGGGTTGCCGAGCCCGACCGAGGCGTAGTTGAGCTTGCCGGCGTTGGCCTTGGCATAGCTGGCGAAGTCACGGATATTGCCGGCCGGCACCTGTGTGTTGGTGACCACCACCAGCGGGATCTCGGCCGCCACCGAGACCACCTTGAAGTCCCGCCTGGCGTCGTAGTTGACCTTCTTGTACAGCATGGGGTTGAGCACCATGCTGGCGTTGCTGGCCAGCAGCATCGTGTAGCCGTCGGCGGACGCGCGTGCCACGGCAGTGGCGGCGATCATGGTGTTGGCGCCGGGCCGGTTCTCCACCACCACCGGCTGCTTGAGGTCGCGGCCCATGCCGTCGGCCAGCGCGCGGGCGAGCTGGTCGGCGGAGCCGCCGGGGGCGTAGGGCACCACCAGCTTGACGGGCCGCTCGGGAAAGGCGGCGGCCCGGGCGGCCGGGATGCCGGCGGGAATGCAGAACGGGGCGGCGCACAGGGCGGCGGCCAGTCCGGCGCGCCAACCCGCGGGAATACGGTGCAGCATGGTGTCTCCTGTTGCTCGTCTTTTTGCTTGTCTTTTGGCTCGTCTTTTTGCTCGTCTTTTTGCTCGTCTTCCTGCTTGTCTTTTGGCTCGCCTGCCGGCGTCCGCTCCGCGCATAGCCGATGCGGGCGGCCCGGTGCCGGCGACGTCAGACCCGGCGCGTGCGCCCGGCCCAGTACTTGTCGCGCAGGCGGCGCTTGGCCAGCTTGCCGGTCTCGTCGCGTGGCAACTGCGGCTCGATCACGATGGTGCGCGGCACCTTGAAGCCGGACAGCCGGCCGCGCAGCCATTCGACCATGGCGCCCTCCTCCAGCTGCGCGCCGGGCACCGGCTGCACCATGGCCAGCAGGCGCTCGCCGTATTCGTCGTCGGGCACGCCGAACACCACGCAGTCGGCCACGCCGGGATAGCGCACCAGTTCATGCTCGATCTCGGCCGGGTAGATGTTGACCCCGCCCGAGATCACCATGTCCGAGGCGCGGTCGCAGATGAACAGGTAGCCGTCGGCGTCGAGGTAACCCATGTCGCCCAGGCTGACCATGCCGTCGCGGTCGATGGCCTGCCGCGCGGCCGCGTTGTGGCGGTAGGTGAAGTCGGGGTAGGCGGGCTGGCGCACGTAGACCAGGCCGACCTCGCCGGGCGCGCAGGGGCGGCCGGACTCGTCGAGGATGCGTACCTGCGCGGCGTCGACCGGCCGGCCGGCGGTGCCCGGGCGGGCCGCCGCATCGGCCGGCGTGGCGACGGTGATCATGCCGGCCTCGCTGGAAGCGTAGGTCTCATGGATGACCGGGCCGAACCACTCGATCATGGCGCGCTTGACCTCGGGCGCGCACGGCGCGCCGGTGGAGGCGACGAAGCGCAGCGAAGAGAGGTCGTAGCGCGCGCGCACCTCCGGCGGCACCTTGAGCATGCGCACGTACATGATGGGCACCAGGTAGAGCACGTCGATGCGGTGCTCCTGCACCAGCGCCAGCACCTGCTCCGGATCGAAGCGCGGCGTCAGCACCAGGCGCTCGGCCACCTGCAGCGCGTTCTGGATGAAGACGCCGGGGGCGCTGTGATACAGCGGCGCCGACATCAGCGCGCGGCAGCCGGCCACCACGCCCATGGTCTGCTCGACCACCGAGCGCATCTGCGCCAACTGCGCGTCGAGCCGCTCCAGCGGGATGGGCGCGCGCAGCACGCCCTTGGGCCGGCCGGTGGTGCCCGAGGTATAGGCCATGTGGCCGCGCGGCGCCACGCGCGGGCCGTCGTAGGGCGGCTGCGCGCGCAGCCAGCTCTCGTAGTCGCGCACGCCGGGCGCGCCCGCCGCGCCGGCCTCGCCGTGGCGCCCCGGCGCCAGCGCCAGCACGGTCACGCCGGCCGGCACCGCGTCGCGCGCGGCGTCGAGCAGGTCGGCATGGGCGATCAGCACCTTGGCGCCGCTGTCGCTCAGCAGGAAGCGGATCTCCTCGGTGGTGAAATGCCAGTTGATCGGGCAGTAGTAGCAGCCGGCCGTGCGGCAGGCATGCACGATGTCGGCATAGATGGGATCGTTGCGCAGCAGCACGGCGACCACGTCGCCTTCCTGCACGCCCAGCGCGCGCAGGCCGCCGGCCAGGCGCGCGCCGCGCTCGGCGAGCTGCGCGCCGCTGTAGTGGGTGCCTTCGAAGTAGAGATCGGCGGACATCGGTGCTCCTCCTGTTTGCGGTTGGCCTTTGGCTGTTAGCGCCTGGCTGTTTGTCGTGTCTGTCATGCTTGTCATGCCTGCGGTGCCGGCGGCGCCTGGCCGGCATCGGCGTCGGGCGCGCCGACCGTGCGCGCCGCGCGGTCGGCGGCATTGCGTGCCAGGATGCGCTCGCGCGCGGCCTGCCACTCGGCATCGCCCCAGTCCAGGTACTGCTTGAAATAGGCGCCGTTGGCCAGCCAGTCGCCGCCATCGAGGGCGATGGTCTGGCCGTTGATCCAGCTGTTTTCGCGCGCCAGCAGGAAGGCGGCCAGGTTGCCGATGTCTTGCGGGCGGCCGAGCCGGCCGGTCGGGTTCTGCCCGCTCATCTCCTCCTGGCGCGCATCGGTCGGCCGCAGCCGCGCGCCGGCGCCCTCGGTGGGAATCACACCCGGGGCGATGGCGTTGCAGCGGATGCCGTGGCGCCCCCACTCCACCGCCAGCGACTTGGTCATGGCATCGACGCCTGCCTTGGACATGGCCGAGGGCACCACGAAGGGGGAGCCGGTCCAGACCCAGGTGACGACGATGGACAGCACCGCGCCGGGCAGGCCGTCGCGGATCCAGCGCTTGCCGACCGCCTGGGTGGTGTAGAAGGTGCCGCGGAAGACGATGTCGGAGATGGCATGGAAACCGTTGGGCGACAGGTCCTCGGTGCGGCTGATGAAGTTGCCCGCCGCGTTGTTGACCAGGCCGTCGAGCGGGCCGTGCGCCTGCCAGATCGACTCGACCATGGCGTCGACGGCGGCAGCGTCGCGGATGTCCACCGCATGGGTGGCGACCATGCCGCCGTGGGCCGCGCGCAGCCGCGCCGCGGCCTCGTCCAGCACCGGCAGGCGCCGCCCGCACAAGTGAAGTTCGGCGCCCAGCGCCGCCAACTGGTCGGCCATGGCGAATCCCAGGCCGGTGCCGCCGCCGGTGACCAGCACGCGCTGGCCGGCGAACAGATCGCTCTTGAACATCGCTTGTCTCCTGCCGTCTTGCGGTCGTCGTTGTCGTGCCTCGCCTGCCCCGCACGAGCGCGGCAGACTGAAGCAGCCCACTGTAGCGGCGTGGCACCGCATCGACAATTGCCCAGGTCGGAATCACAATGTTGCGCAAGACGCGACAATCCCGCTGGCAATCCCGGATGGACCGGCCAGCCCGCACCATTCCGACCACGATGGACCTCAACCTCATCCAGGCCTTCGCCGACATCGTCGAGGCCGGCAACCTGGCCGAAGCCGGCCGCCGGCGCGGCGTGACGCGCTCGCAGGTCAGCCGCCAGCTGCGCGAACTGGAAACGCAGGCCGGCGCGCAGCTGATGCGCCGCACCACGCGCCGCCTCGAACTGACCGAAGCGGGCCACGCGCTGTACCAGCACGGGCTGCGCATCCTGCGCGAAGTCGCCGCGGCCCAGGCCGAGATCGACAGCCTGGGCAAGACACTGCGCGGCCACGTGCGCCTGAGCGTGCCGACCGGGCTGGGCGACAGCTTCGTGGCGCCGCTGCTGCTGCGCTTCGCGGCGCGGCACCCGGGCATCACGCTGCGCGTGTTCTTCGCCAACCGCGTGGTCGACCTGATCTCGGCCGAGATCGACGTGGCGCTCAAGGTCACCTCCGAACCGCCGCTCGACCACGTGGCGCGCGAGGTCTGCGAGATCGGCTGGCAGCTCTTTGCCTCGCCCGACTACCTGGCACGCGCCGGCACCCCGCTCACGCCGGCCGACCTGGCCAGCTGCCAGTTCCTGTGCCCGCCCTACCCCGGCCGGCGCTTCGCGCTGCGGCTGGAACGCGACGGCCAGCGCGAAGAGGTCTCCCTGAGCCCGCACCTGCAGTCGGAGCACTTCCCCTTCCTGCTGCGCGCCGTGCGCGAACACCATGGCGTGGCCCTGCTGCCGGCCTATGCCGGCTGGGAAGACGTGCATGCCGGGCGCCTGGTGCGGGTGCTGCCGGCGTGGCAGCCCGAGGGGCTGGGCAGCCGGCTCTACCTGATCACCACACCCAGCGTCCACCCCACCCTGGCCACGCGCGCGCTGATCGGCTTCCTGCGCGAGGAGATCCCGGCGCTGGACGTGTTCCGGGAAGCGGCTGCGGACTGACGCCGCCCGGGCATGGCCCCGCAAGCCATGCGGCAATCGGCACGGCCACCGAACTTGCAAATTGCAAGCTAAGATGCGGGCTTGCAGATCGCAAGTCGGAACACCACAGCACAACAGGCCGAGCCGGAGGAGACGACGATGGGCCATACCGATTTTGCCGCCATGGCCTGCCCCGTGGCCCGCTCGATGGCGGTGCTGGGCGAGCGCTGGGCCATGCTGGTGCTGCGCGAGGCCTTCTACGGCAGCACCCGCTTCGACGAATTCGAGCGCCACCTGGGCATCGCCCCCAACATCCTCAGCGCGCGGCTGAAGTCGCTGGTCGAGCACGGCCTGATGGCCCGCGTGCCGGGCACGGATGGTGTGCGCCACGTCTATCGCCTGACCGCCAAGGGGCGCGACTTCTTCCCCGCCTTCGTGGCGCTCAAGGCCTGGGCCGACCGCTGGATGACCGACGCCGCCGGCCCCTATGTGGTGCTGCAGGATCGCGCCACAGGGGCAGGCATCGAGCCGCCGGCGCTGGCGCGCGCGGATGGCTCGCCGATCACGCTCGACGACCTGCGCGTGCGGCCGGGCCCCGCGGCTGGCACCTACCTGCAACGGCGCTTCGGTGACGAGGCGGCGCATGCCGATGCTGCCGCGCCGGCCGCCGGCGCACCGGCGCGGGAGGACGGCGATGCGTGAATCCCCGACCGCCGCCGCGCTGCCCCGCGCCGGCGCCGCCCGCGCGGCGCTGCCCACCCCGCAGCTGCTGCGCGGCATCCTGCGCCTGGCCGCGCCCACCAGCCTGATCGCACTGCTGCAGGCCAGCGCCCAGCTGATCGAGACCTGGCTGGCGGCACGCCAGGGCACCGCCGCGCTGGCCGGCTGGGCGGTGGTGCTGCCCTTCGCGCTGCTGCTGCAGCAGATGTCCACCGGCGCCATGGGCGGCGGCGTGGTCTCGGCCATCGCGCGCGCCCTGGGCGCGGGCCGGCGCGAGGAGGCCTCTTCCCTGGTGCTGCACGCGCTGATCATCGCCATCACCGCCGGGCTGGCCTTCGCCGTGGCGCTGGCGGGCTTCCCGCGCGGCGTGCTGGGCGCGGTGGCCGGCGCCACCGCGGCGGAGGCCGCCACCACCTATGCGATCTGGCTGTTCGGCGCCGGCGCGGTGCCGGCCTGGCTGGCCAATACGCTGGCCTCGGTGCTGCGCGGCGGCGGCCGCCACGCGCTGGCCGCGCGCGTGCTGTCGCTGATGTGGATCGCCTTCCCGCTGCTGGCCTGGCTGCTGGCGGAGCCCGCCGGCATGGGCCTGGCCGGCATCGGCGCGGCGCTGGCGGCAGTGTCGTGGGCGGCCGCGCTGGCCATGGCCGTCGTGGTGGCGCGCGGCGGCGCCGGCTTCACGCCGGTGCTGCGCATGCGGCCCTCGCGCGCGCTCTTCGCGCGCATCCTGTCGGTCGGGCTGGTGGCCTGCGCGCTGGCCTCGGTGGCCAACCTGACCACCATCCTGGTCACCGCCCAGCTGCGCCACCACGGCACCGCCGCGGTGGCGGCCTACGGCATCTCGGCGCGCCTGGAATTCCTGATGATCCCGCTTGCCTTCGGCGTGGGTTCGGCGCTGACCGCGCTGGTCGGCCGCGCGGTCGGCGCCGGCGACTGGGCCACGGCGCGGCGCACGGCCTGGGCCGGCGCGCTGCTGGCACTGGCCGTGGCCGGACTGGTCGGCGCGGCGGTGGGCCTGGCGCCAGCGCGCTTCGCAGCGCTCTTCACCCACGATGCACAGGTGGCCGCCATCGCCGCGCGCGCGCTGTCCTGGGTCGGCCCGGCCTTCGGCGGTTTCGGCCTCGGCATGGCGCTCTACTTCGCCTCGATGGGCGCCGGCCGCATGCGCTGGCCGGTGGCAGCCGGCCTGGCCCGCATCGGCCTGGCCGCCGGCGGCGGCTGGCTGCTGGCCAACGTGGCCGGCATGGGGCTGGACGGGCATTTCCTGGGGGTGGCGCTGGGCATCAGCGCCTACGGCCTGGTCACCGCGCTCGGGGTGCGGCCGGGGGCCTGGTCGGCACGCTGAGCCTGCCACGGCGGCCGGATGCGTGCACGATGCGGCATCCGCCGCTCTTGAACTCGGCGCGCCGGGCCCAAAGTAGACTAGAGCGGCCGCCGCGGCCCGGGATCCACGGCGCCGCGCCCGCCTCCCGTCCCCAACCGAGAAGGTGCCATGCCCCCTCGCACCACCATATTCATCGCCGCCCTGCTGATCGGCCTGCTGCACGCCTACGTCGGCGCGCGCGTGCTGCCGGACCTGCCCGTGCCCCTGCTGGCGAAGCTGCTGGGCGGCGCCTGGCTGCTGCTGTCGTGGCCGCTGATCCCCGCCGCGCTGCTGGCGCGCCGCCTCAGCCACCCGTGGTCCGATGCCATCAACTGGGTCGGCATGCTGGCCATGGGCCTGTTCTCCTCCCTGCTGGTGCTGACCGCCGCGCGCGACCTCGTGCTGCTGGGCTGCCGCATCGCCGGCTGGCAGCCACCCTGGCTGCTGCCGGGCAGCGCCGCCGCCGTGCTGCTGCTGGCGCTGGCGGTGACGGCGCTGGGCTTCCTCAACGCGCGCCGGGTGGCGCGCGTGGTCGAGGTGCAGGTGCCGGTGGAGGGGCTGCCGGCCGCGCTGGACGGCTTCACCATCGTGCAGATCAGCGACATCCACGTCGGGCCGACCATCAAGCACAGCTACCTGGCGCGCATCGTCGAGCGCGTCAACAGCCTGCAGCCCGACGCGGTGGCCATCACCGGCGACCTGGTCGATGGCACGGTGCGCGAACTGGCGCCCCACACCGAGCCGCTGGCCCGGCTGCGCGCGGGGCACGGCAGCTTCTTCGTCACCGGCAACCACGAGTACTACTCCGGCGCCGATCCCTGGATCGCCGAGCTGCGCCGCCTCGGCGTGCGCGTGCTGATGAACGAGCACGTGGTGATCGAGCGCGACGGCCACGCGCTGGTGCTGGCCGGGGTCACCGACTATTCGGCGCACCGCTTCGACGAGGCGCACCGCAGCGACCCCGCGCGCGCCATCGACGGCGCGCCGGACCGGGCCGGCGTGCGCGTGCTGCTGGCCCACCAGCCGCGCACCGCGCCCGCCGCCGCCGCGGCCGGCTTCCACCTGCAGCTGTCGGGCCATACCCACGGCGGCCAGTTCTGGCCCTGGAACCTCTTCGTGCCGATGCAGCAGCCCTATGTGGCGGGGCTGGACCGCCACCAGGACATGTGGATCTACACCAGCCGCGGCACCGGCTACTGGGGCCCGCCCAAGCGCTTCGGCGCACCGTCGGAGATCACGCGGATCCGGCTGGTGCGGGCGGGCGCCGGGGCAACGTGACGGGCATCGAGCCGGCGGGTGCCTGCCCTCTCCCACGGCCCCTCTCCCACCAGTGGGAAAGGGGAGCCAACCATCGCTGGGGCGTGCGCATGCCGGGCCCACATCCGCGCCCACAACCGCGCCCACAACCGCGCCGCCCAATGAAAAACGCCCTCGCGTGAGCGAGGGCGTTTCCCTTTCCGGCCGGGGCCGCGCTCAGCGCGCGATCGGCTTGTAGCGGATGCGCTTCGGCTTGGCGGCCTCTTCGCCCAGGCGCTTCTTCTTGTCGGCCTCGTACTCCTGGTAGTTGCCGGGGAAGAACTCGACGTGCGAGTCGCCCTCGAAGGCCAGGATGTGGGTGGCGATGCGGTCCAGGAACCAGCGGTCGTGGGAGATCACCATCACGCAGCCGGCGAACTCCAGCAGCGCGTCTTCCAGCGCGCGCAGCGTTTCCACGTCGAGGTCGTTGGACGGTTCGTCCAGCAGCAGCACGTTGCCGCCGGCGATCAGCGTCTTGGCCATGTGCAGGCGGCCGCGCTCGCCGCCGGACAGCGAGCCCACCTGCTTCTGCTGGTCGCCGCCCTTGAAGTTGAAGCGGCCGATGTAGGCGCGCGACGGGGTCTCGTAGCGGCCCACGGTCAGCACGTCGGCACCGCCCGAGATTTCCTCGAACACGGTCTTGCTGCCGTCCAGCGCGTCGCGGCTCTGGTCGACATAGGCCAGCTTCACGGTCGGCCCGACCTTGATCTCGCCGCTGTCAGGCTGCTCCTTGCCGGTCAGCATCTTGAAGAAGGTCGACTTGCCGGCGCCGTTCGGGCCGATGATGCCGACGATCGCGCCCGGCGGCACGGTGAAGCTGAGATCGTCGATCAGCAGGCGGTCGCCGAAGCCCTTGGTGACGTTCTTGAACTCGATGACCTCGTTGCCCAGGCGCTCACCCACCGGGATGAAGATTTCCTGGGTCTCGTTGCGCTTCTGGTATTCCTGGCTGTTGAGCTCGTCGAAACGGGCCAGGCGCGCCTTGGACTTGGCCTGGCGGCCCTTGGGGTTCTGGCGCACCCACTCCAGTTCCTTCTTCAGCGCCTTCTGCCGCGCCGATTCGGTCGACTCTTCCTGCTTCAGGCGGTTTTCCTTCTGGTCCAGCCAGGAGCTGTAGTTGCCCTTCCAGGGGATGCCCTGGCCGCGGTCCAGTTCGAGGATCCACTCGGCGGCGTTGTCGAGGAAGTAGCGGTCGTGGGTGACGGCCACCACGGTGCCGGGGAAGCGCGTCAGGAACTGCTCCAGCCAATCCACCGACTCGGCGTCCAGGTGGTTGGTGGGTTCGTCCAGCAGCAGCATGTCGGGGCGCGACAGCAGCAGGCGGCACAGTGCCACGCGGCGCTTCTCGCCGCCCGACAGGTGGCCGACCTTGGCGTCCCACGGCGGCAGGCGCAGTGCGTCGGCGGCGATCTCCAGCTGCAGCTCGGCGTTGTTGCCGTCGCTGGCGGCCAGGATGGCCTCGTACTTGGCCTGCTCGGCGGCCAGGACGTCGAAGTCGGCATCCGGCTCGGCGTAGGCGGCGTAGATCTCGTCGAGCTTCTTGCGCGCCTCGAACACTTCGCCCAGGCCGCCTTCCACGGCCTCGCGCACGGTCTGCTCGGGGTCTAGCTGCGGTTCCTGCGACAGGTAGCCGATGTTCAGGTTGGGCATCGGCGTGGCTTCACCCTCGATGTCCTTGTCCAGGCCGGCCATGATCTTCAGCAGCGTGGACTTGCCCGAGCCGTTCAGGCCGAGCACGCCGATCTTGGCGCCGGGGAAGAAGGACAGCGAGATGTCCTTCAGGATGTGACGCTTGGGCGGAACGATCTTGCCCACGCGGTTCATGGTGAAAACGTACTGTGCCATGCGGATTCGCGGGTTGGGTGCTGGGGAATGGCGGCAGTGTAGCAAAGCCGGGCGGGCGCGCGGCCCGGGCGGGCGCGCGGCCCGCGCGGCGGCCGGCGCGAGCCGGTACAATGCCGGCTGCGCGCACCGCGCCGCGGCAGCACCCGCCGGCCCGCGCCGCGCCAACCCAGACCCTTCCCGCAGCAACCCGCCCAGGCACGCCCCGAACCGGCCGCGCCGGGCCTGACGCCCGGCCCCCGCCGGGCCTCCGGATCTCCCGATGAGCAAACCCGCCCGCACCCTGACCTTCAAGTGCAAGAAGTGCACGAAGCCCGTGACCCTGTTCCTGCAGAAGGTCTCCGCCTGCTCGCATATCACGCCCTACCAGGGCTGGTGCAAGTGCGGCGAACTGATGCGCCACGCCACCGGCGACAAGGAGGCCGTCGAGTCCTTCGTCAACTCGCTCGACGCCAACTGGGCGCACCACCACCATCACCACCACTGACCGCCGCGCCAAGCCTGCCGTGAACGACACCTGGCGCCCGGCCGCGCGCGACCCGCTGCGCTTTCTCGCCGGCTATCCGCCCGACCTGCTCGACCAGGTGCGCGCGCTGGTCGGCGCCGGCCGCCTCGGCGAGCACCTGGCGCAGCGCTACCCGGCGCGCCACACGGTGCAGACCGACCGCGCGCTCTACGCGTACGCCAACGACATCAAGCAGGAATACCTGCGCAGCGCGCCGCCGCTGCACAAGGTCGGCTACGACCCCCGCCTGGAAGCCGCGCATCGCGCGCTCGGCCTGCACACCGCCATCTCGCGCGTGCAGGGCGGCAAGCTCAAGGCCAAGAAGGAAATCCGCGTGGCGGCCGTCTTCAAGGACGGCCCGCCCGAGTTCCTGCGCATGATCGTGGTGCACGAACTGGCGCACCTGAAGGAGGCCGACCACGACAAGGCCTTCTACCGCCTGTGCGAGCACATGGAGCCGCGCTACCACCAGTTCGAGTTCGACGCGCGGCTGTTCCTGGCCTGGCGCGAACTGGAGCGGGCGCAGGACTGAGCCCGGCGGCCCACGCCATGCGGCGGCCATTGCACGGCTAGGCTGGCGACACCAGGGTCTTGCGATAGGCTCCCGGCGCCACCGCCCGGTGCAGAACGCACACTTGCACCACTCCCTGCGGTGCCGCCGCACGAACCGCTGCCTCGAAGTGGCGCAGCACCAGGGCGGCCAGTTCGGCCTGCACCGGCTCCGGCCTGGGCCGCGTCATCAGCAGATGGACCACCAGGAAGCCGTCGGCCGGCGTGTTGCCGGTCAGGGCGGCCTCGGCAACCAGCAAGCGGCTCTTCAGGTCATCCAGGCGCACATGCCCGGTCGCGGCCAGCGCGCCGTGCAGGGTGGCGCAGACCTCGCCGAAATCCAGGCTGCCGGCCAGCTCGCGCGTGGTTTCCACGATCAGGTGGGGCATGCTCAGTCGGGCCTCACGTTCGCCGCGGTGACCGCTGCGGTCCAGCGCGCCTGGGCCTGCGCCAGGAAGCGGCGGAAAGCCGGAACATCGAGCGGCTGCGCTTCGACCCCCAGGGCCAGCAGGCGCTGGCGCACCTGCGGCTCGGCCAGCACGGCATCGAGCTCGCGATTGAGCCGGACCACGATGTCGGCCGGCACGGCCGCCGGCACCATGATGCCGTACCAGGGCGCGGCGTCGAATCCGCGCATGCCCTGCTCGGCAAGCGTAGGCACGTCGGGCAAGGAGGCGGAGCGGCGCGCGCCGGTCTGCGCCAGCGGCACCACGCTGCCGGCGCGGATGTGGGGCAGCAGCGGCACCGGGCTGTCGAACATCAGCGCAATCTGCCCGCCCAGCAGGTCGTTGATGGCAGGCCCCGAGCCCTTGTAGGGCGAATGCAGCAGGCGCACGCCGCTCGCCTGCGCGAACATGGCGCCGATGATGTGCTGCGGCGTGCCGTTGCCGGCCGATCCATAGGCGATGGTGTCCGGCGCAGCGCGTGCGGCGCTCAGAAGCGCCGGCAGGGAAGCCAGGCGCTGGCCGCGCTTGCCCGCCACCAGGATGAAAGGCACCGAGCCGACCAGGCCGACGCCGGCCAGATCGCGCTGCGGGTCATATGGCAGCGATGGATACAGGGCGCGCCCCACCGACACCGGGCCGACCGCGCCCAGCAGCAGCGTATAGCCGTCGGCCGGTGCCTTGGCCGCATAGTCCGTGCCGATGGTGCCTCCGGCACCCGGCCGGTTCTCCACCACGACCGGCTGCCCGAGCCGCGCCTGCAAGGACTGGCCCACCAGCCGGGCCAGCGCGTCGGTGGTGGCACCTGGCGCATACGGCACCACCAGGCGGATGGGCCGCTCGGGATAGGCCGCCGCTGCCGGCGCTGCGGCGGCAAGGGCGGCGGCGCAGACGGCAAGTGCCTGGACGGCCGCGCGAGCGGGTGGAACGGCTCGGCGCCGGATCGGGGTGGCAGTCAATTCTGGTCTCCTTGCCTGCGGGCTTGTGCGGGCTTGTGCGGGGTCGCAGTCTGCAAGCCCCTTCGTCGAGCAGCATTTCACCAGCACCGCCTCGGCACGTAAAATGATCGATTGATTTTCAATCCATCATCAATTCTTATGATTCAGCGCATGGCCCATCCGGCACTCGACCTGCGTCTGCTGCGCAGTCTGATGGCGGTGGCGCGCCATGGCGGCGTGACCGCGGCCGCCGATGCGCTCGGCCTGACGCAGCCGGCCCTGTCCCAGCACCTGCGCGAGCTGGCGGCACAGCTCGGCGTTCCGCTGTTCGCACGCGTCGGCCGCACCCTGGAGTTGACCGAAGCGGGGCGGCAACTGGTGCAGGCGCTCGAGCCGGTGCTCGAGCAACTGGAGCGGGTGGTGGCCGGCGCGGCTGCGCCGCGCCGGCAGGTGACGGGCATACTGCGCGTCGGCGCCATCCACACCTATCTGTCCGCGCTGGTCATGCCCGCCGTGCAGGCCTTGCTGGCCGCGCACCCGGAACTGGAAGTGCAGGTGTCGGAGTTCTCGGCCGCCGAGGTCGACCGTGCGCTGCTGGATGGCCAGATCGATCTCGGCCTCGCCTTCCGCGAACACCCCGGCCCCCGCCTGGCCGATGCGGTACCGAAACGCATCGCCCGCACAGCCCTGTTCCGCGAAACATTGGCGCTGATCGCTCCCGCACCACGCCTGCCGGCGCCCGAGCCCGCCATGACGCCGCGCGAGCTGGCCGCACTGCCGCTCGCGCTGCTGCCGCGACGCTTCGCCATGCGGCGCCAGCTCGACGCCGCCGCGACTGCCGCCGGTGTCCAGCTGCACCCGCGGCTCGAAGGCCCCAGCGTCGACGCGCTGCTGCGTGCCGTGCTCGGCGGCAATCTTTACACAGTGGCCAGTCCGCTGGCGCTGCATGTCGCGGGGTCGCGCGGCGGCGGCTTCGCCGGACTGGCGCATCTGCCGCTCGCACTGCCGGGATTTACGCGTACGGCGGCGCTGCACCGCCGGCACGGCCGCCCGGACGGCGCTGCCGCATCTGCCTTTGTCGAGATGCTGGGCACGGCGGTGGCGGGTGCCGCCGCCGGCGGATTCGTGACATCTTGCTGAGCGAGCCGCGTATCGCAGCGCCAGCGCACCTGCACGTCAATGCCGGTGGTTGCGCCGCGCTTTCAAACCTGATTTGAAAAATATCCTTTTTTAACGATCTTTATCCAACAGGGATTGAAATCTACAGTGCGCACTCGATCGGCTGCCATCCCGGCGGCCAGCCAACAGGACGTGCGCCATGCCTACCACTCCTTCTCATCCCGAAGCCCCCGCCCGCCGGCGCTTTCTCGGCCAGGCCGCGCTGCTGGGCGCCGCCTTGCCTGGGCTGGCCGCCGCCCAGGCACAGGACGCCGGCGGCGGATCGCCGCATCGCGCCACCGCGCCAGCCGACCGTGGGCCGTTCTGGCCCGGCGGCTCGCGCCTGGCGATCTCGATCTCCATGCAGTTCGAGGCCGGCGCCCAGCCGGAGCGCGGTGCCAGCGGACCGTTCCCGCCACTGGACCCCAGATATCCCGACTACCCCATGCAGACCTGGTACGCCTATGGCGTGCGCGAAGGCATTCCACGCCTGCTGGACCTGTGGGAACGCACGGGGGTCACGGTGACGTCCCACATGGTCGGCCAGGCGGTGGAACGCCACCCCGAGCTTGCACGCGAGATCGTGGCGCGCGGGCATGAGGCCGCCGGCCATGGCCAGACCTGGGAACCGCAGTACAGCATGTCCGCCGCGCAGGAGCGGGCCAGTTACGTGCAGAGCATCGCCAGCATCGAGCGCGCCACCGGCGTGCGGCCGGTCGGTTTCAATGCGTTCTGGATGCGCGGCTCGCCCCATACCCTGTCCATCCTGCAGTCGCTCGGCTTCCTCTATCACATCGACGACCTCAGCCGCGATGAACCGTCGCGACTGCAGGTCGGTGGCAAGCCCTTCGTAGTGGTGCCGTACACGGTGCGCAACAACGATATCGTCCGCTTCGATTCGCCGGCCACCAGCGTGGACGATTTTCTCGGCGAACTGAAGGCCGATTTCGACGTGCTCTACGCGGAAGGCGCGACGCGCCGCCGCATGATGTCCATCAGCGCGCACGACCGCATTTCCGGCACCCCGGCGCGGGTGCAGGCGCTGGAACGCTTCATCCGCTACGCGCAGGGGCACCCTGGCGTGGCGTTCCTGCGCAAGGATGAGATCGCACGCTTCATCCTCGGCGCGCGCGATGTACCTGCCGCTTGAACCCTCCCCTGCCCTCCCCGCCTACCGGAATCCATCATGTCCCTTAGCCATCTGCATCCCGCCCGCGTCGCCGCGCACTGCGCCCTGGCCGTCCTTACCCTGTGCGGAACCGCCCCCGCGCCGGCATTGGCCGGCGTGGACGACCACCTGGTCCTGCCGCTGCACGTCGCAGGCGCCGACCTCGAAGCGGCGAACCCGGCCCTGCTCGCCGCGCGCCGCTACGCCACCTTCTGGCACACCGGCGAGCCGCGCTATGCCGAGGCCGCACTGGCCCCGGACTTCCTCGACCGCACGCTGCCCCCCGGACGCACGCAGGGAAGGCAGGGCCCGCTGCAGGCGTCGCTCGCGTTCCGCGCTGCCGTGCCCGACCTGAGCGCCGAACTGGAAGATGTCGTGATTGCCGGCGACCGCGTGTCCGTGCGCCTGCGCTTCCACGGGCATTTCACCGGCCACTTCGGCACGGCCGCCGGCGCGGGCCAGGCCATCGACTTCCAGGCCTTCGACCTGTATCGGATCGCGGAAGGCCGCATCGCGGAAAACTGGCACCTGGAAGACAACCTCGGCCTGATGCAGCAGATGGGACTGGCTGCGCGGCAATAGGGTCGGCGGCAATACGTTGCACGGCAATCGGGCAGTGGCATCTGGGCGGCAGCCTGACGGTCCCGGACACCTGGTACGCCAAGGGCAGCGCCTACGACGGCAATTGCGTGGCCGGCGCGCCGCGCGTGGTGGCCGCCGCGCGGCTGGGCTACCGCGTGCCTTTCGTGCCGGGGCTGCGCGTCGGCGTCGACGGCAAGTTCACGGGCTGCACCCAGCTGCGCCAGGCCAGCAACCTGTCGGTGCCGGGCTATATGGTGTTCCATCTCGGCGCGAGCTACACCACGCGCTTGTCCGGCTACGACGTGACGCTGCGCGCCGCCGTCACCAACCTGGCCGACCGCCGTTACGGGGAGTTCCAGTATGCCGACTACATCAAGCCGGGCGATCCGCGCAGCGTCAGCCTGAACGCCAGGATCGACTTCTGAACCGAGGCCGGCGGGCGCTGCCGCCGGCCGGAGCCGCCAGCCCCGCCATCACCCCCTCACGCCAGCCGCAGCACCACCGCCCCCAGCAGGATCGCCAGCGCCGCCGCGTGGCGGCTGCGGCCGAAGCGCTCCTTCAGCACCAGCGCCGACAGGCCCATGCCGAACACGATCGCGGTCTCGCGCAGCGCCGCCACCATCGCCACCGGCGCGTGCGCCATGGCGAGCAGCACCATGGCGTAGCCGCCGGCGGTGCAGGCGCCGCCCAGCAGGCCGACGCACCAGCGCTGGCGCAGGTGGCGGCCCAGGTCGGCCGGGCGCCGCAGCAGGGCCCAGCCCAGCAGCGGCAGCGCGCACAGCACGAAGACCCAGCCGGTATAGGCGGCGGCGCTGCCGGCCAGGCGCACGCCGGTGCCGTCGACGAAGGTATAGCCGGCGATCACCACCGCATTGGCCAGCGCGAAAGCAGTCGCGGCGCGCGCCTTGGGCGACGCGGCGGCACTGCGCCGGGACACCAGCATCAGGCTGAGGATGCCCCCGCAGATCAGCAGCACGCCGCCCCAGGCGCCCGCCGGCAGGTGCTCGCCGATCAGCGCGCCGCTGGCCAGTGCCACCAGCAGCGGCGGCAGGCCCCGCATCAACGGGTACGCATAGCTCATGTCGCCGTGGCGGTAGGCCGCGCCCACCAGCGCGAAATAGACCACGTGGATGCCCGCCGAGGCGGCCAGGTGGGGCCAGCTCTGCGGCTGCGGCGCCGGCAGCCAGGGCAGCGCGAAGGCCGACAGCAGCGCCGCGCCGCCGGTCACCAGCACGATGTCCAGCGCCTTGTCGGCGCTGGCCTTGACGGCGGCGTTCCAGCCGGCGTGCAGCAGTGCGGCGCACAAGACCAGCAGGACGATGGGGGTGGACATCCAGGCTCTCCTCGGGTTTCGCTGCAGTATCCCTGCTTGAAGCCGGCCCGGCAAACCAGTAAATTTGGCCCTCCACAGTAGAAAAACTAATACGAGGCTGCGGCCTCTACCCCCTGCCCTCCCCGCCACCGACTGCACGACGACCCCGATGTCCCGCACCCTGCCTCCGCTCAATGCGCTGCGCGCCTTCGAGGCCGCGGCCCGCCTGGGCAGCTTCAAGGCTGCCGCCACCGAGCTGCACGTGTCCCAGGGCGCCATCAGCCAGCATGTGCGGCAATTGGAGGACTGGTTCGGCCAGCCCCTGTTCGAACGCCACAACCGGCGCGTGGCGCTGACGCCGGCGGCCACCGCCTACCTCGCCGAGATCGGCCCGGCCTTCGACCGCATCGCCTCGGCCACCAGCCGCTACGGCCGCGGCGCAGCGCGCACGCGCACCGTGCTGCGCGTCAGCAGCGTGGCCACCTTCGCGCTGCGCTGGCTGGTGCCCCGGCTGGAGCGTTTCCGCCAGCGCCATCCGCAGGCGGACGTGCGCGTCGACACCTCGAACGAGCCGGTCGACGCGCTGCGCGAAGCCTATGACGTGATCATCCGCGGCGGGCCGGACACCTTCTACGGCTACACCATGCAGCCCTTCCTGGCCGAGCAGCGCTTGCCGGTATGCAGCCCCGCGCTGCCGGCGCACGCGCCGCTGGCGGTGCCCGCCGACCTGTGCCGGCACACGCTGCTGCACGCCTCCACGCTGCCGCGCGCCTGGGACGACTGGCTGGCCGCGGCCGGCGTGCCGGAGCTGGCGCCGGCCGCCGCGCTGACGCTGGACCATTTCTACCTGACGCTGCAGGCCGCGCTCGACGGCATCGGCGTGGCCATGGGCCCTACCGCGCTGGTGGCCGAAGACCTGGCCGCGGGGCGGCTGGTGGCACCGTTCCCGGACCTGCGCCTGCCCTCGCGCAGCTATTGCTGCTACCTGCCGCAGCACAAGGCCGGCGACGCCATCGTGCAAGCCTTCGCGCAGTGGCTGGTGGAGGAAGGCGATGCCGCCGGGGAAAGCCGGGGCAGCTAGGCATTCCGCTCAGCGCGGCGGCGCCAGCTGCTCGCGCAGGAAGTCCAGGAAGGCGCGCACGCCCTCCGGCAAGGTGCGCCCGTTCAGGGTCTGCAGCTCGATGGCGCGGCCGCGCATGCCGCGCTCGCGGATCTCGGCCGCGTGCAACTCGCCGCGGCGCACGCGATCGCGCACGGTGACCTCGCCGGAGATCGACAGGCCGCCGCCATGCACCACGAAGTTGGTCAGGGTCTCGAAATGGTTGGTCACCAGCACCGGCTCGAAGACGATGCCGCGCTCGCCGCAGGCGAGGTCGAACAGCTGGCGCACGGTGTTGTCGCCCTCCGGCAGCGCCAGCGGGTAGGCCTGCATCTGCGCCAGCGACACCGAGCGAAAGCGCGCCAGCGCATGGTCGGGCCGCATGATGGCGATCACCGGGGCCGGCTGGCGGTGCTCGACGCGGATGCCCTGCTCGGTGGCGCGGCTGTAGGTGATGCCGATATCGGCCTCGCCACGCAGTACGATGGCGGTGGCCTCGGCGGGACTCGCCACCCGCACGTGGAACTGCAGACCCGGAAAGCGCTCGCGGAAGACCGCGATGGCGCGCGGCAGGAACTCGATGGCGAAGCCCGCCGAACTCGCCACGCGCACCCGCCCGCGCCGCAGCCCCTGCAGGGCCTGGATCTCCGCCACCACGCGGTCGGCCTCCAGCGCTCCGCGCAGGGCGAAGGCGGCCAGCAGTTCGCCGGCCGCGCTGGCCACCATGCCGCGCGGCCGGCGCTCGAACAGCGGCACGCCCAGCAAGGCCTCCAGCGCCGCCACCTGGCGGCTGACGGCCGAGGCCGTCACGTTCAGGCGCAGCGCGGCCTCGCTCAGCGAGCCGCTGCGCACCACCTCGAGGAAGTAGCGCAGGGCGGTGTCCTGCAGTTGGTTCGAGAGCATGGCGCGGCCACGTCCAGGTTTGCGTGAAATGCAATGATATTTGGAAAAATCCTCGATTGTCGAAACCCTCGGCCGTCCCTATGCTGTTCTGCATCGCCACGCGCACCGCACCCTGACCGCATGACCGCCACCGCCCCCGCCGCCACCGCAGCACACGCCCGCCCGACCCCGAATGCCGCTCCGGAAGGTGGCACCGGAAGCACCATCGTCGCCCTCGACGCCGTCGCCCTGTCGCACGCCATCCACGCGCGCGAGGTGTCGTGCGCCGAGGTGCTCGACGCCTACCTGGCGCAGATCGACCGCCTGAACCCGCTGGTCAACGCCATCGTCGCGCCGGCCGCGCGCGAGGCGCTGGCGGCCCAGGCCGCCGAACGCGACGCCGAGCTGGCGCGCGGCCACAGCCGCGGCCCGCTGCACGGTTTCCCGCAGGCGCCCAAGGACATCATGCCGGTGGCCGGCATGGTCACCACCAAGGGCTCGCCGGTGTTCCGCGACCATGTGCCCACCGCCGATGCCGTGGTGTTCGAGCGCATGCGCGCCGGCGGCGCGCTCTTCGTCGGCCGCACCAACTCGCCCGAGTTCGGCCTCGGCGGCCATACCTACAACCCCATCTACGGCGCCACCCGCAATGCCTTCGACCCCGGCCGCTCGGCCGGCGGCAGCAGCGGCGGCGCCGGCGTGGCGGTGGCGCTGCGCATGCTGCCGGTGGCCGACGGCTCCGACATGATGGGCTCGCTGCGCACGCCGGCCGCCTTCAACAACGTCTACGGCCTGCGCACCTCGTTCGGCTGCGTGCCGCACGGCCCCACCGAAGAAGTGTTCTTCCAGCAGTTCAGCGTGGCCGGCCCGATGGCGCGCAACATCCCCGACCTGGCGCTGCTGCTGTCGGTGCAGGCCGGCTTCGACGCACGCCTGCCGCTGACGCGCCGCGCCGAGACCCCCGGCAGCTTCGCGCCCGCGCTGGAGCGCGACCTGCGCGGCACCCGCATCGGCTGGCTGGGCGACCTCGGCGGCCACCTGCCGACGGAACCCGGCCTGCTCGACACCTGCGCGGCGGCGCTGGCCCACTTCCGTACCATCGGCTGCCACGTCGAGCCGGTGCAGCCGGCCTTCGACCTGGACAGCCTGTGGCGCGCCTGGATCGACCTGCGCAGCTTCTCGGTGGCGGGCGCCAACGCGGCGCTGTACCACGACCCGGCCAAGCGCGCCCTGCTCAAGCCGGAAGCGGTCTGGGAGATCGAGCGCGGCCTCGCCCTGGGCGCCATGCAGGTCTACGACGCGGCGCGCGTGCGCAGCGCCTGGTACCAGGCGCTGCGCACGCTGTTCGAGCGCGTCGACTTCCTGGTCATGCCGGCCACCCAGGTCTTCCCCTTCCCGGTGGACTGGGACTGGCCCAAGGCCATCGACGGGCGCGCCATGGATACCTACCACCGCTGGATGCAGGCCGTGGTGCCGGCCACCATGGCAGGACTGCCGGTGCTGTCCGCACCGGCGGGCTTCGGCCCCGGCGGCCTGCCCTGCGGGCTGCAGATCATCGGCCCGGCGCAGGCCGACGCCGCGGTGCTGCAGCTCGGCCACGCCTACGACCAGGCCAGCGGCTACGCGCGCGTCGCCAGCCCGCTGCTGGGCTGAGCACGGACAGGGACGGGTGGCGGCAAGCACGCCGGCGACCGTCCCGCCCCCGCCGATACCGACTGCTTTCGCTTCCCCCATCCCCCGCCGGCAGGAGTCCGACATGACGAAGATGACGACCGCAGTACCCCGCCCCCGCCTGCGCGCACTGGCCGTCCTGTGCACGCTGGGCGCCCTGTGCGCCGCAGTCCCGCTCGGCGCGCGCGCCGACGCCGCCTACCCGACGCGGCCGATCAAGCTGCTGATCCCCTTCGCCGCCGGCGGCGCCACCGATGTGCTGGGCCGCCTGCTGGCGGTCGGCCTGGGCGAGAAACTGGGGCAGACGGTGGTGGTGGAAAACAAACCCGGCGCCAGCACCGTGGTCGGCGCCACCGTGCTGGCCAAGTCGCCGCCCGATGGCTACACCCTGCTGCTGGCCGCCAGCACCACGCTGACGCTGAACCCCGCCATCCGCCAGAACCTGGCCTACGACCCCGTCAAGAGCTTCACCCCGCTGGGCCTGGTGGCCGACATGGCGCTGGTGCTGGTGGCCAATCCCGCGGTACCCGTCAACTCGCTCAAGGATCTCGTCGCCCAGGCCAGGGCCGAACCGGACAAGTTCTCCTACGGCTCCTTCGGCACCGGCTCCTCGGTCCACTTCGGCGGCGAAATGCTCAAATCCGCCGCCGGCATCCGCATGGTGCACGTGCCCTTCAACGGCAGCGCACCCAGCCTCACCGCGCTGGCCGGCGGCCAGGTGCCGGTGGCGGTCGATACCATCGTCGCCACCCAGCCCCTGATCCAGAGCGGCAAGATCAAGCCGCTGGCGGTGCTGTCATCCCAGCGCCTGCCATCGCTGCCGCAAGTACCCACGGTGGCCGAAAGCGGCTACCCCGGCTTCGAGATGGGCACCTGGTTCGCGCTGCTGGCGCCGGCGGGACTGCCCCAGCCGGTACAGCAGAAACTGGAGAAGGCGCTGGCCGACGTCGCCACCGCGCCGCAGACCAGGCAACGCATGGTCGAACTGGGCCTGAGCCCGGCCTACGGCGACGGCGCGGCCGTGCGCCAGCGCGTCGAGCGCGAACTGCCGCAGATGCGGGCGGTGGCGGCGCGGGCGGCGATACGGGTGGATTGAACGACGGCGGCGCCACTGCTCGCCGGTGCGCGCCGTTCAGCCCCCGCGCCGATACACCACGCCGCGCGGCGTGACGGAGGTCAGGGGCGGCTGCGTTGCCGGCGCGGCTTGCGGAGCCGGCACGGCCTGGGAGGCCTGCGCTGCCTGCGCGGCTTCCGCACGCTGCACCGCGCGCTTGGCATCGCGCCCCTTCTCGATGATGTAGAAGTCGGGGCCGGCCACGGCGGAGAACGAGACGGAAGCGGCGGCCAATGCGGCGCCGATCAGAAGAAAGGATTTCACGATGAGGTCTTGGCTAAGGTAAAGGGAAACGGACGCGCCGGACGCGCGTCACCCCGGAAGCCGGCCACGCCCGCGCGCGCCATGCTGCTGGCGCACGGTCCGGACACGTTGCCGCGGGCCGGCGGTGAAGCGGGATCAGGCGGAGCCGGTTCGGCCCGGCGCAGTGCGACGGGTGCCGGGCCCCAGCGCGACGGCTGAGCGGAACGAGACCGCGTGCGGGAAAGGAGACGGAACGACGGGGCGAACTGCGGGGGCGGTGCGGGCTGCGGGAAGAGCCTCGGCCACTGCCATCACGACGGAGCGTTGCGGATGCATGATGTAGGCTTGGCGCTCGGAGCGGGCCTGGGCTGATCGACTTCAGCGCGCCATGCCGCCTCCGATGCAGGCAGTGTAGGACGTCGCGTGCACGACAAGAAACGACGAATACGCATACGCTCCAGTCGCTGCGCGCATGCACCGGTTGGGGACATGGCGCATGGGCCCACGTGGTGCATGACGGCAGCTACAGCGTGGCGCGCCTGCCGTCTCGGCTGCCGTCGCACCTGCCGCGGCCTATGGCGCATGCCATGGCAGGCACGCCAGGCGCGCGCATCGCCTGCGTCCGGCAGGGTCTCCGCGTGGCGGCGTCAAGCGATGAAATCGCATGGATGGCAGTCGTTTAAATCCGCCTGCCCGGCAAGCCAGGCGGGGCGCGGCATGGCAGGCTGAGCGATGATCACGGTGTCCGCCAATGGCACGACGCTTGCGCCGCCGCGGGGATCCGCACCAGCCCGGTGCGCCTGCACACGCCGCGGCGAACCTCGCCACCGGCGTGGTGCAAGCCGCGCCGCAGCCGCTGCCATCACGAAGGAAGCCATCCATGAAGATCCCTCTTACCTCCTCCTGCGCCGCAACCGCCGTCGCGCTGGCCATCCTGGGCGCCAGCCCGGCGGCCCGCGCGCAGGACGCCACCATGCCCACCGCACAGCCCGCAACGGCAGAACCCGCGCCCACCGAGCCCACCGCGCCAGCCACGCCCGCGCTGCAACCGTCGATCGCCAGCACGCTGAGCGCCGCGCCGGTCCGGGTCGACGCCGGCCCGCTGGGCCCGCTCTGGTTCGGCGGCATCGTCAGCGGCCTGGTCCAGGGACAGAGCCACGCCACCGCCAACGACCACACCTGGCAAGCCGACCTGGGCAATGCCCAGGTCTTCGTCAACAAGGCCGACGGCATGCTGCAGTTCTTCCTGCAGGCCGGCTACTACTCGGTGCCCGTGCTCGGCGTGCCCTACCAGCGCGCGGACCGCGCCACTCCCGCCCTGTTCAACGCCGTGCCGCAGGGCTACCTCAAGCTCGCACTGAGCGACAGCCTGTCGATCCAGGCCGGCAAGCTGCCGACGCTGATCGGTGCGGAAAGCACCTTCACCTTCCAGAATCTCAACATCCAGCGTGGCCTGCTGTGGAACCAGGAGAACGCCGTCAATCGCGGCGTACAGGTCAACTACGCCTCGGGCCCGCTGACCCTGTCGGCGTCCGTCAACGACGGCTTCTACTCGCAGCGCTACAACTGGGTCTCGGCCCTGGCCAGCTACGCCTTCGACGACAGCAATACCCTCACCTTCAGCGGCGGCGCCAGCACCCGCCGCAGCGATGTCTCCACCACCGCCACCCCAGTGCTGCAGAACAACCAGCAGATCTACAACCTGATCTATGCGCACACCCAGGGGGCCTGGACGCTGCAGCCCTATGTGCAGTTCACCCACGTGCCCAGCCTGCCCACGCAAGGCACCGGCGCCGCCTCCACCTACGGTGCCGCGCTGCTGATGAGCTACGACTTCGGCAACGCCGCCACGCCCGCCGCCCTGCGCCTGCCCGGCTTCAAGCTGCCGCTGCGGCTGGAGTACATCGCCTCCACCGGCGATGCCGCAAGCGGCGCCGCCAACCTGCTGTACGGCCCGGGCAGCGCGGCGTGGTCGCTGACGCTGACGCCGACCTACCAGTACCAGCGCTTCTTCGCGCGGGTCGAACTGTCCTACGTGGGCGCGCGCAAGACGGCGCCCGGACTGGCGTTCGGCGCGGACGGCAACCGGCGCGGGCAGGTGCGGGGGGTGCTGGAGGTGGGGATGTTGATGTAGCGCCTGCAGCGGCTCGGTTCGCCGGCGTCATGCGCCGGGCCAGGAAAGCAAAACGGCCCCGAGAAACTCGGGGCCGCTTCGGAATTGGTGCCGGCTGCAGGACTCGAACCCGCCACCTGATGATTACAAATTTTCAACTAAATCAATAAGTTACTGATTTTTAAGCGCAACTTAGGATAAGAGAGCGAAATCGAAAGTGCTTTATATTCAGTAACTTAGCGTAGACGAGTGAAGGCAGGAACAGCTGACGTCTGTACTGATGTCGTACCTGCTACTAGGTTGCTCCCCCCAAACCGGGAGCTCGCCGGACACGAACGATTGGATCATAAGAACGTCGGATCCCCCACCACTCCGCAGCGCCATAAGTCGGCGGATCCTCGCTACCTAAGGCCTGTCGGCAAAGAACTCATCATTGTGCCTTCAACGTGACTCAGTTACACTATCAAGTTATTTTTCGACTTCGGACCGCGCGCGAATGACGATCGATGCTCCGGCTGCCGCTATTGAGGCCAAGATCCTAGAGTTGTTCGGTGAGGCGTCGCTGTCCTATGCGCGAAACAAACACCGAGGTGGCCAAAGCGGGAAGAAGGGGACTCGCTATGAAGACTACTTCGCGACGCTTCGGGTTGCCGAGATTGCTGCCGAGCACGTCAAAATTGGTGGCAAGAAGCCGGATTGGCCAAAAATCGAGGGGCAAGCAGTTGGATTTGTTGACGATCTAGTTCTATCGAGTGTTGCCGAGACGCAACACTCGCAATGCAAGAACTCGCCGTCGGTAACTTGGAGTGGCGGAGAGCATCCGATCGCAGGCGACTTCGCAATGCAGCACGATCTTGCCGCTGCGACGGGAAAGCCAGATCCTAGGATGGAGCTTGTTGTATCGGATTCGGAATTGGCTGAGAAGCTGAGGAACTGCATCCCCGACAACATTGAGCCTTATTCGTCTGTCCGCCTATTCCCATATGCAACGACGGCCAATCGCTTGGTGCTGGAGGACAAGGAGATCCAGAGAACCTTGGCGCATCTGACTCGAGCCGAGGAGCCTGAACTAGATGAACTTTCGGAAACGTTCCAAGCAATTCTTCTGAGCTGGATTGAAACTGACGGGCAATGCTCTATCGGAGAGCTACTTGCTCGCGCAGGAAAACAATCTCCACAACTATTGCGAACCTTTCCGATCACTGATGGGGTAGAGCACCTCAGCCCTGGGTTCGTTGCAGCACTTGCCGCGGTAAACGACCTCAAGTACAGTGTCAAGAGAGGTTTTTTTAGCTGGTATTCGAGTGGCACATCGGGCATTTTTCCTCACGATTGCGGAACCGAAGAGTTTGCTCGCTTCCAAAAAAGAGTGATCAAAAATGCACCCAGTAACTTCGATGCCTTCTGGGACCTACTATGAGCAGAACGTATTCACCCTTCGTAAAGGACGATAAGGACGCCCAAGCGCTGCTTGACGTTCTTGTTTCGAAGAGCGCAGACGTTGCTCAGTATCGCGACGCTATGCGGGCGCTGGGAGCACACCTCGCTCTGGGATTGAAACCCAGGCTTGGGACGCCAGACGATCACGACATCTGCGTTGTGTGCACGGTAGAGGATGCGGACTTTTTGGCCCGAGGTGTATTGGAAGGCTTGGCCGATCAAGGGCTCTCGCAAAAGACTCGTATGCTTTGCCTTTGGAATGGTAAGGTGCGCGAGAGTGGCGTGTCAATTTCCCCAGTTCTTCGCCAATACAAAGAGGTTTTCGACCCAGAGGGAACTGTTTTTATAATTGTTAAGTCAATTATATCTGGCGCCTGCGTAGTTAAAACAAACTTGACTCGCGCCATCTCAAAGGCTGAGCCAAGTAAGATTTTTGTTGTTGCGCCGGTGATGCTTGAGGGAGCTGAGAAGCGCCTGGAGGATGAGTTCCCAAGTGGTATTGCGAGCAAATTCGAATACGTCTGGTTTGCCACAGATACTGATAAAGACGGGGAGAATGTTGTTCCTGGCATCGGTGGATCCGTTTACGACAGGCTCGGCTTGGGCAACGAAGACCAGAAGAACAAATACATGCCCGAGATAGTTAAGGAGCGTCGCAGTCATTACGCGGCAGTAGCTGCCTTAGCTTGATCCTTTTTGTATATTCGGAGAGCCCGCACTTGCGGGCTCTTTTAGTTTGCAAGAGGCGGTATGCTTTGGTACGACTGCACACGCTACTCGCCGCGACAACCCAAAGCCACTCACTTACATGTACGTCTCGGTATTCAATTCACTCTAGGTGCCGCCGCCATCGTTGAGGAACCACTGCAGTACATTGCGCTGCCGCTCATGTAGCCAACTGCCCTTGCCCCCGCGCCAAACGCTAGGCTCACGGCCGCATTACCTTGTTCCAATCAACGTCATAACCCGCCGCCTGCAGTTCCTGGCCCAGCGCTTGCTTCCAGCCGTTGCCAACATCCATGGCCACCCATACCACACCAGCAAAGTCACTCGGAATTTCGACTTCACCGCGTTTTAGCGCGCAAACCTTGCCTCGCCCAAGACGGCCCATGAAATAGCCGAGCTCAAGTAGCACATTCTGGCGGGCGCGCGGCTGGAGCTCGCCCTCCTTTGCACGGCCCTCATCATCGGGGGTGAGGAGTACGACGGCAAAACCGACGTCGTCATAGGCCTCGATCTTCTCAATGACAGTGCGGTTCTGGCTCGCCTGCTCGTGCAAGATGATCGGGTCAAAACCTATCTTGTCCAAAAAGCGAGCGACGGTCTCGCGTGCACCCTCATCATGGCCGTGGACCACAAACACGCGGCGGGAGAGAGGCTTGATGAGCGCAGAAATCGCGGTGGCTGACGCCTCTGCATTGCCGGTCACATCGGTAAGATCCTCGCGCAGCACACGTTGGGCCTCTCTCAGTAGCGCAACCGATTGGCTAATACTCCGCTCGACGCCTGCTTGATACTCACTCGGCGATGGGCCGTACCCACCCACACTCATGACGCTTGGAAACCAACTCAGGCTCGCGGCACCCTGAAATCGATTGTATGCAGATGTGCGCTCACCAAAACAACGCTCCAAAGTATCTTTGATGGCGGCGGACAGTGCACTCAACTCAGGGCTATTGCCTTTCGAGAGCGTCATGACGTCGAAAGTCTCCAGCGCGCCGATGCGCTCCTCCAAGCGTTCAATGCCGCGCTCAATCGCTGCCGGTGTCAGTTGGAGCTTGGGCTCGACCGTAGAAGTTGTGGCAGGACGGCGTGTGGCCATGGGGCCTCCAAATTATGACCTATGAGGTGCATTATCATATACAACAGAGCCGGGTGGCCGGGATAGAGCGAGGGCAGTCCTAGCGTGAAGGCTAGCAACCGAGCCCAGGCTGCCGATTGAGACTCATCGCCACCTCTCGTCAATTCTGGCGACAACGGTCAACGTCCAGAGTATTTCATGCTCGCTGCTTCGGCGTGCCAAAGCTGGGCCAAGATTCTCAGCGACTATGCTCTTAGCTTGGCGCCTCTGTGACTGAGGACCTTTCACCCAATCTATACATCCGCACGTGTGCCGCACACGCCATGCTGGCACGAGGCCAAGAGAGAAGTGTCTCATTGTCCTCAATTTTCCCAATCCAAATCCTGCTTTTGAACCCAATTAGTACAGATCAACGAATTGAGTACATGACGCGGATAGAAATTGGGTGAAAGGTAGGGAGGCCGTCCCCAACAGACCATATTTCGCGGTACGGCGTGCCCCCTATGCGATCGGCGAGCATCGATGCATTTATTCTTAACAAAAAGCAAAAGGAACCCGCAGTTTCTTGGGCCTTGGACCTCTATTGCAGTGCCGGGATCGCCAGATAGCCCTCTGAACCAGTTCCGATTGAGCTTGCCGCTCACCTGAATGTGCCCCATTGTTGACTCAACCTAGTGCCAATTCTTCGCATGACTGTGCCCAAACTACGCGTATTGGTGCACCGCCTCAGGCTTGGCGCATTGGTCCTTCGACAATACCTCCTGATGCTTTGTGCTCGGATCCGAACACTTCTCTACGTTCCGCCGCGCCATACGAGCACGCAGAAATCAACTAAAAATCAATTAATTAGACATAGTTGAAGGCATCCGTGTGCCACACTCTTTATGTTCCACTCCGACCGCTTGTTGGGCGCATGATGGGCTCACCTCTCACCGAAGGAACCCCAAGATTTGCACGCTGCCGGCCCTAGCTCGCCCGACTCCTGTTAGGTCTGCATTAAGCTTTTGTTAAGTATTTACTAAGCCGGTGTTAAGTGACTGTTAGGGATGCGTTAGGTCTTCCCTGGTTTGCCATACTCAGGCAGAGGGCGTGGCTCCAACTCAGTCACCACAACCAACTCGCCTCGCCCAAGATCGAGTTCCATCAACTCTCTTCGGCCGTCTGGATACCAACGCACGACCTGACCGGGATAGGCTGGATCACCAACGTAAATTGGCCTGCCCGCTGCCCAGTGGCTCCTGGCGGCCTCTCCGGCACCGGTTCCACGCAGACCAGCCTTGAGATCAGCCATGGTCTCTTTCATTGCTTCTCGAATTCTGCTTCCCACGTTGGCCAGTTCCTAATGTTGCAACCGCTTCAAAGTAGCCGTCTTTCCCTATCGGCCGGCCGCATGTGCGCTCCCCCTGCCGTCGCCGACAAGACGGCATTGGCACCTTCCGCGAAGTATATGGCTAGCCTTCATCCGATAGCATGGCAATCGAACACGTGCGCGGCTTGCCTCAGTCCCAGTGGCGTCGTTAGAACAACGTGCAGGGCCACACGTGGATCACGAGCCACTCGCGCATGCTTTGCGAATGGTCGGCGCTTGGAGCCGATTTCAACGAGCGCTCTGAGAACATCAAAGACGACTGCTCGAATCGGAGCGCCCCCCCCCACGGCGACTACTGCTCCTTTGCGTCCTACAGGCCTCGCTTGGATCTCCAGTTATCCACAGGCGCATCCGCCCTGCCTCGCCATCTATTAAATAGAAGATCTATCTTGTTAGGGTGTCTGGCAGGTACCAATTAGCACCCAATGAGTGCCTGCCAGGCACTGATCCAACGATGATTGGTGTCTACTGGACACGTATCAGTCAGAGCTGTGTACAACTTCTTCCGCCGCCTCGCTTCGCACGAGCTTGGTATGCAGCGAAAGCAGGGCCTCGCGCATCTCCCGCGGCAGCCCGTCAAAGTCCCCAGAATTTATTGTTATGACATCACCGGCCGCTTGTGTGACGTTGATCTGCAAGCGTTCGATATGAACCACCCGCGATCCAGAGAAGTCTCCGGACAATATGAGATTTTTCAGATCAGCCATCGCTGCTTGAACGGTAGTCGGAAGGTAATCCCAGGTTGCGACGGCGGCCTGCCGGCCGCTCCCATCACGAATGGACACCTGCTCGCGAAGCCGATACTCGTTCTTTCGCCCGGCTCTGGTCCGCTTGAGGTAGCCGAAGGTCTCCAGCACCTTTAGAACCCGAATCACTTGGCTCCTACTGATGCCAGTCTCATCAGCGATTACGTCGATCGACGGGAACGAGTTGCCGGTATTGAAGTTGGCGTGTGCCTTGATCACTAAGTACACCGTGACGGCATATGGGCCCATGCGCGCCGCATCGCGCGACGAGAACATCGAGCGGAATACGTGGAACCACGTGGTCTCGGCACGAAGGTTCTCGTCCGAGCCTAGTGCGACGGCATTCATCCGTTGGATGCTGAGAATTCTTCGTCGATCAGCCTGGCGATCTGTTCCGTACGGAAGTACATACGCCTACCGATGTGGATCTTCGTCGCATTGATACTGCGGGCCCACGCCGATCGTGACGTGGTCAAGCTGATGCGCAGCCCGTCCGGGCTGCGATCGAGAATCTCTGCGAGCTGCGTAAGCGTCAGCAGCACTGAGTACTTGTCTTTCAAGGTGGCAAAGGTTGCTGTCAACGATCGACTCCTCTATGCATCGCACGATTGCGGTTGGTGTCGATATTCTTCTCCAGATTGCGCTACATTCAGGGGTAAAAGAAATTCCGCCTCCACACAGGCAATGCAAGAAGGATCCAACAACATCTACCCCGGTATAGCTCTCAAGCCAAAGCGCGGCAGACCTCTCGGCACGACGAAAGGCCGCGATGACCGGTTGCGAGACCGGATTCGCACTGTGGCGACAATGCACGATCTTCTTTTCCGGACCACGTGCGCTGACAACGTCGATCAGTTTGCTCGATGGTTCGACCAAACGATGTCCGAGCGACACCCTTTGATTGAGTGGGGTACGCAACGGTCCCGCAAATGGAGAAGGAACTACGCAGGCGATGCGTCGTTGACGAGAGAGTCGCTGGACTTCCTAGATGAGCTGTTCCCTGACTCCCGGTACTACACGGTGACCGTGGCGTCTACCAAACGATTGTCGGTAACCCCCGACTATCCGAGACCAGCGCAGCCACAAGACAAACGCGCACGCGAGGAGCCGCTGAGCGCGCTCGAACTGTTTCAACACGGGCCGAGCAACCTTTGGATAGCCCTATGGGGACACGAGGGCGCACTGGACCGACTTTGGAAGCTCTATCCACCCGACAGGGAGTACGACGGAGATTGGGGAGCTGCGGCCGATTTCGAGGATGTACTCACACACCTTGAAATGTATCTTTACGGCAACTATGACAGCGGAGTAGCACTTACAACCGCGGACCTGGGACGTGCAATTGTGGTCTACCGGCTCCAAGAGGCGCACGGCAGCCGCTATTGCCATGGACTCAGGGCCTATCTCTGCGTCAGGCTAGCGCTTGCGGAGCACTATCCCTGGCTGCGCGCGTGGGGAGTCTTCGATGACCTGTCCAGTTACATCGTGGGACTTGAAGAGCAGCGCATCTCCGAAGACGGAGGTTACCGTCGCGCAGTTCAAGAACACTACAAGGCCTATGGCGCATTCAACGTGGGCATGTTCGTCGAGAACCCGTTCTGGTATCTGCTCGACTGGAAACCACACCAGGCACGTCGATACGCACCTTTGGCGCAATGGTCAGCCTATACCTTCAAAAGGTGAGCCGGGATCCCCCATTACTATGCCAACCGGCGATCAAGCTTCGAAACAAGATCTTCGGCTCGAAGATGCGTGTAGCGCTTCAGCATCTGCATTGACTTGTGACCACTGATCGCAGCAACCTCCTGATCGCTTAGCCCTGCTTCCACGAGCCTGCTGACCGCTTCATGACGAAGATCGTGGAAATGTAGGTCCGCCAGTCCTACGTCGCTTGTGATTCGCCTCCAGAGCTTCTGAAAGACGTAGGGCTTTCGGTGGCCGTTGGCCCCAGGCTCGCCAAAGAAGACCAGATCGGTATCGAGAGGGCGTAACGGATTATCCATCGCAAGTTGCAAGATCCCCGCAGCTACGCGGGTCAGCGGTACCAGGCGCGCAAAACCATTCTTCGTGTCGCTGAGGCCAACGACGCGCCGCTGCAAGTCAATCTGCGAACGGCGTAGCCCCGTGATCTCCGACGAGCGCATACCGGTCTCTACCGCGAAGCGAACAATCCAACCAAGCATTGGGTTGCTGTGACCGTCGACTGCCGCAAACAGTCGCTGCTGCTCGTCGAGGTTGAGACGTCGGCTGCGGCCCGGACCAGGACTCGGTTTGCGAATGTTGGCGACAGGATTAAAGGTCAGACCGATGCCCCATTCCTGAATGGCCGTTCGGAACAGGTGGCCCAGCATGGCGAGCTCGATGCGCACCGTGTTGTTCGCTTTTCCCGCCGCCAGTCGCTCGTCACGATATTTGGCAACCAGGTCGGCGCTGACGGCCGCCATCGAGTACTTCCCGAAAAACGCTTCCAAGTGCTGGGCCGTAAAACGTTCGCTGCGCTGGGTCGTCGGCTTCTTTGTGACAGAGACCTCTTCCATGTAGCGCTTCAACGCGCCGGCGACAGTCAGCTTCTCAGACGGTGCGCGGGATAGATACACGCCCCGAACCATCTCGTCCTCGGTGCTTCGAGCCCAATCTTCGGCATCGCGTTTGGTGCGGAAGGTCTTGGCCGTGGTCGGCCAGCCGAGCTTGCGAATGACCGCCTTCCACGTGCCGGAAGGCGTCTTGACGATGGTCGCCATGTACCTGTTCTGAGAGCTGACTGTACCGAAAATGTACTTTTCAACGCCCAGAAAGCACAAGGGGTCACGTGAAATTCACGTAACCCCTTGAATTTATTGGTGCCGGCTGCAGGACTCGAACCCGCCACCTGATGATTACAAATCAACTGCTCTACCTGATGAGCTAAGCCGGCAAATGTGGTGCAGCCCGCCATTCTACTGCATGCCGGGCGGCTTGTGAGGAAGGCTGGCTTACTTCACCACCTTCAAGGCAGGCTTCTTGCCGCCGATGCGGGGCACGGGCGGGTTGGGATCGTCGTCGCCGTTGCCATCGCCGCTGCCTTGCGGGGCGGGCGCGCTGTCGCTGCCGACCGGCGCCAGCTTGGGCGGCGGGTTGTTTTCACGCTCCGTGGCGGCCTGGGTCTCGGGCACGCTGCGCTCCACCGGGAAGGCCATGCCCTGGCCGTTCTCGCGGGCGTAGATGGCGAGCACGTTCTCGACCGGCACGTCGATCTTGCGCGAGACACCGCCGAAGCGGGCGCTGAAGGTGATCCACTCGTTGCCCATGTCGAGGCCGCTGGTGGCGTCGAAGCTGACGTTGAGCACGATCTCGTTGTTCTTGACGAACTCGCGCGGCACGTTGGTGTTGGCGTCGACGAAGACCGCGATGTACGGCGTGAAGCCGTTGTCGGTGCACCATTCGTAGATGGCGCGGACCAGGTAGGGCTTGGTGGAGGTTTCAGGCATGGTGCTTCCAGTGGCGCGGGCCGGGCGGGCCGTCCGGTATGAAGCCGGACGGCGCTCCGCTGCTTAGCGGCGCATCACCTTTTCCGACGGGGTGAGTGCTTCGATGTAGGCCGGACGGCTGAAGATACGCTCGGCGTACTTCAGCAGCGGCGCGGCGTTCTTCGACAGTTCGATGCCGTAGTGGTCCAGGCGCCACAGCAGCGGCGCGATGGCGACGTCGAGCATCGAGAACTCTTCGCCCAGCATGTACTTGTTCTTGACGAAGATCGGGGCGAGTTGCGTCAGGCGGTCGCGGATGGCCGCGCGGGCGCGCTCGTGGTTCTTCTCGGCGGCCTTGCCCTTCTCATTCTCGAGGGCGTAGACGTGCGTGAAGAGTTCCTTCTCGAAGTTGAACAGGAACAGGCGGGCGCGGGCGCGCTGCACCGGGTCGGCCGGCATCAGCTGCGGGTGCGGGAAGCGCTCGTCGATATACTCGTTGATGATGTTCGACTCATACAGGATGAGGTCGCGCTCGACCAGGATGGGCACCTGGCCGTAGGGGTTCATCACCGAGATGTCTTCCGGCTTGTTGAACAGGTCGACGTCGCGGATCTCGAAATCCATGCCCTTTTCGAACAGGACGAGGCGGCAACGTTGAGAGAACGGGCAGGTGGTGCCCGAATACAACACCATCATGGTTGGATTCCTTGCGTGCGGGGTCGGTGGACTGGGCCCAGTATTCTGGCAGAAGCGACCAATAGAAAGCAAATTTATGGCATTTGAATCACATTAATGCAATCCAACGCGGCACTTCCCGCCAGCGAAGTGCCGCCAGGCCGACAATGAAAAAGGCTGGACCGGCGGCGCCGGTCCAGCCCCTGCAGCGCTGGCCTGCCTTACTTGATGTCTTTCCAGTAGGCCGCGTTCAGGCGCCAGGCGAAGATGGTGAACATGCCCAGGAACAGCAGCACCCACACGCCCAGGCGCTTGCGCTGGTTCTGCGCCGGCTCGGACATCCAGTCGAGGAAGCCGACCAGGTCGGCCACGGCCTGGTCATACTCGACCGTGCTCAGCTTGCCGGGCGTGAGTTGCTCGAAGCCGGCGAACTTGTGCACGGTCTCGCCATGCTCTTCCACTTCCTTGAACTTGGCGGCGCGCTGGCCCTGCAGTTCCCACAGCACGTGCGGCATGCCGACGCTGGGGAACACGAGGTTGTTCCAGCCGGTGGCGCGGTTGTCGTCGCGGTAGAAGGTGCGGAGATAGGTGTAGAGCCAATCGTCGCCGCGGGCGCGGGCGATCACCGACAGGTCCGGCGGGGTCGCGCCGAAGAAGGACTTGGCGTCCTTGGGGTGCATGGCGATGGTCATGGTCTCGCCGACCTTGTCCGCGGAGAACAGCAGGTTTTCGCGGATCTGGTCGTCGGTGAGGCCGATATCCTTGAGGCGGTTGTACCGCATCAGGGAGGCGCCGTGGCAGTTCAGGCAGTAGTTGACGAACAGCTTCGCGCCGCGCTGCAGCGACGACAGGTCGCTGGTCTGCACCGGCGCCGGCTCCAGGGGATAGCCCCCTTCGCTGGCGATGGCGGGAGCGGCGGCAAAGCAGGCGCCCGCGAGTGCGAAGATCGAAAGCAGCTTTTTCATCTTGTGTCCTTGTCCTCTGGTGGGCCTTCGGTCAGTGCGGGGTGAAGGTCACGCGGTCCGGCACCGGCTTGAAGGTGCCGGCGCGGCTCCACAGCGGCATGGTCAGGAAGAAGGCGAAGTACAGCAGGGTGCCGAGCTGCGACACCTTTTCGCCCACCGGCGACGGTGGCTGCACGCCCAGGTAGCCGAGCACCAGGAACACCACCACGAAGACGATCAGGATCGACTTGTGGAAGGCAGGACGGTAGCGGATCGACTTGACCGGCGAGTGGTCCAGCCAGGGCAGGAAGAACAGCACGATGACCGAGCCGCCCATCACCAGCACGCCCCAGAACTTGGCGTCGATGAAGTAGAAGCCGACCGCCAGGATCACGGCGATGGCCAATGCGCCGATCTTGATACGCGCATCCTTGCTGCGCAGGAAGACCAGGCCCAGCAGCAGCGCGAAGAACACCCACAGGATCGGCAGGAAGTTCGAGGTGGTGGCGCGCAGCATCGAGTAGAACGGCGTGAAGTACCAGACCGGGGCAATGTGCGGCGGGGTCTTCAGCGGATCAGCCTGGAAGAAGTTGTTCGATTCCAGGAAGTAGCCGCCGACCTCGGGGAAGAAGAAGATCACCGCCGAGAACACCATCAGGAAGCCGCCCACGCCCAGCAGGTCATGCACCGAGTAGTAGGGGTGGAAGGGGATGCCGTCCAGCGGGATGCCGTTCTCGTCCTTCTTGGCCTTGATCTCGACGCCGTCGGGGTTGTTCGAGCCCACTTCGTGCAGCGCGATGATATGCGCCACCACCAGGCCAAGCAGCACCAGCGGCACGGCGATCACGTGGAAGGAGAAGAAGCGGTTCAGCGTGGCGTCGCTGACCACGTAGTCGCCGCGGATGAACAGTGACAGGTCCTGGCCGATCACCGGGATGGCCGAGAACAGGTTGACGATCACCTGCGCGCCCCAGTAGGACATCTGGCCCCAGGGCAGCAGGTAGCCCATGAAGGCCTCGGCCATCAGGCAAAGGAAGATCAGGCAGCCGAAGATCCACACCAGCTCGCGCGGCTTGCGGTAGGAACCGTACAGCAGGCCGCGGAACATGTGCAGGTAGACCACGACGAAGAAGGCCGAGGCGCCGGTCGAGTGCATGTAGCGCACCAGCCAGCCCCAGGGCACCTCGCGCATGATGAACTCGACGCTGGCGAAGGCGACCGGGATGCCGGCCGCATTCAGCGTGCCGTCCGGCTTGTAGTTCATCACCAGGAAGATGCCGGTGACGATCTGGATCACCAGCACCAGCAGCGCCAGCGAACCGAAGAAGTACCAGAAGTTGAAGTTCTTTGGCGCGTAGTACTTGGAGAGGTGGTCTTCCCACAGCTGGGTGGCGGGGAAACGCGCGTCGATCCAGCCCAGCAGGCCGGTCGTCTTGACTTCTTTCTCGGCTGCCATGATCAGGCCTCTCCTTTCTCGTCCTTGCCGATCACGATCTTGGTGTCGGTCAGGAACTGGTATGGGGGAACGTCAAGGTTCTGCGGGGCCGGCTTGTTCTTGAACACGCGCCCGGCGAGATCGAAGGTCGAGCCGTGGCAGGGGCAGAGGAAGCCGGGATCGCTGCCGAGCTGGGGATTGGCGCCGGCGGGGAACGGGCCGGAAGGCGAGCAGCCCAGGTGGGAACAGATGCCGACCACGACCAGGACGTCCTTGTGGTCGGCGCGTGAACGGGTTTCGTTCTTGCAGTACTCGGGCGTCTTCATGGTGAAGGGCACATCCGAGTTCGGATCGGCCACTTCGACGTCGGTCTTCTTGAGAGACGCCAGCATCTCATCGGTGCGCCGCAGGATCCACACAGGCTTGCCGCGCCACTCCACCGTCATCATCTCGCCAGGCTTGAGGGCACCGATGTCGGCCTCGACCGGGGCGCCGGCCGCTTTGGCCTTCTCCGATGGCGCAAACGTACTGACAAACGGCACCGCCACTGCCACTCCTCCGATGCCGCCAGCCACGGACGTCGCGATCAACCAAGTGCGACGCCCCTTATCCACGCTTTTCACGCTTTGCTGGTCACTCATTCCAAACCCCAGGGGAAGTCAATTTAGATTTTGCGTCAACCGCAAATTGTACCTTAGGCACATTGTTCGACGAAAGGCGCATGACACGCCACCGCCGTACGATAATCGGACGATGCAACAGGGTTCCCTGCTTCACACTTGCGTTCCTGGCGGTGATGCGGCAGGCTTTTGGCATGCGTATAGTACGATACGCGCAACAAATCGGGAGAATGCAATGGGAATGGTTTCGGAATTCAAAACTTTCGCGATGCGCGGCAACGTCATCGACCTCGCGGTCGGTGTGATCATCGGCGCTGCCTTCGGGAAAATCGTGGATTCGGTGGTCAACGACCTGATCATGCCCATCGTGGGCCGCATCATCGGCAAGCTGGACTTCTCCAACCTGTTCGTCACCTTATCGGAGCCACCAGCAGGAACACCGATGACACTGGACGCCTTGAAGAAGGCCGGCGTCCCGGTGTTCGCCTACGGGAATTTCCTGACCATCGTCGTGAATTTCGTCATTCTCGCGTTCATCATTTTCCTGATGGTGCGCGGTTTCAATAAACTGCGCGCCCAGGAGCCGCCTCCCGCACCGGCCCCGACGCCGGAAGAAGTGGTGCTGCTGCGCGAAATCCGCGACAGCCTGAAAGCCAAGTAAGGATTTACCCGTAGGATACGGCCCACAGCCGGTAAAAATATTGCGGCGCCGCATGTTATTGCGGCGCCGCAATATTTAAACACCCGTTCCGACCCGGTTTTCTTGCGCCAGATCAAATGGGATGGATTCTTCGCCCGGCAAGCGACAAACCGGGGCCGCGGGTCGCCGCGCTCAGACCGGATTCGGGATGTCGATGAAGGTGTGGCTGAGGCCGAAGCGGTCGGCCAGGTGCTCACCCAGCGCACGGATGCCGAAGCGCTCGGTGGCATGGTGGCCGGCGGCCAGATAGGCCACGCCGCTCTCGCGCGCCAGGTGCGCGGTCTGCTCGGAGGCCTCGCCGCTCAGGTAAGCGTCGACCCCCGCCGCCACTGCGGCATCGAAATAGCCCTGGGCCCCGCCGGTGCACCAGCCGATGCTGCGGACCATCTGCCCAGGCTCGCCCAGCACCAGCGGCTCGCGCCCCAGCACGCCGCCGACATGGGCAGCGAAGGTCGCGAGCGGCATCGCTTGCGGCAGCGAGCCGGACCAGCACAAGTCGTTGTCGCCGAAACGGCCATGCGGCGTGAGCCCGAGCTGCAGCCCGAGCTGGACGTTGTTGCCCAGTTCCGGATGGCCGTCCAGCGGCAGGTGGTAGGCGAACAGGTTCAGGTCGGCACCGAGCAGGCGTTTGAGACGGGCGTGTTTCTGCCCGATCACGCGGGCATCCTCGTTCTTCCAGAAGTAACCGTGATGGACCAGCAGGGCATCGGCGCCGGCCTCGATGGCAGCCTCCACCAGCGCCAGGCTGGCAGTCACGCCCGTGACGATATGCCGCACTTCGGCACGCCCTTGCACTTGCAGGCCGTTGGGGCAATAGTCCTTGTAGCGAGACGCCTCGAGCAGATCGTTCAAGTACAATTCCAGCTCTCTGGTTTTCATTTTCCGCTCAAATTCCCAATATGTTGCGCCGATTTTGGCTGTTTTTCGCCCAGGCTGTCACGGTCGTGCTGGCGGTCTGGTTCGTCGTGGCCACGTTGAAGCCGGACTGGCTGCAGCGCGGCCGGGTCGCGGTCCAATCCGGCTCTCCGATCGTCGCGCTGAAGGAAGTCGTGCCCAATGTGAGCGGCGGGTCCGCGGAGGGCTCCTATAGCGAGGCCGCGCAGCAGGCGATGCCGGCGGTGGTGAACATCTTCACCAGCAAGAACGGCCGCAAGCGCAGCCAGAACCCGCAGCAGCAGGAAGATCCCTGGTTCCGCTTCTTCTTCGGCGACCGCCTGCCCGAGCGGCAGGAACCCGTGTCGAGCCTCGGCTCCGGCGTGATCGTCAGCTCCGAAGGCTACATTCTAACCAACCACCATGTGGTGGACGGCGCCGACGAGATCGAGGTGGCGCTGACGGATGGGCGCAAGGCCAATGCCAAGGTGGTGGGCTCCGATCCGGAAACCGACCTGGCGGTGCTGAAGGTGGGCCTGAAGGACCTGCCGGCCATCACGCTGGGACGGATCGAAAACGTCAAGGTGGGCGACATCGTGCTGGCCATCGGCAACCCGTTCGGCGTCGGCCAGACGGTGACGATGGGCATCGTCTCGGCGCTGGGCCGCAGCCATCTGGGTATCAATACCTTCGAGAACTTCATCCAGACCGATGCGGCCATCAACCCGGGCAATTCGGGCGGCGCATTGGTCGATGCGCGCGGCAACCTGCTCGGCATCAATACGGCGATCTATTCGCGCTCGGGCGGCTCGCTGGGGATCGGCTTCGCCATCCCGGTATCGACTGCCAAACAGGTGATGGAATCGATCATCTCCACCGGCTCGGTCACGCGCGGCTGGATCGGCGTGGAGCCGCAGGACATGACCCCGGAGATCGCCGAATCCTTCGGCCTGGAAGCCAAGGAAGGCGCCCTGATCGCCGCCGTGGTGCAGGGTGGCCCGGCCGACAAGGCAGGGGTGCGTCCCGGCGATATCCTGGTCACGGTCGATGGCCAGCACATTGCCGACAGCACCGCGCTGCTCAATGCGGTGGCCCAGCTCAAGCCGGGGGCGGCGGCCAAGATGCAGGTCATGCGACGCGGCAAGCAGGCCGAGCTGACCGTGATGATCGGCAAGCGCCCGCCGCCGCCGCGCCGAGCCATGCAGCTCGACGAAGAAGAGGAATAAGCGGTACGCCATACGGTCCGCGCGCAGACCTCCGCGCCGGAAATACAGAAGCCCGCTGCCATGGCGGGCTTCTTTCTTGGGCGTCGGGAGCGCGTCGGCGGGAAAACCGCGCCCCCAGGGAAGCTTTGCCCTGAGGGGGCTGCCGACCGGCATTGGCTCATGCCGATCATGGCGGCCGGCGAAGCGGACATCGACGCAGCCGGAACGCCCCGTGGCGACGCCGGCAGGACCGCAGTTGCCACATCGCCGCCCTGCCCTCTGCCCAAGGCCTTCCATGGGCCATCCACGCTCAGGCATGTTGATGCGTTTGCGCGGCTCCAAAGGAACTCGCCACGCGCCAAAAACCTGCCTCCCCTCCCTGCTTCGACGACCCGAGAGGCAGCGCCCTCGGGCAGGCAGCTATGCGCTGCGGTGGGCTGCATCGGCCCCGCCGCACGCCAGGGCAATTACCAGAGGAAGGGTCAGGCCACATCCGGAATGGGCGCTGCACGATAGCCGTGGCGCCTCCACGCAACGCCGGCGGCAGATGCGGGCCGCAGATGGGGCCGCAGAAATGAGAAAAGCCGGCTTCCTTGCGGAAGCCGGCTTTCGCCTGCAAGTCGATTCGAAGCGGGCTTACACCCGCGTCAAATTAGAACTTGTGACGGACACCAACCACGGCACCGAATTGGTTGCCGCCGGAGATGACGTTCGAAGCCGTGCTGCTGTTGTAACCATCGACGCCCAGCGACGAGCCGCTCTTGTTCTTGGTGTACGAGACCGAGGTGTACAGGTCGGTACGCTTCGACAGAGCGTAGTCGGCGGTCGCGACGAATTGCCACGGATCAGCCGAGGTGTTGCGGAAGTCTTGGTAGTAAGCGGCGCCGGTCAGCGACAGAGCCGGGGTCAGTTGGTAACCCAGACCCAGCCAGTACAGGTTGGCGGTGCTCACGACGCTGCCCGGGGCGGAAGCCACTGCGCCCGGCAGGGTTGCGCCGTTGTAGCCCTTCGCCCAGCGGTAGCCAGCGTAGACCTTGGCCGGACCGAAAGCGTAGGTACCGGCAACGCTTGCGCGGCGGATCGATTGGCCAGCCGAAGCAGCGGTGCTGCCGTTCGATTGGTCATAGGTCGCACCAACCGAGAACGGGCCAGCGCCGTACATGGCGGTGAAGCCGTACTCACGGCCAGCCGAGAACACGCCCGGGATTTCGTTGCCGTTGTTCTGGAAGCTGTACAGAGCGGCGACGGTCAGGCCACCGAAGGTACCAACGTACTTGGCGGCGTTGTCAGCACGCGAAGCGTATTCCGGAGCGATCGAGGTGATCGAGTAGCGGGTCGAGATCGCCATCGGATCGTAGACCAGGCCGAAATCATAGAACAGGGTCTGTTGGCGACCCAGGGTCAGGGTGCCCCACTGGTTCTGCAGGCCGACGTAGGCGTTACGGTTGAACAGACGGCTGGAGTCCGACTGGCCACCGGTGTCAACGTTGAAACCGCTTTCCAGGGTGAAGATGCCCTTCAGGCCGCCGCCCAGGTCTTCCACGCCACGCAGGCCCCAACGCGAACCGGACTGGTTGCCCGAGGTCATGCGCCATGCGTTCGACGATTGGCCGTTCGGACCCGGGGTGCGGTTGGTGTACTCGAGGCCAACGTCAGCCACGCCGTAAAGGGTCACGCTCGACTGGGCATACGCACCGCCGGCGGCCAGAGCGGCGACGGCAGCTGCAAACAGTTTCATCTTCATATCGACACTTTCCTTGTCAACTGATTGGGAAATCTTGGCTTGCCCAAGTGCTTGGGCGACGCACTTACTTAACGTCTGCTGCGTATTATGGGCCAGGCCCCCAGAGGCTCAGAAGGCTTTTTCGCGGTAAACACTGCGAATCAGCCCGATTTGTTGCGAGGGAGCAACAGACAAGTCTCCAATTTTCACCAAAGTGGTGCAAAAAATAGAGGTAAACCGAGGTACCCGTGGCCCTCCCACAGTCGGCTGCCGGCACGGTGGCCAGCGCCTCAGCGAGGGCCGCCGGCGGCTCAATCGGCCGTCGTGCCGCCCACGGCCTCCGGCGATTCCTCCGGCTTCAGGAAGAAGCGCGCCATCAGCAGGCCCAGTTCATACAGGGCGATCAGGGGCACGGCCAGCAGGAGCTGGGAGAGCACGTCGGGCGGCGTCACCACGGCGGCAATGATGAATGCGCCGACGATGACGTAGGGACGCACCTGCTTGAGCTTGTCGAGTTCCACCACGCCGAAGCGCACCAGCACGATCACCACCACCGGCACCTCGAAGGTGATGCCGAAGGCAAGGAACATGGTCATGGCGAAGCTGAGGTACTTGTCGATGTCGGTCGACATGTCCGCCCCGAGCGGCGCGTTGTAGTGCGCCATGAAGTGGAAGACCGTGGGGAAGACCAGGAAGTAGGCAAAGGTGACGCCGCACAGGAACAGCACATAGCTGCTGCTGACCAGCGGCAGGATCAGCCGCTTCTCATGCTGGTACAGGCCCGGCGCGACGAATTTCCAGATCTGGTACAGCACCCAGGGCAGTGCGATCAGGAAGGCGACCAGCAGTGTGACCTTCATCGGCACGAAGAAGGAACCGGTGACGTCGGTGACGATCATCCTGCCCCCCTTGGGCAGGGAAACCATCAGCGGCCGCGCGAAGAGGTTGAAGATTTCGGGCGCCCAGTAGACGAGGCCGAGGAAGATGATCAGCACGCCGGCCACCGCCTTGACCAGCCGCTCGCGCAGTTCGATCAGATGGGAGATGAAGGTTTCCTGCTGGTCGTCCTGCGGATCCGGCTCGGGAGAATGGGAGGAACGCGTATCGCTCATGGCGTGGATCGCTCAGCCGCGCGGGCCGGTAACGAGTAAGACTTGGCGGCGCGGGGCGCCGGGCTGTGGCGTGCCACTCGGGCCGGCCACGTCAATCGAAGAAAGAGCGGCCGGGGCCCGCCGCCGGCCGGTGGCGTTTGACGCGCGCCGCACCCGACTGTGCCCACATGCGCACATTCTGCTGCCGCTTGAACCACAGCGGCCGAGCGCCCTGCTTGACGCGCCAGCTCTTGCGGCCAGTGCGGACCTTGTGCGCCGCGTCCCACGAGGGCACGTAGCCAGTGCCGCCGCCGGGCTCGGCATGGCTTTCGCCGGACAGGGCCTCGTTCAGCGCCTGCGTCTGTTCGCTCACTTCCTTGTGGATGGTCCGCTCGACATCGCGCGCGGCTTCCTCGAACTCGGTGCGCATCTTGCGCAGTTCCTCGAGCTCGACCTCGCGGCTGACCTCGGCCTTCACATCATTGATATAGCGCTGGGCGCGCCCGACCAGCGCGCCGACCGTACGCGCCACCTTCGGCAGCCGCTCAGGGCCGATCACGATCAGCGCCACGGCACCGATCAGCGCGAGCTTGGAAATACCGAGGTCGATCATGCGGGCTTCGGGACAGGAAGAGGGACCGGCGCCGTGGCGCCGGAAGCGGAAAGGATCACGTGCGCCGCCGCGCGAACGTGGGCGGAACGCGCATCACTTCTGCTGCGACGACTTGTCCTTGGCCTCGACATCGATGGTGGTCGAGTCGCGCAGTTCCTTGGGCTGGGCGGACTGGGCCGGCTTATCGGCAGCGTCGCCTTCGCGCATGCCGTCCTTGAAGCCCTTGACCGCGCCACCCAGATCCTGGCCGATGTTGCGCAGCTTCTTGGTGCCGAATACCAGCATCACGATCAGCAGCACGATCAGCCAGTGCCAAATGCTCAACGAACCCATTTTCTATCGCTCCTGATGGCGCCGCGGACAGCCCTCCGGCCGTCCCGCCCCGTTTGTTCCGTCCTCACAAGCCTGCGCCGGGCGACGGTTGCCGGCGCGGCACCCGGCCGCCGTCAAACGGACCGCGGCCTGTACCTCCTTCTCCTGCTCGCTCCCGGCCGGCGCAGCGGCATCTTCCACTGCACGCATGGACCACCCTCGCCTGCGGGTACGGTTGATGGACGGCTTGTCCGTCTTCCGGCCCCGCGCCGATCATGGTACGGCACCGCCGACACTGCGCCAGCCCATGCCAGTCCGGGCACTCTCTACACCATTTTAGCAAGCAAGCCGCCTTCGCCGGGGCCGCAATTGGCCGGCGAGGCGGGATGCCTCCCCGGACCATGCAGGAAGTGTACCGGCGCCTTGAGATGAAGCCACCGGACGTCGGGCATCGCCCCATCCCTGCTGCGCCCTGGCGCCTGGTCCGCCCCGCGCCGGCCGGCTGCGGCCTAGCAGAAGTGACGATTATCCCGCGTGTTCATGAAAATCTCGTGGTTCGGGTGGAGTCGGATCAGGCGGACCGGGGAAGCGAAGCCACGTGGGCAGGCAGGCAGCTCAGAACGAGCCGTCCGGGTACATCGGCTTGCCATCGTTCAGGTAGAGCCAGCCCTTGACGATGCGGTACAACATCCACAGCGACAGCACGCCCCAGACGGCGAAGGCTGCCGGAATCAGCACCACGGTGAAGAACAAGGCCCCACCCAGCACCGCCCAGGCGATCGACCACCAGAAGGAGCGGATCTGCCAGGCGAAATGCGAGGCATAGAGGCTGCCGCGCGCGTCGTCGCGCTTGACGTAGTCGACGATGATGGCGACCAGCGCGGTGATGCCGCCGGTCAGCCAGAAGATGGCGTACAGGGCATACAGGATGTGCAGCAGCTTGCGCAGGCTGTCGAGCTGCGCGCCGGAAGGCAGGACCTGGCCGCTGGATTCGTTGCTCATGTGCGTCCTTCTCCTTGTTGTGCGGGGCAAGTGCCGGCCGGCGCGCGGCTCTCCGCGCGACCAGCGGCGTGGGTCTCGCCGTGGGCCTTATTGCGACCGGCTCGCCTTCTCTTCCAGCCCCGACAGGCCTTCGCGGCGCGCCAGTTCGCGCACCACGTCGTCCGGGGACAGGCCGAAGCGCGCCAGCAGCACCATGGTGTGGAACCACAGGTCGGCCACTTCGTAGACCACCTTGCCCTTTGCCTCGTCCGACAGGCCGGCGGCGCGCGCGTCCTTGGCCGCCATCACGGTCTCGGTCGCTTCCTCGCCGATCTTCTTCAGGATGGCATCATCGCCCTTGTGGAACAGGCGCGCCACGTAGGACTTGTCGGGATCGCCACCCAGTTCGGGCTTGCGCGACTCCAGCGTGGCGGCGATGCGCGCCAGGATATCGGTGCCGCTCGGGGATGCGCTCATGGCTTGGCCGCGTAGATCTGGGTGGGGTCCTTCAGGACCGGCTCGACCGTCTGCCAGTCGCCGTTCTCGGCGTCACCCTCGAACTTCTGGAAGAAGCAGGCGTGCCGTCCGGTGTGGCAGGCAATGCCGTCGATCTGGGTGACCTTGAGCAGGACCACGTCCTCGTCGCAGTCGAGACGGATCTCATGCACCTTCTGCACATGGCCGGACTCCTCGCCCTTGTGCCACAGGCGTTTGCGCGAACGCGACCAGAACACCGCCTCGCCCAGCTCCACGGTGCGCTGCAGCGCCTCGCGGTTCATGAAGGCAAACATCAGCACGTCATTCGAGCCGACTTCCTGCACGATCACCGGCACCAGGCCGTTGTCGTCCCATTTAACCTTGTTGAGCCACTTCTTTGCCATCTTGCTTCGCCGTGATCAGATCCGCACCGGAATGCCCTCGCGGGCCATGAACGCCTTCGCCTCGCCTACGGTGTGCTGGCCGTAGTGGAAGATGCTGGCCGCCAGCACCGCATCGGCATGGCCCAGGCGGATGCCGTCGGCCAGGTCCTGCAGGCTGCCCACGCCCCCCGATGCGATCACCGGCACCGGCACGGCATCGCTGACGGCACGCGTCAGTTCGAGGTCGAAGCCGCTCTTGGTACCATCGCGGTCCATGCTGGTCAACAACAGTTCGCCCGCGCCACGCTCGGCCATTTCGCGTGCCCACTGCACCGCGTCCAGGCCGGTGGCCTTGCGCCCGCCGTGGGTGAAGACCTCCCAACGCGGCGGCTCACCCGGCGCCGAGCTACGCTTGGCGTCGATGGCGACCACGATGCACTGCGAGCCGTACCTGGCCGTGGCGTCCGACACCAGTTGCGGATTGGCGATGGCGGACGAATTGACACTGATCTTGTCCGCGCCAGCATTGAGCAGCCGGCGTACGTCCTCGACGGCGCGCACACCGCCGCCCACAGTCAGCGGGATGAAGACCTGGGAGGCCACGGCCTCGATGATGTGCAGGATCAGGTCGCGGCCGTCGCTGGTCGCGGTAATGTCGAGAAATGTGATTTCATCGGCACCCTGCTCGTCGTAGCGGCGCGCGATTTCGACCGGGTCGCCTGCGTCGCGCAATTCGACGAAGTTGACCCCCTTGACCACCCGCCCGTTGGTCACGTCCAGGCAGGGGATGATACGTTTGGCTAGCATGAGATTCCTTGTCCGGCCCTGCCCCGGCTCGCAGCCGGGGCGGCCGGCACGGCGCGCCGTGCGCGCGTTGCCTATTGCTCCGCGCCCAGCTTGTCGGCGCGGGCCTGCGCGTCGGAGAAGTTCAGGTCACCCGAGTAGATCGCGCGGCCGCAGATCACGCCTTCCACGCCATCGCCCTCGACCGCGCACAGGTGATCGATGTCGGCCAGGTTGGAGAGGCCGCCGCTGGCGATCACCGGGATCGACATCGACTGGGCCAGCTTGACGGTCGCCTCGATGTTGATGCCCTGCAGCATGCCATCGCGACCGATGTCGGTATAGATGATGGCTTCGACGCCATAATCCTCGTACTTGCGGGCCAGGTCCACCACTTCGTGGCCGGTCAGCTTGCTCCAGCCGTCAGTGGCGACCTTGCCGTCCTTGGCATCGAGGCCGACGATGATGTGGCCGCCGAAGGCCGAGCAGGCATCCTTCAGGAAGCCGGGATTCTTCACTGCCGCGGTGCCGATGATGACGTAGGACAACCCGTCGTCGAGCCAGCGCTCGATCGTGTTCAGGTCGCGAATGCCGCCGCCCAGCTGGACGGGGATTTCGCCCCCCACCTCGGCGATGATCGCCTTGATCGCGGCTTCGTTGCGCGGCTTGCCCACGAAGGCGCCATTCAAGTCGACCAGGTGCAGGCGACGAGCGCCCTGCTCCACCCAGTGACGTGCCATGGCGGCGGGATCCTCGGAAAAGACGGTGGCCTGGTCCATGTCGCCTTGTTTGAGGCGTACACACTGACCGTCCTTCAGGTCGATGGCCGGAATGAGCAACATATGTGTGACGAGCGTGGTTGAGTAGAAAAAAGGGAACAAGACCGGCGGACCGGTCGAGTCAGGTCAGGTCAGTTCGGGTCGATTCAAGTCAGAACAGGTCGATCGGTCAAGGGCCGGATCCTCACGGATTCCAATGCACGAAGTTCCTGTACAGCTGCAGACCCATCGCGGCGCTCTTTTCCGGATGGAACTGCGTGGCAAAAATATTATCGCGCGCCACGGCACTGGTAAACACGACGCCATACTGCGTTTCGCCTGCCGTATGGGCCGGGTTGTGCGGCCGCACGTAGTAGCTGTGGACGAAATAGAACCAGCTGTCGTCCGGGATCCCCTCCCACAGCGGGTGGGCACCGACCTGCCGGACCCGGTTCCATCCCATCTGGGGAACTTTGAAGCGGGAGCCGTCCGGCTGTGTCATGCCGTCCAGCTCGAAGCGGATCACTTCGCCGGGCATCAGTCCGAGACAGGGCGTGTCGCCCTGTCCGGCGCGGCGCTCGGTACTGCTGTCGAACAGCATCTGCTCGCCCACGCACACGCCCAGCATCGGCTTGCTGGCCGCCGCCTCCAGCACGGCCTGCTGCAGGCCCGAGGCTCCCAGCGCGCCCATGCAGTCCGGCATCGCGCCCTGGCCGGGCAGCACCACCCGGTCCGCGGCGCGGATACCCTCGGGAGCATCCACCACCCGCACATCCGCTTCCGGCGCCGCGGCACGCAGTGCCTGCGCGACCGAGCGCAGGTTGCCCATGCCGTAATCCACAATTGCTATGGTAGTCATGATTTCAAAACAGGCAAAAGGGTCTTCAGCCCGTCCACAATGAATTCCACGGCCAGCGCCGACAGGATCAGGCCCATCAGGCGCGTGCCGATATTGATGCCGGTGCGGCCGATCACCCTGGAAATGGGGTCGGCCGCGCGGAATACCAGATACACCACCGCCCCCAGCACCACGCCGATGGCGACCAGCACCAGCAACTGGTACCAGTGCTGAGTCTTGCCGGCATAGACGATCACCGTGCTGATCGAGCCCGGCCCGGTCAGCAGCGGCAGCGCCAGCGGCACCACCGCCACGCTGGCCTTGGCCTCGGCCTCGTCCTCCTCCTCGGGCGTGGCCTTGGTGCGGCTGGTCTGGGCGTTGAGCATGTTCATGGCCATCATGATCATGATCAGGCCGCCACCGACCTGCAGGGACGCCACCGAGATATTGAAGAACTCGATGATCTGCTGCCCCAGCAGCGCCGACACCGCCACCACCACCGCCACCGAGATCGATGCGATCTTGATCGTGTGCAGCTTCTCGGTCTCGGACTGCTGGTCCGTCAGGCTGATGAAGAACGGGATCGCCCCGATCGGGTTGATCAGCGCCAGCAGCGAGATGAACGACTTGAGGGTATCCATCGGTTGCGTGCGGCCGGCTTGCCGGCCAATCCAGGCGCCTCGCGGCGGTTCCGCCCCCCCGGCGCGCCGGGGGGCGGTTCTGCTTACAGCGTACCCTTGGTGGACGGCACGGTGCCCGCTGCGCGCGGATCCAGTTCCACCGCCATGCGCAGCGCCCGGCCGAAGGCCTTGAACACGGTTTCGCACTGGTGGTGGGCATTGATGCCGCGCAGGTTGTCGATATGCAGCGTGACGCCGGCATGGTTGACGAAACCGCGGAAGAACTCGATGGTCAGGTCGACATCGAAGCTGCCCACGCGGGCGCGCGTGAACGGCACGTGGAATTCCAGGCCCGGGCGGCCCGAGAAATCGATCACCACGCGCGACAGGCATTCGTCCAGCGGCACATAGCTGTGCCCGTAGCGGGTGATGCCCTTCTTGTCGCCGATGGCACGTGCCACGGCCTGGCCGAGCGTGATGCCGACGTCCTCGACCGTATGGTGGTCGTCGATATGCGTATCGCCCTTGGCCTCGACCTCCAGGTCGAACATGCCATGCCGGGCGATCTGGTCCAGCATGTGGTCGAGGAAGGGCACGCCGGAGGCCAGCTTCTGGCGTCCGGTGCCGTCGAGATTGAGCGAAACGCGGATCTGCGTTTCGGAGGTATTGCGGGTGACCTCTGCAACACGCATGGTGTTAATCCTGCAACGAGGCACGGAAGGCCTCGAGAAACTGCGCGTTCTCTTCGGGGGTGCTGACCGTGACGCGCAAACAGTTGGCCAGCAACGGGTGCATTTTACCCACGTTCTTGATCAGCACCTTGCGCGCCAGCACTCGGTCGAAGATCTGTGCGCCATCGGGCACGCGCAGCAGCAGGAAATTGGCCGCGCTGGGGAAGACGGTGACCCCGGGCAGCGCCTGCAACGCCGCCACCAGGTTCGCGCGTTCCGCGCGCAACCGGGCCGCCTGCTCGTCGAGCACGGCGACATGCTCCAGCGCGAACAGCGCGGCGGCCTCGGTCAGCACATTGACGTTGTATGGCGGACGCACCTTGTCGAGCTGCGCCAGCCATTCCGGCGCGCCGGCCACGTAGCCCAGGCGGATGCCAGCCAGGCCAAGCTTGGACACGGTGCGCATCACCAGCAGGTTGCCGAAGTCCGCCAGGCGCGGCATCCAGCTCTGCTGGGCGAAGGGCTGGTAGGCCTCGTCGACCACCACCAGGCTCTGGCAGACGGCGCCGTCGGCGGCGCGCAGGATGGCCTCCATGTCGGCTTCGTCGAACAGGTTGCCGGTGGGATTGTTCGGATAAGCCAGGTAGATGATGGCGGGCTGGTGCTCGGCCATGGCCGCCAGCATGGCGTCGCGGTCGAGCGTGAAATCCGCGCGCAGCGGCACGCCGACGAAGCCCAGGCCGGCGAACTGCGCCGACATCGCGTACATGACGAAGCCCGGCACCGGCGCCAGCACCTTGGCGCCCGGCTTGGCGGCGGCCAGCGACAGCATGCTGATGATTTCGTCGGAGCCGTTGCCGAGCAGCACATCCATGCCGGCCGGCACCTGCATCACCGCCTGGAGCCTGGCGCGCAGCGCGTCGCTGCTCGGCACCGGGTAGCGGTTGAGCGCGACCTCGCCCAGGCGGGCGGACAGTTCGGCGCGCAGCGCGGGCGGCAGCAGGTAGGGGTTCTCCATGGCGTCGAGCTTCACCAGACCATGCGCGTCCGGCACGTGGTAGGCGCCCATGGCGCGCACGTCGTCACGGATGATGCGTTCGATCAGGGAAGGCTTTACGGCAGACATGGAAGGTCCTCTCGGGTGGGTTGCCGCCGCCCGGCAGGGCGGCGGCGGGTGGAATCAACTGCGCTTGATACGGTACTCGGCGCTGCGTGCGTGGGCCTGCAGCCCCTCGCCGTAGGCCAGTTCGGCGGCGATCTGGCCCAGCATCTGCGCACCGCCCTCGCTGACCTCGATCAGGCTGGAGCGCTTCTGGAAATCGTAGACGCCCAGCGGGGAAGAGAAGCGCGCGGTGCGCGAGGTCGGCAGCACGTGGTTGGGGCCGGCGCAATAGTCACCGAGCGACTCGCTGGTGAAGCGGCCTAGGAAGATGGCGCCGGCATGGCGGATCTTCTCCGCCCACTGGCGCGGATTCTCCGCGGAGATCTCCAGGTGCTCCGGCGCGATCGCGTTGGCGATCTCGCAGGCCTCGTCCATGTCGCGCACCTTGATCAGCGCGCCGCGTCCGGACAGCGAGGCGGCAATGACGTCGCGGCGCGGCATCACATCGAGCTGGCGCTGGATGCTGGCCTCCACCGCGGCGATGTAGCGGGCGTCCGGGCACAGCAGGATCGATTGCGCCAGTTCATCGTGCTCGGCCTGCGAGAACAGGTCCATGGCCACCCAGTCGGGATCGGTGGTGCCGTCGCAGATCACCAGGATCTCGGACGGCCCGGCGATCATGTCGATGCCCACCGTGCCGAACACGCGGCGCTTGGCGGCCGCGACATAGGCATTGCCCGGACCGACGATCTTGTCCACCTGCGGCAGCGTGGCGGTGCCGTAGGCCAGCGCCCCGACCGCCTGCGCGCCACCGATGGTGAACACGCGGTCGACGCCGGCGATCTGCGCGGCGGCCAGCACCAGCGGGTTGCGCACGCCGCCCGGCGTCGGCACCACCATGATCACTTCCTTGACGCCGGCCACGCGCGCGGGAATCGCGTTCATCAGCACCGACGAGGGATAGGCGGCCTTGCCGCCCGGCACGTAGAGGCCGACGCGGTCGAGCGGCGTGACCTTCTGGCCGAGCACCGTGCCGTCGGACTCGGTGTACTCCCAGCTGTGGCTGCCGCATTCGATCTTCTGCTTCTCGTGGTAGGCGCGCACGCGCGCCGCCGCCGCCTCCAGCGCCGCGCGGCGCTTGGGCTCGAGCTCGTCGAGCGCGGCTTCCAGCTCCGCCTGCGACAGTTCGAGCGCGCCCAGCGAGGCGGCCTCGACGCGGTCGAAACGCTGCGTGTATTCCAGCACCGCGGCATCGCCGCGCGCCTTCACGTCGGCCAGGATCTGCGCCGCGGCGCGGTCGATGGCTTCGTCTTCCGAAGCCTCGAACGCCAGCACCTCGCGCAACGCGGCGGCGAAGCCCGCCTCGCTCGAATCGAGCTGGCGGATCACCACGTGTTCGGTACGGTTTTCAGTCATGATGGCTATCCCCTGGGGCAAGCGGCGGCTTCAGGCCAGCGCCGCCGAGGCCCGTTCGAATGCGTCGAGAATCGGCGTGAGCCGCTCGCGCTTGAGCTTGAGCGCGGCCTGGTTGACCACCAGCCGCGACGAAATCTGCACGATCTCCTCCACCTCGACGAGGTTGTTGGCGCGCAGCGTGCCGCCGGTGCTGACCAGGTCGACGATGGCGTCGGCCAGGCCCACCAGCGGACCCAGTTCCATCGAGCCGTAGAGCTTGATCAGGTCGACGTGCACGCCCTTCTTGGCGAAGTGCTCGCGCGCGGTCTGCACGTACTTGGTGGCGACCGCCAGGCGCGCGCCCTGGTGCACGGCACTGGCATAGTCGAAACCGGCCGGCACCGCCACCGACATGCGGCACTTGGCGATATTGAGGTCGATCGGTGCATAGAGGCCCGCCATGCCGTGCTCCATCAGCACGTCCTTGCCGGCCACGCCGAAATCGGCGGCACCGTACTGCACGTAGGTCGGCACGTCGGAGGCGCGCACGATGATGACGCGCACGTCCGGATCCGTGGTCGGCAGGATCAGCTTGCGCGACGTCTCCGGATTCTCGGTGACGCGGATGCCTGCAGCCTCCAGCAGCGGCATCGTCTCGGTGAAGATGCGGCCCTTGGACAGAGCCAGCGTCAGCTGGTTGGCGGGGCGGATGGCGAGATTCATGGGTGTCCTCGGGATACTCAGGCGATGCGGCGGATCTTGGCGCCCACCGCCGACAGCTTGTCTTCGATGCGGTCGTAACCGCGGTCCAGATGATAGATACGGTCGATGACGGTCTCGCCTTCGGCCACCAGCCCGGCGATCACCAGGCTGGCCGAAGCGCGCAGGTCGGTGGCCATCACCTTGGCACCGGACAGGCGCGGCACGCCGGTCACCACCGCCGTATTGCCCTCCACCGAGATATTCGCACCCAGCCGGCTCAGTTCCTGCACATGCATGAAGCGGTTCTCGAAGATGGTCTCGGTGACGCGCGACGTACCTTCGGCGACTGCGTCCAGGGCCATGAACTGCGCCTGCATGTCGGTCGGGAAGGCCGGGTACTCCGAGGTACGGAAGCTGACCGCGCGCGGGCGCTGCGGCATCGCCAGGCGGATCCAGTCCTCGCCGCTGTCGATGCGCGCGCCGGCTTCGCGCAGCTTGTCCAGCACCGCGTCGAGAATGGCCGGGCTGATGCCGCGCAGCGTCAGGTCGCCGAGCGTGGCGGCAGCCGCGCACAGGAAGGTGCCGGCCTCGATGCGGTCGGCAACCACGTCATGGCTGGCGCCGTGCAGGCGCTCGACGCCCCGCACCACCAGCCGGTCGGTGCCGATGCCCTCGATCTGCGCGCCCATCTTGACCAGCAGGCGGGCCAGGTCGGTCACCTCGGGCTCGCGCGCGGCGTTCTCCAGCACGGTCTCGCCGTCGGCCAGCGTGGCGGCCATCAGCAGGTTCTCGGTGCCGGTCACGGTGATCATGTCGGTCACCACGCGTGCGCCCTTGAGGCGCTTGGCACGGGCATGGATAAAGCCATGCTCGATGGCGATCTCAGCCCCCATCGCCTGCAGGCCCTTGATGTGCTGGTCCACCGGCCGCGCCCCGATGGCGCAGCCGCCGGGCAGCGACACGCGCGCCTCGCCGAAGCGGGCCACCAGCGGCCCCAGCACCAGGATGGAGGCGCGCATGGTCTTGACCAGCTCGTAGGGTGCCTCGGGCCGGTTGACGCCGCTGCCGTCCAGCGTGACGGCGTGGCCGTCCTGCTCGGCCTTCATGCCCATCTGGCGCAGCAGCTTCAGCGTGGTGCGCACGTCCTGCAGGTCGGGCACGTTGCCCAGCGAGACCGTGTCGGCGCAGAGCAGCCCCGCGCACAGGATCGGCAGCGCGGCGTTCTTGGCCCCGGAGACGCGGATCTCACCGCGCAGCGGGCCGTTGCCCTGGATCTCAAGTTTGTCCATGTTCCGTCGTTTGGTGGAAGGCCGGCGGGCCGGCAAGGGACGCTCGCGCTGCGGCGGCACATGCCGCCCCGTCGCTCCGCCCTGCGTGCCCGCGCTTCCGGTTGCTCTTACTTGCCGTCGGCCGCCTGCCATTCGGCGGGCGTCAGGGTCTTCATCGACAGCGCGTGGATCTCGGCCTTCATGCGGTCGCCCAGCGCCGCGTAGACGCGCTGGTGCCGCTGGATGAGGCGCTTGCCCTCGAACTCCCCGCTGACGATGGTGGCGAAGAAGTGCTGACCGTCGCCCTCCACCTGCAGGTGTTCGCATGGCAGACCTTGGGCGATATAGTCCCTGACTTGTTCCGGTGTAGGCAGCATGTCTTTCTCTTTGTTTCGTCTCGTTACGTCTGATCGCTTGGCTTGCGGTATAGGAATCGGCAGCGGCGCGGGGGAGCGCCTCAGCCTCAATGCCGCAGCTTGTAGCCCGACTTCAGCAGCCGCAGCGCCAGCGCCGCCAGCACCAGGAAGGCGGTGCCGACCACGGCCAGGCTGAAGACCGGGTCGGCGTCGGACACGCCGAAGAAGCCATAGCGGAAGCCGTCGATCATGTAGAAGAACGGGTTCGCATGCGACACCCCTTGCCAGAAGGGGGGCAGCGAGTGGATGGAATAGAACACGCCGGACAGGAAGGTGGCCGGCATGATCAGGAAGTTCTGGAACGCCGCGAGCTGGTCGAATTTCTCCGCCCAGATGCCGGCGATCAGGCCGAGCGTGCCGAGGATGGCGGCGCCCAGCACGGCAAAGGCCAGGATCCAGCCCAGGTGGGCGAAATTCAGGTGCGCGAACCAGGCGGTGACCAGCAGCACGCCGAGCCCGACCGACAGGCCCCGCACCACGGACGCCAGCACGTAGGCACTGAACATCTCCCAGTGCGACAGCGGCGGCAGCAGCACGAACACCAGGTTGCCGGTGATCTTGGACTGGATCAGCGAGGACGAACTGTTGGCGAAGGCGTTCTGCAGCACGCTCATCATTACCAGGCCGGGCACCAGGAAGGCCGTATAGCTGATCTGGTCGTAGACCTTGACGCGGTCTTCCAGCACGTGACCGAAGATCAGCAGGTAAAGGATGGCCGTCAGCACGGGCGCGGCCACGGTCTGGAAGCTGACCTTCCAGAAACGCAGCACTTCCTTGTAGAACAGCGTGCGGAAACCCACCAGGCCGCCGGGCGCCGAGACGGCGGCCGGCAGGCGGCGCGCGGCGTCGCTCACGTCGAATTCCACGGGCGCCTTCATGCTGCCACCTCCATTGCGGACGCCCCCTGGGCGCCGGGCATGTCGGCCTCGCGGCGCATGATCTGGACAAACACGTCTTCCAGGTCGGCCTTGTTGATTTCCATGTCTTCGATCTCGCAGCCGGCCTCGCGGCAAGCCGCCAGGATGGGTTCCACCGCCGCATAGCCCGACAGGCGCAGGCGCACGCCGCGCTCGCCAGGGTTGGCGGGCATGCGCAGCGCCTCGAGCTCCTGTGGCAGCGTGCCGCTGGCCAGCGTCAGCTGGAGCTGCAGGCCGGCGAACTGGGTCAGCAGGTTGCTGGTGCGGTCCAGCGCCACCACCTCGCCGAACTTGAGCATGGCGATGCGGTCGCACAGCGCCTCGGCTTCTTCCAGGTAGTGGGTGGTCAGGATCACCGTGTGGCCCTCGCGATTGAGCCGCGCGATGAACTTCCACAGCGTCTGGCGCAACTCCACGTCGACGCCGGCGGTCGGCTCGTCGAGCACGATCACCGGCGGGCGGTGCACCAGGGCCTGGGCCACCAGCACGCGGCGCTTCATGCCACCGGAGAGCTGGCGCATATTGGCATCGGCCTTGTTGGTCAGGTCCAGGTTGGCCATCACCTCGTCGATCCAGTCGTCATTGCGCGTCAGGCCGAAATAGCCGGACTGCAGGCGCAGGGTCTCGCGCACGGTGAAGAAGGGGTCGAACACCAGTTCCTGCGGGACCACGCCCAGCATGCGGCGCGCCATGCGGTAGTCGGACACCACATCGTGCCCGAGCACGCTGACGCTGCCCGAGTCGGCGCGGTTCAGGCCCGCGAGGATCGAGATCAGCGTCGTCTTGCCTGCGCCGTTGGGACCGAGCAGGCCGAAGAATTCGCCCTGCTCGACGGAGAAGCTGACGCCCTTGAGCGCCTGCAGGTTGCGGTAGCGCTTGCGAACGTCGGTGAGTTCGATGGCTTTCATGGCCGGGTACTGTGGGGCTGGCAGGCTCTGCGGAGCCGGCCGGCCGGGACTGGGCGGGACTGCCGCCGGCATCGGTCGCGCGCGTCTGGCGCGCAACGGGCGAACAACCGGGAATTATAGGGGATGCGGGCGAAGTCCCGCTTTGGACGAGGCGCGCGGCCGGAACCGGCACCCGGGCATCGCACTGGCGGCCGATGCGTCGGTCCGCCACGGATGCCGGGTCAATGTCGGTGGCTGGCGTAGAAGCCGGCGGCACCCGCCGGGATGCCCAGCAGGCCGTCGACGCCGTAGACCTCTGCCAGTGCGGCCAGCTGGCGTGGCACGCCGACGAAAGCCAGCGCCTGGCCACGCGCGTCGGCGGCCCGGCGCAAGGCCAGCAGTACCGCGACAGCGGCCGAATCCACCTGCGCCAGCGCGGCGCAATCGACCTGCGCCTCGCCCTGCGCCAGGCGCGACAGACCGTCACGCAGCACGGCGGCGGCGTTGCGGTTGGTCAGCGAGGTACCGAGCGAGAGCATGCGGAGGGTGTCGGGTATTGTGAACCGCCGCCCATGGCGTCATGGCGCGGCGTTGACGGGTCATTGTAGCAGCTTGGCAGCGGCGTGCTGCACCGCAACCAGAATGTGGCGGAACCGGGTTCCGAAGCCGGCCTGCCCTCTCCCGCTCAACTCTTGGCGTTGGCCAGCTGGCGGTTGCGGTCCTGCAGCGTCTTGATGACACCGTCGATGCCCTGCTGGCCGACGATGGTGTTGAAGCTGCCCTTGTAGGCCTCGGTCAGCCAGGCGCCCAGCACGTTGATGTCATAGACCTTCCAGCCTTGCGGCGTCTTTTCGAGGCGGTAGTCGAGCTGCATCGGCTCGCCCTTGTTGATCACCTGGGTGCGGATGGTGGCGTCGGTGTCGTCGGGCGCACCACGGTAGGGACGGAACTGCACGGTCTGGTCGCGGATCTGGGCGATCGCACCGGCGTAGGTACGGATCAGCAGCGTCTTGAACTCATCGATGATCACCTTCTGCTGCTCGGGCGTGGCCTTGGACCAGTTGCGGCCCATGGCGATCTGGGTCGTCCTCTGGAAATTGGCGTTGGGCAAGATCTTCTGCTCGACCAGCGAGGTGATCTTGTTGATATTGCCCGCCTGCATGTCCTTGTCGGCCTTGACGGTGCTCATCACGTCGCCCACGACGGCCTTGACCAGCCCGTCGGGTGTCGAAGCATCCTGCGTCTGGGCATGCGCAGCGCCGCTGAAGGCGAAAACGGTCACGAGGGGAAGCAAGAGTCGCTTGATCATTGGGTTTCCTTGTCTATCGTGGAGGCGGATCGTCGCCGGCACCCGGTGCCTGGCAGCGAGCCCCGCGAACGGGGCTGGCGCAGATCCACCTTTTACTATTGGAACACGGGCCGCTGGCGGGAGTTCAGGCCAGCCGTGCCGGATGCGCCATATCTAATAACTTGTTGCAGTGCTCACAGGCTGCTCACGCTGCCGCGCAGCCGGCGCTAGTGGCCACTAGCCCGCTAGCGGCCGATGCGCAGGCTCGGCACGGTAGGCGTGACCGGCAGGGTCTGCCCCTCGGGCTGCGGGCCTGCGGGCGCGGACGCGCCCTGGTTGCCTGACTGGTCCTTATCCTTGTCCTCGTCGCGCGCCGGCGGGTTGCCGTCATAGATCTGGTATTCGCGCCGCTGCAGATAGGCATCGCGCAAGAACGAGTAGCGGTCCAGCGCAGCCTGTTCGAGCAGGTTGGACACGCCCAGCAGTTGCGCGCGGGTGTTGACCAGGCGCAGGCCCGTGAGCGAGTTGCGCAGCCAGATCGGATGCAGGTAGGCCGACGGATCCATGTAGCGGTCGACCAGCATGCCGGCGGTGTCGCGCACGGTACTCGGCCCGAACACCGGGAGTACCAGGTAGGGGCCGGCCGGCACGCCCCACACCCCCAGGGTCTGGCCGAAGTCTTCCTTGTACTTCGGCAGGCCGGCCGGGGTGGCGATGTCGATCAGCCCGCCGATGCCCAGCGTGCTGTTGAAGATCACGCGCAGGCTATCCTCGACCGCCCGCGTAGGCTTGCCCTGCAGCAGGTTGTTGGCGGCCGAGTAAACGTCGCCGATATTGGAGAAGAAGTTGCTGACCGCGGTCTGCACCGGGGATGGCAGCACGAAGTCGTAAGCCTGGGCGACCGGCTTCATCACGTACTTGTCGACTTCGTCGTTGACACGCAGGACGCCGCGGTTGAGCGGCTCCAGCGGGTCCTTGGGATTGGCGTCCGGGCCGGTGGCACAGCCAGCCGTCAGGGCCAAGGCGGTCGCGCAGGCGGCGAGACCGGCGCGCCGCGGGATCGAAAGCGTCCGATTCATTTCGCACCTCCCGCTGCCGGCAGGGCGGCAGCGCTGCTGCTGCCGCTGCTGCCATTGCCACTGCCGGCGCCGGCGTCAGCGGCCTTGTTGTAAAGAAACTGCCCGATCAGGTTCTCCAGCACCACGGCCGACTGCGTCATGGTGATGCGCGAACCATCCGCCAGCATGGCGGTATCGCCGCCCGGCTCGAGGCCGATGTACTGTTCGCCCAGCAGGCCCGAGGTCAGGATCTTGGCCGAGGTGTCCTTGGGAAACTGGAAGCGCTTGTCCAGCTTGAGCAGGGCTGTGGCCTGGTAGGTCTTGTCGTCGAAGCTGATGTCCGCCACGCGGCCTACCACCACGCCGGCGCTCTTGACCGGCGCACGCACCTTCAGGCCGCCGATATTGTCGAAGCGCGCCTGCACCGAATAGGTTTCCTGGAAGGAAAAGGAGCTCATGTTCCCTGCCTTCAGCGCCAGGAACAGCAGGGCCAGGAAGCCCACCACCACGAACAGCCCCACCCAGAAGTCGAGTGCGTTTCTTTTCATCTGTGTCTCTTTTCAAGCGCCGTATGCCTGCCAGGCGCGCCGATGGCGGCGCGGCCTAGCTGAACATCAGCGCGGTCAGCAGGAAATCCAGTCCCAGCACCGCCAGCGATGCGATCACCACGGTGCGCGTGGTCGCGCGCGACACCCCCTCGGGTGTCGGCTTGGCCTCAAAGCCCTGGTACAGCGCGATGAAGGTCACGGCGATGCCGAAGATCACGCTCTTGATCACGCCGTTGAGCACGTCCGCGCGCACGTCCACCCCGTTCTGCATCTGCGACCAGAAGGCGCCGGCGTCGACGCCGATCATCTGCACGCCGACCAGGTAGCCGCCCAGGATGCCGACCGCGCTGAAGATCGCGGCCAGCACCGGCATCGCCACCACGCCGGCCCAGAAGCGGGGCGCGATCACGCGTTGCAGCGGATTGATGGCCATCATTTCCATTGCCGTGAGCTGTTCGCCGGCTTTCATCAGGCCGATCTCAGCCGTCAGCGAGGTGCCCGCACGCCCGGCGAACAGCAGGGCGGTGACCACCGGACCGAGTTCGCGCACCAGCGACAGCGCCACCAACAGCCCGAGCGCCTGCTCGGAGCCGTAGCGATTCAGCGTGTAGTAGCCCTGCAGTCCGAGCACGAAGCCGACGAACAGCCCGGACACGGCGATGATCACCAGCGACAGGTTGCCGACAAAGAAGATCTGGTCCGACACCAGTCGGAAGCGCTTGAACAGCGGCGGCGACAGCACCAGCACGGAGAAGAACATGCGTGTGGCATGGCCGACGCCGACCACGCCCAGGCGCACCGCAGCGCCGATCGCGCTGAAGAAACCGATCACTGCACCGATCATGCCCGCCCGTCTCCCAGCGCGAAGTCCTCGGCCAGCGGCGGCCCGGGATAATGGAAAGGCACCGGACCGTCCGGCTCGGCCAGCACGAACTGCCGCACGAACGGGTCATCGGAGGCCCGCAACGCCTCCGGCTCGCCCTCGGCGGCAATGCGACCGTTGGCGATGAAATAGACGTAGTCGGCGATCTGGAAGGTCTCGTTGACGTCGTGGGAGACGATGATGGTGGTAGCCCCCAGCGCGTCGTTGAGGCTGCGGATCAGGCGCGCGGTCAGGCCGAGCGAGATCGGATCGAGCCCGGCGAACGGCTCGTCGTACATCAGCAGCGCCGGATCGAGCGCGATGGCCCGCGCCAGCGCCACCCGCCGCGCCATGCCGCCCGAGATCTGCGACGGCATCAGGTCGCGCGCGCCGCGCAGGCCGACCGCATTGAGCTTCATCAGGACCAGGTCGCGAATCATCGGCTCGGGCAGGTCGGAATGCTCGCGCAGCGGAAAAGCGACGTTGTCGAAAACGGACAGGTCGGTGAACAGCGCGCCGAACTGGAACAGCATGCCCATCTGCCTGCGCACGGCGTACAGGTCCTTCTGGCCCAGGGTGCCGAGATCGGCACCGTCGAAACTGACCTGGCCGCACTGTGCCCGCACCTGCCCGCCGATCAGGCGCAGCACGGTGGTCTTGCCGCAGCCCGAGCCCCCCATCACCGCAACCACTTTACCGCGCGGGAAACGCATGGTCAGGCCGGACAGGATGGGCTTGGCGCCTGGCGCGTAGGCGAAGTCGACCGCCTCTAGCTCGACGAGGTTTTGCGCTTTATCGATCACATTGGCACCGCATTGGACAGTGCCGCATTATAAGGGCTTGTCCGGATAGCTGCCGTGCGTATGTGGCGCAATACCCATCGGAAATCGGTGAAACAATGTGTGCAGGCGCAGGCGCACCCGCCAGCAGTCGGCAGCCGGCCGACAGCCAGCATCAGGGGCTGCCTTGTCCGCCGGCCTCGCGCAGGATGGCCTGCCACTGCAACTGGTCGGTCCGGATGGCGGTGGCGAAGGCATCCGGCACATCGCTCATCGGCGTCAGCCCGGCCGCCTGCAGGCGCTCGCGCACTTCGCGCTCGGCCATCACCGCGGCAAGTTCCGCGGCCAGGCGCGCCACGATGGCGTGCGGCGTCTTGGCCGGCGCGAGCACGCCGAACCAGGCTGCGGCGGAATAACCGTCCAGCCCGGCCTCTTGCAACGTGGGGACGGCCGGCGCCAGTGGCGAGCGCTTCAAGCCGGTGACGCCGAGCAGGCGCAGCGCACCGTTGCGGACGTGTGCCTGCACCGCCCCATAGGAGCAGAAGCAGGCGCTGATGCGGCCGGCCAGCATCTCCTGCACCACGGCCCCCTCCCCCTTTGCCGTGACCAGGGGCACGCCGTTGCGCAGACCCAGCACGGTGTACTCGGCATACAGGTGTGCAGGCGTGCCCGGCTGGCCGGAGCCGTAGCTGTAAGCGGCGGGATTGGTCCGCACCGCCGTCATCCACTGCTGCACCGTGCGCACCGGCAAGTGCGCGCCGACGGCGAGGAAAAGCGGCATGGTGGCCACCCGCGCCACCGGGGTGAAATCGCGCTGCACATCGTAGGGGACGGGCTCCAGGCCTGGCTGGATCAGCATATTGGCCTGGTGGAACAACAGGGTATGACCGTCGGAGCTGGACTTGGCGACCAGGTCGCCGGCCAGGGTACCGGCCGAACCGGGGCGATTGTCGACGTCGACGGGAACACCCAGGCGGGCGCTCAGGCGCTCGGCCAGCAAGCGCGCCACCGCATCGGCGACGCCACCGGCGGGAAACGGCGCGATCAGGCGGATCGGCCGCGCGGGGTAGCTGATCTGCCTTGGCGCCGAGGCGGGCTGGGCTCCCGGCGCGGACAGGGCGAAGGCGGTAAGGGCGAACCCCAGGACCTTGCCGGCGAGGTAGGCGCCTGCTCGCGCTGGGGTGACGGAAAACCACAACTGCGCCCTACCTCGCCAAAGCCGCGCCAACATGCGTACTTCGGACATCTATTCCTCCCGGGCGCCGTGGATGGTGGCAGCCAATTGGGGTCGAGTGGGAAGCGTTAGCGAGGCAGTCTTTATCGTTGTGCATGGCATTGTACGGACCACCCCCGAGGCGGCACAGACCACGTAAACCATAGCCGGGAGAACCCTGTAGCAACACCTGCCGGGCCAGCAGAGAAGATGGCAGCGGCACACAACTCCAGGGAATGCCGGCCATCGCTGCCTATAATGCCGGGATGTCCGAATTCCTCCTCCGACCCATGCAGGTCGCCGACCTGCCCGGCGTTCTGGCGGTGCAGGCGCAATGCTACGGCAACATGCTGCTGGAATCCGAGGCGGCGCTGGCCAGCAGGCTGGCCCTGTCGCCCGCCACCTGCTGGGTCGCCCAAGCCGGCAACGAGCCCGCCGCCGGCGCTCCGCTGGCGGCCTACCTGTTCACCCATGCGTGGCCACGCAGCACGCTGCCGACGCTCGACGGCGTGCTTCCCGCTGCCGTGCCGGCTGCCGCGGCTGCGGTGGCCGGCCTGACGTGGTTCGTGCACGACATGGCGGTGGCGCCGACCGGACGTGGCGGCGGGCTGGCGCAACGGCTCTACCGGGCCGCGCAGGCGACCGCGCTGCAGGCCGGCCTGCACCATTCACGGCTGATCGCCGTGCAGGCAGCCGGCGCCTGGTGGCAGCGCCTGGGCTACCGGCCGCTGGATGCGGCGCAGACAGCGCCGTTCGCAGCCAAGCTGGCCGGCTATGGCGCCGGCGCCGTCATCATGGAGTGCGCACTGGCGGCGGCACCCGCCTGAGCGGCACGCGGCCCCAAAGAAAAAACCCGCCCGGCTGGCGCGGGGCGGGTTGGGTGCAGCGGCAGCGCAGGCGTCAGCGCGGCAGTTCCGAGTGCCCCATCAGGAAGGCGTCGACCGAGCGCGCGGCCTGGCGGCCTTCGCGGATCGCCCACACCACCAGGGACTGGCCGCGACGCACGTCGCCGGCGGCGAACACCTTGGCCACATTGGTCTGGTAGGCCCGCTCGCCTTCGGTGGCGGCCTTGGCGTTCTTGCGTGCGTCGGTGTCGACGCCGAACGCTTCCAGCATCGAGCCCACCGGGTTGGTGAAACCCATTGCCAGCAGCACCAGGTCGGCCTTCAGGGTGAACTCGCTGCCCGGCACTTCCTGCATCTTGCCGTCCTTCCACTCGACGCGGCAGGCCTTCAGGCCGGTCACCTTGCCGTTCTCGCCGATCAGTTCCTTGGTGGCCACCGACCAGTCGCGCTCGCAGCCCTCTTCGTGCGACGACGAGGTGCGCAGCTTGATCGGCCAGTACGGCCATACGAGCGGCTTGTTTTCTTCTTCCGGCGGCTGGGGCAGCAGTTCGAACTGGGTCACCGAGGTGGCGCCGTGGCGGTTCGAGGTGCCGACGCAGTCGGAACCGGTGTCGCCACCGCCGATCACGATCACGTGCTTGCCTTCGGCGCGGATCTCGTTGGCACCGTCGCCGGCCACTTCCTTGTTCTGCGGGATCAGGAATTCCAGCGCGTAGTGCACGCCGGACAGGTCACGGCCCGGCACCGGCAGGTCGCGCGGCACTTCCGAGCCGCCGGCCAGCACCACGGCGTCGAACTGCTCCATCAGGGCCTTGGCCGAGATGGTCTCGCGCGCATAGTTCTTGATTCCCGCCGGCAGTGCGCCGTCGGTCACCATCACGCCCGCGCGGAAGGTCACGCCTTCGGCCTGCATCTGCTCGATGCGGCGGTCGATCAGCGACTTCTCCATCTTGAAGTCGGGGATGCCGTAGCGCAGCAGGCCGCCGATGCGGTCGTTCTTCTCGAACACCGTGACGTCATGGCCGGCACGTGCCAGTTGCTGCGCGGCAGCCAGGCCGGCGGGCCCCGAACCGACCACGGCGACGGTCTTGCCGGTCTTGTGCTTGGGCGCCTGCGGCGCGACCCAGCCCTCTTCCCAGGCCTTGTCGATGATGGCGTGCTCGATCGACTTGATGCCCACCGGCAGCTCGTTGATGCCGAGCGTGCAGGCGGCCTCGCACGGTGCCGGGCAGATGCGGCCGGTGAATTCGGGGAAATTGTTGGTCTGGTGCAGCACTTCGATCGCCGACTTCCAGTCCTGGCGGTACACCAGGTCGTTGAAGTCGGGAATGATGTTGTTGACCGGGCAGCCGTTGTTGCAGAACGGAATGCCGCAGTCCATGCAGCGCGCGCCCTGGATCTTCGCTTCGCTGTCGGACAGCGCGAAGACGAATTCCTTGTAGTGCTTCACGCGCTTGACTACGGATTCGTAGCCTTCGTTCTGGCGCGGAAATTCGAGAAAGCCAGTCGCCTTACCCATGTTGCGTCCTTGGTCTTGCTGCGCGGCGCCGGCGCATCGGCCGGCCCCGCTATGAGGTCAGTATCTGGTCGGATCCGCGGCGCAGCGCGCCGCGGTCCGTGCTGGTCGGAGAGCCCGCTTCAGGCAGCGATCGCTTCGCGGCCGCTGTCCTTGGCTTCCTGCTCCTTGGCATACATCTCGCCCAGCGCGCGCTTGTACTCGGTCGGGAAGACCTTGACGAACTTGCGGCGCGCGGTGGTCCAGTCGGCCAGCAGCGCCTTGGCGCGTTCGGAGCCGGTGAAGCGGAAGTGCTGCTCGATCAGCTGGCGCAGGATGACTTCGTCCACCTGGCGCTCGCCACCGACCTTGTGCCAGGTGGCAGGCGACTGGCCCTTCTCCTGGTCGGCCGCGGCCAGCACCGCTTCCAGCGCCACCATCGAGGTGTTGCAGCGCTTGTCGAACAGGCCGTCCTCGTCGTAGACGTAGGCCACGCCGCCCGACATGCCAGCCGCGAAGTTGCGGCCGGTGCCGCCCAGCACAACCACGGTACCGCCGGTCATGTACTCGCAGCCATGGTCGCCGGTGCCTTCCACCACGGCCATCGCGCCGGAGTTGCGCACCGCGAAGCGCTCGCCGGCCACGCCGTTGAAGAAGGCCTCGCCGGCGATGGCGCCGTACAGCACGGTGTTGCCGACGATGATGTTGCGGGTCGGGTCGCCGCGGAACTCGTGCGGGGCACGCACGATCACGCGGCCGCCCGACAGGCCCTTGCCCACGTAGTCATTGCCGTCGCCCACCAGGTCCAGCGTGATGCCGTGCGCCAGGAACGCCCCGAACGACTGGCCGGCGGTGCCCTGCAGCTGGATGTGGATGGTGTCGTCAGGCAGGCCTTCATGGCCGTACTGCTTGGCCACCACGCCCGACAGCATCGCGCCCACGGTGCGGTTGACGTTCTTCACCGGCTGGATGAAGGACACGCGCTCGCCCTTGTCGATGGCGGGGCGGGCCTTGGCGATCAGTACGTGGTCGAGCGCCTTGCCGGCTTCGGCCGAGAGGCCGTGATCCTGCACGTCGGTATGGTAACGCGGCACTTCCGGCGCCAGCGACACCTGGTGGAAGATGCGTGCGAAGTCCAGGCCGCGCGCCTTCCAGTGTTCGACGCCGGCACGGGTGTCGAGCAGGTCGGCACGGCCGATCAGCTCGTCGAAGGTGCGGATGCCCAGCTGGGCCATCAGCTCGCGCGCTTCCTCGGCGACGAAGAAGAAGAAATTGACGACGTGCTCGGGCTTGCCCTGGAATTTCTTGCGCAGCACCGGATCCTGCGTCGCCACGCCCACCGGGCAGGTGTTCAGGTGGCATTTGCGCATCATGATGCAGCCCTCCGCGACCAGAGGCGCGGTGGCGAAGCCGAACTCGTCCGCGCCCAGCAGCGCGCCGATCACGACGTCGCGGCCGGTCTTCATCTGGCCGTCGGCCTGCACGCGGATGCGGTTGCGCAGGCCGTTCAGCAGCAGCGTCTGCTGCGTCTCGGCAAGGCCCAGTTCCCACGGCGTGCCGGCGTGCTTGATCGACGACCACGGCGAAGCACCGGTGCCGCCGTCATGGCCGGCGATCACCACGTGGTCGGCCTTGGCCTTGGCCACGCCGGCCGCCACGGTGCCCACGCCCACTTCCGACACCAGCTTGACCGAGATGTCCGAGACCGGATTGACGTTCTTCAGGTCATGGATCAGCTGCGCCAGATCTTCGATCGAGTAGATGTCGTGGTGCGGCGGCGGCGAGATCAGGCCGACACCCGGCACCGAGTAGCGCAGCTTGCCGATGTAGTCGGACACCTTGTGGCCGGGCAGCTGGCCGCCTTCGCCGGGCTTGGCACCCTGCGCCATCTTGATCTGGATCTGGTCGGCCGAGGCCAGGTACTCGGCGGTGACGCCGAAGCGGCCCGAGGCGACCTGCTTGATCCTGGAACGCAGCGAGTCACCGGCCTGCAGTTCCAGGTCGCGCTCGATCACGTTGTCGCCCAGCAGGCCCTTCAGGGTGTCGCCCTGCTTGATGGGGATGCCGCGCAGTTCATTGCGATAGCGCTTCTCGTCCTCGCCGCCTTCGCCGGTGTTGGACTTGCCGCCGATGCGGTTCATCGCCAGCGCCAGCGTGGTGTGGGCCTCGGTCGAGATCGAGCCCAGCGACATGGCACCGGTGGCGAAGCGCTTGACGATTTCCTTGGCCGGCTCGACTTCCTCCAGCGGAATCGCCTTGGCCGGGTCGACCTTGAACTCGAACAGGCCGCGCAGCGTCATGTGGCGGCGGCTCTGGTCGTTGATCAGGTTGGCGTATTCCTTGTAGGTCTGGTAGGCACCCTTGCCGTCGTTGGCGCGCACCGAGTGCTGCAGCTTGGCGATGGAGTCCGGGGTCCACATATGCTCTTCGCCGCGGATGCGGAAGGCGTACTCGCCGCCCGCGTCCAGCATGTTCGCCAGCACGGGGCTGTCGCCGAAGGCGTCGCGATGCAGGCGCAGCGCTTCCTCGGCCACCTCGAAGATGCCGATGCCCTCGACATTGGAGGGGGTGCCGTGGAAATACTTCTGCACCAGTTCGCGCGACAGGCCGATGGCTTCGAAGATCTGCGCGCCGGTGTACGACATGTAGGTGGAGATGCCCATCTTGGACATCACCTTGTGCAGGCCCTTGCCGATCGCCTTGACGAAGTTCTTGATCGCCTTCTCGGGCGACAGGTCGCCGGACAGGCCCGTGGCCATGTCGGCCAGGGTTTCCATCGCCAGGTAGGGGTGCACGGCTTCAGCGCCGTAGCCGGCCAGCAGGGCAAAGTGGTGCACTTCGCGTGCCGAGCCGGTTTCCACCACCAGGCCGGTGGAGGTGCGCAGGCCCTTTTCCACCAGGTGGTGGTGGATGGCCGAGGTGGCCAGCAGCGCGGGGATCGCCACCTGCTCGGTGTCGACGCGGCGGTCCGACACGATCAGGATGTTGTAGCCCGAACGCACGGCATCCACGGCCTCCGCGCACAGCGAGGCCAGGCGCGCCTCGATGCCTTCCTTGCCCCAGGCCTTCGGATAGCAGATGTTCAGTTCGTACGAACGGAACTTGCCGCCGGTGTAGTGCTCGATGTTGCGGATCTTGGCGATGTCCTTGAAGTCCAGCACCGGCTGGGACACTTCGAGACGCATCGGCGGGTTGATGTTGTTCAGCTCGAGCAGGTTGGGCTTGGGACCGATGAAGGACACCAGCGACATCACCATGTTCTCGCGGATCGGATCGATCGGCGGGTTGGTGACCTGCGCGAACAGCTGCTTGAAGTAGTGGTACAGCGTCTTGTTCTTCGACGACAGCACGGCCAGCGGGCTGTCGTTGCCCATCGAGCCGGTGGCTTCCTCGCCGGATACTGCCATCGGCGCCATCAGGAACTTGACGTCTTCCTGGGTGTAGCCGAAGGCCTGCTGGCGGTCCAGCAGCTTGGCGGCCGGCTTCTTCTCGGCGGCCACGTCCTCGGGCTTGGCGTCCAGCTCATCGAGCTTGATGCGCACGGCATCGATCCAGCTCTTGTAGGGCTTGGCGTTGGCCAGGTTGTCCTTGAGCTCCTTGTCGTCGATGATGCGGCCCTGCTCCATGTCGATCAGGAACATCTTGCCCGGCTGCAGGCGCCACTTCTGCACGATGCGCGACTCGGGGAAGGGCAGCACGCCGGCTTCCGAGGCCAGCACGACGAAATCGTCCTCGGTCACGTAGAAACGCGCGGGACGCAGGCCGTTGCGGTCCAGCGTGGCGCCGATCTGGCGGCCGTCGGTGAAGCAGATGGCGGCGGGGCCGTCCCACGGCTCCATCATGGCGGCGTGGTATTCGTAGAAGGCGCGACGGTTGTCGTCCATCAGCGTGTGCTGTTCCCAGGCTTCCGGGATCATCATCATCATCGCGTGGACGAGCGGGTAGCCGGCCATCGTCAGCAGTTCGAGGCAGTTGTCGAACGAGGCGGTGTCGGACTGGCCCGGGTAGATCAGCGGCCACAGCTTGGGCAGGTCGTCGCCGAGCACCGGCGAGGAGATCGCGCCGGTACGGGCGTTGATCCAGTTGACGTTGCCCTTGACGGTGTTGATTTCACCGTTGTGGGCGACCATGCGGTACGGGTGGGCCAGTTCCCAGGCGGGGAAGGTGTTGGTCGAGAAGCGCTGGTGCACCAGGGCCAGGGCCGACACGGCGCGTGCATCCTGCAGGTCCAGGTAGTACTCGCCGACCTGGTTGGCCAGCAGCAGGCCCTTGTACACGACCGTGCGCGCCGACATCGACGGCACGAAGTACTCCTTGCCGTGCTTGAGCTTGAGCGCCTGGATGGCGTGGCTGGCCGTCTTGCGGATCACGTAGAGCTTACGCTCCAGCGCATCCGTGGTCATGATGTCGCGGCCACGGCCGATGAAGATCTGGCGGATCACCGGCTCCGTCGTGCGCACGGTCGGCGACATCGGCATGTTGATGTCGACCGGCACGTCGCGCCAGCCCAGCACCACCTGGCCTTCCAGGCGCACGGTGCGCTCGAGCTCCTGCTCGCAGGCCAGGCGCGAGGCGTGCTCCTTCGGCAGGAAGATCATGCCGACGCCATATTCGCCGGCCGGCGGCAGGGTCACGCCCTGCTTGGCCATCTCTTCGCGGTAGTAGGTATCCGGGATCTGGATCAGGATGCCCGCACCGTCGCCCATCAGCGCATCGGCGCCGACCGCGCCCCGGTGGTCGAGGTTCTCCAGGATCTTCAGGCCCTGCTGGATGATCTCGTGGCTCTTCTTGCCCTTGATGTGCGCGACCATGCCGACGCCGCAGGCGTCGTGCTCGTTGCTCGGGTCGTACATGCCCTGCGCCTGCGGGCGGAGGTCGATGGCGGAGGAAGACTCGCTGGCCTGCGCTTGGGCCGAAGAAGTGTGCAATTGGTCCACGGGCTGGATTCCGGTGAGGGCTGCGCAGCCAGCAAGGCAGACCGAAACGGGACCGTGCGCTGCCTTCTGTCCTGCGCCCGGGAAACCGGCCGGCGGAGAGGCAGCGATCTACGGACCGCAGCGGCGTACACGAGCGTGACGCGCCGCACAATGACTGTGGGTTGAGCAACTATAAGAGAATCGCGCAAGCATCGCAAAAAAATTAAATGGGGTCAGATACCATTTAATCTCGCACCACTTTCGTCATGGGTTTTAAATGGGGACAGATTAATGCCCCACGGCGGTGCCTAGTGCAGTGCCTGGTGCTTCCTCCCCACCCTCGAGCATGGTGGAACGGCGCGGCCTCCCCTTGGGCAGTGGCTGGATACGCCGTGGCGCATATCGCTCCAGCTGTGCCAGGAAGGCGGCGTCGCCAAGTGGCCAGCCACTGTGGGCGTGCTGGCGCAGCGTGGCGAGCTGGCTGCCCGACAGACCTTCGGCGCTCAGTGCTCGATAGTTGGACTGCCGCTCGAAGGGTGTATTGCCCAGGCTCCAGTAGGCAGAGTGATCGCTTACAAAGGCACTGGCCTCGATGCCGGCATGGTGCCGGTAGCTGCTCCAACGATCGACTTCCGGCGACGCGGCTTCGCCGGCTCGCACGGCATTGCCCTCGACGTAGAGCATGGCCTGCAGCATCCAAACCGTCGGGTCGAATACCGCTGAGCGGAAGCGCCCTTCCCACAGCGTGCCGCTGCGACCGGCGGCCCGGTTGAAGTGGCGGGCGTAGCGGCGGCCGACCGCCTGCATGGCCAGGCTCAGCGAGTCGGCCTGGCGCGGCGTGGCGACGAGATGGACGTGGTTGGGGCGCAGCGCATAGGCATGGACGGCCAGATCGTGCTCGCGCGCGGCCATGCGCAGGCAGTCGAGGTAGTGCAGGTAGTCGTCGGCGACGAGGAAGACGGGTTGACGGTTGTTGCCGCGCTGCAACACCAGGGCCGGCTGGCCGGCGGGAGAAAAACGGGGGAGTCGTGCCATGGGAGTTCAAGCGGATGCCATGGCGCCATCATAGCCTGATCCGTCCCCATTTTCCCGCCACCGTCCGGGTGGCGGGGCCGTGGCGGGCTCAATGCAGGCTCATGCCCCTTCGGCGACGGCGAAGATACGCCGGTGCTCGCGGATCGCATAGCGATCGGTCATGCCGGCGATGTAGTGGGCGACCAGGCGCGCCTGGTCGCCGCCGGGCCCGGCCTGGTACTGCGGCGGCAGCAGGCGCGGATCGTCGAGGAAGGCGCCGAACAGGTCGCTGACGATGCGCTGGGCCTTGGCCGACATGCGCATGACCTGGTAGTGGCGGTACAGATGGCGGAACAGGAAGCGCTTGAGCGCCGCCGCCTCGTCCTGCATCGGCTTGCTGAAGGCGACCAGCGGCCCGGCCGCGCGCACCGCGTCGATGCTGGCCGGCGCCTGCGCAGCGATGTTGCGGCTGGTGGTCTCGATCAGGTCGACGATCAGCGTATTGATCATGCGCCGCACCGTCTCGTTGATCAGCCGGCGACCGTTGATGCCGGGGAACAGCGCGGCAGCCTCGGCCCGGTGCCTGGTCCACATCGGCACTTCGTCGAGCTGGTCCAGCGTCAGCAGGCCCGAGCGCAGGCCATCGTCGATATCGTGGTTGTTGTAGGCGATCTCGTCGGCGAGGTTGGCCAGCTGCGCCTCCAGCGAGGGCTGCGTGCCCTCCAGGAAGCGCCGGCCCAGTTCGCCTAGCGCGGCGGCGTTGACGCGCGAGCAATGCTTGAGAATGCCTTCCCGCGTCTCGAAGGTCAGGTTCAAGCCGTTGAAGCCACCGTAGCGCTCCTCCAGCTCGTCCACCACCAGCAGGCTCTGCAGGTTGTGCTCGAAGCCTCCGTGGTTCTTCATGCAGGCGTTCAGCGCATCCTGCCCGGCGTGGCCAAAGGGGGTATGCCCCAGGTCGTGCGCCAGCGAGATGGCCTCGACCAGATCCTCGTTGAGCCGCAGGTTGCGCGCGATCGAACGGGCGATCTGCGCCACCTCCAGGCTGTGCGTCAGCCGGGTGCGGAACAGGTCGCCTTCGTGGTTGACGAAGACCTGGGTCTTGTACTCGAGGCGGCGGAAGGCGGTGCTGTGGATGACCCGGTCGCGGTCGCGCTGGAATTCGCTGCGCGAGGACGATGCGGGTTCGATGTGGACCCGCCCGCGGCTGCGCAGCGAGCGGGCGGCATAGGGGGCAAGGTGGCTTTCAAGGTCGGTCATGCGGCAATCCGGGGGTCCATTGAGGGGATCTCGGGCTGCGAGGCATCACCGTCCGTTCAGGCGACGGTCGCCTCTGCGGGAGGTTTCAGTATCGCGTGCTGCAGCGTGGCGTGCAGGTCCGCGTCGGGCACGGTGGTGATGAAGGCATCGCCCAGCTTCTTCAGCAGGATGAACTTGATGCTGCCGGCCTCGGCCTTCTTGTCCACCTTCATCAGTTCGATGTAGCGCTCGGTACCGAGTTCCGGCGCCACCGACGGCAGCATCGCCGCCTCGACCAGCCGGCGCAGGCGCGCACGCGTCTGCACATCGATGAAGCCCAGGCGCAGAGACAGGTCGGCCGCCATCACCATGCCGCAGCCGACAGCCTCGCCGTGCAGCCACTCGCCGTAGCCGAGACCCGCCTCGATGGCGTGGCCGAAGGTGTGGCCGAAGTTCAGGATGGCGCGCAGTCCACCTTCGCGCTCATCTTGCGCCACCACATTTGCCTTGATCTCGCAGGAGCGCTGCACCGCCAGCGCCATCAGTTCGGGATCGCAGGTGTTCAGCGCCTGGATATGCTGCTCGATCCACTCGAAGTAGCCCGCATCGGCAATCGCGCCGTGTTTGATCACCTCGGCCATGCCCGCGGCCAGCTCGCGCGGAGGCAGGGTCTGCAGCGCCTCGATGTCGGCGATCACCGCGCGCGGCTGGTGGAAGGCGCCGATCATGTTCTTGCCGAGGGGATGGTTGATGCCGGTCTTGCCGCCCACCGAGGAATCGACCTGGGCCAGCAGCGTGGTGGGCATCTGCACGAAGGGCACGCCGCGCATGTAGCAGGCCGCGGCAAAGCCGGTCATGTCACCCACCACCCCGCCGCCGAGCGCCACCAGCGTGGTCTTGCGGTCGGCACCAGCGCGCAGCAGCGCGTCGAAGATCAGGTTGAGCGTTTCCCAGTTCTTGAAGGCCTCGCCATCCGGCAGCGTGACGACGCGCACGGTCTTGCCCAGCGAAGCCAGCGCCGCCTCGACGCGCGCCGCATACAGCGGCCCGACGGTCTCGTTGGTGACGATGACGGCGTGCTGGCCGCGCACGTGAGGCTGGAGCAGGTCGGCCCGGCCAAGCAGGCCGCCGCCGATATGGATGGGATAGCTGCGCTCTCCCAGGGAGACTTCAAGCGTGATCATGGGGTCGTGTGTGGCGCCGGACCGGCCGGCACATCGTCGCCGGCAACGTGGAAGCCGGCCATTTCAAGTTGCATCAAGACCATATTAGCAAGCTGCGCGACAGAAGGCTTGCCGGTCTCGATGATGAAGTGGGCCACTTCGCGATAGAGGGGGTCGCGCGCGGTGTACAAGGCTTCGAGCCGCCCCTTGGGATCCTCGGTCTGCAGCAGCGGGCGATTGCGGTCGTGGCGGGTGCGCAGCCACAGGTCGTGCGGACTGGCGCGCAGGTAGACCACGGTGCCGCGCGCATGCAGCAGGGCGCGGTTCTCCGGACGCAGCACCGCGCCACCGCCGGTCGCCAGCACGATGCCGCTGCGCTGCGTCAGCTCGTCGATCATCTGGGCCTCGCGCTCGCGGAAGCCCGCCTCGCCTTCGTGCTCGAAAATCACGGGGATACGCACGCCGCAGCGCGCTTCGATCTCATGGTCGGAATCGAAGAACGGATAATCCAGGCGCCGGGCCACGGCGCGGCCGACGGTGGTCTTGCCGGCGCCCATCAGGCCGACGAAAAAGAGATTCGGGCGGGAGGCTGTCACGGGGGATAGAACGCGGGAGGCCGGTGCGCACCGGGCCTCCCCTGTCTCGAACTGCATCATCTTCGTCTTTTGGCCCGCTCTGGGCAAGTGCCGCATGCGGCAGCAGGGCCGGGGCGATAAAAAAAGGCCGCATCAGCGATGCGGCCTGCCAGTCTACTGCATAGCGCGCCGGCGGGGCTATTTCAGGGAGACATTGTCGTTCAGGATGCGCGGCGTCAGGAACACCAGGAGTTCCGAGCGATTGTTGACGCGGGAGTTGTCCTTGAAGAGGTTGCCGAGTACCGGGATATCCCCCAACCAAGGCACTTTATTGCTGTTGTTGCTCTCCGTCTGCATGAAGATGCCGCCGATCACCACCGTTCCGCCGTTATCCACCAGTACCTGGGTCTGCACGTGCTTGGTGTCGATGGCGAAGCCGGCCGTGGTCTGGATACCGACGCTGTCCTTGTTGACATCCACGTCCAGCAGCACATTGCCCTCCGGCGTGATCTGCGGCGTCACCTCCAGCTTCAGGTTGGCCTTGCGGAACTGCACGGAAGTCGCACCGCTGGAGGTGGCGGCCTGGTAGGGCAGCTCCGTGCCCTGCTCGATCAGCGCCTTGACGTTGTTGGCCGTCACCACGCGCGGGCTGGAGATGATCTTGCCGAGCCCGTCGGCTTCCAGCGCCGACAGTTCGAGCGCGACGAAGCGGCTGGCACCGGCATTGAACAGGCTGATGGCCGCGGTCGCCGGGTTGACGCCGTTGATCACGGCGGCCGGCAGGCTGACCGCCGGGCTGTTGTCCCAGGTCGCATTGGCCGTCACCGGACTGACCACGTTCGAGTAGGTATTGCCGTAGCCCGCGCCATTGGTCTTGGAGGCAAAGCCCAGTTTCACGCCCAGGTTGCGGCTGAAGGAGTCGGTGGCCTCGACGATGCGCGCCTCGATGATGACCTGGCGTACCGGGATATCGATCTTGCCCAGGAAGTTCTGCACTTCCTCCAGCTTGCTGGCGACGTCGGAGACGAACAGCTGGTTGGTGCGCGCATCCGCGGTCAGCGAGCCGCGCTTGGACAGCATGCGGGTATTGCCCATGGTGCCGCCGACACCGCCGGCGACCGTGGCGGTGGTGCCCAGGCCGGAGCCGGCCGCGCCCGGGCCGCCGACCGCCTGGCCGAGCAGCATGCGACGTACATCGTCGGCGCGCTGGTAGTTGAGCTGGAATACCTGGCTGCGGATCGGCTCCAGCTCGCTGATCTGCTGCTGTGACTCGAGCTCGAGCTTTTCCTTGGTCGCCAGCTCCGACTTGGGCGCCACCCACAGCACGTTGCCGCTGCGGCGCGAAGCCAGGCCCTTGGCGTCCAGCACGATCTGCAGCGCCTGGTCCCACGGCACGTCCTTGAGACGCAGCGTCAGGTTGCCCTGCACGGTATCGCTGGTGATGATGTTCAGGTTGGTGAAGTCGGCGAACACCTGCAGCAAGGAGCGGATATCGATGCTCTGGAAGTTCAGCGAAAGCCGTTCACCACGGTAGCCCGGTCCGCTGATCAGCTTGGCGGGATCTTCCTTGACCGGCCGCACCTCGACCACGAACTGCGTGTCGGTCTGGTAGGAGCTGTATTCCCAGTTGCCACGTGGCGAGATGGTCAGGCGTGCGTTGCCGTCGGCATCGCTGGCGCGCAGCGACTGCACCGGCGTGCCGAAATCCATCACATCGAAGCGGCGGCGCAGGCTTTGGGGCAGCGCGGTACCGATGAAGTCGACCACCACGTTCTGGCCCTGCTGCGCGATGTTGACACCGGAATCGCGCGAGGACAGGTCGACCACCACCCGTCCGGCACCATCGGTGCCGCGGCGGAAGTCGATGCTGCGCACGGCAGGGCGCAGGCCCGGCGCAGCCGGGGAAGCCAGCGCGGCGCTCGGGGCGAAGGTCGGCGCGGCCGCCTTGCTCTGCGGCGCGACATTGTCGATGCGCACGAGGAAACGCGATCCGCTCAGCTCGGTGCGATAGGTGGCGGGCCGCCCCAGGTCCAGCACCACGCGCGTGCGATCGCCCGTCTGCACCACGCTGGCACCACGCACCAGCTTGCCGCCGTAGCTGTACTGCGCGCGGCCCGCGGCAAACCCGGTGTTGACGAAGTCGATGGCGATGCGCGCCGGACTCTGCGTGGAGAAATCCACAGGCGGCTGCGCCGGCGGCGCAGCCAGGTCGATGGTGAAGACGGTCTGCTCACCGACAGTGGCCACGTCCACCGACTTGACGAGATTCGGCGACGTACTGCCTTGCGCCCATGCCGGCGACAGCGCCAGCGACAGCACCATCGCGGCGGCGGCGAAGGCGCGCGTCCAGCGTTGCGCGCTCATGCCGCTCCCTCCAGTTTCAGGCTGGTCATTTTCTGTTTCCACTCCCCTACCCCTTCCCGGACCAATTCACGCAACTCGATCGTCTGATCAGTGATGCGGACCACCCGGCCATAGTTCTGGCCGAGGTACTGACCCACCTTGACGTGGTGGATCTTGTTATCTACCTGGACGATGCCGTAGGTTTCGCCGCGCTTGTGCATGGCCCCCAGCATCTTGAAGTTCTCCAGCGGAAAGTCTTCCAGCGGCTCGCGCCGCCGGCCGGCTTCCGGGGATTCGGAAAGCACCCGGTTGAGATCGCCGATCTTGGTCTGCGAAAAGGGTTCGGGAGCATTGCGCCCCGCGTACTCGCGCGGCACGAAGGGGGTAGGCTGCGGCAGGGGCGCGGGCGGCGGCGCCTTGGCGGTGCGGGTCGAGGCCATCCAATGGCGCAGCGCGTCCTCCTCGCCGTCACCACAGGCGCTGAGCAGCGCGGCCCCCAGCAACGCGGCGCCGAGCACGCGTATGCGGCCGGCAGGAAGGGAGCGGATCAGCCGGATCATTTGGCGCCTCCCGGCTGGCCTGCGCCCTTCTTGTTCTTGGCCGCATCGGCGGCTGCCTTGCGCTGCGCCGCCTGCTCGTCGGCGTCCAGCGTGCGATAGGCCATCGCCTCCGCCTCCATGGTCAGGCCGCTGCCGTCCTTGCCGGCGGTGAGCTGCAGGCCCCGCATGGTGACGATACGCGACAGCGCCGCCACGTCGGCGTTGAACTGTGCCACGTCGTGATAGCGGCCCGTGACCTTCAGGTTCACCGGGATCTCGGCGAAATAAGGCTTGATGACCGCGGCCTGCGGCTTGAACAACTCGAACTGCAGGCCTCGGGCCACGCCCGCATGGTTGACGTCGGCCAGCAGCGCGTCCATCTCGGTCTTGTTCGGGAGCTGTCGCTCCAGCAGGGCGACGCGCTGCTCGACCTCGCGCTTCTGCTCCCGCAGCGCGGCCAGGTTGGCGATCTGCGCCACCTTGGTCTGGTAGGCCTGCTTCAGGGTGTTCTGCTCGTTGCGCCTGGCATCGAGCTCGTCGAACTTGCCGCTCCAGTAGAACTGCCAGCCGAGCACCAGCACCAGCAAGCAGGCCAGCAGCGCGAACGCCACCCGCGGCGCCTGCGGCCAGGTCTCGGGCTCGTTCAGGTTCAGGCCGCGGAACTGGCCGGCCAGGTCATTGAGAGCGGCCAGCGAGATTTCGGAATTGAGCGCCATGATCAGCCCTTGTTCGCCGCGGCAGGCACCGTGGGCATGGGGGCGGCAGCACCGCCGGCCCCGCGTCTTGCCTTGCCGGCGTCGGCCGCCTCGGGCGCCCGATAGGCAAAGCGCATCGAGAAGTCGAACAAGCGGCGTTGCTCGCGCAGGTTGTTGGTCATGGTCACCGCCTTGGACTCGACCAGTTCGGCCTTGTCGAGCCAGGCCACCTGGCCGATGTTGCGCAGCAGTTCGGAAACGCGCTCGTTCGACTGGGCCACGCCGGACACGGTGAAGCTGTCGCCGGTCTGCTTGAGGCTGGTCAGGTAGACGCCTTCCGGCACCTGGCGCACCAGTTCCTCCAGCAGTTGCACGGGGCGGTTGCGCTCGGTCTGCAGGCTCTCCACCGCCTGCTGCCGTTGCAGCAGGGAATCGATGTCCTTCTTCAGCGCATCGACTTCGCGGATCTGGCCATCCATGCGCGCGTTCTCCTGGCGCAGCATCTGGTTCAGTCCTTCCTCGGCACTGACGCGGCTGTCGATGTAGAAGCCGCCCAGCAGCACCACCAGCAGGCCACCGCCAGCGGCAGCCGCCAGCATCGTGTAGACCTTCCTGCGCCGGGCGGCCTTGCGTGCTTCGTGGTAGGGCAGCAGGTTGACCGACGGGATCGAATGGATCGGCATGATGTCTCCCGTCGGGCTATTGCAATCCGCGCAGCGCCAGCCCGGCGCCGACGATGTAGGCCGGCAGGTCGCGCTGCAGGTAGCGTTCGTTGACCTTGCCGGCGGTCGCCATATTGGCGAAAGGATTAGCGAGCGTGGTGGTGATGTGGGTCTGCTGCTCGATCGCCGCCTGCACGCCCAGCAGCGAGGCGTGGCCGCCGGACAGCAGGATCTCGTCGACCCGGGCCACGCCGGAGCCGCTGATGAAGTTGCGCACCGCGCCGTCCACTTCCTCGGCCAGCATCTGCAGCGAAGGCTTCAGCAACTGGGTGCGCCAGGCTTCCGGCAAGGTGTTCTTGCGCTTCTTGACCTCGGCCTTGAGCGCGTCGAGCGAGAACATGCGGGCCACGCTCTGCGTGAGCTGGTCACCATAGCTGCCCAGCGCCTGCTCGTACAACTCCTGCCAGCCCTGGTAGAAGATGGCCTTGGAACGGCTGCCGCCCAGGTGCACCACCGCCACCACCGGCAGCATGCGCGCATCGGCTTCGGAGAGCGCTTCCGGCACGCCGAGCATGTGGACCACGGAGCGCTGCACGGCGTACTCCTCGATGTCCATCACCTGCGGTTTCAGTCCGGCCATCTCGGCGGCGGTGACGCGTTCCTGCACACGGTCGCTGTTGGCCGCCGTCACGCGCACGCCGATGCCGCCCTCGGTCTCGTTGGGACCGATCACGGCAAAATCGAAGTTGACGGGTTGCGATGGCGGATAGAGGCGGTGCGCCTCGGATTCCACCTGCAGATAGAGTTCGTCGTCCGTCAGGTTGTCGGGCAGGCTGACGGTCTGCGACTCGGTCAGCATGGACGGCACGCCCAGCACCACATCCTTGGTGCGGATGCCGGCCTTGCCCAGCGCACGCTTGAGCGCGGCGCCGACCGCTGCGATATCGACCACGTTGCCATCGGCAACGGCATTGCGGTCCAGCAGTTCGCTGGCGCATTTCTCCAGCCGGTAGTCCTGCTTGCTGCCGCCGACCGACAGCTCCACTACCTTGACGCTGGACGAACCAATATCCACGCCGACCGTAGTCCGGCGCAGAAGCCCCGACAAGATGCCCCGTCGCAAGGTGACCCCCTGACATTTGAACTCGCCCCTGGCATGTCTGCTCTAATTGGACGAATCCTGTTTCTTGGATGAAACGTTTCCCGTTTTCTGTTCGAGGATTCTCACAAAAAGGCGGAGCGCTGGCAATGTGCCGGTCTGGACACGCATTTAATTTGTTTCCGCCCCTGCCAAAGCGTTGCCAAAATCCGACGCCCCTCTCCCGCATGCGCCGCGAAGGCACTTTGCCGACTTCCACGCGGTTTCAGACAGGTTTCCAAGGCATTACATCTTGTAACAGCACTGCTGCGGCGCTTCCGTCACCGGCGAAGCGGAGCGCAGGGACACGGGCGATATAATCCGGGCACCTCAGACTAGGCAAATTCCCCATGGTCACCCCACAACCGACGACGCCCGCCCCCGCCCGCCGCCCCCTCTGGCAGCGCGCGCTGATGTGGGGATTCGGCCTGCTGCTGGCCGGTGCCGTCGCCGTTGCGCTGCTGCTCGGTTATGCCCTGCTGGTGGCAGCCCCGAACCTGCCTTCGCTCGACACCATCACGGACTACCGTCCCAAGATCCCGCTGCGCGTCTACACCGCGGACAACGTGCTGATCGGCGAGTTCGGCGAAGAGCGCCGCAATTTCGTGCCGATCACGCAGATCCCGGACATCATGAAGAAGGCGGTGCTGGCGATCGAGGACGACCGCTTCTACGAGCACGGCGGCGTCGACTTCGTCGGCGTGCTGCGTGCGGGCCTGGCCAACCTGCGCGGCGGCTTGTCTCAGGGCGCCTCGACCATCACCATGCAGGTGGCGCGCAACTTCTTCCTGTCGAGCGAGAAGACCTATACGCGCAAGATCTACGAGATGCTGCTGTCGTACAAGATCGAGGCGAACCTGAGCAAGGACCAGATCCTCGAGCTGTACATGAACCAGATCTACCTGGGACAGCGCGCCTACGGCTTCGCCAGCGCGGCGCGCGTGTATTTCGGCAAGTCGATCCAGGACCTCAGCATCGCCGAAGCGGCCATGCTGGCGGGCCTGCCCAAGGCGCCCTCGGCCTACAACCCGGTGGTCAACCCGAAGCGCGCCAAGGTGCGCCAGGAGTACATCCTGCAGCGCATGCGCGACCTGCGCTACATCACGCCGGAGCAATATGAGCAGGCGCTGCACGAGGAAGTGAAGGTACGCAGCGAAGGCAACGAGTTCTCGACCCATGCCGAGTACGTGGCCGAGATGGTGCGCCAGCTGATGTACGCCCAGTACCGCGAAGAGACCTATACGCGCGGCCTGACCGTCTACACCACGCTGCGCAAGCCCGACCAGGACGCCGCCTATGAATCCGTGCGCGACGGCATCATGAATTACGAGCGCAAGCACGGCTACCGCGGGCCGGAGGCCTTCATCGACCTGCCGGGCAATGCCGACGACCGCGAGCAGGCCATCGACGACGCGCTGCTGGAACACCCCGGCAGCGACGACCTGCGCTCGGCCGTGGTCACCAGCGTGACGCCGCGCCAGGTCACGGCCACGCTGCTGTCGGGCGAGGTCGCCACCATCGAAGGTGCGGCGCTGCGATTCATCGCCCCCTCGCTGTCGGCCAGCGCCCAGCCGAAAATGAAGATGCGCCCGGGCGCCATCATCCGCGTGACGCAGGATGCCAAGGGCGCCTGGTCGGTCACGCAGTTGCCCGAGGTGTCGGCGGCCTTCATCTCGATCGACCCCAACGATGGCCAGATCCGCTCGATGGTGGGCGGCTTCGACTTCAACCGCAACAAGTTCAACCACGTGACGCAGGCGTGGCGCCAGCCCGGTTCAAGCTTCAAGCCTTTCATCTACTCGGCTGCGCTGGAGAAAGGCTTCTCCCCTGCCACCGTGATCAACGACGCGCCGCTGACCATCGGCCCCGACACCGGCGGCCAGGTCTGGGAGCCGAAGAACTACGACGGCAAGTTCGAAGGCCCGATGACCATGCGCCGCGCGCTGGCCAAGTCGAAGAATCTGGTCTCGGTGCGCATCCTGCGCGCGATCGGCACGCAATACGCCCAGGACTACATCACGCGCTTCGGCTTCGACGCCGACAAGCATCCCGCCTACCTGCCGATGGCGCTGGGCTCGGGCAGCGTGACCCCGCTGCAGATGGCGGCAGCCTATTCGGTATTCGCCAACGGCGGCTACCGCGTCAATCCCTTCCTGATCCAGAAGGTCGTCGACGCGCGCGGCAATGTGCTGTCGGAGACCAGGCCCGCGCGCGCCGGCCAGGATGCCGTGCGCGTGCTCGATGCCCGCACAGCCTTCATCGCCGACAGCATGCTGCGCGATGTGGTGCGCATGGGCACGGCCAACCTCGCCAAGCAGCGCCTTGGCCGCAACGACCTGGCCGGCAAGACCGGTACCACCAACGATGCGGTCGATGCCTGGTTCGCCGGCTATACGCCGGGCCTGGTTGCGATCGCCTGGATGGGCTATGACCAGCCCAAGAGCCTGGGCGTGCGCGAGACCGGCGGCGGCCTGGCACTGCCGATCTGGGTCGGCTACATGAGCCATGCCCTCAAGGGCGTGCCGGAAATCCCCGAGCGCCAGCCGCCGGAGGGGGTGGTGATGGCCGGCGGAGACTGGACCTTCGAGGAAAATGCCGGTGGTGCCGGCGTAGCCTCGGTGGGCCTGGGCGACCCGTGGCCCGGCAAGGCCGACAGCGGCGCCTCGCAGCCGCAGTCGCCGGCCGATGCCGAAGCGGAGAAGAAGCGCGTCCTGGAGATGTTCGGCGGCGCTTGAAACGCTAGAGACAACTGGCAGCCACCTCGCGCCCATGAAAAAAGCCGGCCCTGTGGCCGGCTTTTTCATGGGCATGGCAGCGCAGGCGCGCGCCCGCACGCCTCGGGCCAGGATCAGCCTCAGGCCAGGGTCAGCACCACCCCTGCCTGCTGGCTCAGGTAGCGCGACAGCGCCTCGAACAATTCGCCGCCGCCGCGCGTGTCGACCCAGCGCCCGCCGTCGCGGCGGAAGTGGAAGCCGCCCGCGCGTGCCGCCACCCACAGCTCCTGCATCGGCGCCTGGCTGTTGACGATGATCTTGGAGCCGTCTTCGAATTCCAGCTCCATCACGTTGCCGCTGCGGTTGATCTCGATGTCGGCGCCGGCGGCATCCGCCGCGTCTTCCACGGCGCGTTCCAGACGGTCCAGCTCCTGTTCTGCCAGGGCCAGGAACTCGCTCTCGCTCAAGGGGGGCATGCTAAACTCCAAGGTCCGCCGGCCGCTCTTCCTGCGCCCGCATCATGCAGGCGCGGGCGCGGCCGGCGCTGTATTTGAATGCAATTCCGATGGTCCCGGCCCGTCCCGGCCGGGACGCTTCTTCAAGGACGACCCGATGTTGCGTCGTGTAGCGATTGTATCGGCGTTTGCCGCCAGCCTTGCGATGTCCCTGCTGTCGGGATGCGGCGTGCGCGGCCCGCTGGTGATGCCCAAGCGCCCGCCCGAGCCGACCGCGCCCGCCGCACCCGATCCGGGACTGGGCCGTCCCGACGCCGTCTACGCGCCAGGCGCCCCCGCAGCCGCAGCGCCGGCCGCGAGCGCCCCCGCCTCCAAGTGACCATGAACGCCTTCTTCCAACGTCGCGACGGCGAGCTTGCCGTCGAGCAAGTGCCGCTGTCGCGCATCGCCGCCGAATTCGGTACGCCGACCTACGTCTACTCGCGCGCCGCGCTGACCGCCGCCTACGAGGCCTACGCCGCCGCCTGCGCCGGCCGCCGTGCGCGCGTGCAGTACGCGATGAAGGCCAACTCCAACCTGGCCGTGCTGCAGGTCTTCGCCGCCCTGGGCGCGGGCTTCGATATCGTCTCGGGCGGCGAGCTGATGCGGGTGCTGGCCGCCGGCGGCGATCCGCGCAAGGTGGTGTTCTCCGGCGTGGGCAAGAGCGCGGCGGAGATGGAACTGGCGCTCTCGCACGAGGTGCTGTCGTTCAACGTCGAATCCATTCCCGAACTGGACCGGCTGAACGCCGTGGCCGGCCGGCTGGGCAAGCGCGCGCGCGTGTCGCTGCGCATCAACCCGGACGTCGACGCCAGGACGCACCCCTACATTTCCACCGGCCTGAAGGGCAACAAGTTCGGCATCGCCTTCGAGGACGTGCTGCCGACCTACCGCGCCGCGGCGGCCCTGCCCCACCTTGAGGTGGTGGGCATCGACTGCCATATCGGCTCGCAGATCACCGAAGTGGCGCCCTACCTGGAGGCACTGGACAAGGTGCTGGACGTGGTGGAGGCACTGGCGCAGGAAGGCATCGACCTGGAGCACATCGATGTCGGCGGCGGCCTAGGCATCACCTACGCCGACGAAACGCCGCCGGACATCACGGCCTTCGCCTCGACGCTGCTGTCGCACGTGGCCGCGCGCGGCCACGGCCACCGTGAAGTGCTGTTCGAGCCGGGCCGCTCCCTGGTGGGCAATGCCGGCCTGCTGCTCGCGCGCGTCGAGTACCTGAAGCCGGGTGCCACCAAGAACTTCTGCATCGTCGATGCCGCGATGAACGATCTGGCGCGCCCGGCCATGTACGAGGCCTACCACGCCATCGAAGCGGTCGCGCCGCGCGCCGCGCAGGCCGTGACCTACGACGTGGTCGGCCCGGTCTGCGAGTCTGGCGACTGGCTCGGCCGCGACCGCGCCCTGGCAGTTCAACCGGGCGACCTGCTGGCCATCATGTCGGCTGGCGCCTACGGCTTCGTCATGAGTTCGAACTACAACACGCGCACGCGTGCCGCCGAAGTCATGGTCGACGGCGACACCGTGCACCTGGTGCGCGAGCGCGAACGCGTCGAGGACCTGTACCGCGGCGAGCGACTGCTGCAGGGCTGACGCCTCCACGGGGGGAGCGGCGTCCGGCTCCCCCTGCACCCCGCTCCGCGCCGCCCCTTATGCGTGGCGCACCTCCTGCGCCCGCGGTCTGCGCCACCACAGCCGCAGTCCCAGCAGCACGAACACCACCGTGGCATAGACCGACACCACGGCGAAATCGTGCTTGCCTGACTTGTGCCACCAGTAGTGCAGGATGGCCAGCACCGCGATCGCATAGACGGCCCGGTGCAGGCGCTGCCAGGCCCTGCCGCCAAGGCGCCGTACCATCGCGTTGGTGGAGGTCGCGGCCAATGGCACCATCAGCATGAAGGCAGCGAATCCCACCGTGATGAACGGCCGCTTGGCCACGTCCTTCAGCATGTAGGCGAAGTCGAAGCCGCGGTCCACGCCGACCCACAGCAGGAAGTGCTGCAAGCCATAGAAGAAGGCGAACAGGCCCAGCATGCGGCGCAGCCGCACCAGCCAGTTCCAGCCCAGCAACCGCCGCAGCGGCGTCACCGCCAGCGTCGCGCACAGCATCACCAGGGTCCAGGTACCGGTTGAGCGCGTGACGAATTCCAGGGGATTGGCGCCGAAGCGGTCGGTCGCCCCCAGATAGAGCAGGCGTACGAACGGCAGCAGGGCCAGCAGCCATGCCGCCAGCTTGATCGCACGCAGGGCCGCGGGGGTCGGCGCGGCCAGGCTCCAGCGCCCGGCGGCCGTGGCCGGCCTCTGGCCTGCAGGCAGGTCCGGGGCGGCCATCAGAAGTACTTCCTCAGGTCCATGCCCTGGTAGAGCGAGGCCACCTGCTCGGCGTAGCCGTTGAACATCAGCGTCTTGCGCTTGGGCGCGAACAGCGCGGCAAAGCCACCGCCGCCCTTATCCTCGCCAATGCGGCGCTCGGTGGCCTGGCTCCAGCGCGGATGGTCGACCTCCGGATTGACATTCGAGAAGAAGCCGTACTCCTGCGGCGCCGCCTGGTTCCAGCTGGTCGGCGGCTGCCGCTCGACGAAGCGGATGCGCGCGATGGACTTGGCCCCCTTGAAGCCGTACTTCCATGGCAACACCATGCGCACCGGCGCGCCGTTCTGCCTGGGCAGCACTTCGCCGTACAGGCCGAAGGCCAGCAGTGCGAGCGGGTGCATGGCTTCGTCCATGCGCAAACCCTCGCTATAGGGCCAGTCCAGCACCGGGCTGGCCAGTCCGGGCATCTGCTTCTTGTCGGCCAGCGTGAGGAACTGCACGTACTTGGCGCTGCCCTGCGGCTCGACGCGGCGCACCAGGTTCGCCAGGGAGTAACCGATCCAGGGGATCACCATCGACCAGCCCTCGACGCAGCGCATCCGGCAGATGCGCTCCTCCAGCGGCGCCAGCTTCAGCAGCTCATCCAGGTCGAACACCTTGGGCTTGTTGACCAGGCCTTCCACCACGACCTGCCAGGGGCGCGGGCGCAGCGTGTCGGCGAAGCGGGCCGGATCGGACTTGTCCGTGCCGAATTCATAGAAATTGTTGTAGGTGGTGATGTCCTCATAGGATGTCTGCCGGTCTGCCACCACATAGCTGCGGTTCAGCACCGCCGCCAGCCGCGGGCCGTGGCCGGCCGGCCCCTGGGCACGCGCGTGGCGCGCGGCCCAGGGGCCGAGTGCGCCGATCGCTCCGCCGCCGGCCGCCAGCGCCAGCAGTCGCCGGCGCGACTCGAACAGCGAGCGCGGCGTGATCTCGGAGGCGGGCACATCGGTGCCGCGCAGCCATCGCGGAGGAGGAATCAGCATGGTCTTTCCTTTGTACGGGCCAGCCCGGGGACACACCATCGCGCCGCATCGGGCATCGGACACCAGCCTTGGTCGGACGGTACGCCCCGAACCTGACAGTTTTCTTGCCGTGCCGCCACCAAGCCACCCATCTCCCCAGGGCATGGCGGCCGCGCCGGCTCCGTCACGCCGGCGCGGGCCGCTCGGGCCCGATGCGTCAGGGCGTGGCGACGTGCCAGACGTTGTTGAAGTTGTCGCCGGCGCGGTCCCCCGGGCTGGCATCCTTGGCGAAGCGGTAAAGCGGACGGCCGCGGTAGGCCCACTGCTTGCTGCCATCCTCGCGCGTGATGATGGTGAAGTCACCGCTCGGCGACGTGCCGGGCTGGGCCAGCAGCGGCGGCCAGTTCTTTGCGCAGGCGCCGTTGCAGGCGCTGACGCCGGCCCCGACATTGTCACGGTCGAACACATAGAGGGTCAGGCCCTGGGGATCACTCAGCGCACCATTCGTCACCTTGACCGTGGGCGGCATATTGCCGCTGGAGCTTCCCATTCCCATGCTGGAACAGGCCGCCAGCAGGACAGCCGAGCAGGCCAGGGCCAGGGCGCCGGCGCGCGCGAAGGGAGCGGTACGACAGAAACGGGCCATGATGTCAGTCTCCAGTCAAAAGAAAAAAGCAAAAAAAGGCGCCGCCAGCCGGCGCCGTCCTCTCAGTAAACACCGAATACGGCGCTTTTCATCCTCGGCGCGAAAAAAAACCTGCCCAGGGGGCAGGTTCCTTGCGATGCGTCAAATCCGTCACATCACAACGGTGCGGCCGTGGTACGGGACTACAGCTCGCCGTAGCTGTGCAGGCCGGACAGGAACATGTTCACCCCCAGGAAGGCAAAGGTCGTGACCAACAGGCCGACCAGTGCCCACCAGGCCGCCATGGTGCCGCGCAAGCCCTTCATCAGGCGCATGTGCAACCAGGCTGCGTAGTTCAGCCAGACGATCAGCGCCCAGGTCTCCTTGGGGTCCCAGCTCCAATACCCGCCCCAGGCCTCGGCGGCCCACAACGCTCCCAGGATGGTGGCGATGGTGAAGAAGGCGAAACCGATCGCGATCGCCTTGTACATGACATCGTCCAGCACCTCCAGCGCCGGCAGGCGCTCGGCCAGGATGCCTTTCTGCTTGAGCAGGTAGGCCACTGCTACCATCGCGGCCAGCGCGAAGGTGCCGTAGCCGATGAAGTTCGCCGGCACGTGGATCTTCATCCACCAGCTCTGCAGCGCCGGCACCAGGGGCTGGATCTCCTGCGCATTGCGGCTCACCGTGTACCACAGCAGGAAGCCGACCGCGGCCGACACCACCAGCATCACGAAGGGACCCAGCGCGCGCGTGGCGTAGCGGCCCTCGTAGTACAGGTAGAACAGCGACGTGATCAGCGTGAACAGCACGAACACTTCATACAGGTTCGAGATGGGGATATGCCCGATGTCGGTGCCGATCAGGTAGGACTCGTACCAGCGCACCAGCAAGCCGGTGAAGCCCAGCGCGACTGCCGCCCAGCACAGCTTGTGGCCGATGCTGTAGCCGGTGGCGCTGCGGGCCAGCAGGCCGCCCCAGTAGAACAGCGTAGAAAGGAAGACCAGCGCGCTCATCCACAGGATGGCCGATTGGCTCGAGAGGAAATACTTCAGGAAGAAGGCCTGCTCGGCGCGCGCAAGCTGCCCCTGGTAAAGCTGCAGGGCGGACAGCGCCAGCACGGCCAATACCACCATCAGCAGGCGCACCGGTTTCCAGTGCCAGCCGAGCAGCGCAAAGGTCGGCACCGAGGCGATCAGCACGGCCTTGTCATAGCCGTTCATCCAGTTGCCGTAGCGGGTCAGCGCCACGCCCGCGCCGACGGCGAGCAGCAGGGCGAAGACCCAGTCGAGCCAGCCGAGGCGGCGCAGGAAAGACGGTTCGAGGTAAGGCGCCGGTTCGGCGGCGGCGCCGGGCCGCGCGGCGCCCATGCCGGCGCTGGCCTGGTTCACATTGGACGACATATCTCCTGCCTGCATCATCGCGCGCCGGCCGGACCGGCGCCGCTGTTTTCTCCGGCGCGTGCGGCGCGCCGCCCCGCCCGCCTGGCGCGGGCTGCCCTCGCGGACCTTGCCTGGCCGGCCTAGTGAGCCGGCCGGTCTTCTGCCGCCACCGCGGCCGCGCCCTCCTCGGCCGGCGCGCCTGCGGCGCGGCGCACATCGTCGCGCAAGGCCGTGAACTCCTTCTCGAAGTCCAGCGTGCGGCGCTGGGTCGACATGGCCATCAGCACGTGGCTTCCCGCCCCCTCGGCGCGGTCCTTGATCCAGATCCAGACGCGCCGCTCGCGGATATAGAGCATGGCGAACACGCCCAGCACCAGCAGCAGACAGCCAAGATACACGATGTTCTTGCCCGGCGCACGGGTCAGCTGGAACACGCTGGCCTGGACCTGCTGGAAGTCTTCGAGCTGCAAGAAGACCGGCGCCTGGTAGAAGACGCTGTCGGACAGCGCATTGACCGCCTGCTGCAGGAAGGCGCCGCTCTGCACGCTGTTGGGCACCACCGGTAGCTTGTCGTGCTCGCGCGATATCTGCCACAGCTCCCACATGGAACCGTTCAGGATCTTGAGCAGCACGTCGGCCGCCTTCTGCTGCTCGGCCTGCGGCACGGTCTTTTCCAGGAAGGCGGCCACCGCGGCAAAGCCGCCCGGCGGCGCGTCCGGCGCCGGACGGCTGGCGCCTGCAAACAGGTCGAGCGCGCGCAGGGCGCTTTCGGCAAGTTGCGTGCGCAGCGTGGCCTTGTCCTCGCCGGGCATCGACGCCTGCGCAAAACGGCGCGCTGCCTCGCCGCGCATGCCACGGTCCTGCAGCGCGGCGCGCAGGCGCATCCAGTCGGCCACGCTGCCCTGGTCGTCGGCAGGAATGCGCAGGTAGCGGAAGGGCTCGTTGGGGGAGTCGCGCACGCCGGCCAGGAAGACCGTCTGCCCGTCGAGCTGTACCGGCACCATGTAGTTGTTGAACTCACGCGCCTGGCCATTGCGATCGCGCAGCTTGTACTGCACCGACGGACCGACGTTGCGCAGTTCCTTGGCGCGCTCGGGATTCGCGGCCGCGCCGAGATGGGATTCCAGTTTGGCATTGAGCGACTGGCGCGCCACACCGCGCGCGTCGGGCTTGCCCGAGGCATCGGTGACGTTCTCGATGTTCATTAGCCGGAAATCGCTGAACTCCACCGTCAGGCCATCCTGGTCCGCCGCGGTACCGGTGCCGGCCAGCGGGGCATTGCCGCCGACGCTGCCGGTAAAGGCGAATGTCTTGTCGGACGAGCCCTGCATCGGATAGCCGACGAACTTCAGGTGCGAGCCACCATCCTCGAAGCTCGACTGGTAGATGGCCACGCCATCCACCACCAGCGGCTCGTTGACCTTGATCGTGGCCTCGGTGCGCTTGCCGGTGGCGCGGTCGGTCACCACCACGTCCGAGGCGAACAGCTTGGGCATGCCGGTGGAATAGTGCTCGATGGTGAATTTCTTCAGCGTGAGCGTGAACGGCAGGTCCTGCACCAGGGCGCCGTCGGCCACGTTGAGAATGGCGGTGGAAACGGTGGCCCCCTCGGGCACGAAGGCATTGCCGCGGAAGCCCGGGTTGCTGGCCGACAGGCGATGCTGCGGCGGAATCTCGCTGATCACGGCATTGCCCGAGATCGGCGTCTTGCCGCCGAACCACATCTGTGCGCGGATCAGCATGTCGCCGTCGATCAGCCCGCCCAGGCAGATCACCACGATGGCGCTGTGAGCGAGGATGTAGCCCAGCTTGTTGGCAGCACCGGCCTTGGCCGCCAGCAGCGTGGCACCCTCGTGGGCCACCGGCCGGATGCGGTAGCCACGGTTGTGCAGCAGTGCCTGCAGGTGAGCGGCAGCATCGGCGCGCCCGCGCCCGGTATCGAATTCGCCGCGGTGGTGGAAGGCACGCAGGCTGCGCTCGCGCACATGGTCCTTCCACGAACGCATGTCGGCCACCATCTTGGGGGCGTTGCGCGCGATGCACAGCGAGGTCGAGATGACCAGGAAGGCCAGGATCAACAGGAACCACCAGGAGCTGTAGACCTTCTGCAGCGACAGCGCATGGAACAGGTCGGCCCAGAACGGCCCGAACTGGTTGACGTAGTTCGGGTAGGGCTCGTTCTGCTTGAGCACGGTGCCGATCACGCTGGCGATGGCGATCACCGTCAGCAGCGTGATGGCGAAGCGCATCGAGGACAGCAGCTCGACCGCGTCGCGCAGCAGGCGGTGGGGTGTCTTCAGGTGCAGTCCCGAAGTGGAAGCGGTCGACATGTGCGGTCAGGCCCTACAGCCGGTTGTGGCCAAACTTGTGGCCAGACGGGTGGCCGGATGCTTGGAGCATAGGTTGGCAAGAAAAAGGGCGGACCTGCTCGGCGAGCAGCCCACCCTGTTCGATGATACTCCGCGCGCCGGGCCGCGCCCCGTTCCTGCGTCAGCTTGCCGCAGGGCCTCGGGCCGTTCCGGCGCAGGCCAGCCTCAGCGGACGCCGGCGACGTAGTCGGCCACTGCCTTGATCTCGGCGTCCGACATGCGCGCGGCGATGGCCGTCATCACCGGGTTGTTGGTGCGCGTGCCCTGGCGGAACGCGACCAGCTGCGCCTCGGTGTAGTCGGCCCACTGACCGCCGATGCGCGGATACTGGGCCGGGATGCCGGCGCCGGTCGGGCCGTGGCAGGCGGCGCAAGCCGGCACAGCCTTGGCGGCAATGCCGCCGCGGTAGATCTTCTGGCCGGCCTCGATGGTGTCCTTGTTCTTGGCCGTGGCAGGCTTCAGTCCCTGCTTGGCCAGGTAGGCGCCGACATCGCGCATTTCCTGGTCGCTCAGCGTGGCGGCATAGGCCGACATGATGGCGTTGTTGCGGGTCTTCGCCTTGAAGTTCTGCAGTTCCTTGACGATGTACTCGGGATGCTGGCCGGCGAGCTTCGGATTGGCGGCGGCGCCGCTGTTGCCGTTGGCGCCGTGGCAGCTCAGGCAGGCGGGGACATTGCGATCGGGGGCGCCCTGCGTGTACAGCGTTTCACCCTTGGCGGGGTCCGCTTTCGGTGCCTGTGCGGCTTGTTCTGCAGCGGATGCCAGACTGGTCATGGTGGCGGCCGGCAGGGCCAGTGCCACGATAGCCAGGAATTGCGCAATGCGGTTCATTCGCACACCTTGTCTGATTTGTTATCGAAACCGTGCTGCGTGCCGCTTGCCTGCATGCCGCGGTGAGGACGCGCGGCGTGCAGGGTGGTGATGTCCAGGGTTCTACGCGACCTGCGCCCGGCGCCACCGCCCAGACCCGGCGGCGCGCCCCGCGGGCCCGCCGCGCGCCGGTCCGGGTAGAAGCTTCCGGCCCCCTCCGACCCGCCACGCACACGGCGTCGGGCAGGGACGCAGCGCCGATGGCGAGCGCGCAAAGGCCGCGCTGCTACCACAATGAAACGGACACGCAAGACCTCCTGGAGAAGCCTAGGGCGGCGCAAGGATGCCACGCGTCACCCAATCCGGAGACCGTAAACCGGCTTATTGTACAATAAATCGTCTCCTCGAAAGATGGCGCCGACCCCGGCGCGGCGGCAACGCCACCCGACCCGGCTCCCAAGGCGCGGCCTCGCCGCCGCCGGCCCCAACCCGCGCTGCCCGATGGCGCGAGACGACCTGTCTTGCCATCGTCCAGCCGCTTAGTCCCGACCGCATGTCCCTCCTACACCAGGCCCGCTTCTTCAATACCGTCAACCACCTGCGCGACCTGCCCGCCACGGCCGTGCCGGAAGTGGCGTTCGCCGGTCGCTCCAACGCCGGCAAGTCGACCGCCATCAACGTGTTGTGCAACCAGAAGCGCCTGGCCTTCTCGTCGCGCACACCGGGGCGCACCCAGCACATCAACTATTTCTCGGTGGCACCGGTCAAGGCACCGGAGCCGCTGGCCTTCCTGGTCGACCTTCCCGGCTACGGCTACGCCCAGGTCTCGGGCACCGCCAAGTTCCACTGGCAGGGCCTGCTGAGCGACTACGTGCAGACGCGCACGCAGCTCGCCGGCCTGGTGCTGATGATGGACGCCCGCCGCCCGTTCACCGACCTCGATTGCCAGATGGTCGAGTGGTTCCTGCCCACGGGGCGGCCCATCCACGTGCTGCTGACCAAGGCCGACAAGCTCACCAACAGCGAGAACGCCCTGGCCTTGCGTGAAACCCGGCGCATGCTGGCGGAATACGCGGCACAGCTCGAACAACCGGTGCCGCTGACCGCGCAGTTGTTTTCCAGCCTGAAGCGGCGCGGCATCGAAGAGGCCCAGCGCGTCGTGGCCGGCTGGCTCGGCCTGCCCGAGGCGCAGGCGGCCGACGCCAAGCCCGCGACGCAGCCCGAGGCCCCCGACGCGGCCGGCGGCGAGCAGCCGGCGCCCTGAGCGCCACGGCACGCGGGCAAAAAAAACCCCGTTGCATGCAACGGGGAGGAACATTCCCGCCACGAAGGGCGACGGGTACCCGCTCAGGGAGGAGTAGCGGGGGACACTGCGCCGCGCATGGCGCAACGCAGAGTGTCCGCGAGTATGATAGCGGGCACGCCCGAAAGTTTAGTTTTTCTCGACTTTCTTTTTCACGGGACCGCCGGCCTGGCCGGCAACATGCCCATGCCGCAGCGCCGGCCAGGCCGGCCGGCGCATCACTCCGCTGATTCCGTTCATGTCCACCTTCCCCGAATACCGTCCCCGCCGCATGCGCCGCGATGACTTCTCGCGCCGCATGATGCGCGAGCATCGCCTGACCCCCGACAACCTGATCTATCCGGTCTTTGTGCTGGATGGCCACGACAAGCGCGAAAGCGTGGCGTCGATGCCGGGCGTCGAGCGCGTCTCGGTCGACCTGCTGCTGCCGGTGGCGCAGGACTGCGTGGAACTGGGGATTCCGGTGATTGCGCTGTTCCCGGTGATCGACCCGTCGCTCAAGACGCCGGACGGCATCGAAGCCACGAACGCCGAGGGCCTGATCCCACGCGCCGTGCGCGCGCTGAAGGAGCGCTTCCCCGAACTGGGCGTGCTGACCGACGTGGCGCTCGATCCCTACACCAGCCACGGCCAGGACGGCGTACTGGACGAAAACGGCTACGTGATCAACGACGTCACCGTGGAGATCCTGGTCCGGCAGGCGCTGACCCAGGCCGAGGCCGGCGTCGACATCGTGGCGCCGTCCGACATGATGGACGGGCGCATCGGTGCGGTGCGCAGCGCACTCGAGGAAGCCGGCCACATCCACACGCGCATCATGGCCTATTCGGCCAAGTACGCCTCGGCGTTCTATGGTCCTTTCCGCGACGCGGTCGGCTCCGCCGCCAACCTGGGCAAGGGCAACAAGATGACCTACCAGATGGACCCGGCCAACACCGACGAGGCCCTGCGCGAGGTGGCGCAGGACATCATGGAAGGCGCCGACATGGTGATGGTCAAGCCCGGCATGCCCTACCTGGACATCGTGCGCCGCGTGAAGGACGAGTTCCGCTTCCCCACCTACGTCTACCAGGTCAGCGGCGAGTACGCCATGCTGAAGGCCGCCGCGCAGAACGGCTGGCTCGACCACGACAAGGTGATGATGGAGTCCCTGCTGGCCTTCCGGCGAGCGGGCGCCGACGGCATCCTGACCTATTTCGCGCGCGATGCCGCGCGGCTGCTGGCACGCTGAGCGCCGCCGCCGCGCATGCAGCTGCTTGGCTTCTCCGCCAGCCAGGTCCACCCGCTCGACACCGTCGAGGCCGCGCGGGGCTTCCTCGCCGGCCATGCGTCGGCCCGTTTCATCTGGATCGATTGCACCATCGAGGAAGTGACGGCGGCAGCAAGCGCCTGGCGCGACCAGCTGGCCGCGCTGGCGGGCGCATCGGTGCTGGACCTGCATCTGGCGGATGCGACCAATCCCGCCCACCCGTCCTACTTCGATACCACCCATGCCTATGACATGGTGATCTTCCGCAAGCTGACGCTGGAGACCAGCCGCCTGATCGCGGAAGCCGGGGCGGGCAGCACGGAAGCGGGCAACGGCGAGGCAGCCGCTGCAGCCGGGCCCAGGCCGCGCCGGCGCGCGCCGGGCTTCCTGCCGGCGCTGGCGCGCATCGATACGCAGCCGGTGGCCTTCTTCGTCTTCGACAACGTGCTGGCCACGGTCGGGCCGGCCCAGTCGCGCACCATCGAGCAGGTGCGCCAGCGCCTGCTGGAACTCTGCCAGGCGCCGCCGGCGAAGGCCCGCGGCAACGGCCAGGCGGCGCTGGTCCACGGCATCCGCCCGCCGACGCGCCCCGAAGACCTGATGCTGCGGCTGCTCAATGCCATGGTCGACCGCTACCTGGAGCTGCGGGCACCGCTGACGCGCCAGCTCGACCGCTGGCAGCGGGCACTGCTGAACGCGCGACGCGGCTTCTCCAGCTGGGAAGGCCTGCTGGATGCACGCATCCAGCTGCGCCGCCTGGAACACCTCAGCGAAGAGCAGCGCGACGCGCTGCAGGAATTCCGCGACAGCCTGCTGGACAACCGCTACAGCGACGCCTCCGAGCCCGGGCCGGGTGCCGCCGCAGCCGGGGGACCGGCCGGGCGCGACGAAGTGCTGCTGGTGCGCATCAACGACCTGATGGAACACATCTCGCGCGTACTCGCCCATGCGCGGCGGTTGGAGGATTCGATCGAGTCGGCGGTGCAGATCCACTTCTCGGCAGTGGCGCATCGCACCAACCGCACCATGCGCACGCTGACGCTGATCACCGCGCTGTTCATGCCGCTGACGCTGATCACCGGCATCTTCGGCATGAACTTCGAGCGCATGCCGTGGCTGCATGAGCCGGACGGCTTCTGGTGGTCGCTCGGCCTGATGGGCGCGGTGGTGGTGGTACTGGGCGCGGTATGGCAGCTCAGCCGCTGGCTGGACCGCTGAGCCTGGCCTGCCGCCGCGGCTGGCGCAGCCTCAGGTACGCGTGGCGGAACCGAGCGCCCGCTGCAGGCTGTCGAGAAAGCGCTCGGCGGACTGGTAGCCGATCACCCGTACCGGGCGCTCGCTGCCATCGGCGCCGAACAGGATGATACCGGGCGGGCCGAACAGGCCGAAACGCTTGAGCAACGCCTTGTCGTCGGCATTGTTGCGGGTCACGTCGGCCTGCAGCAGCACCAGGCCAGACAGGCGCGAACGCACGGCGGTGTCACTGAAGGTCAGGCGCTCCATCTCCTTGCAGCTGACGCACCAGTCGGCATAGAAATCCAGCAGCACCGGCTTGCCCGCCGCCGAGGCTTGCGCGACGCGCGTCTCCAGTTCGGTCACCGAGGCGACGCGCTCGAAGCGGACCTCGGCATGCCCGGCCCCGCCCGGCACGGCGGCGCCCGCACCGCGCACCGCGGCCAGGTGCGACAGGGGCTGCAGTGGATCGCGGCCGCCCGAGGCCAGGCCCACCAGCAGGATGGCACCGGCCAGGGCCGCCAGCAGGCCCAGGCCCTTGCCCAGCCGCGCCAGTCCGTGCGGCTCGCTACCGAGCTGGTCGAAAGCGCCGAGAAAGACCGCCGCCACCAGCAGCAAGGCGGCCCAGGCCGCCATCAGCAGCCAGGCCGGCAGCACCGGACTCACCATCCAGATCGCCACACCCAGCAGCAGGAAACCGAAGAAGCGCTTGGTCACCTCCATCCAGCGTCCGGCACGCGGCAGCAGGTTGCCGGCCCCGACGCCGACCAGGACCAGGGGCACGCCCATGCCGAGGGCCATGGCGAACAGTGCACCGCCACCAGTGAAGGCATCGCCGGTCTGCGCGATATAGGCAAGCGCGCCGGCCAGCGGCGCCGTCACGCAGGGGCCGACGATCAGCGCCGAGATCGCGCCCATCGCGGCGGCACCGGCGACCTGGCCGCCCTGGCGGCGGTTGGAGGAAGCCGTCAGCCGCGTCTGCCAGCGCTGCGGCAGCTGCAGTTCATAGAGGCCGAACATGGACAATGCCAGCGCCACCATCAGCACGGCGAAGGCGCCCAGCACCCAGGGATTCTGCAGCGCAGCCGACAGCCCCTCGCCGAGCAGGCCGGCGGCCACGCCGACTGCGGTGTACACCACGGCCATGCCGAGCACATAGGCCAGCGACACCGCCAGCGCGCGGCCGCGCGTGACGTGCTCGCCCACCACGATGGACGACAGGATGGGCACCATCGGCAGCACACAGGGCGTGAAGGTCAGCAGCAGGCCGAGGCCGAAGAAGAGCGCGGCGATCAGCGGCAGGTTGCGGCTGGCCAGGGCGCCGGCGATGCGATCGCCATCGTCGCCGCCATCCAGCCTGGCCCCAGCGCTTGCGGCCGGGGCATCCGCGCCCGGCGCACGCGCCGTCGGCGCCTCGCTGCGCGCTGCCTTGCCGAGCAGTCCATCGAGCGCGCTGCCGCCGACCTGGAAGGCATGCTCCATCGGCGGATAGCACAACCCCTTGTCGGCGCAGCCCTGCGACGTCACCACCAGGGTCCAGCCGCCCTCGGGGGCCGACTCCACCGGCACGCGGATGGTGACGCCGTCGTGGTACGTCTCCATCTCCTTGCCGAAGTTCTCGTCGAACTTGACCTTGCCCGGTGGAAACTGCGGCTGACCCAGCTTCACTCCGGCCGGCTGCGCGGCGAAGGCGAAGCGGTCGCGGTACAGGTAGTAGCCATCGGCCACGTCGAAGCGCACCTCGATGGCGTGCGCGTCGATCTGGCGGGCGGCGAAGCGGAAGGCCTGCTCGGGTGGCAGGAAGTCATCGCCGGTCGCTGCCACGGCGCCACCGGCCCCGCACAGCCAGGCGAACACCATCAGGCATGCCGCGGCGAAATGCCGCAGCGAGGCTGCGCGAGCCCGGCCTCCCGCCAGGCCTCCCGCTTGTCCGTGCCATGCAGCCACCCACTCCAGAAACATACCTCGTCCTCGTCAGTCCAGTGCGCCGCGGGCGCGCCTCAGCGCCCGCCGGGCGTCGTTTCCGCGCTCACCCAGGCCAGGTAGGGCGCATGGCCGGCCGCCAGCGGCCACGCCACGATCTCCGGCACCTCGTAGGGATGCGCCGCGCGGATCGCCGCTTCCAGTGCCGGATAGCGTGCGGCAGTGGTCTTGATGAGCAACGGCCATTCGGTCGCCTGCTCGATCGCGCCCTGCCACCGGTATTCCGACTCGCATGGAGCCAGCCGGTTCACGCAGGCTGCCAGACCCGCTTCCAACAGCACGTGCGCCATATGCCGTGCGCCGGCCTCATCGGGCAGGGTGGTCATCACCATCCAGATCGCTTCCACCGGCTCCATGTGCCACCTCGTCTCGTCTTGTCGTGCTCGTCCGACGCCAGCAACCAAAGCCCAAAAACAAAAGAGCCAGGCATCAGCCTGGCTCGATTGTAAGCAATGTGCGCCGGCCCGTCCTCTCGGACGGGCTGCGCCGCGGGCTTATTCCGCTGCTTCCTCGGCCGGAGCCTCGGTCACTTCCGGACGGTCGACCAGCTCGACCAGCGCCATCGGCGCATTGTCGCCCTGGCGGAAGCCGAACTTCAGGATACGGGTGTAGCCGCCCGGACGGGCGTTGTAGCGCGGGCCCAGCTCGGTGAACAGCTTGGTGACCATGTCGCGGTCGCGCAGGCGGGCGAAGGCCAGGCGGCGGTTGGCGACGGTGTCCTTCTTAGCCAGCGTGATGAGGGGCTCGACGACCTTGCGCAGTTCCTTGGCCTTGGGCAGGGTGGTCTTGATCAGCTCGTGCTGGAACAGCGAGTTGGACATGTTGCGCAGCATCGCGAGACGGTGCGACGAGGTGCGGTTCAGTTTCCGCAGACCATGACGGTGACGCATGATGATTCCTTTCTATTTCAGTGTTTGACCAGCTCTTCTATCGCCGCAGGCTTGCCAAAGGCTGCTTCCGACGCGGGCCGGTAGTCGATTGAAGCCGCCGGCACCTGCCGGCGGCCGCGCTTGCACGGGAGGCCGCTCACGCCGCCCCCCGACGCAAATTACTTCTCCAGGCCTGCGGGCGGCCAGTTCTCGAGCTTCATGCCGAGGGTCAGGCCGCGCGAGGCAAGGACTTCCTTGATTTCGTTGAGCGACTTGCGACCCAGGTTCGGGGTCTTCAGCAGCTCGTTCTCGGTACGCTGGATCAGGTCGCCGATATAGTAGATGTTCTCGGCCTTCAGGCAGTTGGCCGAGCGCACCGTCAGCTCCAGGTCGTCGACCGGGCGCAGCAGGATCGGATCGATCTGCGGCGCGCGGCTCGAGGCGGCTTCCGCCGACGACTCGGTGCCTTCCAGGGCAGCGAACACGGACAGCTGGTCGACCAGGATGCGGGCCGACTGGCGGATCGCTTCCTCGGGCGAGATCACGCCGTCGGTTTCGATGTTCATCACCAGCTTGTCGAGGTCGGTACGCTGTTCCACGCGGGCCGACTCGACCGCGTACGACACGCGGCGCACCGGCGAGAACGAGGCATCCAGCACGATGCGGCCGATGACCTTGCTCGCTTCGTCGCCGAACTTGCGCACGTTGCCGGGCACGTAGCCACGGCCCTGTTCGACCTTGATCTGCATGTCCAGCTTGCCGCCGGCAGACAGGTGGGCGATCACGTGGCCCGGGTTGATGATCTCGACGTCGTGCGGCAGCTCGATATCGGCAGCCGTCACCACGCCTTCGCCTTCCTTGCGCAGCGAAACCGTGACTTCATCGCGGTTGTGCAGCTTGAAGACCACACCCTTGAGGTTCAGCAGCAGGTTGACCACGTCTTCCTGCACGCCATCAATGGTGGAATACTCGTGGACCACCCCAGCGATCGTCACTTCCGTCGGCGCATAGCCGACCATCGAGGACAGCAGCACGCGACGCAGGGCGTTACCGAGCGTATGCCCGTAGCCACGCTCGAACGGCTCCATCACGACCTTGGCGTGATGATCGCCAAGCGGCTCGACGGCGATGATTTTTGGCTTGAGGAGTGCTGTTTGCATTAGGTTGTCCTTTTCAATACCCTCGGCTCGTTACACCGATAAGGCTGACGTATGGAACCTGAACATCCCATCGTGCGATGGGCAACAAGCCCGGCGCGCCGGGGCGCGTCGGGCTGAAGAGGGAGCTTGGCGAAAATACAAGCGTTGGACCGGTCTTGGGTCGGGCCAATGCCTGGAATTAGCGCGAGTAAAGTTCGACGATCAGGCTTTCGTTGATGTCGCCCGAGATATCGGCACGATCCGGCACTTGCTTGAAGGTGCCTTCGAACTTCTTGGCGTCGACAGCGACCCAGGTCGGGAAACCCGACTGCTCGGCCAGCGACAGCGCTTCGGCGATACGCACTTGCTTCTTCGATTGCTCACGCACCGTCACCACGTCACCGGCCTTGATCTGGGCCGACGGGACATTCAGGGCCTGGCCGTTCACCAGGATGGCCTTGTGCGACACCAGCTGGCGCGCTTCGGCGCGGGTCGAACCGAAACCCATGCGGTAGACGACGTTGTCCAGGCGCGATTCCAGCAGTTGCAGCAGGTTTTCGCCGGTGTTGCCCTTGCGGCGGTCAGCCTCGGCGAAGTAGCGGCGGAACTGGCGCTCGAGCACGCCGTAGATGCGCTTGACCTTCTGCTTTTCGCGCAGCTGGTTGCCGTAGTCCGAGGTGCGGGCACCCGAGGTGCGGCCGTGCTGGCCCGGCTTGCTGTCCAGCTTGCACTTGTCGGCCAGCGAGCGACGCGCGCTCTTCAGGAACAGATCAGTGCCTTCGCGGCGGGAGAGTTTGGCCTTCGGGCCGGTATAACGTGCCACTTTATCTTCCTTTGGTCGATCACGGCGCCATGCCGCCAGAAGGCGGTGCGCCGCGAGTCCGCCTGGTCCTGCCGCCTTATCGGCGCGGCTGGGCGAACGGTGGGCTTATCCGGCGCGGCCCTCCGATTGAAGGCCGCGCAAAACAGCATGTACTTGAATGGCCGCCCAGGCCACGACTGCCTGGCGGCGCAAAACGAAAACCTGCCACAAACAACTGGGGCAGGCCAACGCGCGATACTACCACAAGCGATCGCAGCAGGGGAAGCCCTGCTGCGACCGTGCCTGGCGCTTTAGATACGGCGGCGCTTCGGCGGACGGCAGCCGTTGTGCGGCACCGGCGTCACATCTTCGATCACCGCGATCTTGATGCCGAGGGCGTTCAGGGCACGCACGGCCGACTCGCGGCCCGGGCCCGGGCCCTTGATGCGCACTTCCAGGTTCTTGATACCCTGGTCTTGCGCCACGCGGCCGGCGTTCTCGGCTGCGACCTGGGCTGCAAACGGGGTCGACTTGCGCGAACCCTTGAAGCCCTGGCCACCGGCGGTCGCCCACGACAGAGCGTTGCCCTGGCGGTCGGTGATGGTGATGATGGTGTTGTTGAACGAAGCGTGGACGTGCGCGATGCCGTCGGCAACGTTCTTCTTGACCTTCTTACGCGCGCGCTGGGCGGCGTTGTTCGGACCTTTTGCCATTGTCTATCTTCCTCTGCCTTCGGCTTTACTTCTTCAGAGCCACGCCGGCCTTGCGCGGACCCTTGCGGGTACGTGCATTGGTGCGGGTACGCTGACCGCGCAGCGGCAGTCCCTTGCGGTGACGCATGCCACGATAGCAACCAAGGTCCATCAGACGCTTGATGTTCATCGTGGTCTCACGACGCAGGTCACCCTCGACCGTGACCTTGCCTACCTCGTCACGGAGCTTTTCCAGGTCGGCGTCGGTCAGGTCCTTGACCTTCTTGTCAAAAGGAACGCCGGTGGCCTCGCAGATTTTGCGGGCGCGCGAGCGGCCGATACCGTAAATGGCGGTCAGGCCGATCTCGGTATGCTTGTGGTTCGGGATGTTAACCCCTGCGATACGTGCCATTCGTCAATCCTCTCTACGATTAGCCTTGGCGTTGCTTGTGGCGGGGATCCGACGAGCAGATCACGCGCACGACACCGTTGCGCTTGATGATTTTGCAGTTGCGGCAAATGCGCTTAACAGAAGCCAGCACTTTCATAATTTTCCTCTTCCTTCAATTCCTGTTCGCTTCACTTCGTCCGGAAGACGATCCGTGCACGCGACAGATCATATGGGGTCAGCTCGACGGTCACCTTGTCACCCGGAAGGATCCGGATGTAATTCATCCGCATTTTTCCGGAGATATGGCCCAGTACCACATGGCCGTTCTCCAGCTTCACACGGAAGGTTGCGTTGGGGAGGTTTTCCAGCACCTCCCCGTGCATCTGGATGACATCGTCTTTTGCCATACCTAGCCCGTACCGACCCGGCTTCAGCGCAAGGTCAGATTACCCTTGAAATTCGCCTTCTTCAGCAGCGACTCATATTGCTGCGACATGACATAGGACTGGACCTGAGCCATGAAGTCCATCGTGACGACCACGATGATCAGCAACGAGGTTCCGCCGAAATAGAACGGAACATTCCAGCGCAGCACCAGGAATTCCGGCAACAGGCAGACCAGTGTGATGTAGATCGCACCAGCCAGCGTCAGGCGCACCAGGATCTTGTCGATATAGCGCGTCGTCTGCTCGCCCGGACGGATGCCAGGAATGAAGGCACCGCTTTTCTTCAGGTTGTCTGCAACTTCACGGCTGTTGTACACCAAGGCCGTATAGAAGAAGCAGAAAAATACGATTGCAGTCGAGTACAGCAGGATGTACACCGGCTGGCCGGGCGACAGGGTTGCGGCCAGGTCCTTGATGAACCGACCGACCGCCCCGGTCGAATCCGAGGTGAACCAACCCGCGATGGTCGCCGGGAACAGGATGATCGACGATGCGAAGATCGGCGGAATCACCCCGGCCATGTTCAGCTTCAGCGGCAGGTGCGACGACTGACCGCCGTACACCTTGTTGCCGACCTGACGCTTGGCATAGTTCACCAGGATCTTGCGCTGGCCACGCTCGATGAACACCACGGCGTAGGTCACGCCGATGATGATCGCCACGATCAGGATCGAGGCGATGATGCTCATCGAACCGGTGCGCACCAGCTCGAACAACCCTCCGATCGCATTGGGCAGGCCCGCTGCGATACCGCCGAAGATGATGATCGAGATGCCGTTGCCCAGACCACGCTCGGTGATCTGCTCACCGAGCCACATCAGGAACATCGTGCCGGTCACCAGCGTGATCACGGCCGTGACCCGGAACATCAGGCCCGGATCCAGCACCAGGCCAGGCTGTGACTCCAGTGCGACCGCGATCGACAGCGCCTGGAAGGTGGCCAGGACCACCGTGCCGTAGCGCGTGTACTGCGTGATCTTCCGCTGCCCTGCCTGCCCTTCCTTCTTCAGCGCTTCCAGCTGCGGCAGCACGATCGTCAGCAACTGCATGATGATCGACGCCGAGATGTACGGCATGATGCCGAGCGCGAAGACGGTAAAGCGCGACAGCGCACCGCCCGAGAACAGGTTGAACATCCCGAGGATGCCACCCGACTGACTCTGGAAAAGCTTCGCCAGCTGGTCCGGATCGATTCCCGGCACCGGAATGTGCGCACCGATGCGGTAGACGATCAGGGCCAGCACCAGGAACATCAGCCGGCGCTTGAGATCGCCGTACTTCGCCGTGTTCTTGGCTAGCGCGCTTGCATTGGGTTTCGCCGTGGCCAAACGATGCTCCGACTGTGACTCGCCTTGACTGCGAAATCAGCTGCTAGTTTATTCCGCGATCTGGCCGCCAGCGGCTTCGATCGCGGCCTTGGCGCCAGCGGTGGCACCCAGACCCTTGATCGTCACCTTGCGGGTCAGCTCGCCGGCCTTGATGACCTTGGCGCTCTTGACCAGGTCGCTCACCAGGCCGGCCTGCTTCAGAACCAGCAGGTCCACCTCGGTGGCTTCCAGGCGCTCGATGTCGCGCAGGGTCACTTCAGCGTTGAAGGCCTTGGTCAGCGAGGTGAAGCCACGCTTCGGCAGGCGACGGTACAGGGGCATCTGGCCGCCTTCGAAGCCGACCTTGTGGAAGCCGCCCGAACGCGACTTCTGACCCTTGTGACCGCGACCAGCCGTCTTGCCCAGGCCGGAGCCGATACCGCGGCCGACGCGACGCTTGGCGTGCTTCGAACCGGCGGCCGGTTTCAGGTTGTTCAGTTGCATCTTGCTCTCCGAGTTCCCGGTATCAGGCCAGAACCTTGACCAGGTACGAGACCTTGTTGATCATGCCGCGCACGGCGGGCGTGTCCTGCAGCTCCGAGACGGAGTTCAGGCGACGCAGGCCCAGGCCAATCACGGTGGCGCGATGATCCTGGCGCGTGCCGATCAGGCTCCGCACCAGTTGCACTTTTACGGTTTTCTGCGACATTTGCGGACTCCTTAGCCGAGGATGTCTTCGACCGACTTGCCGCGCTTGGCGGCGATCTCGGACGGAGTGCTCATCTTCTGCAGGCCATCCAGCGTGGCGCGGACCATGTTGTACGGATTCGTCGAACCGTGCGACTTGGTCACCACGTTGGTCACGCCCATCACTTCGAAGATCGCGCGCATCGGACCGCCGGCGATCACGCCGGTACCTTCCTTGGCGGGCATCATCAGCACCTTGGCGGCGCCGTGCTTGCCCACGACTTCGTGCTGCAGCGTGCCGTTCTTCAGTGCGACCTTGACCATCTTGCGACGGGCTTCATCCATCGCCTTCTGCACGGCCACGGGGACTTCCTTAGCCTTGCCCTTGCCCATGCCGATGCGGCCGTCGCCGTCACCTACAACGGTCAGCGCAGCGAAACCGAGAATCCGGCCACCCTTCACCACCTTGGTGACACGGTTGACCGAGATCATCTTCTCGCGGAGGCCGTCGTCGCGTTCGTCCTGCTGGACTTTTGCTTGCATCTTTGCCATGACGTATCTCTCTCTAGCGCTTAGAACTTGAGGCCGGCTTCGCGTGCAGCGTCAGCCAGAGCCTTCACGCGGCCGTGGAAGCGGAAGCCGGCGCGATCGAACGCGACGATTTCCACGCCGGCAGCCTTCGCCTTCTCGGCGATGCGCTTGCCAATCACGGTGGCGGCGGCGGTGGTCGCGCCACTGCCGGTCAGTTCCTTGCGCACTTCTGCTTCGAGGGTCGAAGCCGAGGCCACCACTTGGGTGCCGCACGGCGAGTAGACCTGAGCGTAAATATGCGAGTTCGTGCGGAACACCGTCAGACGATTCACTTTCAGTTCCGCGATCTTCGCGCGGGTCTGACGTGCACGGCGCAAACGAGCGTCTTTCTTGTTCATCTCTGCACCCCTTACTTCTTCTTGGTTTCCTTCAGGATGACGCGCTCGTCGGCGTAGCGCACACCCTTGCCCTTGTAGGGCTCGGGCGGACGGTACGCGCGGACTTCAGCGGCAACCTGACCGACTTTCTGCTTGTCCGCACCCTTGATGATGATCTCGGTCTGCGTCGGCGTTTCCGCCTTCACGCCTTCCGGCATCTCATGGATCACGTCGTGCGAGAAACCAAGCTGGAGCTTCAGCGCAGCGCCTTGGAGCTGGGCACGGTAGCCCACGCCAACCAGGGTCAGCTTGCGCTCGAAACCGGTGGTCACGCCCTTGACCATGTTCGCCGCGAGGGCGCGCATGGTGCCTTGCAGGGCGTTTGCTTCGCGCGATTCATCGGCCGGGGCGAAAGTCAGCGTGTCGTTCTCGACATTGACCTTGACCAGGCTGTGGATCGGCTGGGACAGCGTACCGAGCGGGCCCTTCACAGAGAGCACACCGGCCGCCACGTTCACTTCCGCGCCTTTGGGCAGCGCGATGGGAGCCTTACCTACACGGGACATGGTTCCTCCTTAAGCGACGTAGCAGAGAACTTCGCCGCCCACGCCGGAGGCACGTGCCTTGCGGTCGGTCATCAGACCCTTCGGGGTCGAGATGATCGCCACGCCCAGGCCGTTCATCACCTGCGGGATCTCGCTGCGGCCCTTGTAGACACGCAGGCCAGGCTTGGACACGCGCTCGATGCGCTCGATGACCGGACGACCTGCGTAATACTTCAGACCGATGGTCAGTTGTGCCTTGCCGCCTTCTTCTTTCACTGCGTAGTCGTCGATGTAGCCTTCGTCCTTCAGGACCTTGGCGATCGCTGCCTTCAGCTTCGACGACGGCATGACAACCGACGCCTTCTGCACGCCTTGGGCGTTGCGGATGCGCGTCAGCATATCGGCGATGGGATCGCTCATGCTCATACTGTTTCTCCTGTAGCCTGTGCGTAATTACCAGCTGGCTTTCGTCAGACCCGGGATTTCGCCACGGAAGGCGATCTCGCGGATCTTGTTACGCGCCAGGCCAAACTTGCGGAAGGTACCGCGGGGACGACCGGTGATCGCGCAGCGATTGCGCTGGCGAGTCGGGTTAGCGTTGCGCGGCAGCTGCTGCAGTGCCAGACGCGCGCCGTAACGCTCTTCTTCCGACTTCTCTTGGTCGTCGATGATGGCCTTGAGGGCTGCGCGCTTAGCGGCGAACTTCGCCACCAGCTTGGCGCGCTTCTTCTCACGTTCAATCAGAGCCAGTTTAGCCACGGTTACCCCTTAATTACGGAACGGGAACTTGAATGCAGCGAGGAGCGCCTTGGCTTCCTCGTCATTCTTCGCCGTCGTCGTGATGCTGATGTTCAGACCACGCAGTGCGTCGATCTTGTCGTACTCGATTTCGGGGAAGATGATCTGCTCTTTCACACCGATGTTGTAGTTGCCGCGACCGTCGAACGAACGGCCCGACACACCACGGAAGTCACGCACACGCGGCAGCGCCACGGTGACGAAACGATCGAGGAATTCGAACATGCGCTCGCCGCGCAGGGTCACCATCGCACCGATGGGGTAGCCCTGGCGGATCTTGAAGCCGGCGATGGCCTTCTTGGCCTTGGTCACCACGGGCTTCTGACCAGCGATCTTGGTCAGGTCGCCAACGGCGAGCTCGATGACCTTCTTGTCGTTGATCGCTTCGCCCAGACCCATGTTCAGGGTGATCTTGGTGATGCGCGGCACTTCCATGATCGACTTGAAACCGAATTGCTCGATCAGCTTCGGAACGACCTGTTCTTTGTAAAACTCTTGCAGACGTGCTGTCATGCTCAACTCCTATCCGTGCCCAGAATCAAGCAGCCACGACGGCGCCGGTGGTCTTCAGGAAGCGCACGCGCTTACCGTCTTCCACCTTGATGCCGACGCGCGACGGCTTGCCATTGGCATCCACGAGCGCAACGTTGGAAATATGCAGGGGCATGACCTTGTCGACCACGCCACCGGTGGTACCCAGCATCGGGTTCGGGCGAGCGTGCTTCTTGGCAACGTTCACGCCTTCGACGGCAACCTTGTCGCCCAGCACGGCTTGCACGGTGCCACGCTTGCCCTTGTCCTTGCCGGTCAGGACGATGACCTCATCGCCTTTGCGAATCTTGTTCATGGCGGCTCCTTACAGCACTTCCGGCGCGAGCGACACGATCTTCATGAAGCGCTCGGTACGGAGTTCACGAGTCACCGGCCCGAAGATACGGGTGCCGATCGGCTCGAGCTTGTTGTTCAGCAGGACGGCGGCATTGCCGTCGAACTTGACGAGCGAACCGTCCGCGCGGCGCACGCCCTTGGCGGTGCGGACCACGACGGCGTTATAGATGTCGCCCTTCTTGACACGGCCACGGGGGGCTGCGTCCTTGACGGTCACCTTGATGATGTCGCCAACGCTCGCATAGCGGCGCTTGGACCCACCCAGCACCTTGATGCACAGCACTTCGCGCGCACCAGTGTTATCGGCCACTTCGAGCCGGCTTTCTGTCTGAATCATGGTGTTATCTTCCCAACTTAATCCGCCTGGCTTGCCGGAATGCAAGCCCGCCGGTCAGTCTTGGTCCCGTCGGAACCGGCTTTGCGCCAGCACCGCTTGGGTTGATCAACTTTGAAGTCGGTAGTCGCCTGGCGACCCTGACTGGAGAGACCCCCAGCCCGGTCCGCCGACCCCGGCTCGCCTCACAGGCCCGCCCGGGTGGTACAGCTAAGGCGAACGCAATAAAGCGGAAGTCCAGGATTATAACATATAACCCTGGACTTGCAAGCTAGGATACGACCGCGTTGTCGTTAGATGACGCGGGCGGCTTCCACCAGACGGGAGACTACCCAGGCCTTGGTCCGGGACATCGGACGGCCTTCCTGGATCTCGACCTTGTCGCCTTCCTTGTACTGGTTGGCTTCGTCGTGTGCGTGGTACTTCTTCGAACGCAGCACGTACTTGCCATACAGCGGGTGCTTGACGCGGTTTTCAACCAGGACCGTCACGGTCTTGTCCATCTTGTCGCTTACAACCCGGCCGACCAGCGTGCGGCGAAGCGACGATTCCGTTTTTGCAGTTTCAGTCATTTCGAGCTCGCCTTTTCACTCAGCACGGTTTGCACCCGCGCGATGTCCTTGCGCACCTTCTTCAGCTGGCTGGTGTTCTGCAGCTGTTGGGTGGCCTTTTGCATGCGCAGGCTAAATTGGGCCTTCAGCAGCTCGGAGAGCTCCTGGTTCAGCCCGGCGGCGTCCTTGCCGCGCAGTTCGGATGCTTTCATTCCTGCTCTCCTTACGTCCCGACCTGACGCACCACGAAGTTGGTGGCGATCGGCAGCTTGGCGGCCGCGAGGCGGAACGCCTCACGTGCCAGCTCTTCGCTCACGCCATCCATTTCGTACAGCATCTTGCCCGGCTGAATCTCAGCCACGTAGTACTCCGGGTTGCCCTTACCGTTACCCATACGGACTTCAGCGGGCTTCTTCGAGATCGGCTTGTCCGGGAAGATCCGGATCCAGATGCGGCCGCCACGCTTGATGTGACGGGTCATCGCACGACGTGCCGACTCGATCTGGCGAGCCGTCAGGCGGCCACGGCCCATTGCCTTCAGGCCGAACTCGCCGAAAGACACGGCGTTGCCACGGGTAGCCTTACCCGTGTTGCGGCCTTTCTGCTCCTTGCGGTACTTTCTGCGCTTAGGTTGCAGCATCGTTATTCTCCACTCTTCCCATCTGCGCCAGGCGCAGCGCGACGGCCGGCACCGGCACCGCCGCGGCGGTTGCCACCCGGACGGCCTTCACCGTCACGGCGGCGACCATCGGGGCGACCCGGACGGCGGCGACGTTCGTCTTGCGGCTCTTCCACCACCGGCGCTTCGTTGCGGCCGAGGTGATCTCCCTTGTAGACCCACACCTTGACACCGATGATGCCGTAGGTGGTTTCCGCTTCGGAGAAGCCGTAGTCGATGTCAGCACGCAGGGTGTGCAGAGGCACACGGCCTTCGCGGTACCACTCGGTACGGGCGATTTCGATGCCATTCAGACGGCCCGAGCTCATGATCTTGATGCCCTGGGCGCCCAGACGCATCGCGTTCTGCATCGCGCGCTTCATGGCGCGGCGGAACATGATGCGACGCTCGAGCTGCTGGGTGATCGAGTCGGCGATCAGCTGCGCATCGGTTTCCGGCTTGCGGATTTCCTCGATGTTCACGTGCACGGGCACGCCCATGCGACGCTGCAGCTCGGCCTTCAGCAGTTCGATGTCCTCACCCTTCTTGCCGATCACCACGCCCGGACGCGAGCTGTAAATGGTGATGCGGGCATTGCGGGCGGGACGCTCGATCACGACGCGGCCAACCGATGCGTTCTTGAGCTTCTTCTTCAGGAAGTCGCGAACTTCGATGTCTTCTTTCAGCATGCCGGCGAACTTCGTGTTGGCGGCGTACCAACGCGAGGCCCAGTTACGGCTGACGGCCAGACGGAAGCCAGTCGGATGAATCTTCTGTCCCATCGTGACTCCTTAGTTGCCGAGCGTCACAGTGATGTGACAGGTTTGTTTCTCGATGCGGTTGCCGCGGCCCTTCGCCCGTGCGGTGAAGCGCTTGAGCGAGGTCGCCTTGTCGACGTAGATCGATTTGACCTTCAGTTCGTCGATGTCGGCGCCTTCGTTATGCTCGGCGTTGGCGATGGCCGATTCGACCACCTTCTTCACGATCCCGGCGGCCTTCTTCGGGCTGAACGCCAGGATGTTGAGCGCGCGCTCGATCGGCAGACCACGGATCTGGTCAGCGACCAGGCGCGTCTTCTGGGCGGAGATACGGGCACCGCGATGAATCGCTTTCACTTCCATGATGGCACCTTACCTCTTCGCTTTCTTGTCGGCCGCGTGACCCTTGAACGTGCGAGTGATCGCAAATTCGCCGAGCTTGTGGCCAACCATGTTTTCCGTCACGTACACCGGCACGTGTTGACGGCCGTTGTGCACGGCGATCGTCAGGCCGATGAAGTCCGGCATGATGGTCGAACGACGCGACCAGGTCTTGATGGGCTTCTTGTCCTTGCCGCCTGCAGCCGCTTCCACCTTTTTCAGCAGGTGGGCGTCACAGAACGGACCCTTCTTTGCGGAACGTGTCATGTCTTTAGCTCCTACCTACCGATTAACGCTTGTGGCGCTTCTGCACGATCATGCTGGCAGTGCGCTTGTTGCTGCGGGTGCGGTAGCCCTTGGTCGGGGTACCCCACGGCGACACCGGATCGCGACCAGCAGCGGTCTTGCCTTCACCACCACCGTGCGGGTGATCCACCGGGTTCATCACCACACCGCGGACCGTCGGGCGGATACCGCGCCAGCGGGTCGCACCGGCCTTGCCGATGACGCGCAGGCTGTGCTCTTCGTTACCCACTTCACCAACGGTGGCACGGCATTCGATGTGAATGCGGCGCACTTCGCCGGAGCGCAGGCGGACCTGGGCGTACACGCCTTCGCGGGCCATCAGCACAGCCGAGGCACCGGCGGCACGGGCGATCTGCGCGCCCTTGCCGGGCAGCATTTCCACGTTGTTGATCGTGGTACCGACCGGGATGTTGCGGATCGGCAGGTTGTTACCGGCCTTGATCGGCGCTTCCGAGCCGTTCATCAGCGATTGGCCGGCGACCATGCCCTTGGTGGCGATGATGTAGCGGCGCTCGCCGTCGGCGAACAGCACCAGCGCGATGTTCGCGCTGCGGTTCGGATCGTATTCCAGGCGCTCGACCTTGGCGGCGATGCCGTCCTTGTCGTTGCGCTTGAAGTCGACCACGCGGTAGTGGTGCTTATGACCACCGCCCTTGTGACGGGTGGTGATGTGACCGTTGTTGTTGCGGCCCGACTTCTGGAATTGCTTTTCCAGCAGCGGAGCATGGGGCGCACCCTTGTGCAGGTCGCGGTTGACGACCTTCACCATCGAGCGGCGACCCGGGGAAGTCGGCTTGGTCTTGACGAGTGCCATGATTACTTGGCCTCCGCTTCGAAGTTGATTTCCTGACCCGGCTTCAGCGACACGTACGCCTTCTTGACGTGGTTGCGACGGCCCATGAAGCGGCCGAAGCGCTTTTGCTTGCCCTTCTGGTTCAGGATCTGAACGGACTGCACCTCGACCTTGAACAGCAGTTCGACTGCCGCCTTCACTTCCGCCTTGTTGGCGTCGCGGGCGACTTCGAACACGACCTGTTCATTCTTGTCGGCGACCAGGGTTGCCTTTTCGGAAACCACGGGCGCGAGCAGCACCTGCATCAAACGATGATCGTTCTTGGCTACTTGCGTCATTTCAGCAACTCCTCGATCTGCGCGACGGCCGCCTTGGTGACCAGCACCTTCTTGTAGTGCACCAGCGACAGCGGATCGGCGTGGCGTGCTTCAACCACCGACACGTGCGGCAGGTTGCGAGCGGCCAGGTAGAGGTTCTCGTCGAGGCTGTCGGTGATGACCAGGACCGAGTCCAGGCCCATGGCCTTGAACTTGTCGGCCAGCAGCTTGGTCTTCGGGGCTTCGACGGTCAGACCTTCCACCACGTTGATACGACCTTCACGTGCGAGCTGCGAGTAAATCGAGCGCAGGCCGGCACGGTACATCTTCTTGTTGACCTTCTGGCTGAAGTTCTCTTCCGGCGAGTTCGGGAAGATACGGCCGCCCCCGCGCCACAGCGGCGAGGAGGACATACCGGCACGGGCGCGACCCGTACCCTTCTGGCGCCACGGCTTCTTGGTCGTGTGCTTGACCTCTTCACGATCCTTCTGCTTACGGTTGCCGCTGCGAGCGTTGGCCTGGTAAGCGACGACGATCTGGTGAACGAGGGCTTCGTTGTAGTCACGACCGAAGACTTCGGGCGAGGCGGTAACGCCGGCGCCGATCTGGCCGTTGTCCTGCAGGAGCTTGAGTTCCATTGTTTCCGCTCCTTAAGCTTTGGCTTTGGCCTTGACGGCCGGGGTCACGATAACCTTGCCGCCCTTGGAGCCGGGGATGGCGCCCTTGACCAGCAGCAGCTTGCGCTCTGCGTCGATCTTGGCGATTTCCAGGTTCTGGACGGTGCGGGTGACGTCACCCAGGTGACCGGTCATGCGCTTGCCCGGGAACACGCGGCCCGGATCCTGCGCCATACCGATCGAGCCCGGCACGTTGTGCGAACGCGAGTTACCGTGGGTGGCACGGCCGGAAGCGAAGTGGTAGCGCTTGATGGTACCGGCGTAGCCCTTACCGATGGTCACGCCCTGCACGTCGATCTTCTGACCGACTTCGAACAGGTCGACCGACAGCGAACCGCCAGCTTGCAGTTCGGCAGCCTTGGCTGCATCGATACGGAATTCGCGGATGATTTCGCCGGCTTCCACGCCGGCTTTGGCGAGGTGACCCGCCAGCGGCTTGGTGACGCGGCTGGCGCGTCGCTTGCCGAAGGTGACTTGAACCGCGGTGTAACCGTCGGTCTCGTCCGTCTTGATTTGCGTCACGCGGTTGTCGCCGACCTCGACCACGGTAACGGGGATCGAATCACCGTCGTCCGTGAAAATACGGGTCATGCCAACCTTGCGACCTACAAGGCCAAGGCTCATGGTTTGCTCCATTCCCAGCTGCGATTGGCCGGGGCTGATTGATACACGAAACTGTGTGATCTGCGGAATGCCGCAGGAGTCTGCCGCGGAGCGCATGGCTGCGCGCGGCACGGGCTTGCGCAAAAGAGGACAGCGCGAGGCCAAAACGGCCAGCCCACCACCCAGAGACACGGGTAGCCTTACACTATATCCGACCCAATTGGAAAGGGCAAGAGGTAAACCCGGATTCCGGGCGGGGCCGTTGCGGCGATGCGAAACAGGTGGCAGGCCGGCCGCCCGCTGCACGGAATGCCGTCCCGGCCGCGATAGGCAATGGGCCGGCGGTCGGGCGATGGAGACCGCCGCCGCAAGCCGGGAACGACGGGGAGCGGTGCATCGATGGAGCCGCCTGCGCCGTGCGCAAAGGGCCTCGGGCCTAGGCAGCGATGCGCACGAAGCCGCCGCCGTAGAAGACCAGCGGCTCGCCCTCCCCCGCTTCGCAGCTTTCGACTTCGCCCACCACCAGCAGGTGGTCTCCGATCGGATCGGCGCGCACCACGCGGCAGGCCAGCGTGGCCAGGGCATCGTCGAGGTAAGGCACACCGGCCGGGCACCGGCGGTGGGCCACGCCGCTGAACTTGTCCGGCGCGGGCGTCGCGAAGTGGCGGGCCAGCGCCCCCTGGCCGGCATGCAGGACGCTGACGCCGAAACCCGCGGCCGGTACGAACAGTCCGGCGTTGGGCGAGTGCAGCGCGAGGCTCCAGAGGATCAGGGGCGGTGCCAGCGACAGGGAGGCGAAGGAGTTCACGGTCAACCCGACCGCCCTGCCCTGCGCGCCAGCCGCCCCGATCACCGCCACGCCGGTGGCGTAGCGCGAGCAAACCCGGCGCAGGGTACGGCCGTCGAGGGCGCCCGGCTGCTTGTCGGCTGCGGCGTCCATGTCAGGCTGCCTGCGGCAGGTACTGCTCGATCAGCGCATGGCAGGCCTGGGCATCGCGCCACCAGGGGAAGAAGTCGGGCGGATTGTCGAAGCCGTTGGCAATGCGGCCCGCCAGCGCCGGCGCCTGGCCAGCCGCGCCCAGCAGTGCCAGGATGTGCGGCGGTGGCGGCGCCAGCAGGGAGTTGGTCCAGTCCACCACATACGAGGCGTAGTCCCAGTAGCGGGCGAAGGTCTGCTCCATCCAGGCGGCGTCGAAGGGGCGGTCGCCGCGGGCGAGGATGGCATCGAGATAGACCTTGCAGCACTTGGCGGCATTGTTCGAGCCCTGTCCGGTGATGGGGTCGTTCACCACCACCGCATCGGCCATGCCGAACACCGGCCGGCCGGACGGCAGCGTCATCACCGGCTTGCGCACCGTGGGAGCGAAGCGCCCGGCCAGGATGCCGTTGGCGTCGGTCAGCTCGACCGCGGCGCAGCGTTCAGCCTCCCAGGGCAGCCAGGTGCGCAGGATGCGCAGGCTCTCCTGCAGGTGCTCCGCGGGCGTACGCGCGTCCTGCCAGCGGTCCATGGGGCCACCGGGCACGCCTTCGAACACCATGATCTCGCAGGGCCCGGACAGGGTCAGCGCGGGAAATACGAAGTATTCGCCCACGCCGGGGATCAGGTTGAAGCAGACCCGGGAGAACGGCTCGCGCGGCGCCATGCCATGCACATAGGTCAGGGCAAGCGAGCGCTGCGGCGCTGCGTAGGGACTGCGCGCGGCATCGCGCTCGAAGCGGCCGACGATCTCTCCCTTGCCGGCAGCCAGCAGCACCAGGTCATGGCTGGCCGCCAGCGCCTCCAGTTCGTCGATGCCGGCGTCACCGATGCGCAGGTCGCCACCACGCGCGGCGAAGGCCTCCATCCATGCCGGCATCTTGAGGCGCTGGTCGACCGCCTGCGCCGGCTTGTCCAGCGGCGCCGCCCAATCGATCAGGCGGGCGCCCGGCTGCTCGGGATGCGGCACGGCCAGGCCGATTCCCTCGACCGGCGGGCACTCGGCCTCCCACCAGTTCAGGTCGAGGTCGCGCTCAGTCTGCAGCGCACGGTCGAACATGCACTGGCTGGACATGACCTTGCCGGCCCGGACCTGTTCCGGGGTGCGGTTGGTCATCAGGGTCACGTGGTAGCCCCGGGCCTGCAGGCCCAGGGCCATCTGCAGGCCGGACTGGCCGGCCCCGACGATGGCGATGCGTTGGCTCATGGCGTTGTCTCCTCGATGGACGGGTCGCGCGGTCTGGAAAAGGACGAAGGCAGCCGGCCGGCGGCGCGCGACGCCGCGCCGGCAGATAGGGCAACAGAGGGAATGCGGCGCGACGGCCGCGACGGCTCAGCCGGCCAGGCGCGGAATGGCCGGTTCGGCGCGCTCCGGCCCCATGGCCGAGTAACCGCCGTCGACCGCGTAGTCGGCCCCGGTCACGAAGCTGGCATGGTCCGAGCACAGGAACAGCACCACCTGGGCCACCTCGTCGGGCTCGCCGACGCGGCCGAGCAGGTGGAAGTCGGCCGCCACGCGGTCGGTGCGGGCGCGGTCGCCGCCTGACACCTCGTCCATCAAGCGGCACCAGGTCCAGCCGGGCGACACGGCATTGACGCGGATGCGGTCGGGCGCGAGGTCCATGGCCATGTTGCGCGTGAGTTGGCGCAGCGCGGCCTTGGACACCGGGTAGAGCCAGCGGCCGGTCTGGGCGACATTGGCGGAGATGCTGGTGAAGTTGACGATGGCGCCGCCACCGCGCGCGCGCATCAGCGGCTGCACCGCCTGTGCCAGCATCACCGCGGAGACCACGTTGACGTCGAGGGCGGTGCGCCAGTCGGCGCGGCTGGAGCGCAGCCCGTCATCAAGGTAGGTGCAGGCCAGGTTGACGAGGAAATCGACCCCGCCGAACTGCTCGGCAACCTGCGCCACGGCCGCTGCGACCTGGGCGTCATCGCTGATGTCGGTACGCAGGAAACGGCAGCGCTCGCCCAGTTCCGCCGCCACCCGCTCACCGCCGGCGGCATCGATGTCCAGGATGGCCACGCGCGTGCCGGCGGCCACGAAAGCACGCGCCACGCCGGCGCCGATCAGCGTCGCGCCACCGGTGATGATGGCGACCTTGTCCTGCAAGCCTTTCATGTCATCGTCTCCTCGTCTGCGGGCGGCGCCTCATGCGGGCGCCGGCTCCGGGGGTTGAAGCGGCCGCACGGCACCTAGCGGTGCCATGCGGTGGCCATCGCGTCGGCCTTAGTGGTGGTCTTGGTGGTGGTCTTAGCGGTGGCCTACTTGCCTTCGCTGTCCTGCCAACGCGCCATCAGGGTGTTCGATGGCAGCGTTTCGTCGAGCAGCTTGCGCGCGGTCTCGATGCCGGCCACCGGCAGCCCAGCGGGGTCCAGCCTGCCGATCTGCACCAGCACGCTGGCCTGGTCCCAGTAGATGTGTTCGTGATAGAGCTTGTCGCCGCGGAACTTGACGATGGCGACCAGCGGAATCTCCACGCGACGGCCGGTGGGCGCCACGCCGGGCAGCATCCAGTCGATCTCGCAGGTGTGCGTGAAACAGAACAGCAGCTCGTCGACGATCTGGCTCGCGCCGATGGTGCGCGACAGCGGGATCAGCGCGGTGTCCGGCGGATTGCTGTGCACGAAGTGGTGCTGGTAGAAGCGCTTGAGCTGGCGGTAGCCCACGCCGCCGGTCATGGTCGGAATATGGTTGACGTAGGGCTCGGCGACCATCGTCGCCATGGTGGCGTCGACGTCGCGCGTGGCGAATTCGTACTCGCAGTGCTTGTCCCACAGTGCCGAGAAATCGTAGTGCGGCCCCATCTCGCGACGCAGCGCGGCAATCGAGCGCTGGTGCGCCATCAGGGCGCTGGGCTTGTCGAAGTGCTCGCCGCCGGCGCGCGCGAAGGCGTGGTCCACGCCCGGGTAGACATAGACCTCGATGCCGTCGCGCCCGCCCAGCGCCGCCCCGATGCGCGCCTGAGACTCGGGCGGGCAGAAGCCATCCTGCGCAGCGATGTGCAGCACCAGGCGGCCGCGCATCCTGGCCGCCTCATCGAGGGCATGCTCGATGCCGACCCCGTAATAGGCGACGGCGCAGGCGACGTCCGGCAGCCTGCAGGCAGCCAGGTAAGCCAGCTTGCCGCCGAGGCAGAAGCCCAGCACGCTGGTGCGGCCGACGCATTCCGGGCGCTGGCGCAGGGCCTCGAGGGCAGCGCCGACATCCTTGACCCCCAGGGCCTCGTCGAAGCGCTGGTAGAGGCCCAGCGCGCGCTGGAAGTCTTCGCCGCGATCTCCCAGCTCGATGCCGGGCTCCAGGCGCCAGAACAGGTCCGGCACCAGCACCGTGTAGCCCTCTTCGGCGTAATAGTCAGCTACCTGCCGCATGGTGGCGTTGACGCCGAAGATCTCCTGGCACAGAACGATCCCGGGCCCCTTGCCGGCAGCCGGGGTGGCGAGATAGCCGCTGAAGCTGCCGTCGGGGGTCTGGATCTGGATGGTCTGGCCCATTGCCTGGTCTCCTTGTTGGTGTGGGGGTCGGGCTGCCTGCGGTTGGCGCCGGCGGTGACGCCGAAGGGTGACACCGGAACCGGGCCGCGTCGCCACATGGATTCCATCATGGGCGCTCCGCACTGCAGCAAGCTAGCCGCCGCCTGCAGCGGCTATCCGATTAGTGCAGGAAATTGCAGCCGTGCGCAAGCCGGCGCACCCGCGGCCGGTGCGCGGCCCGCGCGCTCCGCTATAGTGGTGCGCAGGGAGTCCACCGCGCGGGCAGAGACCGGGCGTGGCGAGACCATCCCGGGATCGCGCGCGCCACCGGCAGCGCCCGGCCACCTCCAGTGGAGCGAGACATGCTGCTGCCCCCGACCGCCACGGCCACCATGGCCACCCCCGCGCTGGCCGCCGCCCTGCTGGGCGACCCCGGCCGCCTGGTGTTCGCCTCGACCGACCAGGACCAGGCCCGCGCGGCGGTGGGCGCCGTCTTCAAACCCCATCGGCTCGCCATCGGTGGCAACCGCCTGGCCGCCCGCCTGCACCACGCGCCGCTGGGAGCGGTCTCCTTCAACCGCCTCGCCTACGGTGCAGAGGTGGAGATCGACCCCGGGCCCATGGGTGATTTCCTGCTGGTGCAGATGCCGTTGTCGGGCCAGGCCGACGTCGCCTGCGGTACCCAGCGCATCCTGTCCGACGCCGACCTGGCCTCGGTGCTGACGCCGAGCGACCCCGTGCGCATGCGCTGGAGCGCCGACAATGACCAGCTCATCGTGCGGGTGGAACTGGGCGCGCTGGAACGTGTCTGCGCCGCCTACCTGGGACGGCGCCCCGAGCAGGCGCTGCGCTTCGCCCTGGGCATGGCCTGGCGCCGCCAGGCCGGCTGGTACCAGCTGATGCAATACCTGGCCGACCTGCTGGCCTGCTCACCCGAAGCCGCGCAGCATCCCCTGACCGCCTGCCAGCTCGAGCAACTGGTGATCGGCACCCTGCTGACGGTACAGCCGCACAGCTTGTCGGAGGACCTGCGCGGCCGCGGCAAGCCGCTCGCGCCGCGCCATGTGAAGGTGGTCGAGGAATACATCCACGCCCACGCCGACGACGCGCTGACGCCGGCCCACCTGGCCGAGGTCGCCGGCGTCAGCCTGCGCAGCCTGTACGCAGGCTTCCGCGAACACCGGGGCCTGAGCCCGATGGCCTATCTGCGCGCGGTGCGGCTGGAGCGCGTGCGTCATGATCTGCTCAACGTCGCAGCGGTGGGTTCGGTCAGCACGGCTGCGATGCGCTGGGGCTTCACGCATCTCGGGCGCTTCAGCGCCGAGTATCGGCGAGCGTTTGGGGAGTGTCCGGGGGAGACGTTGAGGAGGAGGGGGTGATCTGGCGGGCTGATGCCTGATGCCTGATGCCTGATGCCTGATGCCTGATGCCTGATGCCTGATGCCTGATGCCTGATGCCTGATGCCTGATGCCTGATGCCTGTATGAGCGTAGGCGGTATTCGGGGCAAGAGACTGTTTCGACTTCCCTGCGGGGAGCCGAAACAGGCCGTTGCCTCGCAAACCAACACCTCCGAACAGAGGGCGGAAGGGTATACAACGTACAACCCTGCCCCAAAAACAAAAACGGCGAACTTACGTTCGCCGTTTCCGCTGCAAAAGGCCACATCACTGCGGCCCAAGGCATCAAAACCTTACACCTTGATCTCGACGTCCACGCCGGCCGGCAGGTCGAGCTTCATCAGCGCGTCGACGGTCTTATCAGTCGGGTCGACGATGTCCATCAGGCGCTGGTGGGTACGGATCTCGAACTGATCGCGGCTGGTCTTGTTGACGTGCGGCGAACGCAGGATGTCGAAGCGCTGGATGCGGGTCGGCAGGGGCACGGGACCCTTGACGATCGCGCCGGTGCGCTTGGCGGTATCCACGATTTCAGCGGCCGACTGGTCGATCAGGCGATAGTCGAAAGCCTTCAGGCGGATACGGATCTTCTGGTTCTGCATGATATTTCCTTAAAAGAGCGATGGGCGGATAGCGCCCGGAAACAGGGAACAAGCCGGCGGTATTGTACGCCGACCTGCTCCAGGAAGTTTGCTTAGTCGATGATCTTTGCCACGACGCCGGCGCCGACGGTACGGCCGCCTTCACGGATAGCGAAGCGCAGACCTTCTTCCATGGCGATCGGGGCGATCAGCTTGACGGTGATCGACACGTTGTCGCCCGGCATGACCATTTCCTTGTCCTTCGGCAGCTCGATCGAGCCGGTCACGTCGGTCGTACGGAAGTAGAACTGCGGACGGTAGTTGTTGAAGAACGGGGTGTGACGGCCGCCTTCGTCCTTCGACAGAATGTACACCTCACCGGTGAAGTGGGTGTGCGGCTTGATCGAGCCCGGCTTGCACAGCACTTGGCCGCGTTCCACGTCTTCACGCTTGGTGCCGCGCAGCAGCAGACCGACGTTGTCGCCAGCCTGGCCCTGGTCCAGCAGCTTGCGGAACATTTCCACGCCCGTGCAGGTCGTCTTCACCGTCGGCTTGATACCGACGATTTCGATTTCTTCACCGACCTTGATCACGCCGCGCTCGATACGGCCGGTCACCACGGTGCCGCGACCCGAGATCGAGAACACGTCTTCCACCGGCATCAGGAAGGTACCGTCAACGGCACGCTCCGGCGTCGGGATGTAGGTGTCCAGGGCGTCGGCCAGGTTCATGATGGCCACTTCGCCCAGCTCGCCCTTGTCGCCTTCCAGCGCCAGCTTGGCCGAACCCTTGATGATCGGGGTGTCGTCGCCGGGGAACTCGTACTTCGACAGCAGCTCGCGAACTTCCATCTCGACCAGCTCGAGCAGTTCAGCGTCGTCCACCATGTCACACTTGTTCAGGAACACGATGATGTAAGGCACGCCAACCTGACGGGCCAGCAGGATGTGCTCGCGGGTCTGCGGCATCGGGCCGTCTGCGGCCGAGCACACCAGGATCGCGCCGTCCATCTGGGCGGCACCCGTGATCATGTTCTTCACGTAGTCGGCGTGGCCCGGGCAGTCAACGTGCGCGTAGTGGCGGTTGGCCGTCTCGTACTCGACGTGGGCGGTATTGATGGTAATACCGCGTGCCTTCTCTTCCGGCGCTGCGTCGATTTCGTCGTACTTCTTGGCGGCACCGCCGAACTTCGCAGCCAGCACCGTCGCGATCGCTGCCGTCAGCGTCGTCTTGCCGTGGTCAACGTGACCAATCGTACCAACGTTCACGTGCGGCTTAGTCCGCTCGAACTTTTCCTTTGCCATGTTTCAGCTCCTAATGGAATACAGTCTGATTCAATTCTTTGCGCCGCCACGCAGGTCATGCGTGGCGGCGCAGCGTTTATTACTTGCCCTTGGCCGTCATCACGGCTTCGGCGATGTTCTTCGGTGCCTCAGCGTAATGCTTGAATTCCATGGTGTACGTGGCGCGACCTTGCGTGGCCGAGCGCAGCGACGTCGAATAACCGAACATTTCCGACAGCGGGACTTCGGCCTTGATGATCTTGCCACCGCCCACCATGTCGTCCATGCCCTGCACGATGCCGCGGCGGGACGACAAGTCGCCCATCACGGTACCCGTGTAGTCTTCCGGCGTTTCCACTTCCACGGCCATCATCGGCTCGAGCAGGACCGGGCTGGCCTTGCGCATGGCTTCCTTGAAAGCCATCGAGCCGGCCATGCGGAATGCGTTTTCGTTCGAGTCCACGTCGTGGTACGAACCGAACGTCAGCGTGACCTTCACGTCCACCACCGGGAAGCCAGCCAGGATGCCGTTCGGCAGCGTGTCGACGATACCCTTTTCGACCGCCGGGATGTATTCGCGAGGAATCACACCGCCCTTGATGGCATCGATGAACTCGAAGCCCTTGCCCGGCTCTTGCGGTTCCAGCGTGATCACAGCGTGACCGTACTGGCCGCGACCGCCCGACTGCTTGACGAACTTGCCCTCGACGCCTTCGGCCGTCTTGCGAATGGTTTCGCGGTAGGCCACCTGCGGCGCGCCGATGTTGGCTTCCACACCGAATTCGCGCTTCATGCGGTCGACCAGAATTTCGAGGTGGAGCTCGCCCATGCCCGAAATGATGGTCTGACCCGATTCTTCATCGGTACGCACGCGGAACGACGGATCTTCAGCGGCCAGGCGGTTCAGGGCGATGCCCATCTTTTCCTGGTCAGCCTTGGTCTTCGGCTCGACAGCCTGCGAGATCACCGGCTCCGGGAACACCATGCGCTCGAGCACGATCGGGGCAGTCGGATCGCACAGCGTATCGCCCGTGGTGGCATCCTTCAGGCCGACCGCAGCGGCGATATCGCCGGCCAGCACTTCCTTGATTTCTTCGCGCTGGTTGGCGTGCATCTGCAGAATACGGCCCAGACGCTCCTTCTTCTGCTTCACCGGGTTGTACACGGTGTCGCCCGAATTGATCTTGCCCGAGTACACGCGGAAGAAGATCAGCTGGCCAACGAACGGGTCGGTCATGATCTTGAACGCCAGTGCCGAGAACTTTTCGTTGTCGTCAGCCTTGCGCTCGAGCTTCTTCTCGCTGTCGTCCTCGTCCGTGCCCTTGACCGGCGGAATGTCGACCGGCGACGGCAGGAAGTCGATCACGGCGTCGAGCATGCGCTGCACGCCCTTGTTCTTGAACGCGGTGCCGCACAGCATCGGCTGGATTTCGCAGGCGATGGTACGGTCACGCAGCGCCTTGACGATCTCGGCGCGGGTCAGCTCTTCGCCGCCCAGGTACTTTTCCATCAGCTCTTCGCTGGCTTCGGCGGCGGACTCGACCATCTTCTCGCGCCATTCGTCAGCGGTGGCTTGCAGCTCGGCCGGGATGTCCTGGTATTCGAACTTCACGCCCTGGCTGGCTTCATCCCAAATGATCGCCTTCATTTCCAGCAGATCGACGACGCCTTGGAAGCCGTCTTCAGCGCCGATCGGCACCACGACGGGCACCGGGTTGGCCTTCAGGCGGGTCTTCAGCTGGTCGTAGACCTTGAAGAAGTTCGCGCCGGTGCGGTCCATCTTGTTGACGAATGCCAGACGCGGCACGCCGTACTTGTTGGCCTGACGCCACACGGTTTCGGACTGCGGCTGCACGCCACCCACTGCGCAGTACACCATGCACGCACCGTCCAGCACGCGCATGGAACGCTCCACCTCGATGGTGAAGTCCACGTGGCCCGGGGTGTCGATGATGTTGAAGCGGTGCTCGGGGTAGTTGCCGCCCATGCCCTTCCAGAAGGCGGTGGTCGCAGCAGACGTGATGGTGATGCCGCGCTCCTGCTCCTGCTCCATCCAGTCCATGGTGGCCGCGCCATCATGCACTTCACCGATCTTGTGGTTCACACCGGTGTAGAACAGGATCCGCTCGGTCGTGGTGGTTTTACCCGCGTCAATGTGAGCCGAAATACCGATGTTACGGTAGCGCTCAATGGGAGTCTTACGAGCCACTTTAATCCTCTATTCGTCCGTGAGACGCCGGCATCTCATCGCCGTCGCCCCTAACACAAACGGGCGAGATGTGTAGGAATACACAGCCCGCCCGGCAACCAACAGCTGTAATCGCGCGCCTTAGAAGCGGAAGTGCGAGAACGCCTTATTGGCTTCGGCCATGCGGTGCACTTCGTCGCGCTTCTTCATCGCGCCGCCGCGGCCTTCGGCAGCTTCCAGCAGCTCACCTGCCAGGCGCAGCGCCATCGACTTCTCGCTGCGTTTCTTCGCGGCCTCGCGCAGCCAACGCATCGCCAATGCCAAACGACGCGACGGACGGACTTCGACCGGAACCTGATAGTTGGCGCCGCCCACGCGACGGCTCTTCACTTCCACCACCGGCTTCACGTTGTTGATTGCAACGGAGAACACTTCGATGGGGGCCTTGCCTGCCTTCTTCTCGATCTGGTCGAACGCGCCGTACACGATGCGTTCGGCAACCGACTTCTTGCCGTCCAGCATCAGCACGTTCATGAACTTGGCAACTTCGACATTGCCGAACTTCGGATCAGGCAGGATCTCCCGCTTGGGGACTTCACGACGACGTGGCATCTTCTTTCCTTTAGATTCAGTTGAGAGCGCGGTAACAGGTTTCCGCTCTCCGGCCACCAACTAGCTTGCCGGCACTGGGCCTGGGCAAATTCGCCGGGTGACCACTTACTCGACGGCACGGCGCTGAACGCTCCGTTGTACCGCCGCCTGGTGACAGCACCATGACGCTGCGCGCCAAGGACCTGCCGCTTGTTGCTTGTCTTGCTTCACTGCTTCGCGACGCCTTGCCGGCGCCACGCGGACAGCCTGTCTTAGGCTGCCTTCGGGCGCTTCGCGCCGTACTTCGAACGCGCTTGCTTACGGTCCTTGACGCCTTGCAGGTCGAGGGAGCCGCGCACGATGTGGTAACGCACACCCGGCAGATCCTTCACACGGCCGCCGCGGATCAGCACGACCGAGTGTTCCTGCAGGTTGTGGCCTTCACCGCCGATGTACGAGATGACCTCGAAACCGTTGGTCAGGCGCACCTTGGCGACCTTACGCAGTGCCGAGTTCGGCTTCTTCGGAGTCGTGGTGTACACGCGGGTGCACACGCCACGACGCTGCGGGCAGTTCTCAAGCGCCGGGCTCTTGCTCTTGATGACTTCCGAGACGCGCGGCTTGCGAACCAGTTGGTTGATAGTTGGCATTGTTCAATCCAGCTTGGTTTTTACGACAAAACACCCTTCCGGGCGCCACGTGGCGGAACCGGAACGGCAACTACGGGTTTTGGGCGGGAACAGTGTGAGCGGGCGCTCTTGAGACGATAGACCGGCGGGAACCAGACTGACCAAAGAACGCGAGCTCGACCGGGATCCCCTGTGCCACACCATGCCACCGCCGCATCACGCGACTGGCCGACGGCGCTTGCCGAAAGCGCATCCGGCCTCACAGGCAGGGTGCAAGATCGACGGGCGAGCGAAATCCAAAGCCAAAAACTCGAATCTGACATGCTAGCAGGCAAACCGTAAACGGTCAAGCACGTTTACGTATACCGTAAAGCCTGACTCAGACGCCCTCGAGCGTCTCCAGAATCTCTTCGCCATAGCGCTCCAGCTTCGCGGCACCGATGCCCGGCACCTCGGCCAGTTCGTCGAGCGTGGCCGGCGCGCTGCGCGCGATCTCCGCCAGCGTGGCATCGTGGAAGATGACGTAGGCCGGCACGCCGTGCTCGCGCGCGGTGGCGGTGCGCCACTTGCGCAGCGCCTCCCAGTTGGCCAGCGCGTCTTCGTCCATGCCGGCGGTATGGTCGGTGCGGCTGCCGCGCGATGCGGAGCGCTCGCCGCCGCGGGCGGGCTTGCTGGCCTGCCGGCGCAGCGTGATGGTGGTCTCGCCGCGCAGCACCTGGCGCGCCGACTCGCCCAGCAGCAGCGCGCCGTGGCCGCCGTGGTCGATCATCAGCAGGCCGTGGGCGATCAGCTGGCGGAAGATGGCATGCCACTCCGCCACCGAGCGGTCGGCACCGATGCCGAAGGTGGACACCTTGTCGTGGCCCCACTGCCGGATCTTCTCCGACGCATTGCCGCGCAGCACGTCGACCAGGTGGGTGGCACCGAAATGCACGCGGCTGGCCTGGGCCACCCGATAGACGCAGGACAGCGCCATCTGCGCCTCGCGCGTGCCGTCCCAGGTGGCCGGCGGCTCCAGGCAGGTATCGCAGTTGCCGCACGGCTCGGACTGCTCGTCGAAATAGGCCAGGATGCGCACGCGGCGGCAACCTGCCGTTTCGCACAGGCCGAGCAGCGCGTCGAGCTTAGACGAGGACACGCGCTTGTGCGCGTCGTCGGCCTCGGATTCGTCGATCATGCGCTTCTGCTGCACCACGTCGCCCAGGCCATAGGCCATCCAGGCATTGGCGGGCAGGCCGTCGCGGCCGGCACGCCCGGTCTCCTGGTAGTAGCCCTCCATGCTCTTGGGCAGGTCGAGGTGGGCCACGAAGCGCACGTCGGGCTTGTCGATGCCCATGCCGAAGGCGATGGTGGCCACCATCACGATCCCTTCCTCCACGCGGAAGCGCGCCTGATACTGTGCGCGCAGTTGCGCATCCATGCCGGCGTGGTAAGGCAGGGCCTTGAGGCCCTGGGCGCCGAGCCAGGCCGCGGTCTCCTCCACCTTCTTGCGCGACAGGCAGTAGATGATGCCGCTGTCATGGGTGCCGTCGGCGTTGGCATGCTCGGCCTTGATGAAAGCCAGCAGTTGCTGGCGCGCATTGTCCTTCTCGACGATGCGGTAGCGGATATTGGGCCGGTCGAAGCTGGAGAGGAAGACGCGTGCATCCTGCAGCGCCAGGCGCTCGGCGATCTCCTGCCGCGTCAGCGCGTCGGCGGTGGCGGTCAGCGCGATGCGCGGTACCTGCGGGAAACGCTCATGCAGCACCGAGAGCTGGATGTATTCGGGGCGGAAATCGTGCCCCCACTGCGATACGCAGTGCGCCTCGTCGATGGCGAACAGGCCCACGCGGGTGCGCTCGAGCAGGTCGAGGAAGCGCGGCGTCATCAGCCGCTCGGGGGCCACGTAGAGGACCTCGAGCCGCCCGGCCAGCAGGTCGCGCTCGACTGCCGAGGCCTCGCTCGAGGTCAGCGTCGAATTGAGCACGGCAGCGCGCACGCCGGCCTCGCTCAGCGCGGCCACCTGGTCCTGCATCAGCGCGATCAGTGGCGACACCACGATGCCCGTGCCCTGGCCTGCACGCTGGCGCAGCAGGGCCGGGACCTGGTAGCAGAGGGACTTGCCACCGCCGGTGGGCATCAGCACCAGGCTGTCGCCGCCGCCGGCCACGTGGTCGATGATTTCGGCCTGCTGTCCGCGGAAGGCGTGGTAGCCAAAGACATCTTTGAGAATGGCCAATGCGGACGACATAGGTGCGGGATCGGGAAAACGGGTGGAGCGGGTACGCCGGAAGGCGTAACCATACCATCAAGCGGGAGACGGATTGCTGCAGATTGTGCCGGCGGCCCGCTGGACGGCAGGCTGCCGCACGTGCGGCGCTGGCATGAAAAAAGCCCGGCGCGAAGGCCGGGCTGGTTCGGTTCGGCGCCGGGGCAGCGATCGCCGCCCCGGCCGGGAAACGCGTCAGGCCGCGTCGCCCTCGCCTTCGGTGGTGGTCGCCTGCACCACCGGCGGCTCGATGAAGAGCGACTGCTCTTCTTCGGCGATCGCCTGGGCGCGTTCGCGCTCGGCCGCCTCGCGCGCCTTGCGGGCACGGTGGTAGGCCAGGCCGGTACCGGCCGGGATCAGACGGCCGACGATCACGTTTTCCTTCAGACCGCGCAGGTCGTCCGTCTTGCCCATGATCGCGGCTTCGGTCAGCACGCGGGTGGTTTCCTGGAACGATGCCGCCGAGATGAAGCTGTCGGTCGACAGCGACGCCTTGGTGATACCGAGCAGCAGGTTCTCGTAGGTGGCCGGACGCTTGCCTTCGGCGATCACGCGGTCGTTCTCGTCGAGCAGCTCCGAGCGCTCCACCTGTTCACCCGGGATGAACTTGGTGTCGCCCACATCCGAGATCTGCACGCGGCGCAGCATCTGGCGCACGATCACTTCGATGTGCTTGTCGTTGATCTTCACGCCCTGCAGACGGTACACGTCCTGCACTTCGTCGACGATGTAGTGCGCCAGTTCCTCGATGCCCTTCAGGCGCAGGATGTCGTGCGGGTCCGCCGGACCTTCCACGATCATTTCGCCCTTGTTCACCACCTGGCCATCGTGCACCAGGACCTGCTTTTCCTTGGCGATCAGGAACTCGTGGGCGTTGCCGTCCAGGTCCGTGATCACCAGGCGCTGCTTGCCCTTGGTGTCCTTGCCGAACGAGGTCGTGCCGGTGACTTCCGCCAGCACGGCGGCGTCCTTCGGCGAACGCGCTTCGAACAGCTCGGCCACACGCGGCAGACCACCGGTAATGTCGCGGGTCTTCTGCGATTCGGTCGGGATACGTGCGAGCACTTCACCCACGTGCACCTGCTGGCCGTCCTTCACGGTGATCAGCGCGCCGACCTGGAAGCCGATGGTCACGGAGTGGTCCGTGCCCGGGATCTTCACTTCCTGGTTGTTGGCGTCGAGCAGCTTCACCTGCGGGCGGATGCCCTTGGTGGCGGCCGTGCGGCGCTTGGCGTCGATCACCACGAGGGTCGACAGGCCCGTCACTTCGTCCATCTGCTTGGCGACGGTCACGCCCTCTTCGACGTTCTCGAACTTGATGGTGCCCGAGTACTCCGAAACGATCGGACGCGTCAGCGCATCCCAGGTAGCCAGCTGCGTGCCGGCCTTGATCGCCTGGCCATCCTGCACCAGCAGCGTGGCACCGTACGGGATCTTGTGGCGCTCACGCTCGCGGCCATGGTCGTCGGTGATCAGCGCCTCGCCCGAACGCGAGATGACGATCAGCTCGCCCTTGGCGTTGGTGACGTAGCGCATGGTCGCCGTGAAGCGCACGGTACCGGTCGCCTTGGCTTCCACGCTCGACGCGACTGCCGCACGCGATGCCGCGCCACCGATGTGGAAGGTACGCATGGTCAGCTGCGTGCCCGGCTCGCCGATCGACTGCGCGGCGATCACGCCCACCGCTTCGCCCGAGTTCACCAGCACGCCGCGGCCGAGGTCGCGGCCGTAGCACTTGGCGCACAGGCCGTAGCGCGTGTCGCAGGACAGCGGTGTACGCACCTTGACCTCGTCCACGCCGATATTGTCGATCAGCTCGACCAGATCTTCGTCCAGCAGGGTGCCGGCCTCGATCGCGGTTTCCTGGGTTTCCGGGTTCACCACGTCGGAGACGGTCACGCGGCCGAGGATACGGTCACGCAGGGCTTCGATCACTTCACCGCCTTCGACCAGGGCCTTCATGGCCACGCCGTTGCTGGTGCCGCAATCGTCTTCCACCACCACCAGATCCTGCGTCACGTCGACCAGACGGCGGGTCAGGTAACCGGAGTTCGCGGTCTTCAGTGCCGTATCGGCCAGACCCTTACGCGCACCGTGGGTCGAGATGAAGTACTGCAGAACGTTCAGGCCTTCGCGGAAGTTCGCCGTGATCGGCGTCTCGATGATCGAGCCGTCCGGCTTTGCCATCAGGCCGCGCATGCCGGCCAGCTGGCGGATCTGCGCCGCGGAACCCCGCGCGCCCGAGTCGGCCATCATGTAGATGGAGTTGAACGACTCTTGCTTGACGGTATTGCCGTTGCGGTCGACCACGTCCTCGTGCTGGAGCTGCTCCATCATCGCCTTGCCCACCTGGTCGCCGGCGGCGCCCCAGATGTCCACGACGTTGTTGTAGCGCTCCTGGTCGGTCACCAGGCCCGACATGTACTGCTTGTCGTATTCCTTCACCTTGGCCGAGGCTTCGGCGATGATCTTTTCCTTCGCGGGCGGCACCAGCATGTCGTCGATCGCGATCGAGATGCCGGCGCGCGTGGCCAGGCGGAAGCCCGACTGCAGCAGCTTGTCAGCGAAGATCACGGTCTCACGCAGGCCGCACTTGCGGAAGGCGGTGTTGATCAGGCGCGAGATCTCCTTCTTCTTCAGCGGCTTGTTCAGCACCGAGAAGGGCAGGCCCTTGGGCAGGATCTCCGACAGGATGGCGCGGCCGACCGTGGTGGCCTGCAGCGTGATCTTGGGCGCGAAGCGGGCGTCGCCCTCGGCGTCCTTGTCCACCAGCTCGAACTCGGTGATACGCACGTTCACGCGGGAAGCCAGCTCGACTTCCTTGTTCTCGTAGGCGCGGATCACTTCGCTGATGTCGGCGAAGGTCATGCCCTCACCGCGGCCGTTGATCTTGTCGCGGGTGGTGTAGTACAGGCCCAGCACCACGTCCTGCGACGGCACGATCGACGGGTCGCCGTTGGCCGGGAACAGCACGTTGTTGGAGGCCAGCATCAGGGTGCGGGCTTCCATCTGCGCTTCCAGCGACAGCGGCACGTGGACGGCCATCTGGTCACCGTCGAAGTCGGCGTTGAACGCCGCGCAGACGAGCGGGTGCAGCTGGATCGCCTTGCCTTCGATCAGCACGGGTTCGAAGGCCTGGATGCCCAGGCGGTGCAGCGTCGGCGCGCGGTTCAGCATCACCGGATGCTCGCGGATCACCTCTTCGAGGATGTCCCACACCACCGGCGTCTGGCTTTCGACTTCCTTCTTCGCCGCCTTGATGGTGGTGGCGATGCCCATCGTCTCCAGCTTGTGGAAGATGAAGGGCTTGAACAGCTCGAGCGCCATCAGCTTGGGCAGGCCGCACTGGTGCAGCTTCAGGGTCGGGCCCACCACGATGACCGAACGGCCCGAGTAGTCGACGCGCTTGCCCAGCAGGTTCTGACGGAAGCGGCCGCCCTTGCCCTTGATCATTTCGGCCAGGGACTTCAGCGGACGCTTGTTGGCGCCGGTCATCGCCTTGCCGCGACGGCCGTTATCCAGCAGCGAATCCACCGCTTCCTGCAGCATGCGCTTCTCATTGCGCACGATGATCTCGGGCGCCTTCAGTTCCAGCAGGCGCTTCAGGCGGTTGTTGCGGTTGATGACGCGGCGATACAGGTCGTTCAGGTCCGAGGTGGCGAAACGACCGCCATCCAGGGGCACCAGCGGACGCAGCTCGGGCGGCAGCACCGGCAGCACTTCCATGATCATCCACTCGGGCTTGATACCCGAGCGCTGGAAGGCCTCCAGCACCTTCAGGCGCTTGGCGAACTTCTTGATCTTGGCTTCGGAGCCGGTGGCCTGCAGCTCGGCGCGGATCTGTTCGATCTGCTTCTCGATATCGATGCCGCGCAGCAGTTCGCGGATGCCCTCGGCACCCATCATGGCGACGAACTCACCCTCGCCGTACTCGTCGCACTTGGCCAGGTAATCGTCCTCGGACATGATCTGGCTCTTCTTGAGCGGGGTCATGCCGGGTTCGATCACCACGAATGCTTCGAAGTACAGCACGCGCTCGATGTCGCGCAGCGTCATGTCGAGCACCATGCCCAGACGCGACGGCAGCGACTTCAGGAACCAGATGTGCGCGGTCGGCGCGGCCAGTTCGATGTGGCCCATGCGCTCGCGGCGCACCTTGGCCAGCGTCACTTCGACGCCGCACTTCTCGCAGATCACGCCACGGTGCTTCAGGCGCTTGTACTTGCCGCACAGGCACTCGTAGTCCTTGATCGGGCCGAAGATCTTGGCGCAGAACAGGCCGTCGCGCTCGGGCTTGAACGTGCGGTAGTTGATCGTTTCCGGCTTCTTCACTTCACCGTACGACCACGAGCGGATCTTCTCGGGCGAGGCCAGGCCGATCTTGATCGCGTCGAACTGCTCTTCCTGCTGTACCTGCTTAAAGAGATCGAGCAATGCTTTCATTGCAACTCCTTGTTTCGCCGCCGTGTCCGGCTCCGGCCGGGCCGGCGGCATTCATCCTGTGGGAAATCCTTCGCTGGCGGGGCCGCACGCGCGGCCCCCGCATCGTCACGATCAGTAGCGATCGAGGTCGATGTCGATACCCAGCGAGCGGATTTCCTTCACCAGCACGTTGAACGACTCCGGCATGCCGGCATCGATCGAGTGCTCGCCCTTGACGATGTTCTCGTACACCTTGGTACGGCCGTTCACGTCATCGGACTTGACCGTCAGCATCTCCTGCAGCACGTAGGAGGCGCCGTAGGCTTCCAGCGCCCACACTTCCATCTCACCGAAACGCTGGCCACCGAACTGCGCCTTGCCGCCCAGCGGCTGCTGGGTCACCAGGGAGTACGGGCCGGTCGAACGCGCGTGCATCTTGTCGTCGACCAAGTGGTGCAGCTTCAGCATGTGCATCACACCCAGCGTGACCGGACGCTCGAACGCCTCGCCGGTGCGGCCGTCATACAGCGTGACTTGCTGCTTGGAGGCGGTCAGGCCCTTCTCCTTGGCCACGTCGCTCGGGTAGGCCAGGTCCAGCATGCGGCGGATCTCGTCCTCATGCGCACCATCGAACACCGGCGTCGCGAACGGCACGCCCTTCTTCAGGTTGGTGGCGAGTTCCAGCACTTCGGCGTCGGACAGGCTGTCCAGGTCTTCCGCCTTGCCGCTCTCGTTGTAGACCTGAGCCAGCAGCGGACGCAGTTCCTGTGCCTTCGCCTGTGCCTTGAGCATCGCGCCGATGCGCTCGCCCAGGCCGCGCGCGGCCCAGCCCAGGTGGGTTTCCAGGATCTGGCCCACGTTCATCCGCGACGGCACGCCGAGCGGGTTCAGCACGATGTCGGCAGGGGTGCCGTCGGCCATGTAGGGCATGTCTTCGATCGGCACGATCTTCGACACCACACCCTTGTTACCGTGGCGGCCTGCCATCTTGTCGCCAGGCTGCAGGCGACGCTTGACGGCAAGGTAGACCTTGACCATCTTGATCACGCCCGGCGGCAGTTCGTCGCCCTGGGTCAGCTTCTTGCGCTTCTCTTCGAAGGCGAGGTCGAACTCGTGGCGCTTCTGCTCGATGGCCTCCTTGACGGCCTCGAGCTGGGCGGCGACTTCCTCGTCGGCCGGACGGATGTCGAACCAGTGGTACTTGTCCAGTTCGGCCAGGTACTCCTTGGTCAGCGTCGCACCCTTCGACAGCTTCTTCGGGCCACCGTTGACGGTCTTGCCGACCAGCAGGCGCTCCAGACGCTGGAAGGCATCGCCTTCCACGATACGCAGCTGGTCGTTCAGGTCCAGGCGGTAACGCTTGAGTTCGTCATCGATGATCGACTGGGCGCGCTTGTCGCGCGTCACGCCTTCACGGGTGAAGACCTGCACGTCGATCACGATGCCGCTCATGCCCGAAGGCACGCGCAGCGAGGTGTCCTTCACGTCCGAGGCCTTCTCCCCGAAGATCGCGCGCAGCAGCTTCTCTTCCGGCGTCAGCTGGGTCTCGCCCTTCGGCGTGACCTTGCCCACCAGCACGTCGCCGGCTTCCACCTCGGCACCGATGTAGGTGATGCCCGACTCGTCCAGGCGCGCCAGCTGGGCTTCGGCCAGGTTCGAAATATCGCGCGTGATTTCCTCGGGTCCGAGCTTGGTGTCGCGGGCCACGACCGACAGTTCCTCGATGTGGATCGAGGTGTAGCGGTCTTCGGCGACCACGCGCTCCGAGATCAGGATCGAATCCTCGAAGTTGTAGCCGTTCCAGGGCATGAACGCGACCAGCATGTTCTGGCCGAGCGCCAGCTCGCCCAGGTCGGTCGACGCGCCGTCGGCGACCACATCGCCGCGGGCGACGATGTCGCCGACCTTGACCATCGGACGCTGGTTGATGTTCGTGTTCTGGTTCGAACGCGTGTACTTGATCAGGTTGTAGATGTCCACGCCGACTTCGCCGGCCACGGCTTCGTCGTCGTTGACCCGGATCACGATACGCATCGCATCGACGTAGTCCACCACACCGCCGCGCATGGCCTGCACGGCAGTACCCGAGTCGACCGCGACGGTGCGCTCGATGCCGGTACCGACCAGGGGCTTGTCCGGACGCAGGCAGGGCACGGCCTGGCGCTGCATGTTCGCGCCCATCAGTGCACGGTTCGCGTCATCGTGCTCGAGGAACGGCACCAGCGAGGCTGCCGCCGAGACGATCTGCGACGGCGCCACGTCGATGTACTGCACGCGGTCCGGCGTGACCATGCGGGTCTCGCGCTCGGATCCTTCGCGGGCCGACACCAGCTCGTCGATCAGGTTGCCCTCGGCATCCACGGTCGCGTTGGCCTGCGCCACCACGTACTTGCCTTCCTCGATCGCGGACAGGTAGTCGACCTGGTCGGTCAGCTTGCTGTTCTCGACCTTGCGGTACGGCGTTTCCAGGAAGCCGTATTCGTTCAGGCGGGCATACAGTGCCAGCGAGTTGATCAGACCGATGTTCGGGCCTTCCGGCGTTTCGATCGGGCAGACGCGGCCGTAGTGGGTCGGGTGCACGTCGCGGACTTCGAAGCCGGCGCGCTCGCGGGTCAGACCGCCCGGGCCCAGTGCGGAGACACGGCGCTTGTGCGTGATCTCGGACAGCGGGTTGGTCTGGTCCATGAACTGCGACAGCTGCGACGAACCGAAGAACTCGCGGATGGCCGACGAGATCGGCTTCGAGTTGATCAGGTCGTGCGGCATCAGGTTCTCGGTCTCGGCCTGGCCGAGGCGCTCCTTGACGGCGCGCTCGACGCGCGACAGGCCGGCGCGGAACTGGTTCTCGGCCAGTTCACCGACGCAGCGCACGCGACGGTTGCCCAGGTGGTCGATGTCATCGACCTCGCCCTTGCCGTTGCGCAGGTTGACCAGGATCTTGATGGTCTCGAGGATGTCCTCGTCCTGCAGCACCATGGCGCCTTCGCCGCTGGGGCGGCCCAGACGGCTGTTGACCTTCATGCGGCCCACGCGCGACAGGTCGTACGACTCTTCGCTGTAGAACAGGCGCTGGAACAGCGCTTCGACGGCCTCCTCGGTGGGCGGCTCGCCCGGGCGCATCATGCGGTAGATGGCGATGCGCGCCGCGGTCTGGTCGGCCGTGTCGTCCGTACGCAGGGTCTGCGAAATGTACGGACCCTGGTCCAGGTCGTTGGTGTACAGGGTCTGGATCTGCTTGACGCCGGCTTCGCGCAGGTTTTCCAGCACGGTCTCGGTCAGCTCGTCGTTGGCGTTGGCGATCACCTCGCCCGTGTCGGGGTCGATGATGTTCTTGGCCAGCACGCGGCCCAGCAGGTAGTCTTCCGGCACGCTGATCAGCTTGGTGCCGGCCGAGTCCAGGTCGCGGATGTGCTTGGCGTTGATCCGCTTGTCCTTCTCGACGACCACGCGGCCGTTCTTGTCGACGATGTCGAAGCGGGCGACTTCACCGCGCAGGCGCTCGGGCACGAACTCGAGCTGCGCACCTTCGGTCTGCAGCGTGAAGTTGTCGAAGACGAAGAAATGCGCGAGGATCTGCTCCGGCGTCAGGCCGATCGATTTGAGCAGGATCGTGACCGGCATCTTGCGACGGCGGTCGACGCGGAAGTACAGGATGTCCTTCGGGTCGAATTCGAAGTCCAGCCACGAACCGCGGTAGGGGATGATGCGCGCGGAGAACAGCAGCTTGCCCGAGCTGTGCGTCTTGCCCTTGTCGTGCTCGAAGAACACGCCCGGCGAACGGTGCAGCTGGGACACGATGACACGCTCGGTGCCGTTGATCACGAAGGAGCCGGTCGAGGTCATGAGCGGAATCTCGCCCATGTACACTTCCTGTTCCTTGACTTCCTTGACCTTGGTCGGGTTCTCGCGATCGTTGATGATCAGGCGCACCTTGGCACGCAGCGCCGAGTGGAAGGTCAGACCGCGCTGTTGACACTCCTTGACGTCGAACGGCGGGTTCGAGAGGTGGTAGGAGACGAACTCCATGCGGGCGAGGCCGTTATGGGACACAATCGGGAAGATTGCGTTGAAGGCGGCCTGCAGGCCTTCGCTCTTGCGACGCGCGGTTGGCGTATCCGCTTGCAAAAACTGGGTGTAGGATTCAATCTGAGTCGCAAGCAGGAATGGAACCTGATGGACCGTCGCGCGCTTCGCAAAGCTTTTGCGAATGCGCTTCTTTTCGGTGAAGCTGTACGCCATGGGATCTCCGAATCATCGCAGGGCTGGCTGGACCTGGCACAGCACCTGAGGTGTTCAGCGACTGGGAGGGGATTTGGCGGTTGGCCGCTACCAACCTCTGGCTGACGGTGCCCGCACGCAGTGGACCGGAGCGATCGTCGCGAAGCGACGCCATGCCTGCACCGGTCCGGGGACACCCGACCAAACTTGTCTTCTGCAGTCGGTTCAGAAGACAAACATCAGCAACCACTTAGTGTGCCACTGATGTTTAGCCTCTGCTGAGCCATCGGGCAAGGTCCGCATAAAAGCGATCCCCACTCCACTCACAGGCCTCTTAAAACGCATTTGCGCGGAGAAAAAACACCCTCCGCTAAAGCGCAAAAAGGCTGGCGCCGGGATTCCCCTTTGCCAGCCCCATTCGCGTGCCCAAAAGGCACGCGAGCACCACTTACTTGACGTCGACCTTCGCGCCAGCGTCTTCCAGCTTCTTCTTGGCTTCGGCAGCAGCAGCCTTGTCCACGCCTTCCTTGACGGGCTTCGGTGCGCCATCGACCAGGTCCTTGGCTTCCTTCAGGCCCAGGCCGGTGATCTCGCGCACGGCCTTGATCACGCCAACCTTGTTGGCGCCGACTTCGGCCAGGATCACGTTGAACTCGGTCTGCTCTTCGGCAGCAGCGGCAGCACCGCCAGCGCCCGGAGCGGCGGCCACGGCCATCGCAGCGGCGGACACGCCAAACTTCTCTTCGAACGCCTTGACCAGGTCGTTCAGTTCCATCACGGACATCGCGCCTACGGCTTCGAGGATGTCGTCTTTGGTGATTGCCATTTGGATTACTCCTAGATGTGATTCGGTATCGGTATTGCGATCGGGTGGTGCGAGGCCTGGATTGCCTTAGGCTTCGGCGGCTTCCGCAGCAGCGGGAGCGCCTTCTTCCTTCTTGGCAGCCAGTGCGGCCAGCAGACGGGCAAAGCCCGACACCGGCGCCTGCATCACGCCAAGCAGCTGAGCGATCAGTTCGTCGCGGCTCGGGATCGTTGCCAGCGCCTTGACGGCGTTGACGTCGAGCACCTTGCCGTCGTACGACCCTGCGCGCAGGACCAGCTTGTCGTTGGTCTTGGCAAAGTCGTTCAGAACCTTGGCCGAGGCCACTGCGTCTTCGGAAATCCCGTAGATCAGCGGACCGGTCATTTGCTCTGCGAGGCCTGCAAACGGCGTACCTTCCACGGCACGGCGGGCCAGCGTGTTCTTCAGAACGCGCAGGTACACGCCTTGCTCACGGGCCTTGGTACGCAGCTTGGTCAGATCGCCAACCGTGATGCCGCGATATTCGGCGACGACGATGGTCTGAGCTTTCGCGACTTGCGCCGAAACCTCAGCAACGACGGCCTTCTTATCTTCAATATTGAGTGGCACGGTTAAGCTCCAAAACGATGCTTGTCTCCCGGAAGACCGGGACACGCACATCAGTCCAAACGAACGGCGTCCGATTGGCCCGAATCACCCGGGCTGGGCCCGGATTCTTCAATCCCTTCGGGTGCGCCATCTGCGCTGGTTGGGCGGTGATTGCCACGGCGGACCGGAGTCCGTCACTGCATGTCGCCCGATTAAGATCACGCTGCGCCAGGCGCGGCACGACCACCAGCGGTCTTTGATAACCAGCGGAAGCCGTCCGTGCTTGCGCATCGGCGGGCTCCACTGCCCAAAGCCTTGCTTCCTTCCCGGCCCGCCGGCGAGGCGGGTACCGTTCCGGAAGAACGCCGCGGCAGTGCCGCGGCTTGCGATTCTGTTCCGACCGGCGTTATCGGGTCCGGTCGGATCGCGCTGTCAGCCTCAGGCTGCCAGCGAAGCCTGCTCGACGCGCACGCCAACGCCCATGGTGGACGAGACGGCGATCTTGCGCAGGTAGACACCCTTGCTGGTGGCCGGCTTGGCCTTGACCAGCGCGTCCAGCAGCGCAGCCAGGTTGCTCTTCAGCGCGGCGTCCTCGAACGAACGGCGGCCGATGGTGGCGTGGATGATACCGGCCTTGTCGACACGGAACTGGACCTGACCGGCCTTGGCGTTCTTCACGGCCTGGGCCACGTCGGGGGTCACGGTACCGACCTTCGGGTTCGGCATCAGGCCGCGCGGGCCCAGGATCTGGCCCAGCGTACCGACGATACGCATGGTGTCGGGCGAAGCGATCACCACGTCGAAGTTCAGGTTGCCGGCCTTGACCTGTTCAGCCAGGTCTTCCATGCCGACCACCTCAGCGCCGGCGGCCTTGGCAGCCTCGGCCTTCTCGCCCTGGGCGAACACGGCCACGCGCACGCTCTTGCCGGTACCGGCAGGCAGCACCACGGAACCACGGACGACCTGGTCCGACTTCTTGGCGTCGATGCCCAGCTGGACGGCGACGTCGATCGACTCGTCGAACTTGGCGCTGGCGCAACCCTTGACCAGGCCCAGGGCCTCGTCGATCGGGTAGAACTTGGTACGCTCGATCTTCGCCTTGTTGGCGGCGACGCGCTTGGAAACCTTAGCCATTTACAGACCCTCCACGGTGATGCCCATCGAGCGAGCCGAGCCGGCGATGGTACGCACGGCCGCGTCCAGGTCGGCGGCGGTGAGGTCAGCGTTCTTCGCCTTGGCGATTTCTTCAGCCTGGGCGCGGGTGATCTTGCCGACCTTGTCGGTATGGGGCTTGGGCGAACCCTTGGTGATGCCTGCTGCCTTCTTGATCAGCACGGTCGCGGGGGGCGACTTCATCACGAAGGTGAAGCTCTTGTCGGCGAAGGCGGTAATCACCACCGGCACCGGCAGACCGGGCTCCATGCCCTGGGTCTGGGCGTTGAACGCCTTGCAGAACTCCATGATGTTCAGACCACGCTGACCCAGTGCCGGGCCCACGGGCGGGGAGGGATTTGCCTTACCAGCCGGAATTTGCAGCTTGATAAAGCCAACGATCTTCTTGGCCATCTTTACTCCAATCCAGACCGCTCCATCGCTGGATACGGTCCTGTTGAGTCGTAACGCGCTGTCGCCTTGCAAACCGTTGCCGGCCTGCCCGACCTCACGCTCCTCTTTCGGCACACCATCTCTGGCCTGCCACGCTTGCTGCCTACCAGGAGGTCGGCCGCATGCGCAAAATCTTCAAACCGATCAGACCTTCTCGACCTGGCCGAACTCCAGTTCGACCGGAGTGGCGCGACCGAAGATGGTGACCGAGACGCGCAGGCGCGATTTCTCGTAGTTCACTTCCTCGACGTTGCCATTGAAGTCGGTGAACGGACCGTCCTTGACGCGGACCATCTCGCCCACTTCGAACAGCGTCTTGGGACGCGGCTTCTCGACCCCTTCCTGCATCTGGGTCATGATCTTGTCGACTTCCCTCTGGGAAATCGGGCTCGGGCGGTTGCGTGCACCGCCCACGAAACCGGTCACCTTGCTGGTGTTCTTCACCAGGTGCCAGGTCTCGTCAGTCATTTCCATCTCGACCAGCACGTAGCCGGGGAAGAAACGACGCTCGGTGACCGACTTCTGGCCACCCTTGATTTCCACCACTTCTTCCGACGGCACCAGGATGCGGCCGAACTTGTCCTGCATCTCGGCGCGCTCGATGCGCTCCTGCAGCGCCCGCTGCACGCTCTTTTCCATGCCGGAGTAAGCGTGAACCACATACCAGCGCTTCTTCGACGAAGGCGATTCAGCGGCGGCAGTTTCCTGCTGTGCGTTATCCGTCATGTCCTATTCCTTCATTTCCAGCCGAGCACGAGTGAGAAAATAACCCACTCGATCAGCTTGTCGGCCGACCACAGAAACAGCGCCATGATCACGACGAAGGCGAACACCAGCCCCGTCATCTGCCCCGCTTCCTTACGCGTCGGCCAGACGACTTTGCGGAGCTCCCGATACGATTCCTTGGCGAATCCGATGAATTCCTTGCCCGGCAGGGAGGTCAGGGCAACGGCTGCACCCAGCGCGAGACCGGCGATCAGCGCTGCCGCGCGAACGTAGGACGGCTGCTGCGCCAGAACATAGAAACCGATGACGCCGGCAACCACAAGAAGCACCGCGAGGCCGAGCTGCAATTTGCCGCCCGAGGCGTTGACGGTTTCGACGTTGGGATTGGCCATGTTTCGCAAACGAGATAGGCCGCGCCGCGAGGAAGATCGCGGCGCGGCCAAGGATTTGGCAGGGGCAGAGGGAATCGAACCCCCAACCTTCGGTTTTGGAGACCGACGCTCTGCCAGTTGAGCTATACCCCTAGAACAACTGTGGAGCCGACCGGATCGCCAGCTCCTCTGGCAACGAGCGCGACCGGTTGCTGCCGCGCTCGCCTGTTACAGCCTGTACTACTTAGTCGATGATCTTTGCCACGACGCCGGCGCCGACGGTACGGCCGCCTTCACGGATAGCGAAGCGCAGACCTTCTTCCATGGCGATCGGGGCGATCAGCTTGACGGTGATCGACACGTTGTCGCCCGGCATGACCATTTCCTTGTCCTTCGGCAGCTCGATCGAGCCGGTCACGTCGGTCGTACGGAAGTAGAACTGCGGACGGTAGTTGTTGAAGAACGGGGTGTGACGGCCGCCTTCGTCCTTCGACAGAATGTACACCTCACCGGTGAAGTGGGTGTGCGGCTTGATCGAGCCCGGCTTGCACAGCACTTGGCCGCGTTCCACGTCTTCACGCTTGGTGCCGCGCAGCAGCAGACCGACGTTGTCGCCAGCCTGGCCCTGGTCCAGCAGCTTGCGGAACATTTCCACGCCCGTGCAGGTCGTCTTCACCGTCGGCTTGATACCGACGATTTCGATTTCTTCACCGACCTTGATCACGCCGCGCTCGATACGGCCGGTCACCACGGTGCCGCGACCCGAGATCGAGAACACGTCTTCCACCGGCATCAGGAAGGTACCGTCAACGGCACGCTCCGGCGTCGGGATGTAGGTGTCCAGGGCGTCGGCCAGGTTCATGATGGCCACTTCGCCCAGCTCGCCCTTGTCGCCTTCCAGCGCCAGCTTGGCCGAACCCTTGATGATCGGGGTGTCGTCGCCGGGGAACTCGTACTTCGACAGCAGCTCGCGAACTTCCATCTCGACCAGCTCGAGCAGTTCAGCGTCGTCCACCATGTCACACTTGTTCAGGAACACGATGATGTAAGGCACGCCAACCTGACGGGCCAGCAGGATGTGCTCGCGGGTCTGCGGCATCGGGCCGTCTGCGGCCGAGCACACCAGGATCGCGCCGTCCATCTGGGCGGCACCCGTGATCATGTTCTTCACGTAGTCGGCGTGGCCCGGGCAGTCAACGTGCGCGTAGTGGCGGTTGGCCGTCTCGTACTCGACGTGGGCGGTATTGATGGTAATACCGCGTGCCTTCTCTTCCGGCGCTGCGTCGATTTCGTCGTACTTCTTGGCGGCACCGCCGAACTTCGCAGCCAGCACCGTCGCGATCGCTGCCGTCAGCGTCGTCTTGCCGTGGTCAACGTGACCAATCGTACCAACGTTCACGTGCGGCTTAGTCCGCTCGAACTTTTCCTTTGCCATTTCGCGACTCCTGTCTTGGTAGCGATATTGCCAGTGCGGTGTATTGGTGCCCATGGGCAGGATCGAACTGCCGACCTCTCCCTTACCAAGGGAGTGCTCTACCACTGAGCCACATGGGCGAAACTTGACTTACTTCGATCGGCAGCGGCGCCTGGAGCGGGTGAAGGGAATCGAACCCTCGTCGTAAGCTTGGAAGGCTTCTGCTCTACCATTGAGCTACACCCGCCCGGTTACTACACTTGCTCACCGACGAGCCACTCGCGCCGCGATACTGCCTTGCGGCTGGCGCAGCGCTTGCTTGGCTCGCTGCCTTGCATTCTGGTGGAGAGGGTTGGATTCGAACCAACGTAGGCGTAAGCCAACAGATTTACAGTCTGCCCCCTTTAGCCACTCGGGCACCTCTCCGCAGAGAACTTGCGATTATGATGGAACTTGCCAGGGGTGTCAAGCACTTTCGGGTCGCGAAACCTGGCAGGTCCTGTTGGACCGCTCTGCTTGGTGGCTTGGCGCCGCTCAGCATTGCGTCACAATCGCACGCATCGAAGTTCGATGCTCTCACCCTATAGGGGCTCTGGAAACGCGCCAGGAGGCGCCGTCAGAGGGCTCGGCAAGGCATCGAGTGCGCCGCTGCGCAGCTCACGACACGCGCTGCGAGCGCCGCAAAGACAAAACCCCTCGCAGCGTTTGCTGTCGAGGGGTTTTGCGGGAGGGAGAGCCTGGCGATGACCTACTTTCACACGGGTAGTCCGCACTATCATCGGCGCAAAGTCGTTTCACGGTCCTGTTCGGGATGGGAAGGGGTGGTTCCGACTCGCTATGGTCACCAGGCATTAAGGGTTGCTGCGCCGGGGTTGAGCCGTCGCAGCGAATAGGGATGTAGTCTTGGTTGTGAGGTATCGGCACCGTCCTGGGCACACGCGATACGTCAACCAGTGAAACACACTGGTTATAGGATCAAGCCTTACGGGCAATTAGTACTGGTTAGCTTAACGCATTACTGCGCTTCCACACCCAGCCTATCAACGTCCTGGTCTCGAACGACCCTTCAAGGAGGTCAAGCCTCCAGGGAATCCTCATCTTCAGGCGAGTTTCCCGCTTAGATGCTTTCAGCGGTTATCTCTTCCGTACATAGCTACCCTGCGATGCCTCTGGCGAGACAACAGGTACACCAGCGGTACGTCCACTCCGGTCCTCTCGTACTAGGAGCAGCCCCCGTCAAGATTCCAACGCCCACGGCAGATAGGGACCAAACTGTCTCACGACGTTTTAAACCCAGCTCACGTACCTCTTTAAATGGCGAACAGCCATACCCTTGGGACCGGCTACAGCCCCAGGATGAGATGAGCCGACATCGAGGTGCCAAACACCGCCGTCGATATGAACTCTTGGGCGGTATCAGCCTGTTATCCCCAGAGTACCTTTTATCCGTTGAGCGATGGCCCTTCCATACAGAACCACCGGATCACTATGTCCTGCTTTCGCACCTGCTCGACTTGTCGGTCTCGCAGTTAAGCACGCTTTTGCCATTGCACTTTAGGTACGATGTCCGACCGTACCAAGCGTACCTTCGAACTCCTCCGTTACACTTTGGGAGGAGACCGCCCCAGTCAAACTGCCTACCATGCACTGTCCCCGACCCGGATTCACGGGCCAAGGTTAGAACCTCAAACAAACCAGGGTGGTATTTCAAGGACGGCTCCACCGGAACTAGCGTCCCGGTTTCAAAGCCTCCCACCTATCCTACACAGATCGGTTCAAAGTCCAATGCAAAGCTACAGTAAAGGTTCATGGGGTCTTTCCGTCTAGCCGCGGGGAGATTGCATCATCACAAACACTTCAACTTCGCTGAGTCTCGGGAGGAGACAGTGTGGCCATCGTTACGCCATTCGTGCAGGTCGGAACTTACCCGACAAGGAATTTCGCTACCTTAGGACCGTTATAGTTACGGCCGCCGTTTACCGGGACTTCAATCAAGAGCTTGCACCCCATCATTTAATCTTCCGGCACCGGGCAGGCGTCACACCCTATACGTCCACTTTCGTGTTTGCAGAGTGCTGTGTTTTTATTAAACAGTCGCAGCCACCAGTTTATTGCAACCCCTTCACCCTTCTGGCGCAGGCCAGTCAAGCTACCAGGGCGTACCTTATCCCGAAGTTACGGTACCAATTTGCCGAGTTCCTTCTCCCGAGTTCTCTCAAGCGCCTTAGAATACTCATCTCGCCCACCTGTGTCGGTTTGCGGTACGGTCTCGTATGACTGAAGCTTAGAGGCTTTTCTTGGAACCACTTCCGATTGCTTCGCGACACATGGTCGCTCGCCCCACAGCCTTGAATCCTGCGCCCGGATTTGCCTAAGCGCCTTCTCCACTGCAGGGACCGGGACTTCCAACACCCGGACAACCTTCCGCGATCCGTCCCCCCATCGCATCATACGACGGTGCAGGAATATTAACCTGCTTCCCATCAGCTACGCATCTCTGCCTCGCCTTAGGGGCCGACTCACCCTACGCCGATGAACGTTGCGTAGGAAACCTTGGGCTTACGGCGAGGGGGCCTTTCACCCCCTTTATCGCTACTCATGTCAGCATTCGCACTTCTGATACCTCCAGCATCCTTTACAAGACACCTTCACAGGCTTACAGAACGCTCTCCTACCACGCGCTTACGCGCGTCCGCAGCTTCGGTGACTGGCTTAGCCCCGTTACATCTTCCGCGCAGGACGACTCGATCAGTGAGCTATTACGCTTTCTTTAAAGGGTGGCTGCTTCTAAGCCAACCTCCTGACTGTTTTAGCCTTCCCACTTCGTTTCCCACTTAGCCAATCTTTGGGACCTTAGCTGGCGGTCTGGGTTGTTTCCCTCTTGACACCGGACGTTAGCACCCGATGTCTGTCTCCCGTGATTGCACTCTTCGGTATTCGGAGTTTGCTATGGCGGGGTAATCAGCAATAGACCCCCCAACCATGACAGTGCTCTACCCCCGAAGGTGAGACACGAGGCACTACCTAAATAGTTTTCGGAGAGAACCAGCTATTTCCAGATTTGTTTAGCCTTTCACCCCTATCCACAGCTCATCCCCTAGTTTTTCAACACTAGTGGGTTCGGTCCTCCAGTACGTGTTACCGCACCTTCAACCTGGCCATGGATAGATCATCTGGTTTCGGGTCTACACCCAGCGACTGAACGCCCTGTTCGGACTCGCTTTCGCTACGCCTGCCCTAATCGGTTAAGCTTGCCACTGAATGTAAGTCGCTGACCCATTATACAAAAGGTACGCCGTCACCCGTTTCCAGGCTCCGACTGTTTGTATGCATGCGGTTTCAGGATCTATTTCACTCCCCTCCCGGGGTTCTTTTCGCCTTTCCCTCACGGTACTGGTTCACTATCGGTCGATCACGAGTATTTAGCCTTGGAGGATGGTCCCCCCATCTTCAGACAGGATTTCACGTGTCCCGCCCTACTTGTCGTACACCTAGTTCCACAACGCTGTTTTCGCATACAGGGCTATCACCTGCTATGGCCGGGCTTTCCATCCCGTTCTGCTAACAATGCTGCTAAAGAGTACAAGGCTCTTCCCATTTCGTTCGCCACTACTCTGGGAATCTCGGTTGATTTCTGTTCCTGCAGCTACTTAGATGTTTCAGTTCGCCGCGTTCGCTTCCCTTGCCTATGTATTCAGCAAGGGATGACCCATACGGGCCGGGTTTCCCCATTCGGACATCTCCGGATCAAAGCTCGTTTGCCAGCTCCCCGAAGCTTTTCGCAGGCTACCGCGTCCTTCATCGCCTGTGATCGCCAAGGCATCCACCACATGCACTTGTTCGCTTGACCCTATAACGAGTGTGTCTCAAGCTCGCGCTTGAAACGCTCATTACAGGTTGAGTTCTCGCATTTGTGCCGTATTCCAAGTCATCTTTCGATCACTTAAATACTTTGGTTGATACAATCACAACCCGGTATCACGTTAAACTACTGCGCGTCTCATCAACACGCCGTGACACCTTTACTACATCCCATATTGTTAAAGAACAGCCGATGCTTTCGCATCGCTTGGCCAACGCCAAATGCAAGCGCTCAACGCTAAGCGCTTGCATTTGGCTTGTCCAACCCAAGGTCGATGGTGGAGGATGACGGGATCGAACCGACGACCCCCTGCTTGCAAAGCAGGTGCTCTCCCAGCTGAGCTAATCCCCCTCGGATAACTTGGTGGGTCTGGTAGGACTTGAACCTACGACCCCCGCCTTATCAAGACGGTGCTCTAACCACCTGAGCTACAGACCCTTGGCTGTAACAGCAAACAGACCGATAAGTGTGAACGCTTCACTTGGGAAGCACGCTCTGGAAAGGAGGTGATCCAGCCGCACCTTCCGGTACGGCTACCTTGTTACGACTTCACCCCAGTCATGAACCCTGCCGTGGTAATCGCCCTCCTTGCGGTTAGGCTAACTACTTCTGGCAAAACCCACTCCCATGGTGTGACGGGCGGTGTGTACAAGACCCGGGAACGTATTCACCGCGGCATGCTGATCCGCGATTACTAGCGATTCCAGCTTCACGTAGTCGAGTTGCAGACTACGATCCGGACTACGATGCGTTTTCTGGGATTAGCTCCCCCTCGCGGGTTGGCAACCCTCTGTACGCACCATTGTATGACGTGTGAAGCCCTACCCATAAGGGCCATGAGGACTTGACGTCATCCCCACCTTCCTCCGGTTTGTCACCGGCAGTCTCTCTAGAGTGCCCTTTCGTAGCAACTAGAGACAAGGGTTGCGCTCGTTGCGGGACTTAACCCAACATCTCACGACACGAGCTGACGACAGCCATGCAGCACCTGTGTCCACTTTCCCTTTCGGGCACCTGATGCATCTCTGCTTCGTTAGTGGCATGTCAAGGGTAGGTAAGGTTTTTCGCGTTGCATCGAATTAATCCACATCATCCACCGCTTGTGCGGGTCCCCGTCAATTCCTTTGAGTTTTAATCTTGCGACCGTACTCCCCAGGCGGTCAACTTCACGCGTTAGCTTCGTTACTGAAGAAATGAATCCCCAACAACTAGTTGACATCGTTTAGGGCGTGGACTACCAGGGTATCTAATCCTGTTTGCTCCCCACGCTTTCGTGCATGAGCGTCAGTCACGTCCCAGGGGGCTGCCTTCGCCATCGGTATTCCTCCACATCTCTACGCATTTCACTGCTACACGTGGAATTCTACCCCCCTCTGACGCACTCTAGCCTTGCAGTCACAAGCGCCATTCCCAGGTTGAGCCCGGGGATTTCACGCCTGTCTTACAAAACCGCCTGCGCACGCTTTACGCCCAGTAATTCCGATTAACGCTCGCACCCTACGTATTACCGCGGCTGCTGGCACGTAGTTAGCCGGTGCTTATTCTTCCGGTACCGTCATCCCTCCGGGGTATTAGCCCAAAGGATTTCTTTCCGGACAAAAGTGCTTTACAACCCGAAGGCCTTCTTCACACACGCGGCATTGCTGGATCAGGGTTGCCCCCATTGTCCAAAATTCCCCACTGCTGCCTCCCGTAGGAGTCTGGGCCGTGTCTCAGTCCCAGTGTGGCTGATCGTCCTCTCAGACCAGCTACTGATCGTCGCCTTGGTGAGCCTTTACCTCACCAACTAGCTAATCAGACATCGGCCGCTCCTATTGCGCGAGGCCTTACGGTCCCCCGCTTTCACCCTCAGGTCGTATGCGGTATTAGCTAATCTTTCGACTAGTTATCCCCCACAACAGGGCACGTTCCGATGTATTACTCACCCGTTCGCCACTCGCCGCCAGACCGAAGTCCGCGCTGCCGTTCGACTTGCATGTGTAAGGCATGCCGCCAGCGTTCAATCTGAGCCAGGATCAAACTCTTCAGTTCAATCTCTGTGTGGTTCCGCGCAGTTGCCTGCGCAAACCTCGCTCTTTCGAGCGGTCGCTCACTCTCAGAAAACTGACTGACTCCGTCCGAAGACGAAACCAAACATGTTTACTGTGCGAGCACTGATAACTTGTAAGCTAGAAGACCGAGGTCTTCCGCTTCCCGCATCAAGCGCCCACACTTATCGGCTGTTTGTTTGTTAAAGAACTCACGCGATTCGCTTTGCTTTGCTTTGCTTTGCTTTGCTTTGCTTACCGCGTCGCTGCGTTGTCAGCAGCAGAGAAACGAGATTATGAACAACTTTCTGCGTTTCGTCAACAGGTTCGAAGCATCTTTTTCGCTCCGGTCGGTCGCGCTTCGCAGCACCACCCACCATCCTGCCAACCCCGCAACCCGCGTCGCTGCTGGCTTTGCCGCTGCGCTTCGTGTTGCGAGGGGGCGAATAGTAGGCCAGTCCGGCCGCCTTGGCAAGCCTTTTTGACAAGAAGAAGAAAGGACCCAAAAAAACCAAGAAAAGAAACGCAAGCAGCTCTTTCCCCGGTCGGGTACGCATCGCCTCGCTGCCTGCAAGCCGGTCTCTATATAGAGATAGAGGCTGGAGTACATCCATAAGCTCGCGACCCGCGTCCGGGGCGCCGCGCGGCAAGGGCCACGGCAGCCTCCAGCGCCGAGGCCGCGGGTATCATGCATTACCGCCGGCGGCGCGGATGCGCGGCGCCCGGGTCAATCCCAAGACTCCGCCCACCCGCGATGGCACTGAATTTCGTCTGGCTGTCCTTTTTCCTGCTCTCCTTCATCGTCGCCTGCGTCCGCCTGGTCGGCGGCGACGATGCCGTCTTTCCGGCCATGATGGCCAGCCTCTTCGACAATGCCCGGAGCGGCTTCGAAATTTCTCTCGGGCTGGCCGGTGTGATGAGCTTGTGGCTGGGCATCATGCGCGTCGGTGAGCGCGCCGGTGTGGTGGACATGTTCGCGCGGCTGGTGAATCCGCTGCTGCGCCACTTCTTTCCCGGCGTACCGCAAGGGCACCCCGCGCAGGGGGCCATGATGATGAATGTGTCGGCCAACCTCCTGGGCCTCGACAACGCCGCCACGCCACTCGGCCTGAACGCCATGCGCGAGCTGCAGTCGCTGAACCGGCAGCCGGACACGGCAACCGACGCGCAGATCATGTTCATCGTACTCAACACCGCCGGCCTGACCCTGATCCCGTCATCGGTCATCGCGATCCGCCAAGCGGTTGCCGTCAAGCAGGGGCTGACCGGCTTCAACGCTGCCGATATCTTCCTGCCCACCCTGCTGGCCACCGCAGCCTCCTGCCTGGCGGGCCTGCTGGCCGTAGCTTGGGCCCAGCGCATCAACCTGTTCAAGCCGCTGGTGCTCGCCAGCTTCGGCCTGACGCTGGCCGCCATGTCCGCGCTCGCGCTGTGGTTGCACCACGCGGCGCCAGGGCGCGCGGCCTGGCTGGCGGCCCAGGCGGGCAGCGGTGTGATCGTTGGGCTGATCGTGCTGTTCCTGGCCTGCGGGGCGTTGCGCCGTGTTTCCGTCTACGAGGCCTTCGTCGACGGGGCGAAAGAAGGCTTCGGCGTGGCGGTGCAGATCATTCCTTATCTGATCGCGATCCTGGTGGCGGTCGGCCTGTTCCGTGCCAGCGGCTGCATGCAGGCACTGATGGACGCGCTGACACGGCTCTTTTCCCACCTGGGCGTCGATACCGCCTTTGTACCGGCACTTCCGGTCGGACTCATGAAGATCTTGTCCGGAGCGGGCGCACGGGGCCTCATGATCGACGTCATGAACACCTACGGCGTCGATTCCTTCCAGGCCCGGCTGGCAGCAATCATCCAAGGATCGACCGAAACCACCTTTTACGTGCTGGCGGTCTATTTCGGCAGTGTCAATGTGCGCAAAACAAGACACGCGCTGGCGTGCGCCCTGTTCGCCGACTTCGCCGGCCTCGGCGCCGCCATCGGCATCGCCTACCTGTTCCGGTGATAAGCAAGATTCCGGCGCGGAAAATGCGACAATTACGTCACATGATTGAATGCCAAAGGCATGGAGTGTTGTAATGGAACAACAAAAGATCTTCGCGAGCCACGCCGCCGAACAAATTGCTTGGTGCGTCGCAGCAAAGCTAGTATAGTGAAACCTGTCTCCTCCACCACCTCGGTGGATTCCAACCCGCGCAAGCAATTGCGCGGGTTTTTTTTATCCCGATTCGACCCCGCGGAGGCAGATTCTGCCGAAGCGGCGCCAGCAGCATGCGCATCGCGCGCCGGCCGCAAGACCCTCCCGTGGGGTATCCGCGAGTCCCTTGCAGCCGTCTGCAGCCCCACGCGACCCGCCCTTTGATTCGATTTGTTGCATTGCAACAATCCCTATCGTAGAGTGGTACGGAATGCGCGCTGCGCCTTCGTCTCGTATCCACTACTTCCGCAGTCCGCCTCATCATGCTTGCCGCCTTGCGCCTGCCGCGCCCCGGGCCCGATGCCGAAATGCTCCGGCGAGGCGGGATCTACGCCACCGCCTTCCTGATGCTGGCGGGCATGGCCTGGCTGACCGGCCAGCCGGGATTTCTCTGGTCAGCCACAGCATCGCTCTGGACGTGCCTGGCCGACCGGCGCGGCACACCAGCCGAACGGCTCGGCGGGCTTGCCGCGGTAGGCGTCGGCGGCAGCGTGGCCGCAGCACTGGGTGCGGCGGTCGCCCCGATGCCCTGGCTGGCATTCCCGGTCATCCTCATCAGCGGCTTCGCCGCCGGCCTGGCCGAGACCCGCGGTCCTGCCCGCGCGCTCGAAGCCAAGCTGCTCTACGTGGTGCTGATCGCCGCCTGCCTGCAGCCGGCCACGGAGCCCGCGCTGGCGGCGCGGGTATTGGCCAGCGGCGTCGACTTCCTGTGCGGCGGCCTGTTCGCCTGCCTGGTCTGCCTGAGCCTGATCCCTTCCCGTCGCGATACCCGGCCACGGGCAGAAGTGAGCGCCGCCTTCGAAGCTCTCCGGCACCTGGCCGGCACCTTGGCCGCCAGCCCCTACCCGGCCGCCACGGTGATGACCGGCAAGCACGCGGTGCGTACCCGCCTGGAAGCCGCCAGGCAAGCGATCGCGGCCCGCCGCAACCTGCGCGAGACGCCGCAGCTGCTCTACTACGCCTATCTGCTGAAGGCCGCAGACGCTGTCTTCGGCCTGCTGATCGTCGCCGCAGAGTTGCGCGAGCGGGCCCCCGACGGTGCCGGCCTGCCACTGCGGCATATCGTCCGCTGTGCCAGCGATATCCACGAACTGGTGGTCCAGGCCTTGGCGCGGCACGCTCCCGACCTGCCGGCCCTCGCCAGCGCGATCGGGCGCGAACTGCGCCATCTCACCGCCCAGATGCCGAATGCCTGCGCCGCGCACCCCTACCAGGCCGCGCTCGCCATGCTGGCGCGCTTCCCCGCGTTCGACACTTGGCGCGCCGCGCACCAATGGCCTCGGCCGAGCCTGCGCCATAGCTGGCAGCGCTGGCGCATGGCCGTCGGCGAGCATCTCGCGCGCGACGCCTTGGCCGGCAGGCATGCCTTGCGCTTGGCCCTCGCCGGCGGACTGAGCCTGTTGCCCGCCCAGATCTGGCGCATGAACCATGGCTATTGGGTGGCCGTTACCGTGATCATGGTACTGAGCCCGCAGCTGACCACCACGCGCCAGATCTCGCTCAAGCGCTTCGCCGGGTCTCTGGCAGGCGCCACGCTGGCTTGCGCCGTCGGTCTGGCACACCCGTCGGAGGGACTGGCCCTGCTGCTGAGCGCCGCCTTTCTGGCCGGTGCCTATGCCTGGCGCCTGGCGGGTCAGCCGGCAGGCTTCGCCTTCTGCCTGACGCCGGCGGTCATCCTGTTTTCCTGGATCGGCACCCCTGCCGCCGACAGCAGCTATTTCGCCGCGCTGCGCGGTCTCGACACCGCACTCGGGTGCCTGATCGCGCTGGCCAGCTACGCCGTGTTGGCGCCCCGCGTGGAGCTTTCGCGCGTGTTCCGGCACAGCCTGGAGGCCTTGGCGGTGAACGCCGTCTACCTGCGCGCCGCCTTCGCCGCCAGCCGCCACGGCAGCGGAGATTCCGCGCGGCTGGAAGCCCTGCGGGTGGCAGCCGGCCGCGCCTCGGTCCGTGCCGAGCAAACCCTGCAGCAAGGACACAGCGCGCTGGCCACCGACATGAGCACTCACTATCAGCGCCTGCACGCCGACACGCGCCGATTGGCGGCCCTGGCCGGGCTGGTACGTACCCGAGTGGAGGGCGACTCCCGCGAGCCACCCGATCCGGCCACGCGATCGATGGTGGAGCAGGTTGAGGCAAGGCTGGCCAAACTGGCCATCCGCCCTGGCGACAACGGTACGGCCACGCCCTCTTTCCCCACGGCCGGCATCGACGCCTTCCTGCTGGAGCAGGCGACCTACGCCCTCGCCCATATCGCCGCGGCGCATGACACCGTGACGTCACTCAGGCAATTGGGGAAGGCCGCGCGGCAGCGCAACACGGCGCGTGCAACCGGCCTGCTCTAGCAGGAAGCCCCCCGCCTGGCGGCCCTAAGGCAAAGTACGGGGCTTCGGGATCGAATGGAATCGCCTAGAATGGTCCGCATCCACCTACCGTCGTGAGGTGCGCCATGGCCGAAATCACCTTCCCCCGCAGCCTTCCGACCTATTGCGCGGCAAGCTTGACGCTGTCATGCCCCGCCACCGTGGATGGGGAGCCCAGCCTTTATTCGGTCACCGCGGAAGCCCTCAAGAGCCAGTTCGGCGCGCGCTCGCCGCGCGAGGAAGACCTGGTCCAGGCCTTCACCGCGCATCGGGAACAGATCGAGAACATCGCCTTGAGCTGGTTCGAGATGACGCAGGCCCACGAGATCGTGCTGCGCAGCGGACATTTCCGCTTTGCCAACTAACTGACGCCAGGCGGGCCGGCGGGATGGTCAGGCTGGCGCGGTGCCACGCACCAGCAGCACGGGCAGCGTCGATTCGCGGATCACCTCCTCGGCCACGCTGCCCAGGACCAGGCGTCGCACGCCACGGCGGCCGTGCGTACCCAGCACGATCAGGTCCGCGCCCCAGGCCTCGGCCGCGCCATTAAGCGAGCCGGCCACGTCGCCGACCACGGCCGGCTCGTCCACCAATCGGGTCTCGTAGGCGACAGCGGCGGCTTTCAGGCGCTGCGCCGCATCCTCCAGCGCGCGCTTGCCGCTTTCGACAAAGGCATTGCGCAGCTGCGTCGGATCGTAGTAGCCCGCGTCGAACAGCACCTGGCCGTTATCGACCACATAGATCGCCAGCACTTGCGCGCCCGACAGACGCGCCACGCGGATCGCTTCGTCGAGCGCGCGCTCCGCCGTGGTGCTGCCGTCGACTGCCACCATGATCTTCTGATACGCCGAATCCGTCATTGCCATTGCCTCCAGCATGAGAAAGGAAAAGAGAAAGGGAATAGTCCGCCAGCAGCGCGGCAGCCGCGGCGCCAGGCCTGTCGTCGCCCGGCGGCGCTACCGGCGAGGTGATCTTACCTCCGCCTGGCCGAGGTTGCTGGCGGTCTCATTGCATATTGGCCGTCGCGCCGGCCACGCCGCGTGGTGCCTCGCCCCGTACGGCAAGGGCCCCGGACACCTTGCGTGCCGAGTCCACGATGACCAGATAGCGGCCGGGAAAGGACACCGGCGTACGGTCTCGCCGCAGCACCCATAGCGCATCACCACGCGCGACCGCGTCGAGATAGTCGGCATCCAGCAGTCCGAAAGCATCGACGATGCGGTTCAAGGCTGCCGGGATGCGCACACAGCCCTTGGATGCGGCCTGACCCAGCCTGGGCTCCAGGTAGACAGGATCGGTGGCGTGCATCTGCAGCCGGATCTCGCTGCGCCCGCCTTTGCCCCAGCCCCGTTCGGCTTCCACCCAACCGAAATCGTAGACGCGCATGCCGCGCGCGCCGTAGCCGCGGATACCGTTCTCATTCAGCGTGCCCTCGGCGCGGAAGTCCATGTTGTCCAGGCTGTGCTCGAACACGCCGGTCGGCGTGACGAAGTAGTCGTAACGCCCGGGCCGTCCGGTCGAGATCGGCGCGGCACCCACCCATTGCCAGGGCCCGTCCGGCGCTGCGCGGGTGTAGACCAGGACGGTCTGGATGCGTGGATTACGGTCCACCACCAGCACCCAGCCGCCAGCCCGCGCCTCCAGCCCCTGCCGCGCCAGCGCCGCATCGAGCAGGCCGGCGTAATAGTCCGCCCTGGCGGGCGCCACCGCGCGGTGCCGTTTGATCCCGGCCACCAGCGCGGCGTGGACCCGCTCCAGGTCAGTGGCGGGCAGGGGCGCCGGTGCCGGCCATACGGCGCGCGCGACCAGCATCAGGATCAGGCTCGCCAGCGTGGACGAGCGCCTGGCCGGCGTAGCCAGCCAGTGGCCGGTGCCACTCGAAACGGGCGGGAACGGATGCCACATGGTCGGCCTCATGGTCGGGATGGCGCTTGCTGGGAACGGCGCCTCGACGCCGCGATCCGATTGCCTGCGAGGAGGATGTGCCTGCCACCAGCGGCAGACCTTGAGCAGGGTCACGGAGGGTCGGGACCTTGCGCGCGCCGCGGCGTGCGGCAGGCAACACCCGCGGCGCATTGCCGTCGTTCCCTGCTATGTAGACTGGGAGAACGGGCCCGGATATCCCGCGGGGGACAGAGCCCGTGGTCAGGAGGCCCGCTGCATCACATTCCGGAGCTGGCCGGAGGCGGTGGCAAACAGCCATCCATGGCGCCGTTGCCGAACGCCTGGGCGCTATGGCAATATTGCAACGAAGTTGCATTTAAAAGGGGCTGTCGCCTGCGCCGTCACCCCCCTCCAAGAAGAAATACGAGTCCACCCGATGCGGCGACGCTGGCTACCCCTGCTGCTTGTCCTGTTCCTGCTGTGCGGGCAGGTCGCGGCATCGGTGCATGCGCTCGCCCACCTGCAGGCACAGCGCAGCAATCCCTGTGCGGCACCAGCGGACCTGGAGCAGTGCGGGCCTTCGCACGAAGTCTGCCCCCAGTGCCTGGTGCTGGCGGCGCTGGCCGTCGCGCTGCCGGCCATGGCCCTGCGCCTGCCGGCCTCGGGACGCAGCTGGCACTTTCCTTATCTCGCGCAGCGCCACGCCGCACCGGTATGGCGGCCGCAACCCAGCAGCCGCGGCCCGCCCGTGCGGTCCGGATCGTTCTGTCTCGCTAGCTAGGGTCCTGATTCTTGAGTTCGTCGAGAAAGCGAATTCGTGATTCAGGACACTCGATGCCGGGCGCCCTGGGTGCCCGGCGACCGACGTTTCCGCACCGCCAAGGCTCACCATGTCCAGATTTCCGCTCCGCGTGCTCGCGGCCGGCGCCGCGTCAGCGTTCGCGCTCGCCGCGCAGGCGCAGTCCGCCCCGCCCGCCCCCGCCTCCAGCGCCTCCAGCGCTTCCACCAACCCGCCGGCCCTGCCAGCCGGCGACGGCACGCCGCCGCCCGACAGCAAGACACTGAACGCCGTGGTCGTGTCCGCCAAGCGCCTCGACGAGGCGCGCAACAAACTGTCCCCCGAAACCGGCAGTTCGGTCTACCGCTTCGACAAGGAAGACATCGCCGCACTGCCGCAAGGCGACAACACCGCACTGAACCAGGTCCTGCTGCAGGCCCCCGGGGTCACACAGGACTCCTTCGGGCAGCTGCATGTGCGCGGCGACCATGCCAACCTGCAATACCGCATCAACGGCGTCATCGTCCCCGAGCCGATCAGCGGCTTCGGCCAGATGCTGGACACGCGCTTTGCCGACCAGGTCAGCCTGATCACGGGCGCGCTGCCAGCCCAGTACGGCTACCGTACTGCCGGCATCATCGACATCCGGACCAAGGGCGCCGCCGCCGCCGGCGAGGACGAGGAGACGCCGCCGAAGCCCTTCGGCGGCGAAATCGGCACCGTGATCGGCAGCCATGGCGACCGCGAGGTCAACGCTCAGGTGCAGGGCACCGCGGGACGGCTCAGCTACTACCTGAGCGGCTCCTTCATCGAGAACAACCTCGGCATCGAGAATCCGACCGGCTCACGCAACGCCATCCACGATCACACCGACCAGGGCAAGGCCTTCGGCATGCTGTCCTACCTGATCGACCCCGACCAGCGCGTCAGTTTCGTCTTCGGCAACGCCAACAACCGCTTCGAGATTCCCAACCGGCCCGGGCTGACTCCCGCCTTCACGCTGGATGGTGCCGTCGCGCCAAGCTCCGCGAGCCTGAACGCCAGCCAGCGCGAGAAAACCGACTTCCAGATCCTGTCCTACCAGAACAAGGTCTCCTCGACGCTCGACTACCAGGTGTCGCTGTTCCACCGCACCAGCCGCATCGACTACAACCCGGATCCGATCGGCGACCTGGTCTACAACGGCGTCGCCTCCAACATCATGCGCAGCAACGAGGCCTACGGCATGCAGGCCGACGCCAGCTACGCGCTCAACGGCAGCCACACGCTGCGCAGCGGACTGTTCGTGCAATACGAGCATGCCATCGTCAACAACACCTCCAGCGTGTTTCCGGCCGGCGCCGACGGCAACCAGACCAGCGGCGCGCCGTTCAGCATCACCGACAACGGCACCCTCGGCGGCACCACCATGGGCTTCTACCTGCAGGACGAGTGGAAGGCCACCGACAAGCTGACGGTGAACTACGGTGCACGTTACGACCACGTCAACACGGTGGTCAGCGAACAGCAGTTGAGCCCGCGCCTGGGCCTGACCTATGAACTGAGCCATGCCACCCGCCTGCACGCCGGCTATGCGCGCTACTTCACGCCGCCGCCGACCGAACTGATCGATACCACCTTGGTGGCCGCCTTCCAGGGCACCACCAACGCTCTGCCGTCGGGCGCCAACACTTCGGTGCGTTCGGAACGCTCGAACTACTTCGACCTGGGCATCTCGCACCAGGCCACGCGCAACCTGACGCTGGGCCTGGACGCCTACTACCGCGACGTGCGCCACCTGCAGGACGAGGGCCAGTTCGGCAACGCGCTGATCTTCTCTTCCTTCAACTACGCGCGCGGACGCATCTATGGCCTGGAAGGCACGGCCAACTACCGCCAGGGCAACTTCGGCGCCTATGCCAACCTGGCGCTGTCGCGGGCGATGGCCAAGGGCATCGAGAGCGGGCAATTCAACTTCTCCGCCGACGAACTCGCCTACATCGCCAATAACTGGGTGCACCTGGACCACGACCAGACCGTCAGCGGCTCCTTCGGCGCGTCTTACCTGTGGCGCGGCACGCAGTTCAGTGGCGACGCGCTGTTCGGCTCCGGGCTGCGCAACGGCTTCGCCAACACCACCCACCTGCCGGGCTATTTCCAGGTCAACGTGGGCGTGGCGCATACCTTCGATGCACCGGTCATCGGCAAGCTCAAGACGCGCTTCAGCATCGTGAACCTGTTCGACCGCTCCTACGCGCTGCGCGACGGCACCGGCATCGGCGTGGGCGCGCCCCAGTACGCGCCGCGGCGCAGCTTCTACCTGGCGCTGTCCAAGCCGTTCTGACACTTCCCTCCCCGGTGCGGGCCGGGCCGGGAAAAAGCGACGCCCGCTGCGCCGGCCCCTGCCGCGCGGCGGTGCCGCTCCCGCCCTCCCCACGCCGGCGCCGGCGCCGGCACACCCCAAGCCCTTGATTTTCTTATTAATTGACCGACTGGTCGGTTTATATATAATGATGCTACCCGCCCCTGGCCCCAGACCGACATGAAACGGGCGGACCGCCAAAGGAGGCGCCATGTACACACAAAGCCTGGACCTGCCCGCCGCGCCCGGTGCGCAGCCCGCAGTTTCCGAGCCGACCGATGCCGCGCGCCAGGCGGCCTTCGACACGCGCGTCGCAGCCGACGCCAAGATCGAACCGCAGGACTGGATGCCGCCGGCCTACCGCAAGACGCTGGTCCGGCAGATCTCCCAGCATGCGCACTCGGAAATCGTCGGCATGCTCCCCGAGGGCAACTGGATCCTGCGCGCCCCGTCGCTCAAGCGCAAGGCCATCCTGCTGGCCAAGGTGCAGGATGAGGGAGGCCACGGCCTCTATCTCTATTCCGCCGCGGAAACGCTGGACGCCTCGCGCGACGACATGATCGACGCGCTGCACAGCGGCCGCGCCAAGTATTCGTCGATCTTCAACTACCCGACCCTGACCTGGGCCGACGTCGGCGTGATCGGCTGGCTGGTCGACGGCGCGGCAATCATGAACCAGATCCCGCTGTGCCGCTGTTCCTACGGCCCCTACGCGCGGGCCATGATCCGCATCTGCAAGGAGGAGTCCTTCCACCAGCGCCAGGGCTTCGACGCCCTGCTGGCGATGATGCGCGGCACCGACGCACAGCGCGAGATGGTGCAGGACGCGGTGAACCGCTGGTGGTTCCCGGTGCTGATGATGTTCGGCCCCCCCGACGCCGCCTCGCCCAACAGCGCGCAGACCATGGCCTGGGGCATCAAGCGTATTTCCAACGACGACCTGCGCCAGAAGTTCGTCGATGCCACCGTCGAGCAGGCCAGGGTGCTGGGCGTGACCCTGCCCGACCCGGGACTGACCTGGAACGCCGCGCGCGGCCACTATGACTACAGTCCGCTGGACTGGGACGAGTTCTGGCGCGTGGTCAACGGCGAAGGCCCCTGCAACCGCGAGCGGCTGGCCACGCGCGTCAAGGCGCACGAGGATGGCGCCTGGGTCCGCGAAGCGGCGCTGGCGCATGCGGCCAAACAGGCACAGCGCGACGCTGAGGCGTCGCGCCAGGCCGCCTGAGCCCCACACACCGAATGGAGACAACGATGACGCAAAAGGAATGGCCGCTGTGGGAAGTCTTCGTCCGCAGCAAGCAGGGTCTGGAACACAAGCATTGCGGCAGCCTGCATGCCGCCGACGCGCAGCAGGCGCTGCACATGGCGCGCGACGTCTACACGCGGCGCCAGGAAGGCGTATCGATCTGGGTGGTGCCATCGGCGGCGATCACCGCCAGCGCGCCCGAGGAAAAGCCCGAACTGTTCGACCCGATGGCGGACAAGATCTACCGGCACCCGACCTTCTACCAGCTGCCTGCTGAAGTCAACCATATGTAAGGGCCGGCCGCCATGAGCTACCCGACTTCCCCGACCCTGCTGTCGCAATTGCCGCTGGCGCGCAGCGCGGCCTTGCAGTATGTGCTGCGCCTGGCCGACAACGCGCTGGTACTGGGCCAGCGCAACGCCGAGTGGTGCGGCCACGGACCCGTGCTCGAAGAGGACATCGCGCTGGCCAACATCAGCCTGGACCTGATCGGCCAGGCGCGCCTGCTGTACGGCCGGGCCGGCGCGCTCGAGGGCGAGCTGACCGGCCGCGCCTGCCAGGAGGACGACTACGCCTACTGGCGCGCCGAGCGCGAATTCCGCAACTGGACCCTGCTGGAGCTGCCGCACCGGGGGCCGCTGGCAGGTACCGCCAGCGCCGACCGCGACTACGCCGTCACCATCGTGCGCAACTTCCTCTACAGCGCGCTGATGGCCGAGCTCTGGAGCCGCCTCGAAGCCAGCGCCGACGCCGAACTGTCCGCCATCGCCGCCAAATCGGTGAAGGAGACGCGCTACCACCTCCATCACGCCGCCGGCTGGCTGGTGCGGCTGGGCGACGGCACCGAGGCCTCGCACGCCCGCGTGCAACGGGCGCTCGACCATCTGCTGCCCTATATGAACGAGTGCTTCTCGCCCGACCCGGTCGAGGACACCGCCGCCGCGCAGGGCGTCGGCGTGCGGGCCGCCGACTGCCGCGCGGCCTGGGAAGCGACCGTGCGCGACACCGTCGAAGCCGCCACGCTGACCATGCCGCCCGCCTCGGGCTTCCTGACGAGCGGCAAGCACGGCGTACATTCGGAACACATGAGCTACCTGCTGGCCGAGCTGCAGGGACTGGCGCGCGCCCACCCCGGCGCGCAGTGGTAAGCCGCCCGCGCCCGCCGACAGCCGATGGAGACCGCAGCCATGCCGGCAGCCACCCCGAAACCGACCACCCCTGGCGCTGGCGCGGACCGCACCAGCCTGGCCTGGGCGGTACTGGAGACCGTGCCCGACCCGGAGATCCCCGTCGTCTCCATCCGCGACCTGGGCATCCTGCGCGGGATCGGTACCGATGCCGACGGCACGCTCGAAGTAGTGATCACGCCGACCTATTCGGGCTGTCCGGCCATGGCGCAGATCGCCCAGGACATCGGTGCCGCCCTGGACGGCGCCGGGCTGGCCCCCTGGCGCATCCGCACCGCGCTGGCACCGGCCTGGAGCACTGACTGGATCAGCCCGGCCGGCCGCGCCAGGCTGCGCGACTTCGGCATCGCTCCGCCGGGCGCCTGCGGCAGCGGGCAGGAAGGCGGCGCGGCCCGGCCGCTGCGCTTCGTGCCGGGCGCCGCCGGCACGCGAGAGGCGGTGGCCTGCCCCCGCTGCGGCAGCCTGCATACGCAGGAACTGGCGCGCTTCGCCTCGACCGCCTGCAAGGCGCTGTACCGCTGCCTCGATTGCCGCGAGCCCTTCGACTACTTCAAGCCCTACTGAAGAGGCGGAGAAGCGAAGCAGCGCGAACCCTGAACCCGGTCCGGACGCCCCCCCGTTGCAAGGCGCCCGCGCCCCGACCCGCAACCCAGAACCGGCACCAGGCCGGAAGTGCGATGACCCCACAGTTCCATCCGCTGCGCGTGGCGCAGGTCCGCCCGGAAACGGCCGACACCATCTCGATCGCCTTCGACGTACCGCCCGCGCTGCGCGACGCCTACCGCTTCACGCAGGGCCAGTTCCTCACGCTGCGCGCGCCGCTCGACGGCCAGGACGTGCGCCGCTCCTATTCGATCTGCTGCGGTGTGCAGGACTACGAAGAGCGCGGCGAGTTGCGCGTGGCGGTCAAGCGGGTCGAGGACGGCCTGTTCTCGAACTACCTCCACGATAGCCTCGCCCCCGGCCAGGCCCTCGACGTGATGACGCCGGATGGCCGTTTCCACACCCCGCTGGAAGCCGGCGCGGCACGCCACTACGTGGCTTTCGCGGCGGGCAGCGGCATCACTCCGGTGCTGTCGCTGATCCGGACCACGCTGGCACGCGAGCCCGCCAGCCGCTTCACGCTGGTCTACGGCAACCGCAGCGTGGACAGCATCATCTTCTCGGAAGCGCTGGAAGACCTGAAGAACCAGTACCTGTCGCGCTTCACGCTGTACCACGTACTGTCGCGCCAGCCGCAGGAGGTCGAACTGCTGCACGGACGGCTGGACCGCGCCCGCGTGGCCGCCTTCCTCGGCGCGCTGATCCCGCCGCAGGGCATCGACGCCGCCTTCGTCTGCGGGCCGGCCTCGATGATCGATGACGTGGAGGCCGCGCTGCGCGAGGCCGGCATCGATCCGCACCGGATCCACGCCGAGCGCTTCGGCGTGCCGGCTGCCCCCGTGCGCCGAAGCCCCCCCGCGGCCCGCGCCAGCGATGCCGGCACGGCCGAGCTGGTAGTGGTGCTGGACGGCAAGCAGCACGCGATGCGCCTGCCGCTGCAGGATGCCAACGTGCTCGATACCGCGCTGGCGGCCGGGCTGGACCTGCCCTATGCCTGCAAGGGCGGGGTCTGCTGCACCTGCCGCGCCAAGGTGCTGGAGGGCAGGGTCGAGATGGAGAAGAACTACACGCTGGAGCCCTGGGAAATGGAAAAGGGCTTCGTGCTGACCTGCCAGGCGCGCGCGCTGACGCCGCGCGTGGTGGTCAGCTACGACGAGCGCTGAGGCCGCGGCGGACGCCGCCCGGCGCGCGCCCGCCCGCACGGTACGATCGCGCGCGATGACGCACCGCAGCTACAATGCATGGAGGAGAGGGATGCCGGGCCGGAGGTCGCCCGCGGCAACCCGTGCTCGGGTTCGGCGCCGGACCTGCCATCTACAATCTTGCCCATGCAATACATCCATGTCGTCAACGGTGACGTAGCGGGAAACACGATGCGCCAGGCCCTCGCGGAGGCCGCCCGGCCCGACCCGGTGGTGGTGCTGCGCGACGATCTCGCGGTGGGGCCGCTATCGGACATCGACAGTACCGGCCTGATCCGCTCCGGCTTCTGGCAGCGCGTTGCCCCGCACAGCGACATCGACTTCGCCGCCGAGATGCGCCAGGCGCTGGACCAGTTGCAGGACGTGCGCAAGAGCGAGACCGAAGTGGCGATCTGGCACGGCCAGAGCGCCTCCGACCAGCTGATGCTGCGCCGCGTGGTTTTCCACCTCTACCAGGCACCGCAGCGCATCAACGAAGTGGCGCTGGACGTGCGCGAGCTCGACATGCCGGCCCACAGCCATCTGGCCTCGGTCGGCATGTACCCCGCGGCACGGCTGGCGCGGCGCTTCTCCACCATCGCGCCGGTCTCGGTGCTGCGCCTGGGACGGCTGGGCTACGAGTGGCAGCAATGCGTCAAGGAGAACGCCGACGTGCGCCTGTGGAAGGGCAACACGCTGGTGCCGGCCGCCTACCACACGGTGGACGACGTGATCCTGGAGCGCTGCCCGGCCGCATGGACGCCCGCCGCGCAGGTGGTGGGCGGCGTGATGGGCGCGGTCGAGGGCCTGCTGGCCAGCGACTGGTTCGTCTT